>JAYWCI010000339.1:0-26127 GCA_043780895.1 Kofleriaceae bacterium | reverse complement strand
GGAAGAAGACGCCCTTCGCATGCTCAAGGGCAAGTTCGACATGCAGGACTTCCTCGAGCAGATCCGGCTGATCCAGAAGATGGGATCGCTCAAGGATCTCTTCGCGAAGCTGCCGATGATGGGCCAGCTCCCCGAGGGCGTGAACCTCGACGATCGCGAGCTCACCAAGATCGAAGCGATGATCTCGTCGATGACGATCGAAGAGCGGATCGATCCGCAGGTGTTCGTCGCCACGACCTGGGAAGAGTTCGCGACGACGGGCGGCAAGCAGAGCAAGCGCCGCCGCGCCGACTTCCATCCGGGTCGAGTCAAGCGCATCGCGAAGGGCTCGGGCCGGACCGAGGTCGAGGTCAAAGAGCTGCTCCAGAAGTTCGCCCAGATGCGCCAGATGATGGTGCAGCTCGGCGCGTCGACCGGCTTGATGGGCAAGATTCCGGGCCTCAAACAGTTCGGTCAGATGAAGAAGCTCGCGAACATGGATATCGGCGCGCTGATGGGCGCCGGTGGTGGGCTGCCTGAAGGCTTCTCGATGCCCGGCATGCCCGGCTTGCCCGGTGGGTTGCCGGGCAACATCCCAGGCATGCCGAAGGGCTTCACGCCTCCCGGCAGCAAGGGCGTCGTCGGTCAGGTGCGCTCGAGCGATCGTCAGAAGGCACGCGAGAAGCGCAAGAACGAGAAGGCCGCGCGCAAGAAGAGCCGGCGCTGAGCCCGAGCCGGCGCCGAGCCCGAGCCCGAGCCCGAGCCCGAAAACGACGGCGCCGGTGATCGGGGTGTGAAGTTTTGCATCGCGATGTGGACGACGATCATCGTGCTCACGGTCGGTATCGTCGCGTCGCTGCGACTCGCGATTCCGTGGACCTGGAAGTTGTAGCGGCTGTAGGACAGCGGATCGCCGACGGCTACGGTCGCTACGTCGTCGTGAGCGAGTAGGATGCGCTGCGATGGCGCGTGCACCTGACTTCGACCTCGTTGCGGCGCTCGCGAAGCCGAACTTCACGCCGTCTGTCAAAGACGCTCCAGCGATCGTCGCGCTCTTGGCCGGCGACGACGAAGTCACCGTCGGCCACGCGCAGGCGGTCCTCGTCGGGCTTGGCGAACCAGGCCGGGTCGCGATCGAACGCGCGCTCGATGCGGGCATCGTGGCCGAAGGCGCACACGCCGCGACGATCCAGGCACTCGGCCTGTTCGCGCGCAAAGGCGACGACGCGGCGCTCGCACGCCTGCTCGCCTACCTCACCCCTCCGGCTCATCCCGCAGCGCGCGTGCGCCGCGCCGCGATCAGCGCGCTCGGCAAGCTCGGGTCGCCGCCCGATCACGTGCGCGACGCGGTGATCGCGCGCTGGGATGCGAGCGACGTTCCACCCGACGAGCGCCGCACGCTCGCCGAGGCACTCGGCAAGCTCGGTGGCGACTCGGCGCTCGAGCGCCTGCGTGCGCTCGAGCCGATGGGCGACGCCGAGCTCGAGCGGCGCCGCGATCGCGCGCTGCTCGTGGCCGATCGTGGCGCGAAGCGCGGCGAGGACTCCGAGGTGCGCACCGATGTCGCGCCGCCGAGTCCGCTCGCGGTCGTGCTGCACTGCAAGCCCGGCCTCGCGGGCCTGCTCGTCGACGAGCTGCGCGCCCTGCAGATCGAGGCCGTCGCGGAAGGCGACCACGCGGCCCACATCACGCTCGCGACACCGTGGGGCACGCTCTACGCAGCGCGCTTGTGGGCGACCGCCGGCATTCGCGTGCCGCGGCCGGCGGGCGAAGGGACGGCGCTCGCGGCGTCGATCATTGCTGGGCTCACGGCGCCTGGGACTCGCGCGTTACTCGCGGCGTGGACGAACGGTCCGATCCGCTGGCGGTTGGAGTTGCCCGAGGGCAAGCAGCGCGCGGTGGTGTGGCGCGTCGCGCGCGATGTCACGGCGGCCGCGCCGGAGCTCGTCAACGATCCGACCGCGACGACGTGGGACGTCCGGATCGCCGATGCGACCGCCCTCGAGCTCGTCCCGCGCCGCGCAGCCGATCCGCGCTTCGCGTATCGCTCGGCTGACGTGCCGGCGGCCTCGCATCCAACGGTCGCCGCCGCGCTCGCGAAGGTCGCGGAGCCACGCAAGGGCGATCGCGTGTGGGATCCCTTCGTAGGCTCCGGGCTCGAGCTGATCGAAGTCGCGAAGCGATTCGTGGTGCGCTCGCTCGCGGGCCACGACCTCGACGAGCGCGCGCTCGCCGCCGCCAAGCAAAACCTCGACGGTGCGAACCTCACGGCGACGCTCGTGCGCGGTGATTCGCGCGCCGCCGAGGGCAGCGAAGATTGCGAGCTGATCATCACGAACCCACCACTCGGGAGCCGCGTGCAGGTCGATGCAGCGGCGCTGCTCGTCGAGATGTTGCCGGTGATCGCGCGCCGGCTCACGCGCGGTGGTCGGCTGGTGTGGATCACGCCCGCGCCGAAGCAGACGTCGCCGGTCGCCGAAGCCCTGCAGCTGCGCCGCGGCTTCTGGACGCCGATCGATCTCGGTGGTGTGCGCGGGCGGCTCGAGATCTGGACCCGCTAGCACGACCCTGATCGGGCTCGACCAGAAACGCCGATTCGGGGCAGTGCTTCCGGACGCGCTAGAGCAACCTGATGCTGGCGTAGGCCGTCGCGCACGATCTGCGCGTGCTCGCCGGTGTGCGGATCGAAGTGCAGCTTCGAGAGCTGATTGCGCGGTAACCGGCGCAGCTCGCCGAACCGACCGCTCGCGTCGCGCGAGAACCACAGCAGCGCTTCTTCGCGCGCAGTCCGCGTCGACCGCCCGTGCTTGATCGCTTGCCGGGTCTGCGTAGATCGCGACGAGCAACGCGGCCTGCATGTGTGTACGATAGCTCGCTTGCTAGCCCTCACGCTCCGAACGTGGATGCGGTACGTCGCACCGCTCACGCTGATCACGGCGGCCGTGATGATCGTGTTCGTGCTGACCGGTGCGCGCATCCGACCGGCCGTCGATCTCGCGAATGCGCGCTCGCAGCTGCATGTCGGGTGGCTACTCGCGGCGTTCGCATGGGTGTTCCAGCTCGTGCTCGTCGCCGCCGCCGCGCCGATGGTCCGCGCGGTCGCGGCCGGGCGAGAGCTCTCGCAAGTCGCCGCACTCGTCGCCGGGGTTCGCAACGTGCTGCGCGCCGCGGTCCCGATCGCGGTCGTGCTCGCGGCGATCGTGCTCGGCATGGTTGCGGTTGTCGTGCCCGGTTTTTTGCTGCTGGGCTCGTTCTCGCTCACCGGCGCGAGCGAGCGGCTCGCCGATCCGTTGCCGGCCGCGCTCGCCGACAGCGCGGCGATCGTGCGCGCGCACGCGAAGGAACTCGCCGTGATCCTCGCGATCATCCTCGCCGCAGATCTCGCCGTCGCCGCGATCTCGCACCTCGCAATCCTGCCCACGCTCGGAAAAAAACCAACCGCCGCGCAGCTCGCACCGGTCAGCGCGTTCGTGCGCACGATCGCGTACACGCTGGTCGCGTTCTCGGCCGTCCCCGGCTGCCTGCTCGCGTCGTTCTACACGCGGAAGCGCTGAAGCGCCGCCGCGGTCCCCTTCGCATCGTGCGCGCACGCGACGCGCGGGTCTTCGACCGTCACCGCGCGCCGGCCGTACCAGATCGCACGCCAGCCCGAGGCGAGTGCACCCGCAATATCGGCGGACCACGAATCGCCGATGTGGATCGCGGGCGTGCCTGCTGCGACTCCGAGCTGCGCGAGCGTGTAGGCGAAGATCGCGGGATCCGGTTTCTCCATGCCGATTCGCCCCGAGTCGACGATCACGTCGAACGCATCGGCGATGCCCACCTCGGCCAACAGGCCCGCGAGCCCGCCTTCAGAGTTCGACAGCACCGCGGTCCGCACGCCGCGCGCGTGAAGGGACCTTGCGAGCTCCACCATGTCGGTGATCTGAGCCCGAAACAGGTTTGCGGTTGGCTGCTGTGCCCACAGCCAGTCGATGACCGCGGGATCCGCATCGCCAATGATGTCGGCCATGAGGTCGTGCCAGAGCCGCCCGTGGGCCCCCCCTGCCTTGGCATACAGATCGACCCGATCGTCGTAGCGGCACCAGGCCTCGGGCGCAGCCGCGCGTAAGGTCTCGGGTTCGCGGAAGAGCCCTCGCTCTGCGAGCCGGCGAGCGAGGAAGTCAAGGTCCAGCTCGACCAGGGTCATGCCGGCATCGAACGTCACGACCGACGACATCGGCCGGGTTTGTACCCCTGATCCGTTCCTTGGGGCGGGTATACTGTTCCACGACGATGCCGGAAGGGCCCACTGCCTCACAGGCGCCAGCTGGCGCGCCGGGCGCCGTTCCAGGCGTGGTGATCGTGTGGAGTGGCGCGCAGCCAACGGTCCAGGTGCATCGCGTTTCTCCCACGGGTCTCATCATCGGTCGCGAGCTCCTGCAAGCGACCTCCGATGATCGGATCAGCCGGCAACACGCGCGCGTGGTCTGGAAAGACAAGCGCTACGCGGTCACGGATCTCGGCAGCCGCAATGGCACCTATGCCGGTGGCCACGCGCTGGTCGATCGCGAAGTCACGGTCACGCCGCCTTCGGTCGTGCGCACCGGTCGCACGGTCTCGGTGCTGCTCGAAGACATTCGCAAGTTCGAAGGTTCGACGATCGAGAACCGTCACGACGCGATCATCGGTGCGAGCACGCACGCGCTGTGGGCGCAGATGGAACACGCCGCACAAGCCGGCAAGAACCTCCTGGTCATCGGCGAGCCCGGCAGTGGCAAGGGCCGGATGGCACGCGGCTACGCCGCCGTGCGCGGTAAGCAAAAGGCCGATTTCAATCCGACGATCCAGGCCGTGCCGCTCGAGCGCGTCGCGAACGCGAAGGTCGAGACCCTGATCCTCGAGCAGGTCGGCAAGCTCGGCTCGGCCAACGTCGCGACGCTCGCGAAGCTGCTCGAGACGCGGCCCGACATGCGGTTCGTCACCACCGCGGTGATGAGCCTCGAGCACCTCGGCATCCCGACCGATCTCGCGCAGAAGCTCACCGGTCAGACGATCCTGATGCCACCGTTGCGCGATCGGCCCGACGAGATGGCGTTCCTCGTCCACGAAGCCGTCCGCACGGCCGAGCCCGCGCTGCAGATTCACTCGACGCTGATCGAGATGTGCCTGCTCCGGCCGTGGCCCGGCAACTCGCGCGAGCTGGTCGCCGAGGTCAGCCGCTGCGCGCACACCGTCGCGTCGCAAGGCAAGAACAACATCCGCGGCGAGGATCTCGACAACGACGCCGGTCACCTCATGATCGGCGCGCCGACTATGAACGCCGCCGTCACCCCCACCGCGATCGGGGGCGCCAAGCGCCGCCGCGGCAACTCGCGCCCGAACAGCAACGACTGAACCGTTTCGGTAACGATCTCGACGAGGAATGCGAGAATCGCGACAGGTTGACTAACGGCGACGACGGCGGAACGCGGCCAGGCCGAGCACGAGCCCGAACGTCAGCGCGCCACCCGAGCTACCGGTCGCGTTGCAGCCTGCGCGACCGCCCGGTGAGGCACCGGAGCCCGAGCCCGAGCCGTCGGAGTTCGCACCGTCGGTCGGTGTCAGCCGGATCGCATCGAATACGAGCTGCGTGTTGGTCGCCTCGGCCTCACCGGTGTTGTCGCCGAGATGGATGTACTGATGACCGCCGGCCGCGAAGTCGTACTCGCCCACCGTTTGCCAGCCATCCGTCGCGCTCTGATCGACGACCGCGGTTTGATCGGCGAGCTGGGCCATCGGGTCACCCGCGTGGACGACGTACTTCGCCTGCTTCGATTGCGCGTACGCAGCCGCGGTGTAGACCTCGAGCTGGTAGTGACCTGCGGTCGCGAAGTAGAGGTTCCACGTGCCGTAGTTGTCTTCGGTCGCGGCGGCCGTCGCGTGCGTCCAGGTCAGGCCGCCCTTCTCACCCGCGTCGGTGACCTGGCGCATGTACGTCGCGGGACCGCCCCCTTCGAAGCACGCATCGCGGTCGTCGATCTCGCCACCGGCGGTGTCGATCGTCGCGCACGGTCCGCAATCCTCGGGGCACGAGACCGTGCTCTCGCCGGCCGAGCACGTGCCGTCGCCGCAGTTGCCCGGCGGACCGAGCATCGCTAGGAGTTGCGCCTGCGTCCCGTTGAAGCGATCGACATCGACATTGCCGGCGATGCCGTTGATCGCGCCGCTCGAGGTGTATTGCCAGAGCGCCCACGTGGTCCACGGGTCCGCGATGGTCGGGCACGCAGCCGTCGTGTACTGCGCGTGGAACAGCGGTGATGGCAGCACGTTCGCGCCACCGACGCTGTCGCGCCAGAAGTAAAAGCCGGTGTAGACGATCGGATCACGACCGGTCTTGGCTTTGACATGCGCGATCCACTTGGTCACCGCCGCGGCGACGGCTGCCGGCGACAGGCCATCGCTGGACTCGACGTCGATCATCGGTGGCAGGTCATCGGGCTGCAGCGGTCCGGTCTTCGCGAGCATCATGTCGGCCTGCGCGATCGGATCCTGCGAGGGCTCGAAGAATTGATACGCGCCGTGGATCACGCCCGCGGTGCGGGAGTTGGCCCAGTTCGCCACGAACTGCGAGTCCGGCGTATTGAGCCCATCCGACACGCGGATGAGCGCGTAGACGACGCCATCGGCCTTGACCTTGGCCCAATCGATCGTGCCCTGGAACACGGAGACGTCGATGCCCTCGATCGTCGCCCCGGTCGCGCAGACGGTGACGCTCTGATCGAGGTCCGACAGCTCCTGCGGAGCGATGGGGGAATCGGTGCAACCGATCAAGACTAATACAGAAATCAGTAAGGACCGCACCAAGGTCCCTACAGCAAGGGTCAGACCACCCGGAGCCTCGTCATGCGCGCTGGTTTGCGCGATGTGTGCTGCTAAACCTGCAACCGATCGTGGTCAGTGCTCGTGCGCGTGCGCAGTGTGAGCCCCACCCTCGTCGTGCGAATGCGCCTCGCCACCCGTGTGAGCGAGGGCGCAGCGATGCACTTCGATCGTGAGGTGAGCGACTTCGAGCGCGGCGAGCACCGTGTCACGATAAAAGTCGATGTCGCGCGGCGTCGCGGTCACGAGGGACACGATGCAGCTGCGGCGCCCCGGGCCGAGATCCCAGACATGGAGATCGGCCACACGCACGTCGTCGATCGCTTCGAGCTTGCCGCGCACGACACCTTCGCACGTTGGCGATGACGTCACGTCGAGCAGCTGCCGACCGGCTTGCTTGCACAAGCTGATCGCCCACCACACGATCACGCCGCCGCCGATGAAGCCCATCAGCGGATCGAAGTACCAGATGCCGGCAAACTTGCCGGCCGCGAGCGCTCCGATCGCGAGCAGCGAGGTCATCGCGTCGGCGATGATGTGGATGTACGCGGCGCGCAGATTGAAATCGAGGGTGCCGGCCGCGGCCTTCGCCGGGACGTCGCCGTTGTGATCGTGATGATCATGATCGTGGTCATCACCGTGATCATGACCGTGATCATGGTCCTCACCGTAGTGATGTTGATGACCGAGGAGCTTCGCCGAGACGAGGTTCACGACGAGCCCGAGGATCGCGACCGGTAGCGCATCGTTGTAATCGGTCGCGTGATGGTTGAGCAGCTGCTCGCCGCCTTCGTACGCCATGTAGAACGCGACGAGCGCGAGCAAGACGCCGCTGGTGTAGCCCGCGAGGGCGTAGACCTTGCCGGTCCCGAAGCTGAACGTGTCATTGCTCGCGCGCGTTCGCGCGTACCAGTACGCGACGAGCGTGAGCCCGAGCGCGCCGACGTGCGTGCCCATGTGCCAGCCGTCGGCCTTGAGTGCGATCGAGTTCGTGTACGAGCCCCAGATCAGCTCGCCGATCATCATCATCGCCGTGATGAGCACGACCCAGCGCGTCCGGCGCTCGCCGCTCTTGTTGTGTAGCTCCTCCGCTTCGTGATGGGCGTGAGCAGCTAGGTCGTGGGCGGCCATGCCGACTCAGTGTACGCCGAGATGGCGATGCAAGACATTTGCGTCAGGGCGCTCTCGAAGTTCCGTCGCCGCACGCGCAGGAACCTCGCTAGATCACACGTCGGTCGGGCTGGTACGCTTGCTGCTGATGCTGATCGTGGGCATGAAGCATCTTGCTCTCGTCGCCGCTCGTTCGCGAACCTCGTTGGCGACTTCTACGGCGTCCTCGCCCGCGCGATCGGTCCCGACGGAGAGATCGCGTTCGTGCACGGCGAGTGGTACTCGAACGCGCAACACGTGGCGATGCTCGAGTACAACGCCTCCGCGATCTCGTCGCTCGCGACCGACGGTACGAGCGTGATCGGCGGCGGCGAGGATGCCTTCGTCCAACTGAGCTCCGGCGCGGTCGACTGGACACGTCCGATCCAGGGTGACGGCCATCGCCTCCCGCAACTCTCGCTCGCCCGAGACCGCCTGATCCCGATGTTCGTCGGTCGTGGGTGACGAGGTAGCTCGCTCGTCCGTCAGTGCACGCCGAGGTAGGCTTTGCGAATCTTGTCGTCGCGCGCGAGCTCGGCAGCGGGCCCGGAGTGCGCCAGCCTGCCCACCTCGAGGACGTGCCCGGTCGTCGCGACCTTGAGCGCCTGATGCGCGTTCTGCTCGACCAGGAGGATCGTCGTGCCCTCGCTCTGGATCTGACGCACGATCTTGAAGATCAGCTGGGCGACCTGCGGTGCGAGCCCGAGCGAGGGCTCGTCGAGGAGCAGCAGCTTCGGCCGGGTGAGGAGAGCGCGCGCGATCGCGAGCATCTGCTGCTCGCCACCCGAGAGCGTGCCGGCATTCTGGCCCAAGCGTTCGGCGAGGCGCGGGAACAGCTCGAGGGCACGCGCGCGATCCTTCGCGATCCCTGCGCTGTCGTTGCGCAGGAACGCACCGAGCTGGAGGTTCTCGTCGACCGTGAGGTTCGAGAAGATGCCGCGGCCTTCCGGCACGTGCGCCATGCCGAGCGCCACGATCTCGTGCGCCGGCAGACCCGTGATCGACCTCCCCGCGAACTTGACCGAGCCCTTGCTCGGCTTCACGAGCCCGCTGATCGCGCGCAGGACCGTGCTCTTGCCCGCGCCGTTCGCGCCGATCAGCGTGACGACCTGGCCCTCGTCGACGGAGAAGCTCACGCCCTTGAGCGCGTGGATGCCACCGTAGTGAACGTCGATGTTGTCGACTTCCAGAAGGGCCATTACGCTGCACCCTCGGCAGCTTCGTCCGGCGCGCCGAGATACGCCTCGATGACTTTCGGATCCGACTGGATCGAGTCGGGTGTGCCCGCCGCGATCGTGACGCCGTGATCGAGCACGGTGATGTGCTCGCAGATCTCCATCACGAGCCCCATGTCGTGCTCGATCAAGAGGATCGACACGCCGAACTGCTCGCGCAGCGATTCGATCAACGAGCGCATCTCGTGCTTCTCCTGCGTGTTCATGCCAGCGACGGGCTCGTCGAGCAGCAGCACCTTCGGCTCGGTCGCGAGCGCGCGCGCGATCTCGAGCCGTCGCTGATCGCCATACGGTAAGCTCTTCGCTTGCTCGTGCGCACGATGCGCGATGCCGAGGACATCGAGCAGCTCGGTGCAGCGCTCGACGATCGCTCGCTCCTCGGCGACGTAGAGCGGCGTACGCAGGAGGCTCCGCCACAGGCCACTCTTCGCGCGGACGCCGGCGGCGGTGCGCACGTTGTCGAGCACGCTGAGCTCGCCGAACAGCCGGATGTTCTGGAACGTGCGTGCGAGGCCCGCTTGCGCGATCAGCGAGGGCTTCTTGCCATTCATCCGCTCGCCACCGAGGAGGATGTCGCCGGTATCGGCCTGATACACGCCGGTGAGCAGGTTGAACACCGTGGTCTTGCCCGCGCCGTTGGGTCCGATCAACCCGCACAGGCTCTTGGGCTCGAGCACGAGCGAGAGCTCGCTCACGGCCTTGAGCCCTCCGAACGCGAGCGAGAGGTTCCTCGCTTCCAACGCGGCGGTCATTCGAGATCCTCCTTATCGGTCGGATCGAGGCCCGGCTTTGCTTTCTCTGTCGTGGATGTCGTGGAGATCGGGGGTGTCGGGGCCGCGACCGAGCGCTTCGGTTTGCCGAACAGCGGCGCGACGTAGCGCTTCCACACGCCGAGGTCCCACAGCTCGCGAATTCCGAAGAGCCCTTGCGGGCGTACGATCATCACGATGATCAGCGCGAGCGCGTACACCGGCATCCGATAATCGGAGAAGCTGCGGAACAGCTCGGGCATGATGGTGAGCGCGATCGCGGCACATACGACGCCGGTGATCGAGCCCATGCCGCCGAGCACGACCATGATGACGAGGTCGATCGATTTCTGGAACCCGAGCTCGCGCGGGTTGAGCGTGGTGCCGAGCTCGTGCGCGAACAGCCCGCCGCCGATGCCCGCGAAGAACGCGGCGGTGACAAACGAGGTGACCTTCACGCGCGCGGTGTTGATGCCCATCGCCTCGGCCGCGACCTCGTTCTCGCGTACGGCGAGCAGCTGGCGTCCCTTCGACGAGGTCTTCAGGCGATACGCGACGATCAACACGATCGCGACGAACACGTAGACGTAGAAGATCCGCGTGTACGTCGGCACGCCACCGAAGCCGAGGCTGCCGCCGAGCTTGCCGACCGTCGACGCCATCCCCTTCACGTCTTCTTTGTACTGAACGTCCCCGGTCTGCTGGACCAGGACGCGCACGATCTCGCCGAACCCGAGCGTCACGATCGCGAGGTAGTCACCGCGCAACCGCAGCGACGGCAAGCCGACGACCAGGCCCGCGAGCGCCGCGAGCGTGCCACCGAGCACGCAACCGACGAGGAACAACAGATCACCACTGCCGAGGAACCCACCGTGGAGCTCCGGCGAGCCCCACAGCTGGATCGAGCCGTAATAGGTCAGCCACGCGCACGCGTACCCACCGACCATCATGAAGCCGGCGTGGCCGATCGAGAACTGACCGCCGAAGCCGTTGACGATGTTGAGCGACGAAGCGAGCACGATCGCGATGCCGATATCGAGCACGAGCTTCGCCGGGAACGGGCCGAGCAGCGGCGCGAGGAGCTCCTGCAGGAACCACGCGATCGCGAAGCCGATCACGAGCGGATACACGGATCGCAGGAACGCAACCGACGCGGCCGGGCGATAGCGCGCGACGCGTTCGGCGAGGTTGATCACAAATCGCTCGCTTTGGGTCGCTCGCTCATACCTTCTCCACCACGTGACGACCGAAGAGGCCGTTCGGCTTCACGAGCAATACGATGATCAACACCCCGAACACGTAGACATCGCGGAGCTGGGTCGAGAAGTACGCGGAGCCGAACTCCTGGACCGCCGCGATCAGGAGCGCACCGACGGCGGCGCCGCGGACATCGCCGATGCCACCGACCACCGCGGCGACGAACGCGGTGAGCCCGAGCAGCACCCACTGCGAGCCCGCGGTGATCTGCAACGCCTCGTACTTGAGTGCGAATAGCAACCCGCCCGCCGCGGCGAGCGCCGAGCCGACCGCGAACGTGATCGTGACGACGCGATCGACGTTGATGCCCATCAGCGAGGCCGTGCGCTCGTCGAACGAGACCGCGCGCATCGCGCGACCGAGCTTGGTCTTGTAGACCAGCCACTGGAGCGCCGCGACGAGGGCGAGTGCGAGCGTGAACACCGTGATGTCGACGACGCGGAAGTGCACACCCGCGATCGTCGCGACCGAAGCATCGTGGACGAGCGGCGGCATGTGCTGTGGGTTCGGACCGAACGCCCACGACAACGTGCCGACGTTCTGCAGCAGCAGCGACACGCCGATCGCGGTGATCAACACGTTGAGCCGCGGCGCCTTGCGCAGCGGCCGATAGGCGAGCCGCTCGATCGTCACGCCGAGCGCAGCGCTGATCAGCATCGCGAGCACGAGGATGATCGGCAACGCGGCCGCCGGTGGCGACTTGGACCACCCGAACCAGCCGGCGAACGTGAACGAGATCCACGCACCGAACGTGAACACATCGGAGTGCGCGAAGTTGATGAACCGCAGCACGCCGTAGACCAGCGTGTAGCCGAGCGCGATCAGGGCGTAGAGCGCACCGAGCGCGAGCGTGTTGACGAGCATCTGGAGTAGCTTCGTCGCGAGGCCCGCGTCCTTGTCGCCGCCGGTATCGGCGACATCCTTGATCTCCGGCAGGGGTTCGGTCGGCGGCAGGATCGTCGCCTCGTAGTGCGGCTTGCCGTTGACCACCTTGAGCACGACCGCCGACTTCACTGGGTTGCGATCTTTGTCGAGCGTGATCGTGCCGGTGACCGCGGGGAAGTTCTTGGTCTCGGCGATCGCTGCGGCGAGGTCATTGCCATCGAGCGACTTCGCGCGCTCCATCGCATCGAACAGCACGAGGGCGGCGTCGTAGCCGAGCGCCGCGAGGCCATCGGGCACCGCGCCGTACTCGGCCTTGAACTTCGCGACGAACTCTTGCACCGCCGGCCGGGTCTCCTCGAACGAGTAGTGGTTCGCGTAGTAGCTGCCCTCGATCGCGTCGCCGCCGATCTCGGACAGCTTCTCGGAATCCCAGCCATCGCCGCCGAGGAACGGCACCGTGATGCCGAGCTTGCGGGCTTGCTTGGCGATGTTGCCGGCATCGGTGTAGTAGCCCGGCAAGAAGATCGCCTCGGGGTTCGTGTCCTTCAAGCGTTGCAACTGCGCGGAGAGCTCGACATCACCGCCCGCGTACGACTGGGTGGTCGTGATCGTGCCACCGAGTGCGCGGAACGCTTTGCTGAACTCGGTCGCGAGGCCGGTCGAGTACGCCTGTTGCTGGTCGTACAAGATGCCGATGCGCTGCGCCTTGAGGTTGGAGCGAGCGAACCGCGCCACGACGTAGCCCTGAAACCCATCGATGAAGCAGACCCGCGAGATCATGTTGCCGATCTTCGTGACGCTCTCGTTCGTCGACGAGGGCGCGATCATCGGCACGTGATAGGCCTGCGCGACCGCACCGCCGGCCTTCGAGAGGCTCGATGCGACCTCGCCGAGCACGGCGCGGACATGGTGCTTGGTGATCAGGCGCGTCACCACGGTGCCGGCCTCTTGCGACTTGCCCGCATCGTCCAGCGTGACGAGCTCGACCGGCCGGCCCCGGACCCCGCCTTTCGCGTTGCGCTCTTTGAGGGCGAGCCTGACACCCTTGTCCGTCGACTGGCCGAAGGTCGCCTCGGAGCCGGTCATCGAACCGTAGTGGCCGATGACGATCGGCCCGACACCCGGATCGTGGCTCGCCGAGGCCGACAGCTGCGGCGAGAGCTGGTCACACGAGAGTGCGAACAACACCAAGAGCAGCAACCCGTAGGTGCTGCGAATCGCCGGGACCCAGTGGCGCACCAAGCATCGTCGGTACCGAGGGTTGTCCGCGCTGTCAACCCCTGGATTCGCCTCGATTCGTCGGCCCTCCAGCCATCGCACCGAGAGGCCACCGATGGATCGGAAGATCCGCCCGTGATACCCACGGTCCGACACACGTGACGATCGACCCCACGCCAGCTGCAAACGCATCGGGCGCGCATCGCCCCGATGGCACGGGACACCGGGCGGCGGCCGCGCACCACTCCCACCACAACCCGACGAACAAGAAGGAGCTAGCGTGGCTCTCTCTCGGTGCGCTCGGCGTGGTCTACGGCGACATCGGCACCTCACCGCTGTACGCCCTCGCCGAGTGCCTCTCGATCGCGCCCGACAAGGAACACGCGGTGTCGCCGGCCGATGCCGCGAACGTGTTCGGCGTCATCTCGCTGTTCTTCTGGGCGCTCGTCCTCGTCGTCATCGTCAAGTACCTGGTGTTCGTGCTGCGCGCCGACAACAAGGGCGAAGGCGGCATCCTGGCGCTCGCGGCGCTCGTCGACAACAAGCGCAACACGAACCGGACGCGGCTCGCGATCCCGATCCTGCTCGCGCTGTTCGGCGCGGGCCTGCTCTACGGTGATGGCGTGATCACGCCCGCCGTCTCGGTGCTCGGCGCGGTCGAGGGCCTGACCGAAGTGAACCCCGGCATCGGCCATCTGATCGTCCCGATCTCGGTCACGATCCTGATCCTGCTGTTCATGGTCCAGCGGATGGGTACGCACCGGATCGGCAGGGTGTTCGGCTGGATCATGCTGCTGTGGTTCGTGTGTATCGGCGCCGCGGGCGTCCCGTTCATCCTCAAGCACCCGAGCATCCTGATGGCGATGAGCCCGCACTACGGCGTGAAGTTCTTGCTCGATGGCCACCTGAAGGGCTTCTTGCTACTCGGCTCGGTCGTCCTGTGCATCACCGGTGGCGAGGCGCTCTACGCCGACATGGGTCACTTCGGTAAGCGGCCGATCCGGATCGCTTGGACGCTCGTCGTGTTTCCGGGCCTGTTGCTCAACTACTTCGGCCAGGGCGCGCTGTTCCTCGAGAAGGGAACGAAGGTCTCGAACCCGTTCTACGATCTCGTCAGCGGTGGCCCATTCCTCGTCCCGATGGTGATCCTCGCGACGCTCGCCGCGATCATCGCGTCGCAAGCGCTGATCTCCGGTGCGTTCTCGCTCACGAACCAGGCGGTCCAGCTCGGCTACGCGCCGCGCGTGACGGTCGTCCACACCTCGTCGAAGGCCGAAGGCCAGATCTACATCCCCGAGGTCAACTACGCGCTGATGGTCGCGTGTGTCGCGCTCGTCATCGCATTCAAGTCGAGCTCGAGCCTCGCCGCCGCGTACGGCATCGCTGTGACCGGCACGATGGGCATCACATCGTTCCTGTACTTCCTGGTGTGTCGCAACAACTGGGGGTACTCGCTGACCGCGGCGCTCGCGCTGTTCATTCCGTTCATCGCGATCGATCTGTCGTTCTTCAGCGCGAACATCGTCAAGATCGCCGCTGGCGGTTGGTTCCCGCTCGCCGTCGGTGCGGCGGTGTTCGTCGTGATGACCACCTGGTGGCGCGGCCGCCGCGAGCTGTCGCGCGCGATGGAGAGCGGCAGCATTCCGGACGATATGTTCCTCGCGGACATCGCCGAGACGCCGCTGCCTCGCGTGTCGGGCACCGCCGTGTTCATGTCGTCGGGTTCCGAGGGCATGCCGAACGTGCTGCTCCACCACGTCAAGCACAACAAGGTGCTGCACAAGCAGGTCGTACTGCTCTCGATCGTGACGCAGAACTTCCCATTCGCGGTCGGCAACCAATCACTCGCCGTGCGCGAGCTCGGCCAGGGCTTCTATCGCGTGCTCGCGAACGTCGGCTTCATGCAACAGCCCAACGTGCCTCGCATCCTCCAGCGCTGCGAGAAGAAGGGCCTGACCGTGAACTCGGCCGACACCACGTACTACCTCGGTCGCCAGACGCTGCTGACCAGCGGGCGCGCTCCGATGGCACGCTGGCGAAAAGTGTTGTTCTCCTTCCTGGCGCGCAATTCGCGCCCGCCGACCGCGTTCTTCAACTTGCCGCCGAACCGCGTCGTCGAACTCGGCCTCCAGATCGAGCTCTAGCTTCTGGCCAGATCCGCGATGTAGACGGGCGTCGAGGGTAGAAGCATCGAGAGCTGGCGCAGCCGCTCGGTCGCGAACAGGCCAGCGAGGGTCGGATACACGTCGGGGGCGAGCTCGCGGATCGCGGGCAACACGTACCTTTCTTCATGGGCGGCGTGGTCATGCACGAGGCCGAGGAGCGTAGCCGCACGCGTGAACCACGCGCGCGCGCCGAGGGCGGTGACCACGAGTGCAGCGAGTGCGAGCTCTTGTTGGCGATGGGCCTCGGCCCCGCTTCGGATCAGGGTACCGAGCGAATCGCGAGAATGCCCTTTCGAGAGAGCCACCGAGAACACGATGTCCTCGGCCTCGACGTGGGCAGTCAGCCCCAGCCGAACTCCGTCGAGCGCGGTGCGAATTTGACCGATCGATTTCGTACGATCGAGCAACGTGAGGAGTCCCTTCTCGAGGTCCTCGTGGTCTCGATGTAATAACGACAAGATGTCGGTCCCCATGAGCGTGGAAGCGTGCAGCGACGATGCCTCTGGGCGCACAGGTTCCCGAGGTCACCGCAGCGCGCGAACGGGGCCGTGGCGTACAGAACGAGCGCGAGTGGTAGCGCTTTCTTGCAGGTCAGGCGCGCACCCGGACCGTGCGACGTGCGCGAGCGCCTCGCTTCTCGGCTCACGTTTCTCTAACGTCAAGGACTAGATGATCGTCCCACGAGCTCGATGAGCGCCAAACTCCCACGCCAGGTCTGGCTCCTCGGATCCGTCTCGTTCCTCAACGACATCTCGACCGAGATGATCTATCCGCTGTTGCCGCTGTTCATCGTCGCGGTGCTCGGTGCGACGGCCACGGATCTCGGCTGGATCGAAGGCGTCCAGCAAGCGGTGGTCGCACTCGTGATCGCGTGGGCTGGCATCCGCAGCGATCGGTTTCGGCGTCGCGTGCCGTGGGTGAGGCTCGGCTACGCGTTGCCGGTCGTCGGCAAGGCGATCCTCGTGTTCGCGTCGTCGTGGCCGCTCGTGATGTTCGGGCGCGCCGTCGATCGCATGGGCAAAGGCTTCCGCGGCAGCCCACGCGATGCGCTGATCGCGGATGTCATCTCGCCCGAGCAACGCGGCCGCGCATTCGGACTCGAGCGCGCGATGGATACTGCCGGCGCGATCGTCGGTGTGCTGGGCGCGGCGGTCCTCCTGTGGTGGTTCAGCGGCACGCCGAACGGCACCGGCGCACCGAGTACCGACCCGCACCCGTACCGCGTGATCTTCGCGATCGCGGGTGTGCTCGGGCTCGGCTCGGTCGTCCTCACGTTCTTGATCACGGAGCCGCGCGAGCCCGCGCCCGCGCAGGTCGCGGCGCCGACCACGGGATGGAAGCTGCCGGCCGCCTATTGGAAGGTCATCACGATCCTGCTGATCTTCTCGCTCGCGAACTCGAGCGACACGTTCTTGCTGTTGCGCGCCCGCAACACCGGGCTCTCGCCGTGGATGGTGGTGGTCGCATACGCGATGTACAACGTGCTCTACGCCGCGATCTCGTACCCGGCGGGTGTGCTCAGCGATCGCTTCGGACGCTGGAAGCTCATCGCGATCGGCTGGGCGATCTACGCGGTGGTCTACGCGATGTTCGCGCTCGCTAGCTCGACGACGATCTGGCCCGCATTCGCGATCTACGGCATCTACATGGCGCTCACCGACGGCGTCGGCAAGGCGCTGATCGCGGACGTCGCGCCCAAGGAACATCGCGGTCGCGCGATGGGCATCTACTACCTCGGCACCGGCTTCACCACGATCGCGTCGAGCGTCGTCGCCGGCGTGCTGTGGGATCGCGTGTCGCCGCGCGCGCCGTTCTGGCTCGGCTCGGGCATGGCGGTCGTCGCGCTGATCGTGCTCGCCATCGCACGCCCGCGAACCGCAACGCGCTAGCTACGCTTCGTCGAGCGCGAGGTCTTCGCGACCCGGCTTCTTCTGCGACTTGCTCTTGTTCTGTTCCATCCCGAGCCCCGCGAGCTTCTTGCGCAGCGTGTTGCGGTTGAGCCCGAGCAGCGCCGCCGCCTTGACCTGATTACCGCCGGTGTGCGCGAGCACGAGGTCGAGCAGCGGCCGCTCGACGCGCGCGAGCACCTTCTCGTAGAGATCGTGGACCGGATAGCCATCGATGCGCGCGAGCAGGCCGGCGAGCTTCGCCTTGACCATCTCCTCGAACGCGAGGTCCTCGAGCGGCACGCGCGTCGAGACGACCGGCAGCACTTCATCGACATCGCCCGCTTCGATCTTGCTGCGCTGGACGCGCACGACCAGGCGACGCGCGATCGACTTGAGCTCGGCGACATTGCCGGGCCACGGATACTCTGCGAGCCGGGTGTGCGCGCGCGAGGAGATCGTCGGTTTCGTGCGGCCGACTTCGGCGGCGTAGTGCTTGATCCAGCGCTCCGACAGCGCGGGTAGATCGTCGGTGCGGTCGCGGAGCGCGGGGACTTCGATCCGGCGCTGTGCGAACAGATCGAAGAAGTCGCGCTTGACGATCTGGGCATCGACCGCATGCTCGACATCGACATCAGCGGTGGCCACGACATGGACGTCGTGCTGATTCGGGCTCTTGCGATCGCGGATCGCACGCTTGAGCGTGCGCTGCGACGGTGCGCTGAGATCGATCATGTCCTTGACGACGAGCGTGCCGCCCGCGGCGGCGCGAAGCGCGCGGTTCGCGCGATCACAGGCATCGTCGCCTTCGATCTTCACCAGGTCCGAGCTCTCGAACGTGGGGCGCACCGTGATGAAGTGCGCGGCGCTGCGCGGGCCGCGCTGGTGTAGTACACGCGCGACGAGCTCGCGGCCGGTGCCGTGCTCGCCGGTGATGAGGACGGGCGCACCCCCATCGGCGTAGGCTTCCACTTGTTCGGCAACCGCGCGCATGGCGCGGCTCTCGGCGACCAGGAAGTCGCCTGCACGCAGCGTGGAGCGGAGCATTACGCGGCGCCCGCTCGTGCGGGTTCGGTCGTGACGGCGGGCAGCATGATCGGCGCGTTCTCCTCGAGCGAAGCGTCCATGTCAGCGCGCTCGCCTTCGGGCGACAGGCCAAGGCGGCTCTGGCGCTCGATCAGTTGCGTGAAGTAATCCTCGACGAGCGAACGCGCGGTCGCGAGATCCGGCGCTTCCCACGCACGGAGGCGGAGCGCGTTGCAGCCGAACAAGCCCTTCGCATACCAGGCGCACGCCTTGCGCACTTCGTTGAGCGTGCGCGGACCTCCGCGGAGCTGCTCGATGAGATCGACGTGGCGACGGAACACGGAGAGGCGCTCCTCGAGCGTGGGCGCGCCTGGATCGGGGCGACCCATGCAGACTTCGCGAAGGCGACCGAACAACCACGGATTGCCGAGCGCGCCACGACCGATCATGACGGCGTCGCATCCGGTGGTCTCGCGCATGCGCAGGAAGTCATCGACCGTGACGACGTCACCGTTGCCGACGACCGGGATGTGCGAAGGCACAGCTTCGCGCACGAGCCGGATGATCTCCGAATCGGACTTGCCCGAGAACCCTTGGGTGCGCGTGCGACCGTGGACCGTGATCATCTGGGCGCCGGCTTCGACCATCGCGCACGCGAACTCGGGCGCGTTGCGATGGTCCATGTCCCAGCCCGCGCGGTGCTTGACCGTGACCGGGATGTTCGCAGGCACGGCGTCGACGACGGCGCGCACGAGGCGCTGCGCGATCTCGGGCTCGCGCATGAGTGCGGAGCCACACTCGCCCGCGACGACGCGCTTGGCGGGACAGCCCATGTTGATATCGACGAGCGAGGCGCCGATGCCGACCGCGATCCGCGCGCCCGCGGCCATCATGTGCTCTTCGCGACCGAAGATCTGGACGCCGAACCGGCGGCCATTGAGCGACGCGGTCAGCTTGCCGGTCGTCTTCTTGTCGCCGACGGACAGCGCATGCGCCGAGAGGAACTCGGTGATCGTGAAGCCCACGCCGAGCTCTTCCGCCACGGTGCGGAATGGCAGGTCAGTGACCGACGCCATCGGGGCGAGGATCACGGGAACGTCGATGTTGATCGGACCGATACGCACGGCAGCGTCTATTTACCGGAACGAATCGCAAACGTAAATCGAAACAAATCCCGATTCGATTCAGGGACTTATTTAGGTAAATCAGCCGGTGAATTGAGGTTGCGAAGTGCGGCTGGATCGGCGTCGGTGATCCAGTGGACGCGCAGACCGGCATCGGTGAGCAGGCTACTCGCCCGAAGCTCGCCTGCAGCGAGACGACGTTCGACCACGGCGAGACATCGCGCATGAAGGAGCGAGACCAGTGGCTCGGGCCGACCTGCGTTGTGGATCCCGACCGCATCGAGGTCAGGCCTCCGCCCTGTGATCAACGAGTCGACCAGCGCGCCTGTGATGTACGGCATGTCGCCCGCGATGACGAGTAGCCACGCGTGTCGCGTCGCTGCAAGGCCGGCGGCGATTCCTGCAAGCGGGCCCTCGCCCATCGTGTCGCGCACGGTTCGATAGCCCGCGACATCGGTCTTCGCAGACACGAGGATCTCGGCGACTCGTGGCGCGAGCACCTCGCACTGACGTTCGAAGATCGTCGCGCCTTCGATCACCAACTCGTGCTTCGCGATACCGCCCATGCGCGTCGCGCGACCGCCCGCGAGGATCAACGCGGCGATATCCGGGTCAGATGATGGCGACAGCGACAAGTGAGTAACCGTCCCTCGGGCGATCAAACATTTCGCCTGGTTGCGAGGCAAAAAGTGAGGAAAGCGTTACCGTCCCTATTTCAGGAGCGCTTCGACGTCGTCTTGCGCGGGCGTCGTGGCCTCGGGCCCACCGGGCGCGAGGTAGACGGAGATTTCGGTGCGCACGCCGAACTGGCCGGCGAAGTAGAGGCCGGGTCCGATCGTGAAGCCGGTGCCCGGCGTGAGGATGCGGGTGTCTTTGACTTCGAAGTCGTCGAGATCGGCGCCGCCACCCTGGAGGTCGCTATCGATCGAGTGACCGGTGCGGTGCATGACTTGCTCGGCGAAGCCAGCCTTCTTGAGGAAGCCACGGGTGGCTTGATCGACTTCGGCACCGGTGACCGGGCGATGCTTGCGACCGCGATCGGCGATCAGGACCATCGCTTGATCGCGCGCGAGGCTCGCGGTCTGGAATGCGTTCGCGATTTTTCCGGGGACGGTCTTGTCGGCGACGGCGACCCAGGTCTGCGCGGCGTAGATGCCATCGGGCTTGTCGACGCGACACGCGATCGAGATCACGATCGGATCGCCGAGCTTGATCTCGGCGGTCCGGGCGGCGGTCGGGATGTAATACGGATCGGCGGTGTTCGCGCCCGCGGCGACGACCGGCGGCGGCCCCGTGACCCCGCGCATGCTCATGCCGCGGATGATCTTCTGCTGGACCTCCAGCTCGGTGATCGGCTGGTGCGCGTTGAGGCGCTGGGTGATGAGCGCGAGGGCTTCTTTGCGGAGCTCGATGACGTGATGGACCGCGATGTAGTGCGCGGTCCGGCCGGCATCGCCCCAGATCGCCTTGGTGTACTGGACGAGCGTCTCCGAGGAGCGCACCGAGACGTTCGTCGCGCGGATCAGCTCGAGCGTGCCGGCATCGACACGCGACACGTTAGGCACGGCGGCCTTCGGCGAGTATTCGAGGGCGATCGACTTCACGCCCTTGAGCATCGCGCTCAGCTGCTTGGCGTAGTCGCGGTAGCCGAGGTACGTGAGCTTCTTGCCGGGCAGATGATCGAACTGGCGGAGCTCGGAGGTGTGGACGAGCGCGATCGGATCACCCGCGGCGGGGATCAGATAAAACCAGGGGCGCTGCGGGTGACCGCTCGGGGCGACGAGCTTCACCGCGATCGGATTCGAGCCATCGCGATCGTAGAGCAGCCAGCCATCGAGGCGCTGGACCGCGAGCAGACCCTGCACGGCCGTGAGATCAGAGAGGCCGACGCGCGACGGAATCGGATTGTCGGTCGATGGCGTGTACGGATCGACCGGCACGGTCTTGCCGGCCGGCTTCGCAGGCACTGGTGTCGGCGTCACGGGCGCGGGCTTCGGATCGGCGTACGGATCGATCGGCGCGGCATCTCTTGGAGCCGGCGCCTTCTTCGCGGGGGCTTTCACCGGCACGGGTGGCTTCGCAGCGGGCGCCGGCGAACCGGCGGGTTGAGCCAGCACGGAACCAGCAGTCAGATACAGCACCAGCGCGATCTTGCGGATCATGGGCGGCTCCTTGAGAGACGAAGCTCGGCGAGTAGCTCCTGATGAATAGCACCATTCGTCGCCGCAACTTCGCCCTGATGCGGGTCGAACGGACCGCCCGTCATGTTCGTCACGGTACCGCCGGCCTCGGCGACGATCAGCGCGCCTGCCGCAATGTCCCACGACTTGAGCCGACGCTCCCAGTAGCCGTCCATCCAGCCGCGCGCGACCAGGCAAAGATCGATCGATGCGCTGCCGAGCCTGCGCGCTGCACCGGCGACGCGCTGGAGGTGATCCCACGCCGCGAAGTTGTTATCAGGGTTCGTCGCGCGATCGTAGGGAAAGCCGGTCGTCAGCATCGCGGCCTCGAGCGTCGCGGGCTTGCTGACCTCGAGAGGGCGCAGCGGCTGATCGACATCCAAACCCGTGCGGCCACGGGCACCACCACCGAGCGACGCTTCGAACCACCACCCGAGAGCAGGCGCGACGACCACGCCGACGATCGGCTGGTGCTGCGCATTCTCGAGCGCGATCGAGACCGACCAGATCGGGAAGCCGTGCGCGAAGTTGACCGTGCCGTCGATTGGATCGACGAGCCAGCGCATGTTTGTCGGGCCGCTCGGGCCGCTCGGCTCGAGCGGGGCGGATTCGCCGCCCTCCTCCGCGAGGATCGCGATGCCCGGCGTGCGCTCCTCGAGAGTCTGGCGAATGATCGCCTCGCTTCGCAAGTCCCACTCGGTCACGAGGTCGCGCGGATTCCCCTTCGCGCGAATCTCCTCCGCGCGTGCATTCGCGAGGAGTGCGGCGGCGGTCAACGCGGCGGTGCGCGCGGCCTCGAGTAGCTCGGCGTAGGCGTGTCCGGTCGGCACTACGCGTCCAGGCGCATCGCGACGCGATTCGAGCCGAGGTGCGCTGCGAACGTCTCCGAGGCCGCGACCGACTTGGACAGCGTGGAGCGATCGACGACGCGGAAGCCGAACTTCGCCGCGAAGAAATCGCTCGCACTCTCGGTCAACAGATAGATCCGGCGCACGCCGCGCCAGCGTGCTTGGCCGACCGCCATGTCGGCGAGCATCCAGCCGTACCCGGCGCCGCGGAATTCGGGATCGACCGCGAGTGCGCGCAGCACCGCGTCGTCGCCGTAGACCTCGAGCGACACGCAACCGACGGTACCCTTCTCGTTGCGCAGCACGAAAAAGCTGGGGAACTGATCGTCGCGCGCGGGCTCGTCGGACAGGTTCACCGACGACAGGATCGCGCGCACGCTCTCCATGTCGGCGCGCTGCGCCGGCCGGATCGCATCGCCGATCGCATCGAGCAGCTTGTCGTGAAGGCCATCGAAGCTGCCCGACGACAGCACGCACACCACGTCACCCGGCGCGGCGCTCTCGGCGAGCTGCTTGACGATCGCATCGGTATCCGGGATGTACGCGGCCTTGGTGCCACTGCGATGCAGATCGAGCGCGAGCCGCTCGGGATCGAAGCGATCTTCGACCGGAATCTTCGACGGATCGAAGAGCTTGCCGACGATCACCTCGTCCGCGTACGCGAACGCGTCCGCGAACTCGGCCTGGAAGGTCTTGCGGCGGCTCGTCGCCGAGCGCGGATCGTAGACCGCGATCAACCGGCGCTTCGGGAACCGCTTGCGCAGCGCCTTGAGAGTCTCGCGCACCGCGGTCGGGTGATGCGCGTAGTCGTCGAGCACGGTGACGCCACCGGCGATGCCGCGCAGTTCCTGCCGGCGACGCACGCCGGCGAAGCTCGCCATGCCGAGCTGGATATCTTTGACGGAGACGCCCTGCGCGACCATCACCGCGATCGCCGCGAGGCAGTTGCCGACGTTGTGGCGCCCGACGAGCAGCGTCTCGAACCGCTCGAGGCGCTCGCCGTAATGATAGACATCGAACGCGACGCGACCCGACTTGCCGACCTCGAGGTTGCGCGCCCACCACGCCATATCCACGGCGATCCCACCATCGCTGTCTTCGCCGTCCGGGCCTTCGCCACCGACGACGGTGTAGTATTCGACCTTGCACTGTGCGGTCTTCGCGACGGCGCGCACGTCGGCACTATCGGAGTACGCGACGAGCAGCCCACCTCGATCCGCCGGTGGGATCAGCGCGACGAACTTCTTGAACGTGTCGCGCACGGCATCGAACGACGGAAAGATATCGACGTGATCGAGCTCGATGCTCGTGAGGATCGCGATGTTCGGGTGGTAGTGCAGGAACTTCGAGCCCTTGTCGAAGAACGCGGTGTCGTACTCGTCGCCTTCGATCACGAACGGGCCCTGGCCGAGCCGCCAACCATGGCCGAGGCCGACCGGGACACCCCCGACGAACAGCGATGGATCGCGACCTGCCTCGAGTAGCATGTGGCCGAGCAGCGACGTGGTCGTGGTCTTGCCGTGGGTGCCGGCGACAACGATCGAGGTCTTGCCCGGGAGCAGCTGGTCGCCGATCACGGCCGGGAACGATGTGAGCTTGAGGCCTCGCGCCGTGGCCGCCGCGACCTCGACCTGGTCCTTGCCGTGGACGTTGCCGACGACGACGTAGTCCGGACCCCAATCGAGGTTCTCGGCGGCGTACGGGATCATCACCGGGACGGCGAGCGCTGCGAGCTGCTCGCTCATCGGCGGGTACACGGCGGTGTCGGAGCCGCGCACGTCGTGGCCGGCTGCCTTGAGCAACCCCGCCACGGCGCCCATGCCCGTCCCACCGATGCCAATCAAGTGCACCTTCACGATCGACCGGACCCTACCCAGGTCCCCATGGCGGGTAAAGCCCTGAGGTCGGGGAAGATCGCGTATGATTTTGTTGCGGAAATGGACGGCCAGGGGCGGTGATAAGACACGAGCGTCGGCTGTATTTCCGAACGGGTCAGCGAGGGCGGCCCGATCGGATCATGGCGATCCGGTATCGCACTCCCACCGGCACGTCCTGGGTCGAGACCACGACGCGCAACATCGGCGTCGGTGGCGCGTTCCTCGAAGGGCCCGCGCCTCCAGTCGGCACCGCGATCACGATCGAGCTCACGCTGCCGACCTCGGATCAGCTATTCACCCTGCCTGCGGTCGTGCGCTGGGCGGGCGCCGAAGGTGGGGTCGGCGTGCAGTTCAAGGATGTCGACGTCGACATCCTGCTCGAGCTCAACGACTACTTCGGCAGCCTCACGTCGTCGTAGCAACGTCGGTCGACTCGAAGATCTTGTCGGCCGAGGCTGGCACGAAGCCGTGGAACAGGTCATCCGGGCTTTCGGAACCTCCAACCGGATAGCGCTTCGCGAACTCGTAGTAGCAGGACGGAAGCTGCAACGTCTCGCCCGCGAGGTCGACCGCGATCGTGTCGGCGCGGGTCGAGCTCTGCTCGAGACGATCCGCGGGCGAGCCTTTGATCGCGCCGCCCACGGTGTTGAGCGTGAAGCCCTCTGCGACGAGGAACGCGTCGAGCTCGGGCAGCCCGGCGAACGTGGTCAGCGCATTCACCGCGACCGTGAAGTGATTGACGCGGAAGCCGAAAGCTGCGAGCCACGCCGCGTACTCGCTCTCGGCGAGGAGGGCCTCGTAGTCGGCGCGCGTGCACTGCCACGGTCGGCCTGCCCACGGCAGCTCGGCTCGGTGCGCGAACCCCGCGGGCAGCTGCGCGACCAGCTTCGCGATGATCGCTTGCGCTCCGGGCGACAGCTCGGCTGTGCAGAGCTCGCTGATGAAGATCTTTGGCAGCGCGCGATCGGGATGCTGCCAGTACTTCGCGATCAGCTTCTTGTCTGCGAAGCGGTAGCGATCGCGTTCGAGGTAGCCGAGCCGCTCGAACGGCGCCGCGATCGCGGCGAGCCCCAGGCCTGCCGTGTCGAAGGTCCGGAACGCGACGTGATCATTCTGCACGCGTTCGCCGCGTGCCGCGAACAAGCGCTGGATGCGCGCGGCCTGCGGCGTCGTCGCGACGTAGTCCGCCCACAACGCGGCGAAGACTTCGGCGAGCGTCATGACGGCCATCAGGACCATCAGGGCTGGAGCGTGATCGGGAACGAGATCGTCGTCTTGCTCTTCTTCACGCGCGGGAAGTGCGCCTTGGCCATCGCCCTGTCGATACACGCGCCCGTTGGTGTGTTCGAGAAGTCGCCTTGCTGCTCGTACTTGCCGATGCCGCCCTCGGGGGTCACCGTGATCTTGAGCTTGGCTTTGCCGGTCACCGCGAACTGGCCGTAACACTTCCACGCGGCATCGACGACCGGCTGCATCGCCTCGCCGATGAGCGAGGCGGTGAGCTGCTCGACCTGGGGACCGGCCTCGGCCTCGGCGACCGTGGGCTGCACGCCCGGTGCCGCGCACGCCTTCTTGTCGGGCTCGACCGACGAGCTCGGCGGCGCCGACAGGATCACCGAGCCATCACATGGCGTGAACACGCGATAGCCGACGACGTCGAGCGCGAGCCCGTTCTTGCCATCGACCGACCACCGCGACTTCGCGGGGAG
>JAYWCI010000338.1:0-6671 GCA_043780895.1 Kofleriaceae bacterium | reverse complement strand
GCTCACACTCCTTGCACGCCCTCCGTCAACCGGTTCAGTTCTCGCCAAGCCCAGGCTGCGTTCGCCGCCCCGAAAAGCCGCATGGACCGGCCTATCCTCAGGGAGTTAACTGATGGCGCAGGCTTCTAAATACACGGGCGAGGACATCCAGGTCCTCGAGGGGCTCGATCCCGTTCGCAAGCGCCCGGGCATGTACATCGGCGGCACCGGCAAGGATGGCTACCACCACCTGCTGTGGGAGGTCGTCGACAACTCGATCGACGAGGTCATCAACAAGCACGCGACCAAGGTCGAGGTCACGCTCCACAAGGACGGCAAGACCGCGACGGTCGAGGACAATGGTCGCGGCATCCCCGTTGACATCATGGCGAAGCAGAAGAAGCCCGCCATCGAGGTCATCTACTCGACGCTGCACTCCGGCGGCAAGTTCGAGCGTGGCAAGAGCTACGCGGTCTCCGGCGGCCTCCATGGCGTCGGCGCGGCGGTCGTCAACGCCCTGTCGAGCTCCCTGATCGCGCAAGTGAAGCGCGATGGCGAGCGCTTCGAGATCCGGTTCGCGCGCGGCGAGACCAAGCAGAAGCTCAAGAAGGTCGGCCCGGCGCGCGGCACCGGCACGCTCGTCACGTTTCATCCCGACGACGAGGTTTTCGGCGGCAAGCTGCACTTCGACGTCAAGCTGAACGAGGAGCGCCTCGAGGCGAAGAGCTACCTCCACGGCGGCCTCGAGATCGTCTTCGTCGACGAGACCGCCTCGCCTTCGGTCACGCACACGTACGTCCACCCGGCGGGCATCGCGGAGTACCTGCCGACGCTCGTCGGTGGCCGGAAGAAGGAAAAGGAACCGGTGCCGCCCGGCGGTGCCGTGTTCTACATGGACAAGCAAGACAAGGAGATGAAGCTCGGCGTCGAGCTCGCGCTCCAGTGGACCGAATCGACCGACGACCTGATCAAGACGTACGTCAACTCGGTGCCGACGCCCGACGGCGGCACGCACGACACGGGTCTCCGGACGGCGGTCGTCAAGGCGATCCGCAACTACATCTCGACGCACGACCTCGATCCCAAGGGTGTGACCCTGACCTCGGACGACATTCGCGAAGGTCTCGTCGCGGTGCTCTCGACGTACGTCCACGATCCGCAATTCCAGAGCCAGACCAAGAACCGGCTGAACAACCCCGAGGTCGCGGCGCAGGTTGAGCAGCTCGTGCGGCCCGAGCGTCGAGAACTATCTCAACGCCAACCCGAACTGGGGGCGCGCGGTGATCGCGCGCGTGACGATCGCGGCGCGTGCTCGCGAAGCGTCGCGCGCGGCGCACCAGGCCGTCACGCGCAAGACCGCGATCAGCCACCGGCTCAACCTGCCGGGCAAGCTCGCCGATTGCGCCTCGACTGATCCTGCCGAGAGCGAGCTGTTCATCGTCGAGGGCGAGTCCGCAGGTGGCCGCGCGCTGATCAGAGTCGCGCGCGAGGCCCACGATAACGTCTCGGTCCTCCGCGAGGCATGCCTGCTCGCCGCGCTGCCGCACCCCGGCATCGTCCGCGTGTTCGAGACCGGCCGGCTCGAGCACCGGACCTGGTTCGCGCACGAGATCATCGAGGGCCTCACGCTCCAGGCGATGTTCCAGGCGCTGCCTGCCAGCGCGAGTGGCGAAGGGAGTAATGCCAGCGAAGGGATCGAAGCGGCGACGGCGGTCGGGATGCTACGCGACGTCGCCGAGATCCTCGCGTACGCGCATCAGCGCGGCGTGATCCACTGCGCGATCTCTCCCGAGAAGCTCGTCGTGTCGCGGGGCCGTGGCTTCGCGATGTGCGTCACCGAGTGGGCGGCCGCGCGTGCCCACGACGCGTCGACTCCCTACAGCGGCGAGCTCGGCCCGTTCACCGCACCCGAGTTGCTCCAGGGCGACATCGTGGACGATCGCGTCGACGTGTTCGCGCTCGGCGTCGTCGCGTATCGCACGCTGACCGGGAGGATGCCCGCGGTGCAGCCGATCCCGACCGAGGTCCACTGTCCGGACGTGCCGCGGGAGCTCACGGCGCTGGTCGATCAGATGCTGTCGCAAGACCGCTGGGACCGGCCGAGCGCCGCCGAGGTCCGCGCCGAGCTCGCATGGCTCACCACCGCCCTCGCGACCCAGACCGGGTCGGTCGAGGTGGTGCGGATGCGCAGGCCGCGATGGACGCCTCAGATCGATCCCGGGACGACGCTGCGCGCGCAGCCCGCGCTCGAGCCGGGGAACGAGCCGCGGCTGCACCGCGACGACCGCGACTAGCTGCTACCATCTACGAGTGCGAGTCGCGATCGCCTTGTGCCTGATGACCGCATGCGGGCGCATCGGGTTCGAGCAGGGCGGGGATGGTGGTGTGGCTCGCGACGAGGACGGCCGCCCGACAGGCGTGGATGGCGTGGCCGCGTGCAATTACTCGCCGTGGGGTGTGCCGCAGACCGAGGCGCTGCTGAGCTCGCCCGCGACCGATTGGGGACCGCATCTCTCTCGTGACGGGCTCACCTTGTACTTCGCGTCTAATCGCAATGGCGGCGGCGACGAGCTGTTCCACACCGAACGCGCGAGCAGCACGAGCGCATGGCAGGCCCCGTCGCTGGTTCCGCTGACCGCGACGATCGGTGTCGCGGATGACCCATCGACATCGGTCGACGAGCTCGAGCTGTTCTGGGGCCCGGGCGTCCAGTACGCGACACGCGCGACGATAGCCGCTCCCTGGACTCCACGAGGCAGCGCGATGATCACGGCCGCAGGGTTCTCGATCGAGGGTGGAGCGGATCTCTCGGCCGATGGGCTCACGATCCTGTTCACCGGGAGAGAGACCGCCGACATGCGCTGGCATCAGTACCAGGCGACGCGCGTCTCGATCGGCGCTCCCTGGAGTGCCGCGGCCGCGATCCCGCTGGCCCACACGGCCGAGGGTGAAGCCTTCGGCTCCTACAGTGGCGACCTGCTCGACATCGTCTTCTCCTACGAGACGACCCAGCGTGCGATGGAAGCGACGCGCGCGACGGTCAACGACCCATTCGGCGCGGCGACCCCCATCGTGGAGCTCGACCAGGCCGGCTGGTTCGCGGCCGATCCAGACCTCTCCGATGACCGGTTGACGATGTGGTTCGCCACGAATCGGAGTGGCAACGCGGGTGACTACGACCTGTGGTTCTCGACGCGCACGTGTCTTTAGCCCAGCTGGTACGCTCCTCTCCATGGCAAGGCGGCTCGCGGTCGGCGCGCTGATCGCGATCACGGTGTGGGTGGCCGCTGCTGATCATCGATGTCGTCGTCGGAGCTCGCCAGGGCTCGACCACGGCGGCGCGGGTAGGCGAGTCGCTGCAGGCCACCGCCTCGATCGGCGACCTCGATGTCGCGCTCGTGCGCGGGACGTACGCGCTCCAGCACCTCGCGGTGCATCGCGACGATCTCGTCGGTCACCTCGCGCTCGAGATCGCCGAGGTCGATTGCTCGCTCGCGCGGCTCGGCTGGGCGCTGGTAGATCGAGGATGTCGGACGCTCGCCGTGCGCGGCGTGCGATTCGAGGCCTCGAGCGCCGCGCTGTTCAAGCTCCAGCACCGCACGCACACGCCGATCCGAGCGGATCGCGTCACGGTCGACGACGCCGAGCTCGCCTTCTCGCCGAGCGCGATCGTGCCGAGCCTGGGACGCGTGGTGATCCGGATCGATCACGCCGAGGCGGGCCGCACGGTCTTCGTCACGCCGCTGTCGTGGATCTTCAGCCTCGAGCAGCTCCGCGCCCACGTCGAGCTGCCCGCGAACGTCACGCTCGAGCTGACGTACGAGCACGGCAATCTCACGGCCGCGGGCTCGATGCTCGGCCCGACGCCAGTCAAGCTGCCGCTGTCTCTGCCAGCGGTCGCGCCGGACGCGGATGCGCACGCGCAGGTCGAGGCGCTCGTGAAGCTCGGCACCGACCTCGCCGAGCGCCTGCTCGCGCAGCGCGCCGGAGCTTGGCTGCGCTCGAACCTCTAGCCATCTCGCGCGCCTCTGCGCCGGATAGCAGCCGTCCCACATGTTGTATGTTACGACTAGATGATCCGTTCCGCACCCTACCTCGTGCTCGCGTTCGCACTGCTCGGTTGTAAGAACGAGTCGCCCACGTCGGCACCCGCCGCGGCACCCTTGAAGGCGCCGACGACCGCACCGACCCAGTCCCCGGTGTCCCCGACCACGACGGTGACGCGGACCCTGGACGCCGGCGTCCCGCCGATCACGAGTGCGGACGATGCGCACCACGCGATCCGCGCGCGCGCGTGTAGCAAGGGCTTCCTCGATGCGTGCCAGGAGCTCGCGACCATCACGGGCACTCCCTGGGAAGCGGCCGAGCCGCTACTCGCTCGCGCATGCACGGGAGGGATCGCTACCAGCTGTTTCTGGCTCGGGTTCTCTGGTCCGGACGCGGGTCGAGCGCTCACGGTGCCGGCCTTCGCCGGCAAGAGCTTCGCCGAGCTCTACGAGCGGGCGTGCAAGGGCGCATCGTCGGATGGATGTACGCGCCTTTGCCTGATGAAGTCGACCGGGACCAAGCTGGCGGAGGACAAGCCTCGCGCCCGGCCATTCTGCGAGATGGCGTGCGCGTTCGGCAGTAGCGACTCGTGCACGAAGATCGGTACCGAGCGGGTCGAGGGCGCGGATGTGTCGAAGTACCTGATGCCGGCGTGCGCCGCGAAGTCCTGGTCGGCCTGCGCGCGGCTCGCCGCAGGCTACGAGCTCGGCGACGGCGTCAAGAAGGACAAGCGGCTCGCACGCGCGACCTATGCCAAAGCATGCAAGGCAGGGATCGCGCAGAGTTGTCAGCGACTCGCCAGCATGACCGACAAGGGCGAAGGCGGGGTGGCCGACAAGGCCGCAGCGGCGGCCCTCTACGTGAAGGCCTGCGAGGGTGCCGATATGGGCGGTTGCGATTCGGTCGCCGAGCGCATCGACGCCGGCTACCACGACGCTGCCACCGAGGCGGCCGGAGGCGCCGCGTATTATCGCGCGCAGGCGTGCGCGCTCGGATCGATCCAGTCCTGCAAACAATAACGGCCAGGCAGCTCCAGGTCGCGATCGCTAGCGAACCGCGTGCCCCCGGCCGGGTGAGTCGGCGTTCAACGCCTCGAATGCGCGTGACGCGCTGAGGTGGTGACCGTGCACGCGCTTCGATGTGGTAATCGAGCGACCGTCACTCGTAGCGTATCGTCGGCAGGGCTCGCGTAGATCGCGGCGAGCAGCGATTTGGTGTTGCGAGGCGTCGCGGCTGGAGTGGGCCCTTGCGCTCGGAGCGAGGTCGCGAACGCAGCGATCGCGGCTTCTTCGGGGTGGGGCTGGACGACCGGCATGCGCTCCACCGCCGATGCGAGTTGATTGGCAAGCCACGTCTGCAGTGGCTGGCCGACCGTCCAGGTGGCCGGGAGGGTCTTCGCGATCGCGATCAAGCGCGGATCACCGTGCTTCGCGATCACCTCGAACACGTCGCGCCACGTGGCGCGCGACCTCGCGCCAGACCACGGCAGCTGCTGGAGCAGGCCCGCGAGTACGTGCGTGAGGCGTGGATCTCGCCACGTTTGCGCACGTCGCAGCATCGTGACCGTATCGGCCATCGTCTGCCCGGCGATCGCGCGAATTCGCGCACCACGTTCGTTCGCGAACACCTTATCGAGGGCATCGATCGCCTCGGCCACCGCGGGCGAGGCGTTCTTGGCCCAGGCGGTCAGGAGCAGATCGAGTGCACCGCTGCGGTCGTTGGCCGAGAGCTTCGCGTTGATCTTGTCGAGAAGTGCCACGACCGTACGATACCGATTTAAAGTCGGCCTCGGTCAGTCGCGCTCGACCATCAGGCGGCCGATGCCGGCGACGATCAGCAGGAACGCAAATGCGGTTTCGACGTTGCTCCGCGTCTCGCAACCTGCGAGCAGGGGCAGCGTGAAGAGCAGGCGGCGCATGTCCCGGTGTAGAGCAAGGTCCAGACCAGGCCCGAGACCGCAGAATTTAGCGAATTTCGCGGGACGGGATGTCCCCGGCTAGGCCGGTGGTCGGGTTTGATGACGACGGCACGGAGCACGCTGCGCCTACGCGGAGGTCGACACGACGCCGTACGAAACCGAGTATCCGGGCGTGAGGGAGGAGACCTGAGTGCCGAGCCCGACGATCGGAAGGTGGAGCACGTACACGGTGCTCGGGCTGATGGGGTACGTGACCGGCGCCGTCGGCGTGGGCGTCATCTCGGCGGTCGCACGTGGTGGATTTGCCGAGCGCGCGATCGCGATCGTTGCGCCGCTGCGAGGTCCGAGGCATTTGTCCGTCGTGCGATGGCAGGCGGATGGCGGCTGGCGCAGCTGACCTAGTGGATGGACGTTGTCGTTCCCGCGGTGGTTGCGTATCCGCTTGCTCCGCGACAAAGCGCTGGTCTCGGCGGTGCTGCTCGTGTTCGTGCGCGTCGTGTCTGCGTATCATCGCCGCCGCGCGCGTCAACGCGGCATCGCGGGCGGCCAGACCGGCGACGTCACCGCGATCCAACGGGTGGGCTCGTTCGCCAACGCCAATCTACATTTTCATACTCTGATCCCCGAGGGGGTCTGGCACGAGCGGCCCGATGGCTCCCTTGGCTTTCACCCACTGCCGCCGCCCACCGACGAGGACGTCCAGGAGATCAACGCGCGCATCGTGGCT
>JAYWCI010000337.1:0-1550 GCA_043780895.1 Kofleriaceae bacterium | reverse complement strand
GCGGCCTCGTTCTTCAGATACATCTCGGTCTTGCCCTTCTTGATTTTGTAGAGGGGCGGTTGCGCGATGTAGACGTGACCCTTTTCGAACAGCTCGTTGAAGTGACGGAAGAAGAACGTGAGGAGCAGCGTGCGAATGTGCGCTCCGTCGACATCGGCATCCGTCATGATCACGATCTTGTGATAGCGGAGCTTGTCGTAGTTCTTCTCTTCGCCGACGCTCGTACCTAGCGCGGTGATGAGCGTGGTCAGCTCGGTCGAGCCGAGCATGCGATCGAAGCGGACCTTCTCGACGTTCAGGATCTTGCCGCGGAGCGGGAGGATTGCCTGGTATTTCGGGTTACGGCCCTGCTTGGCAGAGCCGCCTGCGGACTCACCCTCGACGATGAACAGCTCGCTCTCGACCGGGTCCTTCGAGGAGCAATCGGTGAGCTTACCGGGCAGCGAGGTGAGCGACAGCGCGCCTTTGCGCTGCACCATCTCGCGTGCCTTGCGCGCCGCTTCACGCGCCTGTGAGGCGACCATCGCCTTGTTGATGATGGTCTTGGACTCTTTCGGATGCTGCTCGAACCACTGACCGAGCTTCTCGCCGACGACCGCGCCGACTGCGGTGCCGACCTCGGACGAGACGAGCTTGTCCTTAGCTTGGTTCGAGTACTTCGGATCGCCGACCTTGACCGAGACGACCGCGGTGAGGCCTTCACGAAGATCCTCGCCCGAGAGGCCGGTCTTCATGTCCTTGAGCAGCTTGTACTCGGTCGCGTAGTTATTGATCGTGCGCGTCAGCGACGTGCGAAAGCCGGTGAGGTGCGTGCCGCCGTCGCGGTTCTTGATCGTGTTCGTGAACGTGGTCACGAGCTCGGAGTACGAGTCGTTCCACTGCATCGCGACTTCGACTTCGCAGCCTTCGTACTCGCCCTTGATGGCGATGACTTCGGAGACCGCGGTCTTGTTCTGGTTGAGATCGACGACGTACTGCGCGATCCCGCCCTCGAACATGTACTGGACGCGCTTGTCGGTGCGCTCGTCGAAGAGATCGATCTCGAGGCCGCTGTTGAGATACGCGAGCTCGCGCAGCTTGGTGGCGAGCGTATCGAAGGAGAACTCGAGGATGTTCTTGAAGATCGTAGGATCGGGGTGGAACGTGATCTTGGTGCCACTGCGATCGGTGACGCCGGTCTGCTTGAACTCGGTCGTCGGGATCCCGGCGCCGTACTCCTGGTACCAGACCTTGCCGTCGCGGCGGATCTCGAGCTTCAACCAGTCACTGAGCGCATTGACGGCCGAAACGCCGACGCCGTGCAGACCGCCGGATACTTTGTAGCCAGCGCCGCCGAACTTGCCGCCTGCGTGGAGCACGGTCATCACGAGCTCGGCGGTGGGCCGGTTCTCGATCGGGTGGTTGCCGGTGGGAATTCCGCGACCGTTATCCTCGACGGTTACCGAGTTGTCGTAGTGGATGATGATGTTGATGCGCGTGCAGAAGCCCGCGAGATGCTCGTCGACCGAGTTGTCCACGACCTCGTGCACGAGGTGATGCAGACCGGTGCC
>JAYWCI010000336.1:0-24191 GCA_043780895.1 Kofleriaceae bacterium | reverse complement strand
CGGGCATGTGGGTGCTCGCGCGCGCCTGCGGCGTCACGCACTTGGATGGTTCGGGCATCACGTTCGGTGAAGCGTGCGCGCTGATGGGCATGCTGTCGTGCGCGATCCTAATCCCCGGTCCGCCCGGCCTGCTCGGCGTGTTCCAGGCCGGCATCTACGCGGGCATGACGATGTACTTCCCGACCGCGATCGTCACCGGTCCCGGCGCGGCGTACGTGTTCCTCGTCTACATCACGCAGGTCGTCTTCGGCCTCATCACCGCGGGCTGGGGCCTGTGGTACGAGGGCGGCGCGCGCCGGCTCCAGGGCGTCTCTCTCGACGAAGAACCTCTCGCGGGTGAAGCCACATGACCGAAGCTCGCGACCACGTCGATTACGTCCAGCGCCGCGGCGAGCTGCCGATGGGCATGCACAACCGCGACGAGATCAAGAACTACTTCGCGTGGCAGGCCGAACTCTTCGCGGGTCACGCGCACGGCACGATCATCGATCACGGCGCCGGCACCGGTGGCCTGTCGAGCGCGCTGCTCGCGGCGCACCTCGGCAACGTCGTCGCGGTCGAGCCTGATCCGCAGCTCGTCGAAGTGCTCCACGCGAAGTTCGATGGCGTCGCCGAAGCGAGCGTCTCGCCCGGCACGCTCGATGACTACCTCGCCGCGCACGGCCCCGCCTCGGTCGAGATGATCGTGTCTTCGAATGTCATCGAGCACATCGCCGATGACGTCGCGTGCCTGCAGGCGATGTTCGAGCTGCTGCGCCCGGGTGGCGCGGTGGGCCTGTACATCCCCGCGCGTCCCGAATTGTTCGGCAGCCTCGATCGCGCGGTCGGCCACCACCGCCGCTACACCAAGCCCGAGATCACCGAGAAGCTGCAGCGCGCTGGTTTCGAGATCGAGAGCGTGCAGTACCGCAACCTCGTCAGCGTGATCCCGTGGCTGATCACCGGCCGGATCATGAAGCTCGACAAGCTCGGCGACGGCAGCCTCAAGATCTTCGACAAGATCGTGTTCCCGGTCTCGCGCTGGATCGAGGATCGGTTGCCACCGAGCTACGGCCTCAACCTGGTCGCGATCGCCATCAAGCCGTGAAGCGGTGGGGCTGGCTGCTGCGCTGGGGCGGCACCGCCGCGGGCGTCGCGTACATCATCCACGTCGTCGATTTTTCGGCCGCCGGCGCCGCGTTCTCGCGGATCTCGATCGCCGCGATCCTGCTCGCGATCGGCCTCGTCGCGCTCAATGTCGTCGCGGGCGCCGCGCGCTGGCGCAACCTGCTCGTCGCGTACGGCGCTGACACGCGGCCCTCGCTCGCGCGCGCGACCGTCCTCTACTTCATCTCGTTCTTCTACAACAACTACCTCCCCGGTGCGGTCGCCGGCGATGTCGTGCGCGGCGTGGTCACGCGCGGTGTCTTCGGGGACCGCGGCGCCACCGCGGGCATCGCGGTCGTGCTCGTCGAGCGCGCGCTCGGCTTGTTCGGCGTGTTCCTGTTGCTCGCGATCGGGCTCGGCGTCGCCGGCGCCGGTCTCGATGTCGGCGGCCTATGGATCTGGAGCACGCTCGGTATCGCCGGCTCGCTCATGCTCGTGCTCGCGCTACCATTCGCGCGGCGGCTCGCCCCGTACCTGCCGGGCAAGCTCCGCACGATCGCCGAGCGCGTGCCTGCCCTGACCTCGACGACCGCGTTCGTGATCGCCGCGTTCTACTCGGTGGTCACCCAGGCGCTCGTCGCGCTCGCCGGCTTTGTCCTCCTCCACGCAGTCGATCCGCAGGTCGGACTCGGTGCCTCGCTCCTCATCGTGCCGCTCGCCGCCGCGACCACGTTCTTACCGATCACCGTCGGTGGAGCGGGCGCGCGCGAGGCGGTGTTCATCAGCCTCGGGGCGAGCTTGTTCCACATGCCGAAATCTGACGCCGTGGCGGCCTCGCTCGCCCTGTGGCTCGCCCACCTCGTCGTCGGCGCGATCGGTGGGCTGCTTCAGCTCGCAGAACGACGTAATATCCCGCGCGATGTTCCCGGATCTGAACCAAGCACGCACTAGGACCGTCGCTCGCCTCGGCGAGCTCGCGGACCGGAAGTGGTTCCGGATCACGGTCGCCGCGTTTCTCGCGTGCATGCACCTCGCGATGTTCGCGAAGGCCGGGCACGAACGGCTCGGGATCCCGTTCGACAGCAACCCCGACGAGGCGCCGTACTTCTCGAACCCCGATGCCCGCGCCACGGTCGGCTATCCGCGCCAACCGCATCGCTGGTCGCGCCTGGTCGTGTCGCGGCTCGATGCGCAGCACTACATCGGCACCGCGGTGCGCGGGCTCACCGCCTGCCCGACCGATCCGCACGCGCCCGATGGCGCGTACCTCGATTGCGGCCTCGGTTGGTTACCGGCGTGGGGCACGATCGGAGGCTTCATCGCGCAGCTCGGGCACATCGCCGAGGACAAGGCGCTGATGTTCCTGTCGATCCTGTGCGGCCTCGCGCTCAATCTGATGTGGACGAGCCCGATCCTCGTCAACAAGTTCGGAAAGGGCGCGGCGTGGGCGATCCTCGTCGGGTTCAACGTCTATCCGTCGGCGTTCTACATCGTCACGCCGTACACCGAGGCGATCACGCTCGCATGCGCGATCGGCGGCTTCCTCGCGCTCACGAAGGAGCGCTGGGTACTCGCGGCGTTCCTGTGCGGTGCCTCGACCGCGTTCCGCGTGCAAGCGGTCGCGTTCGCGGTCGCGATCGGCGCGGCGCTCTTGATGGCGGCCTGGGTCCGCAAGAAGGCCGAGAAGAAAGACTGGTGGAAGCCTCTCGTCGCGCTGCCGCTGTGTGGCTGGGGCCAGATGCTGACGATGATCGTCCTCCAGATCACGCTCGGTGACTGGCGCGCGTTCTTGCGCGCACGTCACGCGTTCGGCGACGCGCACACGTGGGGGCGGCTGACCGATGTCGCGTACTACGTGAAGGGCTTCGCTGGCCAGGACATGGACGTGGTGTTCCTGGCCGCGATCATCGCGATCATCGCGCTCACCGCGCGCGAGGTCTGCAAGAAGTTCAACGCGACCGAGAACACGTTCCTCATCCTCTCGAGCGGCATGACGATCGTACTCAGCGTCGTCGCACCGCTCCAGTACTGGGGGATCACGCGCTACTTGATGCTGTGTCCGCTCGCGTTCCTCGGCATCGGCGTGATGGCGAAGAAGCACACCGCACTGTTCGTCGTGTGGGTCCTCCTGTGTGCGGCGTTCTACTGGCACGTCGAGCTCTGCGGCTACATCACGCAAGGCAACCCGGGTCAGTGCCCGTGCCTGGGCCGGATGGAGTTCGGGATGCCGTTCGGCTCGTGACCAGGCCGGTGAACCACGAAGGTTTAATGCCCGAGCTCGTCATCGCAGCTGTCACCGACGCCTGATCGAGTACAGTTCGGACCGTGCGCGGTCTCGCAGTTGCGGTGTGCTCGCTGCTGGGTTGTGGTGACAACCTCGCTGGCGGCTCCCCATCGCTCGCCCACACGCATGATCTCGACGTGGTCGCGCATCAGGACGATGACCTCTTGTTCATGGAGCCCGACGTGATCGAGGCCGTGCGACGCGGGACCGGCGTGACCAACCTCTATATCACCGCGGGCAATGGCAAGAAGGGCACCGACGCCGCGAACCCGCGCTACGCGGGCCTCGAGGCCGCGTACGGCGATGCCGCGAACGATCACGCGTGGGACTGTGGCTGGATCACGGTGCTCGAGCATCCGATCCAGGACTGTCGGCTCGAGGCCGAGAATGTCTCGCTGCTCTTCCTCGCGTATCCGGATGGCGGCAAGTACGGCGACCTCCACCACAGCTTGCTGCGGCTGTGGGAGGGCTCGATCGACAACGCGACCACGGTCGCCGATCGCACGACCGTGTACACGCGCGACGAGCTGATCGAGACGGTCGCTGCGATCATGCGCACGATCCAACCCGAGACCGTGCGCACGCTCGATCTCGCGGCGAGCCACGGCTACGACCACTCCGATCACATGATCGTCGGCGCGCTGACCGGGCTCGCGCTCGCTCGCACCACACTCGATCCCGAGCTGCTGACCTATCGCGGCTATAACATCGGCAACGAGCCCGTGAACAAGCTCCCCGCGGTGTTCGCGTCCGTGCACGAGGTGCTCGCACACTACGAGGCGTGCGCCACGAACTGCGGTGCCGCGTGCGGCACGGCGTGCACCAAGATCGATTCGAGCCACGACACCTGGCTCGGTCGTCGCTATGCGATCGGCTTCCGCAAACAAGCGCGCGGCCAGCTCCGCGCCGGCTCGCGATGCTTGACCGGCAGCGGCCTCGGCGATTGCGCCACCGCCCCGAGCTTCGCGCTCGCGCACGGTCAGCTCACCAGCGATCACGGCTGCCTCGCCATCGATGCGACCGGCACGCCCGTGCTCGGGGCCTGTGATCGCGCCGACCCGGCGCAGCGGTTCTTGTTCGACGACGAAGATCATCTGTGGTCCGGGCTCGTCCCCGACATCGGCCCCTTGCTCGATTACGCGCACATGCGCTGCGTGGTCCCGCATGCCGACGACTCGGTGACTACCGAGACCTGCGGCGGCCCGGACGCGGCGAAATGGCAATGGGCACCGGCGTTCGCGTACACGCCCCGCGCGAACCTCGGCTTCATCGCGACCGGTCGCGCGGTCCGGATCGGTGATCTCGATGGCGATGGCCTCGCCGATCTGTGCGCGATCACGGCGACCGGGCTGATGTGCGCGCCCGGGCGCGGAGATGGCACCTTCGCGCCTGCGGTGCGGATCGACGATCCGGCAGCGCCGCTCGCGATCGATCCGCAGAGCCTCACGATCGGTGATCTCGATCGCGATGGCCTTCCCGATGCGTGCGGTCGCGATAGCGCCGGCGTGCTGTGCGCGCTGTCCACGGTGCACTTCACGACCACGCGATTCACCTCGAACTTCTCCGATAGCGATGCGCGCGCGACGACCTCGAGCTCGCTCGCGATCGTAGACGCCGATGGCGATGGCACGAGTGATGTCTGCGGCATCGCCGCGGCGGGCGTGGTCTGCACGTCGGGTCTGGCCGCGTTCGGCAAGACCGAGCTGCGCTCGTCGTGGCCCGCCGTCGGCAGCGCCGTGCTGCCGCGCGATCTCGACGGCGATCACCGAGTCGATTGGTGCGCGCTCACCGATACCGGTCCCGCGTGTGGCCTCGCGTCCGAGACCGCGCTCAGCACCGATGGCGTCGCGTGGGGCTTCTCGATGAACAACGTGATCGACACGTTTCTCGCCGGTCCCGACCTCACGGACATCGCCGATATCGACGGCGATGGAGATGGAGACCTCTGCACGCCGATCGACGGCACGATCGGCTGCGTTCGGAGCAACGGGCGTGGCTTTGGTCCGCGAACCACGGTCGCGGTGCTCCCGGATTCCGCGAACGTCAGCGCGTTGTGGCTCGGAGATCTCGATGGCGACGGGCGCGCCGATGCGTGCGTCGATCTCGGCGATCAGATCGCCTGCGCAATCTTGTAAGCGCGCGACGATCGTCGAGCCGACGAGCAAGCTCGTTGGCGGTGTTCAAGGCATCGAAGGCGATGCGGACGCCATCGTCGAGTGACTTTTCGCCTGCTCGCACTGCTCGTTCCATTCGGCACCAGCAAACGCTGATCCGATAAACAACACAGCTCCGATTCCACCCACTGCACCGAGCGCCGTGCCGGTGCCCACCTGAGTACTACCGAGGGTTCCGGTACGGGTAGCCTCGTACACGCCAACACTCGCAGCCGCCGCCATCACAACTGCTCCGGCAATATCAGCCAGCCAACGATTGCTAACCTCACAGTTCGTGTCCGAAGCAGCAGCCCCCTTCGCCAGGTGCTTCTGCGATGTCAGCGCGCACCCTGAATTCAAGATTGCCATCACGACGAGCGACGTAACGATCATTCGCATTTCGCTATCGTATGCGCCGGGACCATGGTTGCAACGGGTCGGCGTACAAACTGGTGCCCACGGTCCTCGTCGAGGCAAAGCGCCCGGCCGCGATCGGACGCTTCGCCCCGCGAACGAACTCTGTCGCGAGATCACTCCGCGAGACGACCAACTCGCGTTCGATGGGGGTTAGTGCGCCTGAGCTCGGCGGAGCCAGGTCTCGACGTCAGTCAGGTAGGTACTGACCTCGATCATTCCACGAGCGTAACGCGCACGCGTATCGCTTACGAGGAAGGCGAGGCCGTCGCGATCGTGTGCTTCGACCAGCTCGTTCGCTCGCATGCGCACGTAGTTCTGCATTCCTAGCAGGCTGATTGGAACCGCACGCCAACCCGGCATCGGTTGCTCTAGCTGCGAGAACGGCGGCAACCCCAGCTGATCGTTAGCGAGCTCTGCGATCCGCCAGTGTGCTTCCCAGCCGGCTAGATTGCCGCGCATCTCACGCTTCAAGTATCGAACGCGAAACACGAGCGTGTCTAGCGTCGGCTGACTGAGCACGCCTGCAGTGTAAGCCTGCTCGCGAAGGTCGAGGATGTCAGTCGGACCGCCGCATCCCAACATCAGCAAGCACAGGAACGTCCCTACATGGTGACGAACACGACTGGTTGAAGTTCGGTCGTCTTGCCATCCATGATGGGAGCGTTCTGACGGGGCGCGACAGCGAGCGTCCCATCGGGACCGGAGAGATCGAAGTCGATATTGTACGTTGCGACGAATAGGGCACCGCTCACACCGAGTCCGAGATCGCAACTGTACGTACCCGCGTACTCCGAACCGGTCGCTGCGTCTACAAAGGTAAGACGCAGAACAGTTGCGTTGGCCTGCGTACAGGTCTCCGACTGCCCACTGGGGGAAGCCTGGCTCCAGGTCAACGAGAACATGCCGGAGCCGGTCGGCTTCACCAGAGCTGCGTCGACGAACCCGCCCCCGCTGCCGCACGCGGTCACGCTGACCGCAATCGCGATGCTCAGTTCGAGACAGCGCATTCGACGTCGATGGTCGTCCCAGGAGCCGCGGCGCCGGCTCGGACAAAGTTCATCTCCAAGCCGACGTCAGGCGCGGGACAGCTCGTCGTGTTCTTGTCGACCCACCAGCATGGCCGCGGGCCAGTCGGGGCTGGCGTCGTCGCGTCTTGCATCGGGCAGGCCGGCATTTGCGTCGACGTCGCGGACATCGTGCCGATGTTCGTGACCTCGTTGACTACGCACTGGAGTTGGAGGCCCGGGTTGTTCGGATCCGCGTCCGCCGCGTCGATGTTGCCTTCGAGACAGGGGCTGATCGCATTGAAAAGCGTCTTGCCAATATCGGTGAGCGCAGCTGAATAGTCGCTCTGGCAAATCGTGTAATAGCGGCCGCGATCACCAAAGCTATTGATGAAGCTGGCAAGCCGAACGCCCGGACGGCCGATGGCCGGATTACCATTGATTGTCGCACTGCAGGAGGGTTGGAGCGCGAGCGGCTGCATATTGCCGCCCAGCTGCAGCGGGCCGACCTGGACGTTGTTTGCCATCGCTGTCACAGGCGGATTGTCGTTGGTCATCACGCCGGGCGGGGGCCCAGCGATCGCCGCAACAACTACCTGCGCGGGATCCTTCACCGTGCTGAGGAATTGCGAGTAGTAGGCCGGGTCGCGGAGGTAGGAATCCAACCGCGGGACGCAATTCGTGTACGTACCGCCTGCGCTCGACGAGATCGGCGTGTCGCACTTGTACGCGAACAACGGCTGAACGCGGTAGTCGTTCTTACCGCCGACGCTCGCGTCGGCTAGCGAGAATACAGAGCTGTCCTTCACCGACGCGTCGTCTTCGTCAGTAAGGAAGATGATCGCCAGGTACGCACCGTCGCGAATGAAGCCGTTGTTCTCGAGGCGAGACCCATCGAGCGAACGCTTCATCGCCTCCAACTGTGCTTCAAATCCGCAACCATTGGCCCCGACTTGTGCGATGCACGAGAGGGCCTGGTCGAGGGTGCCGCTGTAGTTGGTGACACGCGGACCGCTCGGGCTCTTGATGTCAGAAAGAAAACGACCGTTGGGCGCGGTGCAGCCCGTCACGCGCGCCGTATTCTGAAGCACTCCGTTGTCACCTGGATCTGGAGACGGACAGCTCGGCGCATAGCCGGTCACACCGAGATCGATCGTTGTATCGACGACGCCGATGTGGAGGTTTGGACGTCCCGTAGGAAAAGCATCCAAGGCCGCCACGAACTTCGGGAAGTTGGCAGCGAACACGGTCTGCTTATCGGCGGTTGATGCCGAGTTATCGATCACGAACAGAACGTCTACGTCGGCACTCACCGGGATATGTTTGACGAGCGCCCCCTCTTGTAGCGGCTTCACCTCGCTGATCGTGCGGTCGGGGCAGGCTGACAACAGCACCAGCAATCCAGCTGCGGCGAATCTCATAGTTGAACCTCGTGGGGAGCGGCGTTGTACGGCAATAGCTGGGGCGGCAAGCGTCGCCGACCATTGGCTAGATGCACGCGCTGGTAAGCTACCGAGGGGCCGATGTCCTGTCGCGTCGAATAGAACGGGCGCTGCCTACTTAATCCATTCTAAACGGGAGGAAAGCCTCGCTGCGTTCGACGCACTGGGGCGTCGGGGCAGGACTAACCAACTAGCAAAGAAGGCTGTGGCGTTTCGCCTCTCATGAGCCGCCGGGGCGGCGCACGATCCCACACGGCCTCGGCAGTCAGTGCTTGCGCGGACGCGGTACGGCGAACTTTTCGATCCAATTGATCAGGGTGCGGCGCGAGACACCGAGGAGCTTGGCCGCGTGAGTCTGATTTCCACGACACGCCTCGAGCGCATCGAGGACCTGTTGACGCTCGTCCACTGCTGGCGCTGGCGCGGGCGATGGAGCGACCGCGAGCGACTGCGGCCGTGTCGTGAACGCGGCACGCATTTTTGACTCGGGCAGATCGTGGATGTCGATCACCCCGCCGTTGCACAGAACGACGGCGCGCTCGACGACGTTACGAAGCTCGCGAACATTGCCCGGCCACTCGTACGAGCAGAGCAACATCGCCGCTGGATCGGTAAGGCGCGGCACAGGCCGCCCGAGCTTGACCGCGACTTGACTCAGGAACATGCGCGCCAGCGGCATGATCTCGTCGACTCGCTCGCGCAGCGGCGGGATGACGAGCGCCATCGCATTGAGGCGATAGAGTAGATCGAGCCGGAACGCGCCCCGACCGACCTCTGCTTCGAGATCGCGGTTCGTGGCAGAGATGATCCGGATATCGATCGGGCGTGGGGTCACCCCACCCACGCGCGTCAACATGCGCTCGTCCAGTACGCGTAGCAGCTTCGCTTGGCTTGAAGGGTGCAGTTCGCCCACTTCGTCGAGTAGTACGACTCCACCCTCGGCGACCTCGAGCAGTCCTAGTTTGGTCTGAGCTGCGCCGGTGAATGCGCCGCGCTCGTGACCGAACAGCTCGCTCTCGAGTAGCGTCTCCGTGAGCGCGGCGCAATTGAGCTTGACGAATGGCTTGCTCGAACGCGCGGACTGGCGATGGATGAGCTCGGCGACGACCTCTTTACCAACCCCGGTCTCGCCTTGGAGCAAGATGCTGATATCGGCGGCCGCGACCCGGGCGACGATGCGATGCAACGCCGTCATCCGCTCGCCCACGACGACGACATCATCGCCCTCACCGGGTGTCGCGAGCGCCCGCCGACGAGCGCTCGCGACCAACGCGTTCGGTTCGCGGCCATCGCGGGGATAGCCCGCGATCCCGATCGCGACGCGCGACGCGAGCTCGCGTTCGATCGCGCCCAGGAGTTGGCTTGCGGTCTCCGGAGGCGTATCGATGAGCAACAATTCCAGCTCGCCGGGCGCGTACGACGCAACGATATCGCCATCGCGCAAGCTCCGCCCGAGCACCTCGTGAATCGCGCAGCCCTCCTCGAACACCGCGTGCGCGACCGCGAACACGAGACCGTGACGCCATGCACGATCGCACTCGTCTTCGAGCCGGGTCTCGAAATAGTCGTGCGATCGCACCCGGCGAGGAAGGGTGCGCATCGTCCGACGCTGCACGATGAGGGTGACCGTGCCGAGCCGCACCGGCTCGTCGATCTTGAGCTCGTGTGGCGTGTTCGAAGCGATCCGCTGATCTGCGACCCAGGTCCCATTCGCGCTACCCGTGTCGACGATCCGCAACGGGTTCACGTGCAGCACGGCGTGCTGGCGCGAGATCGAGCCGTCATCGATCCGAATTTCGCATTCGGGTGCGCGGCCGAGGACGACCGCACCGACGAGTGGCAATGCGGTCGTCGCCAGTACGCCATCACCAACAACCAGCAGATGCAGTTGGTCACTGGCCGCGGCAGGTGCGGCAACGGTGATCGTCGTTACCATCGCTGTGCGGCATGTTACATCGGGTCCGCGTTCACGTCATCATGAAGAACGCTCGCGCGGTCTGGAAGTGCGACGGCGCTCCGACCGCGTTACACTCGCGGCCGATGCCGCTCACGGTCCACACCAGGTCGGGGAGCGCCGCGTCAGCCACGGACCTGCCGCCCGGGACCGCGGCCGGCGATTACGTGATCGAGCGGCGGCTCGGGCATGGCGGAATGGGTACGGTTTACCAGGCGATCCACCCGGTCATCGACAAGCGAGTCGCGATCAAGGTCCTTCACCACGAGCTGTGTGCGAACAGCGAAGCCGTCGCTCGGTTCGTGCAGGAAGCCCGTGCGGTCAACCGCATCGGCCATCCGAATATCGTCGATGTCTTTGGCTTCGGCACCACCGAGGACGGTCGCGCGTTCCTCGCGATGGACCTGCTCACCGGTGAGAGTCTGGGCCGCAGGCTGGAGCGCGCGCCAAGCCTGACGAGTCGCGAGGCCGCGCACATCCTGCTCGAGGTCAGCTACGCACTCGAGGCCGCGCATGCGGTCGGGATCGTGCATCGCGATCTGAAGCCCGACAATGTGTTCCTGGTCGCTTCGCGAAAATTGGCGTACGAGGTCCGGCTGCTTGATTTCGGTATCGCGAAGCTGACGAATGATGGCGCGATGCTCGACGGCTCGGTCACATCCACGCAGCCCGGCATGATCGTGGGTACGCCGCAATACATGGCGCCCGAGCAGGCGCGAGGACAGGTCGAGAGCGGCAGCACGGATATCTACGCACTCGGCGTCATGGCGTTCGAGATGTTTGCGGGCCGACCGCCTTTCGTTGGAGCGGACCCGGTCGAGCTGGTCGCAAAGCACATCACGTTACCTCCACCTGCACCTTCAGATTTCAACGCCGACCTACCCGAGCTCGTCGACACTCTGCTGTCCGAGATGCTGCGCAAAGATCCTGCGGCTCGGCCGCCGATCCAGACGGTGCAAACGGTGCTCGAGCAGATCGGGCTCGCACCGCCTTCGGATCACGCGCTGGATCGCAACCTCAAGCGACAGCTCGAGACCGAAGTTTTGAGTGGGCTCGGCGGCAGCCCCCCCGTCAGACCCTCGCGTCGACGCGTGTGGATGATTCCCGTGGTGCTTTCCGCGCTCGCGCTCTGCCTCAAGGTGGCGACCTTCGCGATCGATTCTAGCGCGGACGCCTCTTCGATCGGGACCCCGGCGACCCCGGCGACCCCGGCGACACCTTCGATCCAGCTCGCCGCGAGCCCGATCGCCATCGCTCCCATCATTCCAACGGCGGCGCCGAAACTTCGTAACGTGGAAGACCCGCCACCGTCCTCGCTTACGAGTACAAAGCGCTCCCGCAGACCGGCACGCAAGCAGACGCCGTCGCTGTCGCTACCGCCGTCGTCGCCGCCGCCGACCGCAGCAGCTGCGATCTTGCCGACAAAACTCGAGCCCAGCCCAGGTCCGGTCAAGGCTCCCAAAGACCCGGAAGACGACGACGCGCTCCGAAGTCCCTACGACAAACCATGAAATCGCTACTCATACTCGTCGTGATGGCGTCGGTCGCGTCGGCTGGTCCCGAGATGGCGGCTGACGACAAGGAGCTCTACGCACGAGGGACCAAGCACTACGACCTGGGCGAGTACGCTGCTGCGATCGACTCGTTTCGCGCGTCGTACGATCTGGTACCTCAACCGCTGCTCTTGTTTGATATCGCGCAGGCGTACCGGCAACTTCGCGACTGCGGTCACGCGCGGACATTTTATAAGAGTTACTTGCGCAATCTTCCGGCGGCGGATAACCGCGACAAGGTCGAGCGGTTCATCGCCGACATGGATGCGTGCGTTGCCACCACAGAACGCGAGCACTCCGCCAACCCGCCGGCTCCGCGCGAGGTCGTGCCGCGAAGTCGGGCGCTGCTGGTTGGCGGCCTCGTGACCTCGATCCTCGGGTTGGCGGCGGCAGGCACCGCAGTGTATTTCTCGAATGACGCCTCGAACCAAGCTCGCTACATCGAAAGCCTGTGCCAGTTCGGCTGCGATGGCGCAGACATCAAGGGTGTCGATCAACGCGGGCGCGACGCCGCTCGTAACGCCGTCACGCTCTACGCGGTCGGCGGTACGTTGTTTGCCACCGGCGTCGGAATGGTGTTGTGGGCCGCGTTTCGCAGCGACGAAGCGATCACGATCGCTCCGGTCCCGGGCGGCGCGACGGTGTCGAAAACGGTGAGGTTCTAGGCCCGTGCGACTCATCATCATCAGCAGCATCGCAACATTCGTGCTGGCCGCATGCTACGCACCGCAGTTCGTCCCGTGCGCGATTCACTGCGGGGTCGCGTCCGCGTGCCCGGACGGGCTTACCTGCGGCAATGATCTTCATTGCCACGACGCCGACGACACCAAGGTGTGCGCGCAAGATTTTCTCGTGAAGGTCGAGAAGACAGGTTCCGGAACTGGCGTGGTCACCGGTGACCTAGGCATCGACTGTGGTGGCACGTGCACGACGACCGCAACGAAGGGCGCGGCGGTCGGCTTGAGTGCCACCGCGAATCAGGGCTCGAGGTTCGCGAGCTGGTCTGGCGCGTGCGCCGGAACCGCGGCGTGTCAGCTGACGGTCAGCTCGGACCAGAACGTCACCGCCACGTTCGTGCAGACCAACGCGGTGGATCTCTCGTTCACCGGACCCGGCGCTGGTCGCGTGTTCTCGACCCCGACCGGGCTCGACTGCACGACGGATTGTTCAGCGGACTTCGATACCAGCACCATGATGAGACTGACACCGGTGCCAGATTCGGTGAGCGTCTTCTCGGGATGGAATCAGGGGCCATGCTCGGGCACGGGCGACTGTGTGTTCAACTTGACGACCGACACGCCCGTGACCGCGAACTTCGATCTCCTGTGACGGCTTTCAGATCCGGACGCGCAGGACTTCGTACACTTCCGCGTAGTCGACGCCACTTATCCGCCCCATGGCGCGCGCGAGATCGCGAGAGGATTCGACGTCGAGCTTTGTAAGTTGAGATCGATGACAGCGAATCGCGCGAAGCTTGGCTTCGATGTGTGCGGTCACATCGGCGAAGCACGTACCGATGGTTCGCGCCTGGGCGTTGAGCTCTGGGCTCGAGAGAAACGCGAGCAAGTCGCACGGCGTTCGGCGGAGCGCGGAGACCGTGGCGCGATGGACGAGCCCATGGTCCCAGTGGAGGTCGTTGGCCGAGTGCGTGATGACGAGGTCGGGTCGAGCGTCACCGATGACAGAGTCGAGTCGCCGCACGAGCTCGTGCATCGCGACATCCTCGACGCGGGTGCACTCATCGTTAAGAACGACGACCTTTGCCGCGAGCTCGCGAGCACCGGCGATGGCCTCTGCGTGGCGCTGTTCTCGATCACTCGGGATCGAGACAACTACCATCGTGACATTCGCCCCCTCCGCTGCCAGGCGAGCGAGCAGTCCACCCGCACCAATTTCGAGATCATCGGGGTGCGCGCCGATCGCGAGCACCGCGCCGCCTCTCGCTCCAAGGATTCCGTTCACACGCACCTGCGAAGTCGCGCAGGGTGGCCGCGGTCGAACAGCAAATCCGCGCTGCGCTCGCCGCAATTGAGGAGCAGATCGAAGAAGCCGAGGTGACTGTCGAAGCCGCGCTCCGGATATCGCTGCGGATGCACGGGAGGGCTGAACCATTGCCAGATGACGCCGACGCCGGCACGACCGATCAGCTCGGCATCGAGGTACCCGGTGGAGCCACCCCGGCCCGAAAGATAGGCGCGCGCGCCGAGCTTGTGACACATGTCGATCAAGCGTTCGGTCTTGGCGCCCTGCAGGTCGAGCGTCGACGACAGGACGATCGGTGTCGTGATTCCGAACCACCGCTTCGCGAGCTCCAAGATGTGGAGATCGAGCTCGAGCAGGCTGGTCCAAGGCCGCGTGTAGATCGCGTGCAGCTCATCGGCGTAGCGTTCGAAGTGCGCTGCGCGTCGGTAGTTCGTCTCCACCGTGAGCCAGTGCCGTCGCTGCCAATGCTGCTTGCCACTGCCAGAGTTGTCGATGCGTTTGGCGCAGATCGGCTCGGTCTGCGCGCCGTGCTCGAGCGGCACGGTCAACCATGCGGCGCGATCCGGTAGCCTCAGTCGCTGGCGATTCTGGAAGTTCTGGGCCTCGTACTGGAGGTCGTCCATCACGACGAAGACATCGGCCTTCGCGAGCTTGTCGAGGTAGCCGAGCCACGGAATGTAGTGTGGCTGGTGCGCAGCGACGATCATCGAGGCCGCTGTGGTGGTGATGCGGCCTGGTGGCCGCGAGTCTCCCAGCTCGAGCTGTCCAGGGTGAACAACCCGAGCGGCGTCATCAGCAGGTACGCCACCGGCATCATCACCGCCATCGGTAAGAACGAGAGCGGATGGACACGCAACCAAGGAGGCAGCGCGCGCACCGACGGCGAGAAGTAGTAGATCAGACCGAGGAGCGCGACGATCTGGGCGTGGAACACGGCGAGCTCGATGAACTGATGCTCGACCACGTGCGCCGCGATCACGAACGGATACACGATCAAGAGCGCGAGCATCGAGAGGTAGTGCAGGCAGAGCAGCGGATGAAATCGCCACGCGTGACCGATGCCAACGATGAAATCGACGATGTTCGAGCGCTTCCACCGCAACTGTTGGTTGAAGTACCCGTGGAGCGTGGTCGGTGCTTTGGTGAAGCACATCGCATCCATCGTCATTCGCGTCTTGTAGCCACGCTTCACGATCTGGTGCGTGAGGAACCTGTCCTCACCGTACTTGATCGCGACGCCGAGGATGTTGCGGTTTTCGAGGACTGGCTCGAGCTCGATCAAGACGCTGCGCCGATATGCGGTCAGGCAGCCCGACAAGCACATCACCGCCTCGAGCGAACGCTCGAGATTTTTCAAGTGCTCCTGCCCGAAGTAGTACTTGATGGTTTGGAGCTTCGAGAGCCAGTTATCGTTCGGGTTCGAGACGTGAACTCTGCCTCCGACGGCGGCGATGTCCGGGCTCGCGAACTGCGCGACGAGCTCTTTGACCGCGGTCGGGCACACGATCACGTCTGAGTCGACGGACACGATGATCTCGGAGCATGCTTCGCGGACCGCATGATTGATCCCCTTGCGCTTCCCCATGTTGTGCGGGTTCCGCAACACGCGAACGTTCGGATACTCGTCTGCGGCCTTGCATGCCCACTCGTAGCTGTCATCGGTCGAACAATCATCGACGACGGTAACCGAGAGCTTGTGCGCGGGATAATCGAGCCGCACCAGTGAAACGATCGTGTCGTAGATCGAGCGGCCCTCGTTGAAGAGTGGAACGACGACAGTGACCGTCGGCTCGTAGGTGCGGTCCACGGTCTGGATCGCTTTCCCGCGCATGAGCCTGAAGTACAGCCCGAACACGTACCGGTTCAGGAACACGATGAAGATGAGCATCGCGATGGGAAACGTCACGAGCTCGGGTTCAGCAAGACGAGTGCCGTCGCCCGGTCGCCCGGCTTCAAGGGGTTGCGGCGGGTGATTGTGCAACCGATTGTGCAGTCCGCTGTAAACTGTGAACCGCGGCTTCGCGGAAAACTGTACAGCGAGCTCGGAACCCATCGAACCTTCGACGGTTTCGGGTGGCGGTGTTCTTGCTATCGGTGGGATGGATGCCCGCCCTGACGCCATTCTCCGCGCGTGCTCGACTGCCCAAGTCGCCGCCGTCGTCGCCGCCGCCGGTTCCTGGACCAGCCAGGTCGACGGCACGGCTGCGAGTGTTGAGAGACCCGAACGAAGCGGCGACGGCGGTCGTCAGCGTGAGTTCGCTGGCGGCTGCCGCGAACGGTAGAGACCAGCCTGCGAATTCCACGATGCTCGGGATGAGCGTGAACACCGACACGATCCCGAACGCGACGATGCTCGGCGTCGCGCCGATTCGTCCAGACCAGCTCGAAGCTGCGGTCGCACGCGTACGCGGGGAGGCCGCACGTGCATCACCGCCGGCCCGTGGTCGCTGGCACATGTTCGAAGCGCTCGGCCTGCGCGCGCCCAGCCTCACGCGAGCGTCGAAGGTCGTCGTGACTTCGTACCGGCTGCTCGGCTTCGCGATCCTCACGCTCATTATCGCGGCGCTGCTCGGGTACCTCACGACCACGATCTTCTACTTTTTCAGCCGCAGCTGGGTGACGCCGGTCGCGATCTCGAGCAGTGACGAGAAGGTCGTTGCATTGCAATCCGAGCTCGCGACTCAGCAGGGTAAGCGCGACGCGATGAACGACGAGCTCGATCAGGCGGATCGAGCCGTCGCAGCCGAGCAGCGGTTTCAGATCGAGTTTGCCAAGGCGATCCAGCACGATCTCGATGGTCGCAAGCTCGCACTCGAGCGCGTGCGTGTGCTCGCCCACACCGCGGCGACTGCGCGCAGCGAGATCCGGCGCAGCAATGATGCGTATGCCGCGTCGTCCAGAAAGCGGATGACCGACGATCTCGCCGCCGGGTTGATCGATCGTCACGACGTGCTTGCAGGCAAGTATCAACTCGCTCAGATCTCGAGCTCGAGCCTCTCCCTCGCCGAGCGCGAAGCGGAGTTCGAACAACGCGCGACCGAGCTCGCTGCGCAGACCAAGGCGCTCGATGCGATCCTCGGCGACCGAGCCAGCAATGGCGCGCTGAGCTACGACGTCTTGCAGATCGAGCGCCAGTACGAGACCTCGAAACTCGAGCTCGCGAAAGAGTTGCAGACGCGAAGTACGTTGACCGCTGGCGTCGCGCGCCAGACGAAGATCGTCGATGCGATCAAGCATTCAGCATACCTCCGCGCGATCAACGACCACGCGACGATTGCCTTCGTACCGTATGGCAACCTCGCAAATGCCGAGGCCGGCACGAAGCTCTATCGCTGCAAGCTCGGGATGGTCTTGTGCCACCAGGTCGGCACCGTCATCGAGCTGCTTCCAGCCGAAGTGACGTTCAGGCATCCTCGGCGCGACAAGCAGGTGCGCGGCCAGATGGTCGTGATGAAGCTCGATGCAGCAGAAGCTGCTGCCGCCGAGGATGACGTGTTATTTGCGGGTGGAGCACCGCTCTTTCTATGATCGGACGCGCGTTCGTATGCGCGATCGTCGTGGCCACAAGGGTCGCCTCTGCCGAGCCCGCAGGGGATGGCTACTGCGACTTCGTCGAGGGCGCCGCGGATGCGCAAAGCGCGACCGACTTGGCGCCGGAGCTCTATTCGAATCTCGGTTACATCGAGCAGTCCGACGCATCGACGCCGCCATCGACCAGCGTCGGGCCGAGGTTGATCGCTGGCGTTCGAATTCGGATTACCGGCATCTATGAAGGATTGGTCAAGCGCGACCGGGCGCACGCCGACTGCAGGCGTCACGAAGCGTTGTCTGCGATCCGCGGCGCGACCGAATATCATGCACTCGAGGCGCGTGCCGCGGTTCTCGATCCCGCCGTCGTCGAGGCGGCCGCCATCTTGGCGACCGACAATGCCGAGCTCGCTGCGCAGCGTACGACCACTCGCGAGACCAACGCGACGCGCCTGCGGGTCGAGGAGTTGCGCCAGCTCTCGACCGAGACCCACCGGCAGCTCGCGATGTTGACCGCGCCGAGTGCGAACATGGCGGGCGCACTCGCCGCGTACCAGCGCGCTGATCGCGAGGTCGAGAGCAGCGAAGGGAGGTTGCGGCGTATCGCCGCGTTCGCAGTCTCGATCCGCGCGGGGATCGATTCGTATCTCGATCGCGATACCCCGAGCCCGTACTTTGCGGTGCTCGGCGTCTCCGTCAATCTGGGTACGCTGTTCCAGGCGAGCAGCAACGCGCGCGCGGCGGCTGGACGAGAGCGATTCGTGCGGTCGGGGCACGACGTTACCGGAGACGCCAGCATTGGCCGCTTGCAGTCGCTCGTAGAGATCGAGACCAAGCGTGAAACGGAGGCCGCGATGCTCGTCGACGACTTGCAGCACCAGATCGATCAACTCTCGAAGCTCGGAGGGAGCGACGCAAGCCGGTATCGCCAGACGGTCTGGTTCGAGCTCGTCAAGGCTCGCGCCGAGCATGCCTACCTGGTCGCTCACCTGGCGACCCTTCACGAGGTGCTCGGAACATGAAGCGCGAGGCGTGTTACGCGTTTTTACTCGTCGCGTGCCATGCCGACGCCGAGCCGGCGGCCCGCGACCATCGGCCCACGGTGGAGGTCGTCCCGATCGCGCGCGACGCGTGGTGCGTCACCCACGGAACCATCCAGGGCACGCGCATCTCCGACCCGACGGTCCGCGCGATCGCGCCGGACACCAGCGGCACCGCAGGACGGCTCGCGTTCGATGCGCTGGGCAGGACCACGACCGAGCGTGACCTCGCATCGGGGCAAGCGCGGCACCAGATCGGGCTCAAGCTACGCGCGCAGGACAGCTGCAACGTATTGTACGTGATGTGGAGGTCCGACAAACCGCGACTCGAAGTTTCGCTCAAGCTGAATGCAGGAAGTCGCACGCACGCGCAGTGCGGGGCGGCGGGGTACACGAAGCTCCGCGGCACCACGCGTCCGATTCCAGCGCTTACCGGTGCCCACGAGCTGCGTGGCGAGGTTGTCGGCAACGAGCTAACGGCATGGGTGGACGGGCAGGTCGCATGGCGCGGCCCCGTCCCCGCAGAGGCACTCGCCCTCACTGGACCTTCGGGATTTCGCACCGACAACATCGAGGTCGAGCTTGCAGCGTTCTCTGCCCCGCTCGTGGCCGGATCCCATGCGCCGTGCGGACGCGAGGCGACGACGGACTGACGAAGAAAACGATCGCGAGCGGCTGTAAGTCAGTGCGGGTGATTGGGGTGGGTGCAGATCTGATCGTCGTGCGGCGACCGGTACCTAAGGGCCGCGTCGAGCCCGCACCAGCGCGAGTCCCTGCCACACCGTGACCGCCAAGCACAAACCCAGTACAGCGGTCATAGTTCCGTGAGACTCGGCGGTAGAGCTCGCGAGAACGTTGGTGTTATGCAACACACTAATCACGCTGATGTTGGCTGGAATCCTACCGATCATGTCATCGACCAACAAATACAGGATCGATAGCACCATCCCTTGACGGGGAGCGAGCGAGGCGATGGCAGCGCCGACGGCACACGCTGCGCTTGCCCCGAGGGAGAGTCCGACCACGCAACGTGCCGGAGGCAGCCAGCCAAGACCGATGGCATGCGCAACCGACCAGCTCGCCACGACGGAACACACGACAAGTGGACCGAGCACGACGAGGTTGACCACCATCGGACTCGAGCGCCGCACCGGCCGGCACCACAGGTACGTCGCCGCTCGATCCTCCAGGTCGTGAGAGATAGCGGCCGAGACGACAATGCCGCACAAGACTACCAGCAGCAGATCTTCGACCTCGAGGATTCGACTCGAGAGCGCTGCGCGCCCGCGGAGGGCGCCTGCGAAGACGATCGGTATCGTGGCAAGGACCACGCACAGTAGTGGATTGTGACTACGAATGAACCGACGGAGAGTCAAGCGCGACAGCGCGGCCAATATCGCTCGCCGCTTTGCGCGACTACTCATGACGGTTCGCATCGCAAGTTAGATAATTGAAGATTGATTCGAGATCGTAGTCTATCGTTTTCAGTGCGCCGACGACAAAACGTCGCTCTTTCGCACACGAAGCAACCTCTGCGTAGAGTTGGTCGAGGTCAGTCGTCGCGACGATCACTGCGCCGCGCTCGACCGTGACCTGGGTGACCTTTTCGCACCGCACGAGCAGCGCAGCGGCGATCCGGGGGTGATCGCAGTCGATTCGAACGCGATGGGGATCCCGATCGAGCTCTCGGCGGATCTCGAGCACCGAACCGGCAGCGACGATTCGGCCGCGACTCAGCACTACGATCTCGGACGTTAGAGCTTCGACCTCTTGCAGCACGTGACTCGAAACCACGATCGTCTTCCCGGCATCGGCGAGGGCCCGGATGCCAGCGATGATGTCTCTGCGGGCGATCGGGTCGATGCCAGTGAACGGCTCGTCAAGGACGAGCAGATCCGGATCATGGGCGATCGCGGTAGCGAGCTTCACCCGTTGGCGCGCGCCCTTCGAAAGCTCACCCACGCGCCGATCGCGGTCTTCGACAAGTCCCACAGACGCGAGTGCGGCGTCGGCAGCTCGCTTCGCGGCCCCTTTGGCCATTCCTGTCAGCTCCGCAAGAATCGTGACGAGCTCGATCGCCGTTAGCCCGTCCCACATCTGATCGTGCTCGGGCGCGTACCCAATTCGACAGCGAACATCGGGGTCAAGAAACGGCGATCTCCCGAACACGTCGAGCGAGCCTCGAGACGGTTGCACCAGCCCGACAAGCATCTTCATGAGTGTCGACTTGCCTGCGCCATTCGTGCCTAGCATTCCGACGATGCCACCGCCAAACTGCCAGTTAATATCCGACACTCCAATGACCCGTCCATACCACTTCGTACAGGCCGCGATGTTCACGATCTCTGGGGTCATGATCCCAGCACCCCCGGTTGATAGGCAGCGTGAATGCGATACCAGACGATCCAGAACGCTGCCACGACGTGAAGCGCGATCGACGCGACCGCGACCTCGCACGGCATCTGGAGTCGCCGCACGAGATGAAGGTCGAACAGCTGGTACGTAACGGAATCCAGCGCGCTCGCGAGGTCGAACGCGGAGATCCAGCCGGAGGTCATGGTGCCGAGCAACGCGAAGACGGAACCGGCGAGGAGCCAGTATCCCACCCATACGGAGATAGCTCTCCGACGCGTTGCGAACAACGCAGAGCACGCGAGAGGAACGAGCGCGTACGTCAACGTCGACAAAGCCCCGGTGACGACCATCGCCGGGACGAGCCACAGATGAGACATCAGTGACGACGTATCCTCGAACAATCCCAGGCGAAGCACTGCGAGGAGTACGGGCCCGGCCAGGGTCAGGATCGCGGTCATGCCGACGATCGCGACGAGTTTGCCTGCCAGGTAATCTACAGGTCGCGTGGACCTCGCGATGTACAATGCAAAAGCACCGCTCTCTCGATCTCCACTGATCGAACCCGCGGTCACCGTGAGGCTCAGGACGAAGGCCGCTCGCCGATACCACTGTATCGATGCGGGCAATACACCATCGGCGATCGCCAGCTCCCCGCCACCCAAGCGGCGGAACCCACGAAACATCGAGCTGTCCGACAGGAAGTACATCAGCCCCGCGAACGTGGCAGTGACCATGACCGCGATCAGCAACGCGAGCCGATAGCGCCACCAGGTTTGCCAAGCCACTTCGAGTTGATAGCGCGCGAACACGCGCCAGCGCGTCGCCGACCCACGCCGAACACTCCCGTACGGCTCGTACCCACCACGCCGTACGCTCGACGGCGCATTCACGGCGATGGCGCTCCACGACTCGCGGTGATAATTTGGAAAAACGCCGCTTCGACGCTCTCGAGGTCGGGCGCGACACCGCGAATCTGCACACCTACCTCGTGAGCTTTCGTAAACACGAGCTCGCTCGTGGTGTGGGCAGGTAAGTGAACGACGAGCTCGATGTCGCCACGCACCGCGCATCGTGCTCCGGCGGCGGCGAGTAGAGCTGCGAGCCGATCGGCTTGACCATCGACGCTGATCAACATTCCGGTACGTGTTCCAAGGCCACGCAGTTCGGCGACGGTCCCACAAAACCGCAGTTTACCGCGGTCGAGTATTAGCGCGTGATCGCAGACTCGCTCGACATCGTGCAGCAGGTGCGTCGACAATACGACGGAACAGGCACAGCGCTCCGGTAGTTCCTCGATCAACGCGAGCATCGCGTCGCGCGACCGAGGATCGAGACCGCTGGTCGGCTCGTCGAGAAACAACACCTCCGGATCGTGAACGAGGGCCTGCGCGAGTTTTACGCGCTGTTTTAGCCCTGTCGAGAAGCCTTCGACCGCCTGGTAGCGCTTGTCCTGAATTCCGACGTGATCCAACACGAAGTGCGCGCGTTCGATCGCGGCATTGCGGGGCAAGCCCGAAAGCTCTCCGACGAACGTGCACAGCTGTACAGCGTCGAGTCCGAGCACCAGAGCGTCCTGTTCGGGCATGTAGCCCACGCGATCTCGTATCCGGGCTCCGTCCGTGCGGCTGTCGAGGCCGAGCACCCTGGCTTCACCCTCGAACCCGATCAAGCCGAGCATGCACTTCAAGAGCGTCGACTTGCCGGCGCCGTTGGGACCGAGGAGACCGGTGATTCGGCCCACGATCGTGGCGTCGATGCCGTCCAGCGCGACCGTCGTTTTGAAGTAACTGCGCAGCCCGTCAAGCACGATCGGAGCGGCCCGCGCGTCTCGAGACTCGGACATTCGAGACTCGGACATCGTACGCCCGTATACCACGCGCTACCGATGAAGTTGACGGGGCTTGTTCGGCGGCCGGAAGCGCCGGCGGCGGATGAGCGGAATCGAGGCGCCAGGGAGGTTAAACACCTCGAACAGGCCATGCGCGACCTTGCGCGCTTTTTGAGCTCCGGGGGTCTTGCGGTCTTCGAGCAACCAGTCGAAGAAGCCCTGCGCGTTGAACGCCAGGCCCGCGAACATCTCCTGTCGAGGTGCGTCGTTCACATCGGCGTCTGGGTCGGGCTTGTAGTTGCGCGTATCGAAGCCGGCCGCGACATCGACGAATCGGCTCGCCGAACCGAACCTGGTATTGCGGATGGCCTTGATCCCGGCGAGGTGAAACGCCAACAGGTAGGTTTCACCCGAGTAATCCTCCGCGACATTCCATCGCGAGCAACCGCTGTACAAACAGGGAGATGTCCCGAGCACCTTCCGCTTGTACATCTCGCTTGGAAAGTACTGGACCCGATAGTCGACCAGCTCGTCGAGGCGCGGGAAGTTGTCGAGGAGAAGCGCGAGGATCGCACCCGACGCGTCACCCGCGAGATCGCTGAACGAAAACTCGTAGAACGTTCCGTCCCTGACCTCGACGCCCGTGAACAAGAGTTGCGACAGAGCCGCAGAGAACAAGCTGGCCTTCCGCCGCCCGTAGCCGCCACCGGCGGTCAGGATGTACGTCCCGAGGCGCGCGAGCGACATGGTTGACCACGCATGTCCGAACTTGTCGGCGCCACCCGCGTAGGTCCTCGGTCCCAACCAGCCATCTCCACCCCACTTGAACTTGCGGTTGGGTTGGTGATGCGAATACCAAGCAACGAACATCCAGACCGTGAACAGGGCGTATGCGCCTGCGAGGACAGCCACCGCCGCCTTCGGATGAGCGAGCCGGGCGTCGATCATCTCGGTCCCTGCCGGAGGTGTGGGCGTCGGTGTGGGAGTCGGGGTCGGTCCGGCCGGTGTCTGCGCAGGCACAGGCGCCGGTTTGGGGCGCAATCGAAACATGCGCAGCCACAAGATCGCGACAACTCCAAGACACACCAGGAACATCGTTCAGCGATTCTTCTTGAAGGCGCACGAGCGGCTCATCTCAGTCCAATCGCGGGAGCTTCCCGTCCCGGTGATCCGCCATGACCTCACGTCGCAAATTCTCGGCGTACCGTCAACTCCAGCGCTCGAAGCCGACATTAAGATTGGTTGGAGAGGCACATGTCCCGGGGCGGTTCCGAACATGCGGCCAATTCATCAACTCTTCATCCCGCCGTGAAAGCACGATCACCATCGTAGGTCACTCTTCAACGTCTTGGACAGGACACACCGTGAATAGTCGCATCGTACATCTGTTGTTCCTGACTGCCATTTGCAAATCTTCACAGGCATTTTGCGAGGCACCTCGTACTCTCAACCTCGCGCAGGCGCTGGACCTGTTCCACGTGCATGGTTTCGATCTTCTGATCGCGGATGCGGCCATCGCAGACGCCAACGGCGACGTCGCAGTCGCACATGCGATCGCCAACCC
>JAYWCI010000335.1:0-5544 GCA_043780895.1 Kofleriaceae bacterium | reverse complement strand
AACCACACGCCAGGCCCGCATCGCCGCGTTTTGACCCGGCACCCCGCCAGACCGTTGCATCGCTTCGCCAGTATGCTGTCGCCATGCGGCCCTTGCGATCCGTGGCGCGAATGCTCGCGTGGATCGCGATCCTCGCCGCATTTCCGATCGCCCTTGGCTCGCTCGCGGGCAAGATCGGACTGCTCGTCGCGCTCGCGCTCGACCTCGTAGCCGTGCTCTGGCTGTGGCTGTGGTTGCCGCGCAGCGCCCACGCGATGTTCGAGTCCGGCCGGTTCCCGAATGCGGTGCGGCGCTACCGGATCATCGGCGCACTCACGCGCTCGGCCACCCGCGAGCGAGCCGCGCTGCACTCGCGCATCGGCTGTCACGTTGCCGCCGGCGAGCTCGAGCTCGCCGAGCGCCTGCTCGCCACGATCGATGGCGCGAAGCTCGATACCCAAGAGCGCGCTGTGTGGCTCAACAATCGCGCGTGCGCGGTGCTCGCACGCGGCAGCGACCCGCATGCAGCACTCGCCCTGAGCGACGAAGCGAGCGCCCTGCGGCCCGACGTGCCCGCGCTCCAGCACACCCGCGGTATGGCGCTCCTCGCGGTCGGCCGGACCGACGACGCGATCGCGATCCTCGACGGCATGCGCGCAGCCGGCGAGCTCTCGCCCCGGCTCGAGGCAGAACGCTGTCGCGAGCTCGCGGCGGCATGGACCGCGAAGAACGAGCCCGCCTACGCGGACGACTACAGGATACGCGCCGCCGCTCTGGCGCGCTGAGGCCTGCTCCCAGCCCCTAATTCAGGATCAGCGCCTCGACGCTGATGTGGTAAACAGCCGGGCCATGTCGGAACAGTTGATCCCCCTGGGCAAGCGCGCGGAAGCCTCGCGCCCTGCTCCCGTGATCGCGCCCGATGCGCCGCGCGTCTACATGGAGACCTACGGCTGCCAGATGAACGTCGCGGACAGCGACCTGATCGGCAGCGTGCTCGCCACCGCGGGCTACGCGATGACCGAGCGCGCCGACCAGGCCGACGTGATGCTGATCAACACCTGCGCGGTGCGCGAGAAGGCAGAAGACCGCGTGATCGCGCGCGCGCGCGAGCTCGGCGCCCTCAAGAAGAAGCGCCCGGGCGCGGTCCTCGCGATCGTCGGCTGCATGGCCGAGCACCTCAAGGAAGGCCTCGCCGAGCGCGCGCCCGCCGTCGACGTGATCGCCGGTCCCGATAGCTATCGCCGGATCGGCGAGATGCTCGCGGCCGCACGCACGGCACAGGCGGGTCCGACCAAGCGCCAGATCGACGTGCGCCTCGACAAAGAGGAGACCTACGACGGCCTCTCCGGCGCTGCCGGCGGCGATGGCGTCAGCGGCTTCGTCACGATCCAGCGCGGCTGCGACAAGTTCTGCACCTTCTGCGTCGTGCCGTTCACGCGCGGTCGCGAGCGTGGTGCGCCACCTCGCGAAGTCCTCCGCCAGGTGCGCGAGCTCGCCGAAGCCGGCTATCGCGAGGTCACGCTCCTCGGCCAGACCGTCAACTCCTATCGCTGGCCCGACGGCAACGAGGGCGAGGTCACGTTCGCCGAGCTGCTCCGTGCCGTCGCCAAGATCGATGGGATCGAGCGCATCCGGTTCACCTCGCCCTACCCGGTCGACTTCACCGCTGACGTGATCGCCGCGATCGCCGAGGAGCCGAAGGTCTGCAAGTACGTCCACCTCCCGGTCCAGTCCGGCTCCGACGTCGTCCTCGAGCGCATGCGCCGCGGCTACACCGTGCAGGACTACCGCGACATCGTCGGCGCCCTCCGCGCCGCCATGCCGCGGATCTCGCTCTCGACCGACATCCTCTCCGGCTTCTCCGGCGAGAACGACGACGATCATCAGCAGACGCTCGCTCTCATGCGCGAGCTGCGCTTCGATAGCGCGTTCATGTTCTCGTACTCCGAGCGCGACCTCACATTCGCGGCGAAGAAGCTCCCCGACGACGTCCCGCCCGCCATCAAGGCGCGCCGCCTCACCGACATCGTCGATCTTCAGACCAAGATCAGCGGCGAGGTCTTCGCCGCCCACGTCGGTCGCAACGAGCGCGTGCTCGTCACGGGCCCGAGCAAGCGCGACCCGGCGCAGCTCGTCGGTCGCAGCGATGGCTTCAAGAGCGTGATCCTTCCCGCTGGCATCGGCACCATCGGCGAGCTCGTCGAAGTTCAGATCAAGCGCTCGTCGATGGCGACGCTGTTCGCGACCGAGTAATGCGAGCGCTGATCGTCGGCTTGTTTGCAGCGTGTGGAGCCAGTCCGGCACCGGTGCGACCTGGAGCGGTGCGACGCGAAGCGAGTCCACCGATCGTGCCCACTCCGTCTCGCAGGTCGCTACCATCACCCTGCCCTTCGGCACCCGATTACTCCGATGTTCCCGATTCGGCATCGATGTTCGGCGCTGTCTGCGACGAGACCGGCCACTTCCTCCAAGGAGCTACGATCGTGGCGAGTAGCGGCGCGGTGCGACGAGTCGAGGCGATCACCAGCGCGCGCGGCGTGTACTGGTTCGGCCCGCTCCCTCACGGCGAGTACCTGGTCGCGGCCTATTACGCCAGTTGCGTGGATGAAGCTCTGAACACCGTCGAGGATCACCCGCGACAGCTCGTGCAGAAGCTCGTGCTCGCGTCGTGCGAACCGTAGTTCGTCACGCAGGAACGTAGACAGACTGCACCACTTCGTCCCCGAGACGCTGGGTCGAGACCAAGCGCAACGGTGGCCGAGCGCCTGCGAAGAACGGCTTACCAGCACCGAGTACGAACGGCCGGGCGTACACCCGGTACTCGTCGATCAGCGGCGAGATGACCGCCGCGAGCTCCGGCCCCGCGACGTCGAGCTCGCCCTCGACCGTCGCCTTCAGCTCACGTACGAACGCGAGCACGTCGCCGCGAATCAGCGTCGCATTTGGACCGACTGCGGTGAGCGTGCGCGACGCGACCCACTTCGGTTGTCCTCGCCACGCGGCGGCGAACTCGCGCTCGGGCGTGTCCCACTCCGGCTGATCGACATCCCAGTAGCGCATCACTTCGTAGATCCGCCTGCCGTAAATGCAGCCGACGTGGCCTGCGACGACATCGATGAAGTGACGAAACACCACGGGGCCGGGAGGCGGCATGCACAGCGTACCCGTCGCGTCATCGACGTAGCCGTCCAGCGATTGCATCATCCCGAACACGAGCTTGGCCATGCGCGAAGCTTAGATCGGTCGCGAGCCTTCGCGCACGCGGCTGCGTGGCGCGATCCTTTACCGTCACGAAGGAAGAGAGGCGACAAAGGCCGAACAGCGGATGGAAGGGCGGCTGCTCCGCCGAGGAGCGAAGGTGGGGTTGGCGGCTGCGCCGCCGGGGACGCGGGCCGTTCGCGGGCCGATACGTTGCGGGCCGCACGGAACCTGCGTGCGTCGTTAGCGAACGACGCGACAAACGCCTCGCGTCAGAACCGGCGCGTTGAAGTTGATCAGCAGCCCGAGCCGAAGGTTGCTCGCGCACAAATACGCACAGAGCCGGCTCGATCGACGAACTACAGAGACGCCAGGCGAGATCGCGAACAGCGGCGCGGCCACGGTCTTACGCCTTTTGGACCGGTTCCGGCGGAACGTTCGCGGTCTCGTTTGCGGGGAGGTCCGAGTTACCGAACAACGACTTCAACGCGCGCGCGTTCGTGAGACTTCGCCGAGACTCGGGGCGGTCTCCGACGACATAATATACGCCTAATCAATTTTGACAAATCGCGACCGCGAAGCTAGATTTTCATCATGGGGCGCCCTCGCAAACGCCACGTCCAGACCGAGCTTCACCTTCCGAAGCTCGATAAGAACAACCAGCATCGTGGTGGCGCCCGACCCGGAGCCGGACGCAAGCCGAATGGCGACCGTGCAGGCGCCTCGCATGAACAGCGCACCGCGATGAACAAGCGCCATCCGCAGCACATCACGTTGCGCGTGACAGACGAGATTGGTTGGTTGCGCCGCCTCGACATGTACGCAGCCATTCGGCTCGCACTTCTCACCGTACTCGCACGTCGCGATCAGTTTCGCATCGTGCACGTCAGCGTACAGAACACGCACCTCCACTTGATCGTCGAGGCGAACGATCAAAAGTGCCTCGCCAACGGCATTCGTGCCTTTCAGATCTCGGCGGCCAAGCGGCTCAATGCGGCGTACTCACGTCGACGGAGGATTGCACGTTCGGGTCGCGTGTTCGCGGACCGCTACCATTGCGAGAGTCTCGGCTCGGTTCGTCAGGTTCGAAACGCCGTCGCATACGTGCTCAATAACTGGCGGCGTCACTGCGATGACGACGGTGCCTACACGCTGCTCGGCGGCCGGCTGGATCCGTATGCGAGTGGCCTCGCGTTCCGCGGGTGGCGCGAGAAGATTCCGAAGGACGCCGGACTCCCAAGAGACTACGAAGCGCCAGCCGTGAGCGAGCCGGCGACGTGGCTGCTCGATCGCGGCCTGCTGAAAGCGCCGCCGATCGGCATGACCGAAGTACCTGGTCCTCGAAAGGTCGCGGCAGTCGATCGATGAACTGCTACTGCCACGTGCGACACGACCTGCACCGGTGAGATCCCACGCAGGGCGCGTGCGCCGGTAGTCAGCGTTCTGCCAAGACCGGCAACGGCCAGAGACGGATCAAGAGGGTGTGGAGCGGACGATCCCGCGTGCCGGTCTTCGGTCGAGGCCCCGAGGGTCGAGACTCAGCTGATCGCACTGCTCCGATAGATCACATCGACCGCGAACTCGGCGCCGAGCGTCTCGACGCGGATTTGACCGCCGGCGATGGCGACCCGCTTGAGCCAGGCGTTGTCGGCTCGGCGATGTACGGTGATGCGCCGCTCGCGGTGCGAGACCACGACGTACTCGAGCAGCGACGGGATCGCCTTGTAGGCATCGAGCTTGGTGGTCGTATCGTAGTCCTCCGACGAGTCGCTCGTGACCTCGACCAGAACGGCCGGGTTGAGCGCGGTGGCGTCGGGACTCGGAGCGTGGTGCTCGAGCGGGCCGCAGATCACGGAGACATCGGGGAAGGTCGCGAGTCCGACCGCCTCGACATAGATCCGGAGATCCGAGGTGTGGACGCGACACGGCCGGTCGCCGAGCGCATTGATGAATGCCGCGATCATGCTCGCCGCGATGGCCGGGTGGTCTTCCGAGCCACCGGCCATCCCCTAGATCTCGCCGTCGAGGAACTCGTGCTTGGTCTGGCTGATCCGCTCGAGCCCGACGTAGTCGGCACACGTGTAGCGGTGGAGCATCAGGCCGACGATAGCTCGATAGCTGCGCTTGCGCTCGGGAGCTTCGATCCGGTCTTCGTTATGGCCGTGCGAACCTAGCGGCTCAGGCGCGCATCGAGTTGCTCGAGCAGCTCGATGATCTGGACCATTTTATTAGCCAGCAACGTATCGCCCGCGCGCTGCTCGACCGCCGCACCGACCACGGGTACCAGCGTCTGCTCGATCCGGCGCACCTGCTGCAACAGCCGCTCGGTGTCATTGCGATTGCGCTCGAGCTCGTCGTGCCCGTTGC
>JAYWCI010000334.1:0-8174 GCA_043780895.1 Kofleriaceae bacterium | reverse complement strand
GTCGGAGGTCAGGCCGAGGTGTTCGAGGATGTGTGCGGTGACGTGTCGGTCGGTAATGAACGCGATCACGCGCAAGGCATCGCCGCAGCGCGGGCACTGTGGTGACCTGGCATGCACGTTCGGACTCTCGTTGATCAACCAGATCGCCTTCATTCGCCAGTACGAGCGTTCGTTGCACACCGACAGCCCGGTCTCCGTGGCGTAGCGCGCGGTGCCGGCCTGGCCGCGCTCGCGTCGCTGGTCGTGCTAAGCGAGGTGGATGATGTCACGCGTCGCGCTCGCTCTCGGACTCACGGTGATGGGTTGCTCGACCTCGGCGGATGCGCCGGCAAAGGCCGGCTCCGCGGTCGCTCCGGGGCCGGCGCCCAAGGACCCCGCGCGTGCTCGCCAGATGATCGCGAACGGCGCGGTGGTCTTCGATGTGCGGACGCCCGAGGAGTTCGCGGAGGGACACCTCGATCACGCGATCAACATCCCCGTCGAGGAGCTCGCGGGTCGGATGAGCGACGTCGCCAAGGTCGCACGAAAGGATCAACCGATCGTCGCGTACTGCGCATCCGGATATCGCGCCGGCAATGCGCAACGTGCGTTGCAGTCAGCGGGCTACGCGCAGGTGGTCAATGGCGGCGGCTTGGGCGACGTGCGACCCACGCCGTAACCGCGCCTACGCGTGGGCACGCGCTCGTCGGCGCGGGTGGAGCCAGCACCGTCGTCGCGCTTGGCTGATGAGCCGACGCGCTATATCCCACCGCGAGCATCGGCGCATAGCCGTCCAGGCGCAACGTGCGCGCGGATGGGACGTCGCCGAGATTCAAGATCATCGCGGCCATCTCGTTCAACAACGTCGGCAACGAGCGAGATGATCTGCCGCGTCAGTTGACGTTGATGCCGATACCGACGGTTCCGAAGTGACGGCGGTGCTCGCGTTCAGATCGAGGCCGAGCGCGCTGCCGGCGTCGCTCGACGAGGCGGCGAGGCGAACGTCCCGACCAGACCGAGCGGCGGGGCGGCGATGTCGAGCAGCGTGGCAGGTTGATGAACACGCGATCGAACGTCCACCTCAGCAGGCCATCGCGGTTGTTGCGATCGCGCATGGCCGGTGCCCCCCAGCGCGCTTCGATCTCGGAGCTCGTGCGGTGCTGCCAGGCGAGTGAGACGTCGCGATTGGCAGCCCGCCGAGCAGCAGTTCAAGGCGATTCGTCATGTGGGGAAGCCTTCAGCAAAGGATGTGCCGGCAGTTACCATGGGCAGGGCCCGAACGTTATGTCGCCGCGCGTTCACCAATAGAGCCGCCGAATGGAGCCTGCGCGCGAGCCTCATCGAGCTGGGGATCGCTGTGCTCGTGCTCGCGGACTCCGCGGCAGTCGGGCGTGAGGGGACGACGCGGGGACGCCACGCGTGGGCGGAGGACAACGGGGCCAGACCGGCGCGGTCACCGCGATCCAACGGGTCGATGACCGCGACTACAGGGTCCATCAATGAAACCGGTAGCACTCGCGAGCCGAGCGCGGCGTCGATCACGACGGAACGCTTCGCTATCACACCTGGGCCTCCGTCGCCTCGCTCGGTCGACAGCGCGGCACGAGTCGACGCCGAGGACTATGCGCAGAGCCGGTCGAGCTCGCCAAGGCGGCGCGTGCGGTCGGAGCCAGCGAGCGCACGCTACAGCGTCGGTCGGCAAGCCACCGATCTCGTTCGTCCAGGATCTGCGATTCGAGCGCGCGATTCACATGTTACGCGTGCGCAAAGGACAGGGTCGACGGGGCGATCAGAACGTCGCGCCGAGAGTCACTTGTGGTCCGATCGCCCAGTCTTTGACGCTGTTGACTTGCCCGCGTACGCCGAACGAGAGCTCGAACCACGACAACCGAACCGCGACAGCAATCGCTGCGGTAGCGAGCACTGATTGCGTCTTCGCGACTTCCTTCGCCGAGCCCGTGACGTGCTCCTCGTGACCGTGGATATCGCTGAGATCCATGGTGCGGACCTCGGCAAAGCCGGCGCCGACCGTGCTTTGAAGCGACACCGCACCATGCTTGAACCGTCGGAAGGGCCCACGAAAGATCAGCTCCGGGACGAGCTCCTCGTCCCAATGCACGAGATTCGCATCCGTGCTGCTCGGGCTGAACGGCGCGAATACGCTGTGGCTCAGACGCAGACCGGCGCCAATGCCAGGCTCGAACCAGTACACACCTTCGAGTCCGGCGGCGATGCTCACCGATCCGAAGTGTCCGTCCGCCATCCCGACCTGGCCGAACCCCACGGCCCCGACTCCGCGAACGGTCACCGCTGGATCGGGACCGTCGTCCGCTCGCGCAAATGGCGCGGTGACCAGGACCACCGCTACGACCCATCGAAGCATGGTCGGCGTAAAGCAACATCTAGACCAGCCGCGTGGCTCGTCGAACTCACCGAAACAACTGACGTCAGAAACCTGCCGGGTCGCAAAGTTCACGGTCTGGAGTTCGGCCCGAAACCAGTCCCGGAAACCTCCGCGCGCCGGTCACATCTCGCAACATGATTGTGGGCAGCGCCGAAGCCCGTGGGCTCCTGCTCGAACGTATGCTCGGGGTCGAGATTCCAGGGTGTTCGATCACAGGTTGACCGGTGTGTTGTGTGTGCTCGGCGCGTGTCGTGGTGCAGATGTCGCCGGTGGCGCGTGTGCAGGCATCGAGCCGGTGGTCCGAGAAGAGCGAGCTGCGCCCGGTCCGTGGCCGGTCGGGGTGACCACGATCGACCTTGAAGGTACGACCGTCGAGGTCTGGTATCCCGCGGCGCCCGGCTCGGAGCGAGGGCACCCGCATGCGCGCTACGATCTGCGCGAAGCGATGCCGCGAGCCGAGGCGGCGAAGATTCCCGATGCCGACAACGCGTGGCTCGAATGCTCGTGCACGCGAGAGCTGCCTGTTGACGACAGCCATGGTCGCTACCCAGCGATCGTGTTCTTGCACGGCGCCGCGTCCTTCCGCGCGCAGAGCGCGTTCCTCGCGACGCACTGGGCGAGCCGGGGATTCGTCGTGCTCGCACCCGAGATGCCGGGCATCGGCCTTGCGGCCGTGATGGGAGGACCGAAGGAGCTGCCGTTGCTGGTGCCAAGCAAGGTGGTGCGGCTGATCGAGCACGCACCACCGCGCGACCCGCTCGCGTTCATCCGCGCGCGGCTCGGCGATCGGCTCGCGATCGTCGGGCATTCGTTGGGCGCCGTGCTCGCGAACTCGGTCGAGGATCCAGCGGCAGTCGCGCTCCGTATCGCGCTCGCCGGCGAGCGATCTCCACGGGCTCGCCGAGCCCTACGACATCGATCTGCTCGAGTCATCGACGTCGCGCTGACCGTCGTCGCGTTTGGCGTCGTGGTCGATCCCGAAGCGTGGCATCCCGACGCGGGATGACTACGCGAGCCACGGCGGGGGCAGCCGCAGGGCATTCGTGATGACCGACACCGAGCGAGGATAGGCGGGGACCGACCGCGGCTACCGGGCGAAGCAACGAGGGGAGCCTCACGGAATACACAGGCGGGACGCTCGCCGAGGGCGACGCGCTCGCCGTCGGGCGCCAGATGACGCTCAACTGCTGAGCGTGGCGCGCTTCGCCGTCTAACTTAGGGCAACGTGATGCTGCACGTGCCCGCAGCGGTGGCGCTGCCGCTCCAGTAGGTGAGATCAAGCGTGCCACCCGGTAGGCCGCTGGCACCGTAGATCTGCACGCCGCTGTTGAACGAGATCACGGTCGACCCGCCGCGAGCGAGCGAGAACTTCGGCGTGCCCGCCGCGAGGGGAACCTTGAATGACGTGATGCCGGCGGGAGCGCTCTTCGTCGTGGTGTGGCCGCCGATCGTGATCGAGAGCGTGCCGGGCGCCGTGAGAAACGCGAGCAGCTCGATGTCATTCTCACCGGCCGACCCGACCACCGTCGTCGCCTTCGTTTGCGCCGGTGCCGCCGCATTGGTCGGCTCGCGGCGATGGACGTAGTAGAGGACATCCTTCGTGATCTGCGGCTGCGTGCCGGTCAGGAACCACGACGCGTAGTATGCGTTGAGGTGGTAGAAGCCGGTCCCGATGTCACCGCGCAACGTCCCGTCCGTGTACGGCTCGATCTGACCACTCTCCGAGAAGTCGTTCCAGGTCACGTCCTGGACCCAGTCGGCACCGCCGGCGATCGCGCTGTTCCACCCGTTCCGGAACGCCTGGCTTCCGCTGGATTCCCAGTAGAGGAAGTTCTTCGGCCGGTACTGCTGATTGTCGATCGGGGTCATGAAGATCTTGCCCGCTGCGTGCGCGGTCGCGGGCCACGTCTGCATCGCTGCCTGGGAGGTCGGGGTCGCCGTTCCCCAGTCGCTGAGCCCGTAGCTGATCGAGGCGAAGCTCGACGCGTAGGTTTGCCAGCCCAGGAAGACCGGCACGAACGCGACCTTGATGCCCTTCGCGGACAGCGCGGACATCACCGTCTGCCACCACGCCACGGTGTCCTTGTTGGCGTCGAACGGCGAGACGACGAGGCGGCCATCGGCGAGCTTGTACGCGGCCGGGTTCGAAGCGATCGATTCGACGATGGTCTCGACCGCGGCAGCATCGGTGCCGAGCGCGGACATGTCGGGCATCACGACGATCTTGAAGCGCGAATCGACGGCGGCTGCGGCTGCATAGAGCGTCTGCAATCGGCTTCCGACGACCGCTTCATTCGCGCTCATCACGTCCACGGTGAAGCCGGTGATCCCCGCCGCCATCGCGAGCTTGATCTCCTTCTTCATGTTGTCGAGCTTGAAGGTCGCGGCCGCGCCCGGCGCGACGGGAAGCGGACGGGATCGAAGGAGCCCACCATTCCCCAGCCACTTGTTCGCCTCGCCGCTTGGCGCGAGGTAGTTGGCGTTGTAGTAGTCCACGCTTGCCGCCTTGTTATCGAGCGAGAGCGGGTACGGATAGAAATAGTGCGCGAACACCTTCTTCGGCGATGCGAACAAGGTCGCCTGCGACGGCATCGCGAACGGCAAGCAGCTATCGCTCACCCGCGGATCGCCCGAGGCCGCGACCCACGCGGCGGTCGCGCTGCTCCAGGACCACCAGTTGCCAGCGGAGTTCTGCTGATAGATCGTGTCGCCGTACGAGAGCAACGTCGTGACCCCCGCGCTGAAGCCCGCGACGGTACCGTTCTCGTAGACGACGCCACCCGCGACCGTCCAGACCTCGCCACCCTTGCCGTAGATCTGGGCCGCGGGCGGGATGGTCGTGCCGCTCGCCGAGGGTGGATGACAGGCCGTCGTCGGATTGCTCGCGGCTTTCCAGGCGCCACCCGTCCACGACCACCAGCCGCCGGCCGTGTTCGAGTGATAGACGACATGGCTCGCGTAGTAGAGCTCCTCCACGTGGGCGGACGTGCCCGCCGCTGTGCCGTTCTCGGCCACGGTGTAGCTCCCGCTCGTCCCGGCGAGCGTCCACAGGTTCCCGGTGGCGTCCGTGAGCGAGCCAGCTCCGGTAACGGCGGTGCAGTTGGCTGACTCGCCGGTGGCCGCGTCGATGGTGTCGAGCTCGGCAGCGTCGTCGTCCGCCGCACAGCCGTGCGCGAGGACGGTACTCGCGACCAGGGCGACGAGGTGCTTGGCTTGGTGCTTCATGCCGACCCTTCATCGCAACGTAGGTGCCAGCGCCCGGATCAACCTTTTCGGGTGGTTGCACGGTCGAGTGCGGACTCGACTCCGCTTTTGTGAAACTGGATCACGCTCTATGCTGCCAGCGTGGCCTCGCGTACTCCCGAGCAAGCGACCTCACCGATGGTCTCGCGGCCGCCGCCCCGCCCTCTCGGCGCGATCTTGCGGGTGATCACGCCGGCCACGCGCACGACGTTGAAGCTCACGGCCGGCACGTGCGTGATCGGCTCCGCGCCCGACTGCGACCTCTGCATTCCCGACGCCACCGTCTCGCGCCGCCACGCCGAGGTCGAGCTCTCGCCCGAAGGCGTCCGGATCCGCGACCTCGGCAGCCGCAACGGCACGTTCTATCTTGGACATCGCTTCGAGAGCATGGTCCTCGGGCTCGGTGTCCACGTGAAGCTCGGGTCGGCGGAGATCGCCGTGGATGTCGATGTCGGCGCGCTCGAGTCAGATCTGGTCCATCCCGACACGACATTCCGCGGCATCATCGGTGCCTCGCTCGCGATGCGGAAGCTGTTCACGGTCCTCACCCGGCTCGATGGCGCCCTCGTCAACGTGCTCGTGATCGGCGACTCCGGGGTGGGCAAGGAGCTCATCGCGCACGCGATCCATCAAGGCTCCGCGGTCTCCGATGGACCGATGACCGTCGTGAATTGCGGTGCGCTGCCGCGCGAGCTCGTCGCGAGCGAGCTGTTCGGCCACAAGCGCGGCGCGTTCAGTGGCGCGGTCGAAGCCCGCAAGGGAGCGTTCGAATCGGCCGATGGCGGCACGCTATTTCTCGACGAGATCGGCGAGCTCCCGCTCGAGGTTCAACCGATGCTGCTCCGCGCCCTCGAATCGGGCGAGATTCGCCCGATCGGCGACGACACCACCAAGCACGTGAAGGTCCGGGTCCTCGCAGCAACCAATCGCGACCTCGAGGAGGAGGTTGGCGCGGGTCGGTTTCGCGGCGACCTCTACTACCGCCTGGCTGTCGTCACGCTTCGCGTCCCAGCGCTCCGCGAGCGGCCGGAGGACGTGCGTCCGCTCGCCCAGGCGTTCGCACAGGCTGCCGGTCTCGCCGCGTTGCCTCCCGAGCTCGTCGAGCAACTCGTCGCGCGCGTGTGGCCGGGCAATGTCCGCGAGCTCCGCAATGCCGTGCAGTCCTATGCCGCGATCGGCCGCTTGCCCGGGTCAGCGGCCACCGTCGATGCAACCCTCGAGCGCGCGCTCGCCGAGTCGATCGACGTGCACCGGACGTACGCGGAACAGAAGGACGACCTCGCGGAGCGCTTCACGAAGCTCTATCTCCAGGCGTTGATGCGTCACACGAACGGCCACCAGACCATGGCCGCGCGGATGGCGGGCCTCGACCGCTCGTACCTGGGAAAGCTGCTCGCTCGGTACGAGATCAATAAACCCTGAGGCCCTGATAAGCTCGGGGGTGGAGATGGCCACACAGCACGCGCTGACCGAGCCACGGGGCTCGGCGTATCGGCTCCTCTTGCGCCTCGCATCGGGTGGTATGGCGAGCGTCTATGTCGGGGTGCGGCGCGACGACCCCGCGAAGGAGATCGTCGCGATCAAGCGCACGCATCCTCACCTCCTCGACAATCCGGTGTTCGCCCGCGCGCTCGCCGCCGAAGCCCAGCTGCTCGAGCGGATGCATCATCCGAATGTCGTCGGGATCCGGGAGCTCGAGCAACGCGGCGGCGAGCTCATGCTCGTGATGGACTACGTCGAGGGGCCGCCCCTCTCCGCGCTCCTGCGCCGCGCACAGCGGATCCCGGTTCCGATCGCGGTGCGCATCGTGCTCGACGCGTGCGCCGGTCTCGCCGAAGCGCACGAGCTCGCGAACGCCGACGGAACGCTCGCCGGTGTCGTCCATCGCGACGTGTCGCCGCAGAACATCATCGTCGGCTACTCAGGCGCGGTAAAGCTGATCGACTTCGGCGTCGCGCGCGCCGCCTCGCAGAGCCAGAAGACGCAAGCCGGCATCCTCAAGGGCAAGTTCGGCTACATGAGCCCGGAGATGATCCGCGGCCTGCCGATCGATCATCGCTCCGACGTGTTTGCGATGGGCATCTGCCTGCACGAGCTCTTGACCAGCACGCGCTTGTTCTACGGCGAGACGGACTTCGCCACGCTCGAGCTGGTGCGCGACGCCAAGGTCGTACCGCCCTCCAAAAAGGCGCCCGGCGTGCCACCGGCACTCGATGCCATCGTCATGAAAGCGCTCTCGCGCGAGGCCGACGATCGCTACCAAGACGCCGACGAGATGCAGCGTGCGCTCGAGCAGTTCCTCGCCAGCCACGATCCGCAGTACGGCCAGACCGACGTCGGCATGGCGATGCGCCAGGCGTTCCACACCGAGGTGCAGAAGGAGCGCGACCGGCTCGAGCTGTTCTGGGGCATGTTGGAGCGCGGCGAGCTGGTGCGCGGCGCCAACGTTCCGGCGAGCGCGCACGAAGCCAGCGAGAGCGGCGAACGCAACGCCTCCGCCTCGCCCATCGAGGCGATGATCGGCGCGAGCGATGCCGCTCCCGATCCG
>JAYWCI010000333.1:0-3843 GCA_043780895.1 Kofleriaceae bacterium | reverse complement strand
GGCAAGCTCGCGGGGTGCGATCGTCCCCGAGTATGCGATCGGCTGACCCGCGTCGCGCCACGCGTCGAACCCACCGGCGAGCACGCCCGCGACGCCATCGACTCCGAGCCGGGCGAGGGACAGCACCGCGGTCTCGAGCTGTTTAATCTCGTCGAGGACGAGAAACACCGGTGTGGTCTGATTCGCGAGCCAGCCGCCGAAGATCGCCATTCCCTCGAGCCACATGCCGTACGAGCCAGGAATATGTCCGCCTGCGAACGCTTCCGGATCACGCCCATCGAGGACGATGCCCTGTTTGATCTCGGATGCGAACTTCTTCGCCAGCAGCAACGGAATCGCGTCCGGGCGCTTCGCGATCGGGATGCCTCCCTTGAGGTTCACCTTCTCCATCAGCGTGAAGTACGGCGGTCGCGGAATCCGCTCGCGGAGCTTCGCCTCGATGAACTCGGCGCGACTCTTGGTGAACACCGGGTTACAGGAGCGCTCCAGCCCCAGCGTCGACTCGTCTCGCTCGGCGATGTTGCCGCCACAGACGGATCCCGAACCGTGCGCAGGCCATAGCAGGGTCTGATCGCCGAGCGGAAGAAGCTTCGCGTGGATGACATCGAACAGGATGCCGGCGTGCTCGCGAGTCTTCTTCGGATCGGTCAGATCGGTGCGGCCGGTCTCGCCGATGAACAGCGTATCGCCGGTGAGCACGGCCCACGCGCGATCTGGAATCTGCTCGAGAAAGAGCGCGTAGCACGTGCTCTCCGGCGTGTGCCCGGGAGTGTGAAGCGCCTGGACCACGAGACCACCCGCGGTCAGCTTCTCCCCATCCTTCAACCGGATGTCCGAGTGCCCGAACAGATCGTGATCCAGCGACACGATCTTCGCGTCGGTGCGTTCTGCGACCGCCTTCGATCCGATCACGAAGTCTTCCTGGCGGTGGGTCTCCAGGACATACTTGATGATGATTTCGTTCTCCCGCGCGACCTTGAGGTACTCCTCGATGTCACGGCGCGGGTCGACCAAGATCGCCTGCTCCTTGTCGCCGACGAGGTAGGCGTTGTGCGCGATTCCGGGGGTCTTGATCCGCTGGAAGAACATGGCCTCGTACAGGGCGAGCACGAGACATGCCAGGACGGCTGCTCTCGACGTCGCGGGGAAGCAGCGTGCGCCCATGTCACCACGCGCTCCCGACCGCGCGACCGTGCACAATCTACAGCGAGCTGACCTTAGCGACTCACGGTCGCAACGAGCCCGAGCGCAGCACCCAGACCGGTGGTGAGCAGCGGGTTCGATTGCGACGGTCAACCGCTATCGCAGCCAAAGAACCAATAGAACGCGAAGCCGGCCGCCGCTCCGGCGAGCGTACCCAGGACGGGCACGAGACGGCGCGGGCGGAGCCGCGGGATGGCTTCGGGGTCGGTCATCGTAGGGACAGGCTAGCAAGGCTTGGACGCGCGCGACGACGTGAAGGTCCAGGGTGGACCAGATGGGCATTCACAGATGCACTGGAGGCGGCACGCGTGATGCACTTCTGCGCTCATGATCCGAGCTTTGATGTTGGCGATTGTCTCGGTGGCCGGATGCGCCCAGACGACTGGCCAACCAACGACGTCGGCCCACAAGCAGGGAGCCACCGGCATGCCAGGCAACGCGGCACGAGCAACATGCAAACCGTTCGAGCTAGGGAACGGGCTCGACTTGATTGTCCTCGGCTCGGGTGGGCCGCGCGCCGCAGGCCGAGCCGCCGCGAGCTATGTCATTGCGATCGCCGGCACGCCTCGCTACATGATCGATGCCGGATCCGGATCGTTCACGCGCCTCGGCGAGAGCGGGCTCGCCAGTGACAAGCTCGACACCATCCTGCTCACCCACCTCCACATCGATCACGCCGGTGACGTTCCGGATCTCGTCAAATCGCGCGATCTGCTCGGCAAGGGCCCCCTTCGCTTCCGGATCGTCGGGCCGTCGGGACAAGGGCTCTACCCGAGCACGTCCACGTTCATCGAGCGATTGCTGGGTCCTCAGGGTGCGTTCGCGTACCTGTCGACGTTTCGCAACCCCCTGAAGCTCGAGGCCACGGACATCGCGTTCGATCTCGAGCGTGCACCCGAGACCATCATCCAGGAGGACGGCGTGACGATCACCGCGGCCGCAGTCGATCACCGTGACGTGCCCGCGGTTGCCTATCGCATCGAGTATCGCGGGCACAGCGTGGTGATCTCCGGAGACCTGGCCTCCAAGCGCGGCCAGATCGCGGCGCTCGCTCGCGGCGCGACCGTGCTCGTCTACGACGCGGCCGTCCTCGATCCACCGGGCTCACCCGCGGAGCTGTACGAGCTGCACACGCCGCCGGCGCGAATCGGAGAGGTAGCGTCACAGGCCGGCGTCGCGACGCTGATCCTCAGCCATATTCCACCGGACGTCGAGGCCGAAGCCGACGCCGCGCTCGCATCCGTGCGCACCGCGTTTCGCGGCGAGGTCATGTTCGCACACGACTGTCTTCACCTGCGCGTCGGCGAGAAGCCCGAGGAGAGCGCCATGACAGCGACATCCGCAATGCACCGCGTGCTGTTCGAGCTGACCTCCGACGATCCCAAGGTCTGGGAAGGCGTACTCAACAATGTCGAGAATGTTCGCAGAGCGCTCGGGGCGCGAGCGACCGAAGTCGAGGTCGTCTCGCACGGCAAGGGTCTCGGCCTTCTGATCGCGAGCACGACCCCACTCGGAGAGCGTGTCGGACAACTCGCGACCGAGGGCGTGGTGTTCGCGGCCTGCCAGAACACCATGAAGAAGCTGGGCATCGACAAGTCTCAACTCTTGCGCGCCGCGACCACAGTCGACTCCGGCGTCGCCGAGGTAGTTCGCAAGCAAGAGGCCGGCTGGACATACCTGAAAGGCGGCTGACTCCCGAGAGCTCCGCTCAGAGCTGTTCGAGCACGCGGACGAGCCGTTGCCGCACCTCTGCTGCGATCTCGCCGAGCCGCGGATCCTGCGACGCCATGGTCTGCGCCGGATCGATCGCCACCACGGTCGCGCCGCCGCCGTCGCGCTCGTACACGATGACGTTGCACGGCAGCATCACGCCGACCTCGAGCACGACTCCGAGCGCCTGGTGAGCAAGAGCCGGGTTGCAGGCGCCGAGGATCTTGTAGCGACGAAAGGGAACGCCGAGTTTCGCTTGCAGCGTCTCGCGCACGTCGATCTGTGTCAGGACCCCGAAGCCCTCGGTGGCGAGTACAGCTGGAATGCCTGCGAGCACCTCGTCGTAGTCACGGTGAAGAGTCTTCTCGAGAGACGAGATCTTGGTGATGGACATAGCCTCGGTCCCAGCAAGGGCAGTGCCGCGGGCGGGCCTGGTCGTCAGCCGGTGGCACGCTGCACTCTGCGAGACGTCGATGACGGCACGAGCTGTGCAACTCGTCGTCGCATGCCGATGACGATGGGGGACCTGATCGATCCGCGATCTCGCTCGCGCCCGCCGACTCCACTGGCGCTCGCATCTGAGCCGCCAACGCGCCATCGGGGCTTCCGCGTGCCGGTAACTCAGGCGTGGCAAGCCCGCAGCGGCTTCCAATGGCGGTGAGTGCCACGCCGGGACAGGAGAACCTTCTGGTTCCTGGTGTCCATCGGTGGCCGCTCGATGCCGGTCAGCCCGTGATCGAGCTCGTCGACGTCTCGATCGCATTCGGTGCCAAGCAAGTCCTGCGAGGGCTCGATCTGCGGATCCTTCCGGGCAAAACCACCGTGATCGTGGGGCGCAGCGGGTCTGGGAAGTCCGTGCTGCTCAAGCTGATGATGGGCTTGCTTCCGCCGGACCGAGGTCGCGTGATCCTGTTCGGTCGCGACCTCGCA
>JAYWCI010000332.1:0-11023 GCA_043780895.1 Kofleriaceae bacterium | reverse complement strand
GGCGCGACCGTCGTGTGGTCGAACCCGACCTTCACGTACACCCACGAGAAGTGCATCATCATCGATGCGTCGCAGGCATGGATCATGACCATGAATGCGACCGGCACCGCGCCGAGCGAGAATCGCGAGTACCTCGCGATCGATACCGGTGCCGCCGATATCGCCGAAGCGAAGGCCGTGTTCGAGGCCGACTTCGCACTCCAAGCCATCACGCCGTCCGGGGCGCTCGTCGTCGCGAACACGAATGCGCGCGCGGATCTGGTCGCCCTGATCAATGCCGCGACGACAACCGTCGATCTCGAAGGTGAAGAGCTCAGTGATCTCAACACCGGCGGCATCGTCGACTCGCTCGTGAGTGCCGCGCATCGCAGCGTCGCGGTCCGCGTGATCATCGGCAACTCGAGCCCGAACGCGACCGCGATCGCGCGCGTCAAGACCGCGGGCGGCAAGGTCGTCGTCACCGGCCCGATGTCCGGCAGTGGCACGATGGCGAACCCGTACATCCACGCCAAGGCGATCGTGATCGATTGCAGCGGCACGCAGTGCGCCAAGGGCTACGTCGGCTCGGAGAACTTTTCGGGCGGCTCGCTCGGCTACAACCGGGAGCTCGGTGTGATCTTTTCGACCGCCGCGGAGCTCGCGAAGGTCGAGACCGCGATCAACACCGACTTCGCCAACGGCACCGCTCAGTAGCCGTTAGTTCGGCGGGTGAGCGGCTCATCGCGTGAGCCAACCGCGGTGTAGGGAATTCTCGAATAGGGTAGGTTCGGGCCATGGCCGTGCAGACCGGGCTCGCGCGTTTGGCGAGCGATGGACTTCCCGCCCTCGCTGGAAGACGCGTGGGGCTCATCTGCAACCCGACCTCGGTCGACGCCGAGCTCCGACACATGATCGAGCTGCTCCGGCCCACGATGAACGTGACCGCGCTGTTCGGGCCGGAGCACGGCGTGCGCGGCGATGCCCAGGACATGATGACGATCGACGACGCGCGCGACCGGCTTACCGGCCTGCCTGAGTTCAGCCTGTACGGTCACACCGAAGCCTCGCTCACGCCGACCGCCGCGATGCTCGACCACGTCGACGTCGTGATCTACGACGTCCAGGATATCGGCAGCCGCTACTACACGTTCGTGTGGACGATGGTGCTTGCGATGCGCGCGTGCGCGAAGGCGGGCAAGCAGTTCGTGGTTCTCGATCGGCCCAATCCGATCGGCGGCATCCACGTCGAAGGCCCCGCGATCGAGCCCGGCTTTGAATCGTTCGTGGGCCTCGTGTCGTGCCCGAATCGCCACGGCCTCACCGCCGGTGAGATCGCGCGCTGGCGACACAGCGTCGAGAAACTGGATCTCGAGCTCGCGGTGATCGGCATGCGCGGCTGGCAGCGCGACATGTGGTTCGAGCACACCGGCCTGCCGTGGGTGCTGCCGTCGCCGAACATGCCGACCGTCGACACCGCACTCGTGTATCCGGGCATGTGCCTCGTCGAAGGGACCGAGCTGTCGGAGGCGCGGGGCTGCACGCGGCCGTTCGAGCTCGCGGGCGCGCCGCACCTCGATGGCACCGCCCTCGCGGCCGCGCTGACCGCGATGGATCTTCCGGGTGTCCGGTTCCGGCCCGCGGTGTTCACGCCGGGCTTTCAGAAGCACGCGAAGACTGCGTGTGGCGGCGTCCAGATCCACATCACGAATGCGGAGCAGTTTCGCTCGTACCGCACCGGTGTCGCGTTCCTCAAGGCCGCGCACGATCTCGATCCTGCGCAGTTCGCATGGCGGACCAAGGCGTACGAGTTCGTCGACCAGATTCCCGCGATCGATCTACTCGCCGGGACCGCCGCGCTGCGGACTGGCATCGAAGCCGGCGCGTCGCTCGACGACCTCGCGCAGCGCTGGCCGCGCGACGAAGGCACGTTCGCCGAAGAAGTCGCCGAGTACCGGTTGTACACATGAGGGTCGCGCTGTTCGGCGGCTCGTTCAATCCGCCGCACGTCGCGCATCAGCTGGTCGCGCTCTACGTTCTCGAGACCTGCGCGGTCGACGAGCTGTGGTTCGTGCCGACCTACGTCCATCCATTCCACAAGGAGCTCGCGCCGTACGCCGATCGCATCGCGATGTGCAAGCTCGCGATCGGCGCGCTCGGTGCGCGCGCGAAGGTCAGCCGCGCCGAAGAGGCGCTCGCGCAGCAACCGGGGTTTGTCTCGAGCCGCACGCTCGAGCTGGTCGAGCTGCTGGGCGAGCACCATCCCGAGCATCAGTTCCGTCTCGTGATCGGTGGCGACATCCTCGCCGAGACCCACAAGTGGTACCGCTGGGGCGACCTCGCCGCGCTCGCGCCGCCGATCGTGGTCGGGCGTTCGGGCTTCGCGTTGCCTCCGGGAACGACCGAGCTCGGTGAAACCGGCGTCGTGATGCCCGAAATATCCGCGACCCATGCTCGCGAGCTCGTCGCGGCAGGCGACCCGCACGCGGCGTCCCTTTTGCCGAGCGACGTACTGCGGTATATCGCCGCTCGAGGCCTGTACAAATGACCGCGCGCAATCCCACCACATTCGTGATCGGCGCTGGCCCCGTCGCCACCGCGCTCGCAGGCGCGCTGCGCCTCGGCGGTGTCCCGGTGCTCGGCCTGTGGGCACGCAAGCCACCGAGCGCGCGTGCGGCCGGTTCGGCCGCGGGTGTCGCCGCGTTCTCGTCGGCGCCGCCCGATGTCTTGCTCGAAGCCGAGGTCGTCGTCCTCGCGGTGCGCGATGGAGTGATCGGCGAAGTCGCCGAGATGCTCGTCGGCACCGGCCTCGTCAACAAGCGTCACGTGTTGCTCCACTGCGCGGGCGCGGCCTCCGCCGAGGAGCTGCTCGCGAAGGTTCGCGACAAGGTCGGCGGCGTCGGCACGATGCATCCGCTGTCGGCGATCGCCGATGGCAAAGCGGCGATGCGCACACTCAAGGGCACGGTGTTCGGCGTCGAGGGTGACGAGAAGGGCCGGTCGTACGCCGGCAAGCTCGTCGCCGCGATCGGGGGCATCCAGCTCGCGCTCGATTCGACCCAGATGGCGGCGTATCACACGGCGGCCGCGCTCGCGTCGAACTACGTCGTCGCGGCGATCGATGCGGCGGCCGAAGTGCTTTCGGCGGCCGGCGTGAATTCGACCGATGCGGTGCGCGCACTGATCCCGCTCGCCGCGGGCGCGCTGCGTAACATCTCGGCGCGCGGCACGACCGGAGGCCTGACCGGCCCGATTCGACGTGGCGACGTCGCTACGATTCAACGTCATCTCGATGCACTAGGCGCCAAGCCCAGCCTTGCCGAGATCTATCGCGCCCTTGCGCGTCGTGCGGTCGAGATCGCGGGTCGGATCGATGGCCCCGATGCACCGGACCGAGCCGGTCTCGACGCGATTCGGGCTCTACTCGAAACCTGATCGTGTATTCTCGCGCGGCATGCGCGCCCTCGTTGTCGGAACGCTCCTCGCACTTGCTCTCGTCGTAACCGCGCGGCCAGCCGTCGCGGACGATCCGGGTCATGCCTTCAACGGCAAGATCATGACGTCGACGAAGCGCTACCCGCAGACGGCGAAGAGCCCGTCGGCGTATACCGCGCTGATCCGGAAGCAGTCGGGCAGCAACTTCTACGAAGACAAGACCGACCACACGTGGACGATCTATTTCGCCGCGTTCCTCAAGACGCCGCTCAACGACGTCGAGTACGTCATCAAGTTCTACGAGCTCGGCAAGGGCGGCAACCAGCTGCTCGCGACGAGCGAAAACTTCAACGACGAGCGCGGCCAGAAGACGATCGTCTCGAAGATCACGCTCGACAAGAAGCAGATGGGTGTGAACAAGAATATCCAGATGACGATCGAGAACAAGGGCAAAGTCTATGCCTCGACCACGTTCAAGATCCTCGGCGAGGGTGAGCGCTTCAGCGGCAAGGTCAACTTCTCCGACGGCGACGCGCAGGGAAAAGAAAAAGAAGAGTAGCGGGCTACCGAACCTCCAATGGAATTTCGAACGCGGACGCGACCGACGGTGGAAACACTCTCATCACGTACTGCCCCGGATGCGGGAACGTGTACTTGAACACGTATCCCGGCCCACTGTGCCGCGGATGCGCGACCAGCCCCGTCGGACCGTTCGCATCGGCGATCGTGACCACGAGCTCCGCGGTCTGGATCGGCTGACCGAGCTTGTTCTTGATCTCGATCTTCGGCCGGATCGCCTGGTGCGCCACGATCGGATCGGGAACGGTCACGTGGATCACGACATCGCCATCGTCGTCGTTGATCTGACGCTCGCGCGGCTCGCCGCTGCCCGCGACACCTTCATCGGTCGTGTCGTCAGCCTCGCCGGGGCCCGCGGCCGCAGCCCCGGGCGGGACGTGCGCGTGACCGAATACCGTGAAACCGACGCTCGCGAGCGCGACCCCGGCGGTCAGGCCGAGCGCGAAACGCAGCGCGAGCCGGCCCCGCACCGGTGACATCGGTGTGCCCGCGAGCGCTGCGAGATAATCGTCGGGCAAGTCGGGCCGCGTCTGCGAGGTGGGGCGACGCAGCACTCGCGCGAGCTGCTTCTTCTTCTTCGCCGTGCGATCACTCGAGTCATCCGCGCTCGAGGTCGCGAGCTCGGCAAGCGCGACATCGGCGAGGGTCACGACTTCATCCGCGGTCTGCGGGCGATCGTCGGGCTTCTTCGCGAGCAGGTGAGCGACCATGCCGTCGATGACCTCGGGCAGATCCGTGTTGCGCGTGCTCGGTGCCGGCGGTTGCTTGCCGAGGTGCGCGAGCAAGACCTCGAATGCCGAGCCTTCAAAGGGCGGCGCGCCGGTGACGAGCTCGAACAACAAACAGCCGAGCGCGTAGAGATCCGCGCGCGCATCGACGGCTTCGCCGTGGGCTTGCTCCGGCGACATGTAGTGCGGCGTGCCGATCAAGCCGTGGGCGGTCAGCCGCGACGCATCGGCGGTGCCGGGCTTGCTCGCCGCGATGCCGAAATCGACGATCGTTAGCTGATCGTCGCCGTTGCGATCGCGCCGCCACATGATGTTCGACGGCTTGAGATCTCGATGCACGACGCCGGCGGCATGCGTCTCCGACAGAGCGCTCGCGATCGCGCGCATGATCCGCACCGCACGGGCAGGGGGCAGGGGCCCATCCTCGAAGATCCGATCGAGCGGTTGCCCCTCGACGAACTGCATGACGAGGTAGGGCCGACCATCGGTGAGCTCGCCGACCGCGTGGATCGCGACGACCCCCGGATGCTGGATCTTGGCGGCCGAGCGCGCTTCTCGTGCGAACCGCTTTGCCATCACCGGATCGGCCGCGATCTGATGCGTCGGCACTTTGATCGCGACCGCGCGATCGAGTCCGAGCTGGCGACCTCGATACACGTAGCCGAACGCACCACCACCGAGCTCGCCTTCGACGACGAACTGGTGATCGATCGTCAAGCCGACGAGGTTGCCCGCAGCGGGCTCGCCGTGCTCGGGCGGCTGCGCTTCGATCGCGCCTGTCGTAGCGTTCGGATCGACATCGGGCGACGCGACCACACCCCGCACGGCGGTCTTGATGTGCGTCTCCGCGAGGTGCTGCTCGATAAACGAAGTTCCGCAGTCGGGACAGAAGGTCCCCGATTCGTCGGTCTTCGTATCGCAGCGAGGGCACACCCGCATTTCGTTGAAGGTAGCACCCTCGACGATGTGCGGACGTTAACTACGCAACGGCGCGAAGCGCGTTGCCAACGGCCGGAGCCAGAGCGTTCTCGATCAGCAGCAACGCGCGGTCCGACCGAGCCTGGAGGCCATCCGCCTGCATCGTGAGGTTCGAGTACATCTCGGCCGCGTCGAGGCTGCCGAGCAGCACCGACCACGCGAGGTCCGCGATCTCTCGCGCGTTGACCTGGCGATACAGGTTTGCGTGGATGCCATCGGCCACGCAGGCGCCGATGTGATCTTGGATGCGGGCGATACCAGAGGACACCGCGGCAACAACTTCGTCCGACAGCTGCGGGCGAACCGCGGGCTGGGCGAGCAGGCGGAGGATGCGCGGACCCTCCGCATCACGTTCGGCCCAGCGGACCAGGATGGCCCAGGTGTCGTGGAGGCGCTTGCCCACTTCGGTGTGCTCGCGGACCTGACCCATCTCGACATCGAACACCGTCAGGGCGTCCTCGATGAGCGAGACGTAGAGGTCTTCCTTCGAGCGGAAGTAGAGGTAGATCGCGCCGACCGAAAGCTGGGCCGCGCGAGCGATCAGCTCGATCGATGCCCCGCCGTAGCCGCGCTCAGCGAATACGGTTCGGGCCGCTTCTTGGATACGGCGGCGACGGGCCTGCCGCTCCTGTGCTTTGCGTTCTTGAGCGTTCGTCATGACCGGGGTTTAACGGTTATGACGCAACTCGTCAAGCAGCTTTCTCGCAACAGGTTCTTTCAACGGAACCGTGTGGAAGATCTAGATGTTGGGTAGGTCCGCTAAATGTGACTATTTTTTCGGTTTTAACGAAGTTTATGGTTTTGGATAGAAACAGATCGCAACCCGCTGTTCTGCGTTCATAACCAGCCATGGTCGCCCTCTACTCGCGTGCTCGCACCGCGTTTGCCGTCACTGCCGCGGGTACCGCGCTCGTCGCCGCGCTGGTGTTGCAGCCGCGTTCGACGCACCTCGTCAAAGAGCTGCCCGTGCCTCCGACGACGACCACCACGGGCGAGATTCTGCGCGCGAAGCTGACCTCGGCGCAGGTCCTCGCGGGCGCGCAGGACGTCGCCGTGTTGATCCAGATGCCCGTCGGGATGAGCGGCGAACGTCGTCACGATGTCGCGGTCGTGATCGTCCTCGATCGCTCGGCGTCGATGCACGGCGAGCCGATGGAGAATGCCAAGCGCGCGGCAGTCGCGTTCATCGACGCGCTCGGCCCGACCGACACGTTCGCGGTCGTCACGTTCTCCGATCGCGACGAGCTCGTGGTCGGCGCAGGGCGCGCCGACCACGAGCGTAAGCTCGCCGCTGCCGATGCGATCGATCGGATCGTCGCTAGCGGTGGGACCTGCGCCTCCTGCGGCATCACGCGTGGCGCCAACGTTCTCGGGCCCGCGAGTGGCCGAACCGAACGCATGCTGTTCATCTCCGATGGTGAAGCGAACCTCGGGATTCGCGATCGCGACGAGCTCGTCGCCCTCGCGGGTCAGACGGCCGCGAGCGGTGTCTCGATCACGGCGGTCGGTGTTGGCCTGGACTTCGACGAGCAGACGATGGCGCGGATCGGCGACGCCGGTCACGGTCACTACTACTTCTCGAGGGATGCGACGGCGCTCGATCGCGTCTTCGCGTCCGAGCTGCGAGGCTTGCGCAACATCGTCGCGACGCACGTCGCGCTATACGCCGAGAGCGGCACCACGATCGGCGATGCGTACGGGTATCCGACGAACCACATCAAGATCGGCGTGAATGTTGAGCTCGCGGATCTCGGCGAAGGTGAAGCCAGGAAGGTCGTCTTTCACGCCGACGTGAACCAGCCCGAGGTAGGCCCGTTTTATCTCTCGTGGACCGATCCAGTCGACGGTAGCGAGCACCGCGCCGACGCCACGCTGTCGACGACGATCACGACTGATCCGGCCAAGGTCGTGGCAACGCGTGATGCCGAGGCGGTGGCCGCCGTCGAGCAAGCCCGCACGGCACGAGCGATCGACCAATCCGTGACCGTCTACGATCAATACGGTGCGACCGCGGCGAAGACCGAGCTCCAGCACTTCCTGCGCAACGCCCACATCACCGACGGCACGGCCCGGACCCTGGCGAACCGCGCGATCGAGAGCTTCGACCTGTCAAGCGCCGAGGCGAAGAAGTCCGTGCGCGCGCTCTCGTACGAGCTGGCACGCGGACGATGAGCTGAGCTGACTACGGATTGAGATCGGCGAGCGAGAAGCTCAGGTCGCGCTGGATCATCACCGCGCGATTCGCGGCGACATCCTCGAAGCCGTCTTTGACATCGCCATCGCCTCCCGAGACGAGCAGCACGCCGCGGAAGCTCTCGTCGCGCTCGCCTTTGTCGCCATCGACCCACAGCCGACGCAGCTTGAGCGGATGATCGAGGCGCGCGAGCACCATCGAGCGACCGTTCGAGGCGACCAGGTTGCCGAAGCCACCCTCGGTGCCGGTCTTCGCTTGCTCGGACGCGACGAGCTTGATCGTCGCCGCGAGCGCGCGCCGCGTCGTTTCGACCGGCAGGTTCGGATCGTCGATCGCGCCTTCGTCATGCAGCATCGAAAGGAACACGTGGAACACCAGCTCCGCCGGCGTCCGCCCCCGCACGTTGCGGCGGAGATACTCTGGCACGTGCTCGAGCAGGCGCGGCGCCGCGGCTTCGAGCTTCGGCGTTCCGGTCATCGAGAACATCCAGCGCCGGAACCGGAACGGTGCGGTGTTATCGGTACCCGCGTAGCCGTCGTCGGCACCGACGGCCTGCGCGATCACGCAGTCGGTGTGGATCTCGGCGAGCGGCCCGTAGAGCTCGACCGGCTTCTGGCTCGACTTGGGAGTGCGGACGAGGAGCACATCGCCACCTTGCGAATACGCCATCCCCCAGCGCGACACCGGCGGCTGTGCGACGAGCGTCGCGCGTACGGGCGCGAGCGCGGCCCAGAGCCGTTGCGGCTGATTGCACATGCAGGTGAAGAGCTTCATGGACGTTTGATCTCGACTCGGATCCCGATCAGGGCCCGGAGGAATCGTACGCGAACTGCCAGAGCCCCAACGCCGCCACCCCTGCGAGTATAGGGGGTCGCGAGACTCTCGCCAATACGAGGTTTTACCGGAGCGCTTTCACGCGCCTGGCGCTGCAGCCGCGAGCGCCCGCGTGACCAACTCGAACGCCTGCGCTCGATCCGTCTCGTTGAAGACCTCGTGCAGGAACCCGGGGAGCTCGTGATAGTCGGCACGCTTCATGGTCTGCGCGACACGGCGCGATTGCGCGGGGTCGGCGAGCGGGTCGGCGCCACCGACGATCCACGTGCTCGGCAGCGCGATCTTCGATGCGTGTGCCGCGACGTAGTCCTGCGCGGCCGTCGATTCGACGAACCAGCGGGACGTCGCGACGCTGAAGTTCAATGGATCGGCATCGTGCGCGGCCTGCATCGCCTTGTCGCTCGTGAGCTGGTTGGCGGTGATGTTGTTCGGCTGGGCGAGCTTCGGGGCGATCCGGCTCGCGACCTTCGCGAGTCGCTTCTTCCAGCCCGGCACGGCCATGCGGAGGCCGAGGTACGGCGAGCTCACGAGCAAGGCGGTTGCACCCGTTCCGGCATCGAGGCCGTCACATGCGGCACGCAGCGTGATCAAGCTGCCGTGCGAGTGACCGAGTAAGACGAGCGGGGCAGGCGCGGGCACGAGCCCGCGCGCCACCTTCATCACGCTCTTCAGATCATCGGTGTACTCGTGGAACGCTCCGACGAAGCCGCGCACCCCCGGCGACTTGCCATGACCACGCACGTCGTAGGTCAGCGCGGCCCAGCCGGCGCTGACGATCACGTGAGCGAGCTCGCGGTAGCGCCCACAGTGCTCGGCGTAGCCGTGCGAGACCACGACGATCCCCTTGGGGCCCTCCGGAGTGCGAGGCAAGAACGCCTCGCCATACAGCTCGCCGTTCGGGGTCGAGATCGGAGCGAGCTTCGAGGGTTCCATCGGACCGGGGCCGGGAGAAATTGCCATTCGGCGTCTTCTATATCAGGAAGTTGCCCCCTCGATCGGCCGCCCATACCCTGACCCTGATGCGGCGCAACACACTATTATTGCTCGTGTTCTTGAGCGGCTGTTTTGAGGTTCACAACGAGAAGGACATGGCGAAGAGCTCGACTCGTCTCGATCTCGCCAAGGACTTTCTGCACAAGCACCAGCTCGAGGCCGCCGAGCAGGAATGCAATCGAGCCCTCGCACTCAACAACGCCAACGACGAGGCGCTGCTCGTCCGTGGCCTCGTCGAGATGCTGCGCACGATCGACACCCAGAAGACGATGGAGGTCGACGCGTGCCTCACGGGACTCGACCGTGAAGCGACGATGCACGATCTCGATATGTTCCTCGGCAAGGCAGATCTCGACTTCGTGGAGGCAGTCAAAGTCACTCCCGAGTATGGCGAGGCGTGGGCCGATCGGGGGATCGTCCACTCGCTTCAAGAAGACTATTCGGGTGCCACGGAGTTCTTCCAGAAGGCGCTTGAGTACCCGATGCGCCTCGATAACCTGGCCCTGACCCGCGCACATTTGGGCTGGGCGCTGTTCCACCAAAAGAAGTATGTCGACGCGGCCAAGGAGCTCCGCCAGGCAAAGCAGTTTCAACCGAACATGTGTGTGGCGACTTATCGTCTGGCGAGGGTTTACTTCGCACGTGAGGAGTGGGAAAAAGCCGCTGAACTCTTCCAGACGGCATCCGACGATCCGTCCTGTGGGTCACAGGAAGCTAGCTACTACCTGATGAAGACTCGTATCCAACAAGGGCTTGTGGCAGAGGCGAAAGAAGCGCGCGATGCGTGCCTCAAGATTTCGCCCAAGAGCTGTGTTGCGACGCAATGCCGCGCTGATGGGCGAGGGTTGGAACACTGATGGAATCACGTGCACGCACGAGCCAGGTTGCGGATCCGCGGACGAGCCTCGCAATGTGGCTCCGCGCCGGTCGCGCCCAGCGTCAGCTGACGCTCGATGACGTTGCACGTGTGACGAAGATCCAGACCCGGATCCTCGAGAAGATCGAAGCGGGCCAGCTCGAAGGCCTGCCAGCCGAAGTGTTCGTCCGCGGCTTCGTGAAGAGCTTTGCTCGCTGCGTTGGGCTCGATGAGTCCGAGGCGGCCCAGCGCTACGGTCAGTGCGCGAACGCGCCAGCCACACCGACGAACTCGGTCGCTCGTGCGTTTGTCGAGACCCTCGTTGCCGCCCCCAAGAGCGAGCCCAAGGCCGTTCCGGTCCAACCATCGCTGTTGGTCGAGCCCGAGATCTTCCCGGACTCCTCACGCGAGATGGCGCCTCTCGACGTCGACGTCGACGTCGACGTCGAG
>JAYWCI010000331.1:0-3239 GCA_043780895.1 Kofleriaceae bacterium | reverse complement strand
TCGATGATCTCGAGCCGATCGCGCAGTGCCCAGGGAATCGGATCGAGCTGGTTCGCCGTCGCGATGAACAGCACCTTCGAGAGATCGAAGGTCACCTCGAGGTAGTGATCCGAGAACGTGGAGTTCTGCTCGGGATCGAGGACCTCGAGCAACGCCGACGAGGGGTCGCCCCGGAAGTCGTGGCCGAGCTTGTCGATCTCGTCGAGTACGAAGACGGGGTTGTTCGTGCCCGCCTTCTTGATGCCCTGGATGATTCGACCGGGCAGCGACCCGACGTACGTCCGACGATGACCGCGGATCTCCGCTTCATCGCGCACGCCACCGAGGCTGATCCGACCGAACTTGCGGCCGATCGCGCGAGCGACCGACCGTCCGAGCGACGTCTTGCCGACGCCCGGAGGACCCACGAGACACAGGATCGGTCCCTTTTTATCGTTCTTCAGCTTGCGAACCGCCATGTACTCGACGATGCGCTTCTTGATCTTGTCGAGGTCGTAGTGATCCTCGTCGAGGCACTTGCGAACTTCCGAGAGCTCGATGTGATCGTCGGTCGAGATCGACCACGGCAACTCGACGAGCCACTCGAGGTAGGTCCGCGTGACGGTGTACTCCGCCGACGACGGCTGCATGCCTTTGAGGCGATCGAGCTGCTTCTTCGCAACCTTCTCGGCCTCCTCGGGCATCGCGGCCTTGGTGATCTTCTCGCCGAACTCGTCGAGGTCACCGCCGCCATCATCGAGCTCGCCGAGCTCTTCTTTGATCGCCTTGAGTTGCTGACGCAGCACGTACTCGCGCTGGTTGCGCCCCATCTCCTCTTGGACCTGCGTGTTGATCCGCTCGCGCACCTTGAGCACTTCGAGCTGGCGCGACAGAAACTGCAGCACCTTGCGGACGCGGGTCTTGAGGTCGAACGTCTCGAGGACGTCTTCCTTCTCGCCGACCTCGAGCTCGAGGTGCGAGGTGATGAGGTCGGCGAGATGGCCGGCCTCGGTCACCGAATCGACGAGCGCGCCGGCTTCTTTCGGAAGCTCGGGCATGAGCTTGACGACGCGCTTCGCGATGTCCTTGAGGTTCATCACGAGCGCATCGAGCTCGACATCGCTCGACACCGGGTCGGGGACGCTCTTGACCTTTGCGGACAGGAACGGCTCGTTGCCGTCGAAGCTCGTGACCTCGAAGCGCGAGACGCCTTGTAGGATCACCGAGAAGTTATCCTTCGCGAGCTTGATCACCTTCAAGATCCGCGCGGCGCAGCCGACCATGTAGAGGTCGCCGGAGCCCGGGTCCTCGGTACGTGCGTCCTTCTGCGTGAGAATTCCGATTACAGGGCGCTCTTTCGCGATCGCGTCTTCGACGAGACGGACGCTCTTTCGGCGACCGACATCGATCGGGATGATGGCGCCGGGAAACAGCACGGAGTTGCGCAGCGGGAGGATTGGGAGCGTGTCCGGGATTTCTACCGGTTGCTCTCCCCCTGCCTTGGCCTTGGTCATCTTTGGAACCTAGCGAGGGCGTCCAAAGATCTCAAGCCAACCTGACCGTAATGACGGGGGCTTTCTCGTCGGAGTTGTCCCACATGGGAGCGATCTTAGGGCCTTCGAATCAGAAAGTTGATCGGAACCACGTGATTCGGGATCGACAGGGTCTCGAGGTCGTGATCTAGAGGATCACGACGAAGTAGTCCCCGCACCGGGTGGCATCTCGCCCATCACATCCGCACCATTGACCAGGATCGTCGGCGAGCCCCAGCCACGAGTCCACGCGGGTACCTCGACGTCGTTCAGGTCGAACTCTTCGATCACCGTGTCGAGCTGTTCCTCCGCGAGCGCTGCTCTCAGCGCGGTTCGTGCGGCGACGACGTGAGGGCAGCCAGCGAAATGCAGCAGGTGAATTCTCTTAAAGCGGTACTCAAATCCTGCACATGCAATAGTCGAATTGCTGCCGCGCGCCCGCCGGTGTCGTGTGCACTTCGAGTTGATGTTCGACAAGCTCGAACTCGCTGCCGAACTCACTGTGCAACGCATCTGCGTCGTAACGCGCGACCTCGAGGCCGCTGCACTGGATTGGACCCTCGGGACCAAACGTCGCAACGATGACGTGTCCGCCCGGTCTCACCGCCCGCACGACCTGGCGGACGTAGGCGCGCCGCTGCGCCGGCTCGGTCAAAAAGTGAAAGACCGCTCGATCATGCCGGAGGTCGTAGCGTTGGTTCGCGAAGCCGTAGCTCGTCACGTCTCCGAGCAACCAACCAACGCGGTCTCCCGGGGCACCGAGTCGATGCTTGGCGACCTCGAGCGCCGTCGCTGACAGATCGAGAACATCGACAGACCTGTATCCCAAAGCGATCAAGTCATCGACGAGTGTTGCCTCGCCACTGCCGACATCGACGATCCGCGCATCGCGGTCAGCCGCCGCCTTCGCGATGAGCTCGAGCGACACGTCGAGATGCTCGCGGTACCAACTGACCTGGTCCGTGTCCTTGGTCTGGTAGATATGTTCCCAGTGGGCCTTCGTATCCACACCTGCAGCGGTAGCAGGCCTGTTCGCAACGCCGGCGAGGCACCCAGTGCAAATGTGTGGAGTGCTCGAGGGCCGGGCTTACGTGCGAGGCTCCCGGCGATAGCGGAGCGCGGTTCCGACGACCACGAACAGCGCGCCCGTTCCCGCGAGTCCCGGAGGAGCCGCCGCCTCGCGACCGGCGAGCATCGCCACGACGGTCAACACGAGAGCGAGCGCTCCGAGGCCGAGCACCGCGTTACCGGCGGCGATGTAGTGTCCGCGCGTCTCGGCGAGCTCGGTCACGCGGCGACCCGGGGGACGGTCACGCTCGCGGTGCCATCGGTCGCGGTCTCCCCGGCGGCGTCCATCTTCGCGCGAGCGATCGCGTAGATCATGAAGCCGTAGCCGCACTTCGCGAGGATATCCGCGATGGAGTACCCGATCTGCACGCCGACCGTCGCGCTAGCTCCGCCGATACCCAGTAGCGGGAGTGCATACGCGATCGGATAGAATCCCCAGGTCGCGAGCAACAGCCAGCGAGTCTGAGCGAGCCGGTCACGCACCTTCGGATCTTGGTCCTTCGCGACCCGGCTCAGCTCCCCCCACAGCACGTACAAGATGTAAGCGAAGGGCACCGTGCTGAGCGCTGCCCACATCACCCGCGGGCCGGATTCAGCCGAGAGCTCGCCCGGGTAACCGAGCGCGATCATCAGGACCGCGGCGACCACCAGCTTGCCCAT
>JAYWCI010000330.1:0-13421 GCA_043780895.1 Kofleriaceae bacterium | reverse complement strand
GCGAGGTGATGACACCGGCGGCGGTGCCGTTCGGGACGATGGTCTCGAGCCGGCGGATATCCATCTCGTGGATCTCGGGCATCGGCGCGTGGACCTTCGCGAGGTCGTTGAGGCCGGCGTACAGGAGGTCGACGCGCTGGACGAACAGGCGCGACGCGAAGCCGCGACCGATGTTGCGCTGGGTCCAGGTCGCGTCGGTGTCGGAGGTCCGCGAGCTGACCTTGTAGAGAATGCTCGAGAGGCAGCCGAGGAGGATGCCCGCGATCTCGGGGTCTTCTTGGCGGACGTCTTCGATCCGGGTCGCGAGGTCTTCGAGCTCGCGGCGGACGTGGGGCGCGAACCAGGCGGCGAGGCGGCGGTCGCGAGCGTTCGGATCGAAGCCCTTGGGCTTGCGTAGCGGGGCGGGGTCCGAGGAAGCGCGGCGCGCGGCTTTGCCGGCCTGCAGCGCGTTGCCGGCGATCGAGTGGCCGGCTTCGCGGAGCTGGCTGCGGCGGCGCGGCGGTGCGGTCCAGGTCTTCGCGCGCGCGACGATCACGGCGAGCGGATTGAGGTCGCTACCGACGACGCGCAGGCCATTCGCGCGGGCCTCGACGAGTGTGGTGCCGGAGCCGCAGAACGGATCGACGATGCACTGCTCGCGGGTCGCACCGTCGGAGACGAGGTCGACGAGGACGCGCGCGGTCGCCGGGTGGAGCCGCGCCGGGTAGGTGTGGAACGGGTGCGTGAAGGTCTCGGCGGTCTCCTTGTCGGTCTGCGCGGCGGTCAGCGCGTCGACGAGGATCCGGGCGATATGCGAATCGCCATCGCGATGGAGCTTGCCCGGCATCTTGGGCATCGAGAGCGAGCGGCGCTGGCGCGGCGGTGGCACACGGGCACCGTACATCAGTGCTATACGCCGGGCATGCCCATGCCAGTCGAGATTATCGGGCTCGGTAAACAAGAGATCCGATTCATCTGGGAAGAGGGTGGCGATCCGAAGGACGAGGACACGTGGCCGGTCCGCGCGCTACGGATCAAGTGCACGTGCGCGAACTGCCAGTCCGAAGCGACCGGCGAGCGCATCCTCGACCCGAAGAGCGTGCCCGAGGACATCAGCGTCAAGGACATGCACCTCGTCGGTAACTACGGGGTCGGCATCCAGTTCTCCGACGGCCACTCGACCGGCATCTTCCGGTTCAAAGAGCTCAAGAGGGCCCGGTAGTGATCGACGCGCTGGAGGCACTCTGGCGCGGCCGGCACAGCGTGCGCGGGTTCAAGCCGGATCCGGTCCCGCGCGAGACGCTGACGAAGATCTTCGCCGCGGCCCAGGCCGCACCGAGCTGGTGCAACATCCAGCCGTGGCGGGTAGCGGTCACCGAACCACCGATCACCCAGCGGCTTGCCGAGGCAACGGTCGCGGCCGCGAAGGGTGGGTTTCCGAGCCCGGCCATTCCATTCCCGCTCGACTATCCGCCGCCCTACAAGCAGCACCGCGTGAGCTGCGGCGCCGCGCTCTATAAGGAGATGGGCGTCGCGCGCGAGGACAAGATGGGCCGCTACGACGCGTTCCTGCGCAACTACGCGTTCTTCGACGCTCCTCACATGGCGGTCGTCGCCTGTGACAAGCGTCTCGGCCCGTACGCGTATGTCGACGTCGGCATCTGGCTCGGCTACGTGCTGACCGCCGCCGAGGTGCTCGGGGTCGCGACCTGCCCGATGGCCGCGATCGCGGCGTATCCCGAGGCACTCCGCAAGGAGCTGCCGATCGCCGAGACCGACGTGATCTTGTTCGGCGTCGCGCTCGGCTATGCCGATGATGCGGTCCCGGCAAATCGCACCCGCACGACGCGCGAATCCGTCGAGGCCAACGTCACGTTCTGCTCCTGACGCGTGTTATGCTGGGCGCCTCTGCGGGGAGCTTGGCTGATGAAATCACGCGTCTTGTTCGCGATCTGCGTCGCCGTGGCGATGCTCGCGACGACTTCGGCATTCGGTCAGAGTGCTGATTCACTAAGGAAGGCTCAGGCCTCGTTCGATACCGCGCAGAGTGAATATCTCGCGGGCAAGTTCGACGAGGCGGCGGCAGGGTTCCAGGAAGCGTACGCGGCTCGACCGTTCCCGCAATTCCTCTACAACGTCGGCGCCAGCTTCCACATGAAGGGGAAGAAGACCTCCGATGTGGCGGCGTACAAGAAGGCCGTCGAGTTCTACAAGCGCTACCTCGCCGAGGAGCCGCAAGCGCAGGACAAGGCGAACGTCGAGAAGGCGGTCGGCGTCCTCGAGGACGAGATCAAGCGCCTCGATGCAGGCGCCGGTGCAGGATCGGGCAGTGGTGCCACTGCCGCCGCGCCGTCTCAGGAAGTTCAGAACCTCGGCGACGTGAAGGTCCGCGGTCTCGTCGTCATCGTGACCGAGCCGCAGAACGCGACGATCTATCTCGACGACAAGAAGAAGGGCCCGTTCGCGACGACGCCGTGGAGCGGCTCGATCGACGGCGAGCACAAGCTGATCATCGAGAAGCGCGGCTACAAGGTCGTCGAGTCGACGATCTCTGCAGACCCCACCAAGCTCGTGCAGTTCGTCTCGTCGATGGCGCAAGAGGACTACCTCGCGTGGGTCGAGATCGCGTCGAACATTCCGAAGTCGGACGTATTCATCGACGACAAGAGCATCGGTGCAGTCGGATCGACGCCGTGGTCGCAGCAGATCAAGCCAGGCAAGCACACGTTCTGGATCTCGAAAGAGGGCTACGACGAGTACACCGAGACGATCGACATCGCGCCGGGTGAGACCAAAGCGGTGAGGGGCACGATCAAGGGCTCGCCGGTCGGCAAGATCGCGGTCACCGGCTACGGCATCGAAGATTCGCAGATCGCGATCGACGGCAAGATCCTGTGCGAGCGCGGTCCGTGTCTGCGCAGCGTGCCGCAGGGCGATCACGTCATCCTCGTCACGCGTGAAGGCTGGAAGCCGTACGAGCGCCGCATCACGATCGAGGCGAAGGCGGAGACTCAGATCAAGGTGACGCTCGTGCCCAAGCCGAGCCGCAGCGATGCGGTGGTGGCGTATGTCGTCGGCGCGCTCTTCGGCGGCGCCGGCGTCTACCTCGGCCTCCAGGCGAACCAGCTGCACGACGACCTGACCAAGGAAATCGCATCGGCGCACCCGCCGGCATCGAACGACTCGCGGTTCCTCAAGGGCAAGATTTACGCGATCGCAGCGGATGCTTCGTTCGCGGTCTCGGCGATCACGCTCATGACCGCGGTCTACTACACGCTCCGCGACAAGGGCCCGGCGTCGACGGCCTTGATCGACGCGAAGTCGGTCGCGCTCGTGCCGGAGGTCAATACCAACTATGCCGGCCTCGGGATGGAGGTGCACTGGTGAAGAAACTACTTTTCCTTGCTGCGACGAGCCTGATCGGCGCGTGCAGCTGGTCGCAATTCGATGGCCTCTCCGACACGACGACCGTGCGTGGCACCGAGAAACCCGATGGCGTCAAAGCCACCGAGTACGGGGTCTCGCTCGCGGGCGTCACGCTTCCGACCGAGGCCAGCGGCGGCAAGATCGCGATCTTGTCCTCGGGCTCGGGCAACTACTCGACGCTCGACCTCGATCCGGGCGGGGTCGCCCAGGATCTCGGCGACAACGAGACGCTCGGCGCGCACACGATCGATTCGGTGACCTCGAAGGGCACCGTGTTGTTCGATGGTGTCGGGCAGGTCGTCCTCGTCGACAACTCGAACGTCGGGACGGTCGTCGCGGTGAGCGGCGCGCGCGATGCGCTCAGCCTCGATCAACAGATTCCAACCCCCGCGACGCCCGATGCGACCGCGTTCGCGCGCGGCCAGCTCGTCGTTGGCGTCACGTCGTCGGGTCCAACCGCGGGCAATATCTTCTCGGCGAAGGGCACCGCGGTCACGAGCTGTTTGTTCACGAACGGTTTGACGACCGTGGGCGTCGCGCCTGCCGCCGTCGCCATCGACAGCACGATGTTGTGGGTCTACACGAAGACCGGCGACTTCTTCGGCTATCCGCTGACCGCGCTCGATGCATGCACGGTCGCGGCCCCGACCGGTCCGACGACAGCGAAGGTCACGGGCCCGGCGGCCGCGAACAACGGCCACCTCGACATCGTCACCGAAGGCACCTCGAAGTACGCGATCCTCACCGCGTACGACACCGCCTCGACGTCGACCGGTGCGGTCCAGCTCGTGAACATCACGACGGCGGCAGCTCCCGTGCTGGCGGGCTCGGTCATCTCGGCACCTGGCGTCAGGGCCGCAGCGTACGACACGTTCGACGGCTCGGGCGTGCTCGTGCTCGGCTATCCGGGCCGCGCGAATGGCAGCACCTCGGGTGCCGGCGCGGTCGATCTGCACACGGTCACCGGTGGCGCGATCGCGCCGACGGCGTCCGACACGCTGCAAATTCCGAATAGCGATTCGAATCATCTGTTCGGCCGAGCGGTCACCACGACTCGCTACAACGGCCAACCGATCGTTGTCGTCGCCGCCGACAACGTCGTGTACAGCTTCTACCAGACGTCGCTGTACGCAAAGCGGTGATCTTCCAATGCCCGGCGTGTCAGCGCTCGTTCACCGAGCCGGGCTTCTGTCCCTACGACGGTAAGCCGCTCTCCGACGTCAGCGTCGCGCAAAAGCCGACGGTGCTCTCGGAGATCATGTCGGCGCAGCACGCTCCCGACACGAGCCCGCCGCACGACACCGTGACGGACGGCACGCCGACCCAGAGCGGGGTCGGCGGCGTTGGCGACACGACGAACAAGATCAAGGCGATGTCGGCGCAGCGCTCGCACTCGAGCGTGGTCCAGACGATGCGCCGGCAGCCCGGCTCGAGCGAATACGATCGGCTCGTCGGCGAGACTCTCGATGGTCGCTACTTCGTCCAGCGCAAGATCGGCGAGGGTGGCATGGGCGTGGTGTTCGCGGCGCGCCACGCGGTGATCGAGCGCCCGCTCGCGATCAAGGTGCTCAAGCGCGAGGTCATGCGCGACGCCGCGACGATCAAGCGCTTCGTCCAGGAGGCGAAGGCGGCCTCGCGCATCGGCCACCCGAATATCGTCGACGTCACCGATTTCGGTACCACGCCCGATGGCATGACGTACTCGGTGATGGAGTACGTCGACGGCGTCACGCTGTCGCGCGCGATCAAGGACCGCGCGCCGATGCCAGCCGAACAAGCGATCCCGATCGCGCAGCAGATCGGACGCGCGCTCGGTGCTGCGCACGACAAGGGCATCGTCCATCGCGATCTCAAGCCCGAAAACGTGTTCCTCATCGATCGCGACGAGCGCATCGACTTCGTCAAGATCGTCGATTTCGGGATCGCGAAGGTCCAGCCGATCGAAGGCAAGGCGGAAGGTCCACGCCTCACGCGGGTCGGCTCGGTGTTCGGCACGCCGGAGTACATGGCGCCCGAGCAGGCGGCGGGCCGCAGCGATACCGATCGTCGTGTCGATATCTACGCGCTCGGCACGATCCTCTACGAGCTGACCGTCGGCACGACGCCGCACAAGAGCGACAGCACCGTGCGCACGATCGCGATGCAGATGCTCGATCCCATCGTGCCGCCGAGCCAGGTCCGGCCCGATCTCTCGATCCCGAAATCGCTCGAGCTCTCGATCATGAAGGCGCTCGCGAAGAAGCGCGAAGAGCGCTACCAGACGATGGCCGAGTTCGTCGCCGCGCTCGACGAGGTCACGCAGCACATCAAGAACTCGAGCTCGCTGCCGAAGCTGCCGCCCGGCGCCGACGATCCGCTGCTCACGCCGGTGCCGATGCCACCCGTGGTCGGGACCGCTCCGGCGGTCACCGTACCGCCGCGCCGTCGCGTCAAGGAGACCCGCCAGCTGCACGAGCCCGCGTTCGCGCAAGGCCCCGCCACGCTGCTGCCACCCGAGCTCTACGACGACGCCGCGGCCGAACCGGTGCGGCGCTGGCCGTACGTGGTCCTCGCGCTGTTGCTGCTCGGCAGTGGCGGTGCGCTGTTCTACGCGATGCACGATCGCGCGCACTCGATCGCGGTGCGCGAAGACGCCGGCATCACGCACGGCGATGCGCGGTTGATCGCCGAGGTCGACGATGGCGGTCTCGAGCTCGACGCGGAAGCCACGCCAGGCCCGAACATCCTCGATGCCGGGTTCCACGCGCCACGCGATGGAGGCATCGCCTTGATCCCGACGCCGCATCCGAAGACGATCACGGTCGAGATCCTCACGCGCCCGGCGGAAGCGAACGTGTACCAGAAGCTCACGTACCGCGGCCCGAGTGGTGCGCGGTTGTCGGAGCCGTACGGCACCAAGCTCGAGCTCGAGTGCCGCGCGCCGCACTACAAAGGCCGCGTCACGGTCGTGTTCGATGGCTCGCGCGATGCCGTGATGTGCAACGCGAAGCGGCTGCCGTTCTGCGTCGAGGGATTGAAGAATCCGCTCGACGATTGCGAACCGAAGACGCTGCCCTAGCGAGGCGACTGCGCGAAGTGATCGCCGGGGAACGGATCCGCGGTCTCGCGCACCATGACTTCGTTCTGATCGGGCATCGGTTGGACCGGGATACCGAGCGCCATCAAGCCCGAGGCATCGTTGTAGCGGAGCTCGGCGATCGCGATCGGCTTCGTGGTCGAGCGCGTGAACTTCGTGTAGTTCGCAGCGGAGTAGCGCGCTTCACCGAACTCGGTGCCGAGGCCCGGCCGCGAGGTCGGCGGAGCCGCGTCTTCACCGGCGCGGTCGCCGCGGTCGTATGCCCGGCTCTCGTCGGCGTCGATGTGCTCTTCATAGCGCGGCGCTGCCTTGCCGGCACCCGCGCCCACGCCCGCGGTGGTCGTCACGGTCGGTGCCGGTTGCACGGGCGACGGGCGGCGCATGGCGTTGCCGCTCGGCGCCTTCTTCATCACAGGACGCGAATCCTTGTCGGCCTTCGCGACGCGATCACGCGGAGGCGACGGCGTCGCCGATGTGCCGACGGCACCTCCGTCGAGATCGTCGGTGTAGTTGTATGGCTGCGGCGCGACGATCTGCTGATCTGGTGCGTGCTCTTCTTCGAACAGCGCGACCGCGATCACACCGACGTTGCGCGCCTTGCCCTTCTGACCCGCGTACGAGCCATCGACCGAGGAGAACCGGAACGTCGCGACGTTCTCGAGCGACGTGCGGAAGCCTTCGATCCGGGTCTCGCCGTACGGCGGCACGATGTAGCCGCGCTTGCGCAGCTCGCCGGCTTCCCCATCGACCGCATCGAGGCCATCGACCGAGACCACCGCTTCGACGCGATGCCCGGTCGGGTTCGAGATCTTGATCGTGTAACGCTCGCCGGAGTTACCCTGGACATAGAACCGATCGCGCGACGCGTAGGTCGGTAGCGTCTCGCCATCTTCCTTGATGACCTGGACGTCGTACGGCGCGCGGAGCTTTGCGGGCGCCACATCGATCGCGATCTGCGTGCCGGGAGCGAAGCCACCGGGCCCGATCGGTTGATCGGCGTACGCCGAGCCACATGCCGCCGAGAACAGGAGAGCCGCGAACAGGTTCCGCATGCTCTGGTAAACGCCCCGATCGCCCTGGCGATCTACGGAATGTGTATAGTCGCTTTGATGGCCGCCAAGAAGCCCAAGAAAGCTGCGAAGCCGCCGAAACCTAAGGCGAAAGCCAAGGTCGTCGCGAAGAAGCCGCCGGATGTAGTGGCGGCCGATCCGAGCCTCTTCGACCCGCTCACGCCCGGTGAGATCGCGGATGCGCTACGCACGCTCACCGAGGATCGCCGGGTCGCCTCGATGGCGAAGGTCGGGCGCTATCGCGTGATCTGTACGGAGCCGCTCGTGGTCAAGCCACCGCACTGGATGGCGGGTCATCGCCTCGCGCGCGTCGTCGCGTACGACTACGCCTCGGCCCGCGCGGTCGATGCGTGCATCGATCTCGATGCCGGCGTCGTCGCACATCTCGCGCTCGATCAGAGCCAGCCGATGCTGTCGCGCGACGAAGAAGCGCTCGCGGTCTCGATCGCGATGGTCGACGAGAGCGTGCGCTCGCAACTCGCGATGGGCGACATGCCACTCGCGACGCTCCACTACTGGGGCCGAAGCTCCTCGGATATCTCGTACAACCGGCGCTCGGCGGCGGTGACGTTCGGCCGCAGCGATGGCCACGCGTCGCTGATCGCGGTCGTCGATCTCATCGATCAACAGGTGACCCAAGTGGTCCCCGCGGAGCTGTGGTGAACATGTCGAACGTCATCACCGAAGCGAACTGGAAGTTCCACTGGCGGCTCACCGAGTCGGCCGGGATCATGATCTACCTCGCGGACTTCAAGGGTCGGCGCGTGCTGTGGGAAGGCTCGCTGCCCTACGTCACCGTCGATCATCAGCGCCAGGAGGTCGATCCGCAGAAAGATCCGAACGAGCCGCATGGCCCGTGGTGGATCCCGCTCGGCACGCGCACGCTCGTCGGGCCGGTCCGCGTGCAATCGTTCCGCGGCGGCGTCGAGCTGTCCGCGAACTTCGTCGCCGGCCCGTACCAGTACACGCAGCTGTGGCGGTTCCACGACGATGGTCGGTTATGCCCGTGGCTCACGATCGGTGGCCCCGGCGTCCACGATCAACACACGTATCATCCGCACTTCCGGTTCGACTTCGATCTCGACGGCGCCGACGATGACGCGTTCGAGCGGTTCGAAGAAGGCCGCTGGCAGCGCGTCGAGCGCGAGGGCTGGTTTCCTTACTCCGGCGAAGCCGACGAGCAGGGCAACGTGTGGCGCCAGATCGATTTCGGATCGCGCGCCTCGATCAACATTCGCCCGCACACGTGGGACGATGCGGAGGTGTTCGCGATTCGCTATCACGATGGCGAGTGGGCACCGTTCTCGCCGCGGTCTTCGCAGGGAAGCCAGCCGTTCCCGGCCGGGTACGTCGGCGACGAAGAACTCGACGGTAAGGACGTCTCGCTGTGGTACGTGGCGCACGTACACTTCGACCAGTCGTTCCCGTACACGGCGGGTCCGTGGATCCGCGTCGAAGGGCTGTGAAGCATGACGAAGGCAGCACGTGCGCTTCGCAAGCTCGGGCTCAGGCGGCCACGCCGTGGCACTTCTTGAACTTCTTGCCGGAACCACACGGGCACGGCTCGTTGCGACCGGTCTTGTCCGTCGAGACGACCGTTCCCTGCTGCTGACCTCTGCGACGACCGTTGACCGCCGCGTCGAAGGCTTCGATCACGACTTCGGTGGGCTTGATGATCGTCGACGCGGTCTCGACGGTCATCGCTGCTTCCTTGACATCCTCGGCGAGGAGCTCGGCGAGCTTCGCGTAGATGTGCGGCTGCGTGCCGACGAGCTCGGGCGCGACGCGCTCTTGCGGCGGCAGCTCGGCGAGGCCGGGTAGCCGACCGAGCGCCTCGGTGACGACGCGATCGGCATCGTCGAGGTTCTGCTGCGTGACGCGCGGCAGCGTGCCGTCATCACCGCGATCGAACATCGCCCAGATCAGCGTCGCGTAGAACACGGCGGCTTCACCGACCGCGTCGCCATGCTCGGTACGAACGGCAGCAGCATGTTGGAGCAAGTTCGGCTGCTCTTTTTGGAGCCGCTGCGCGAGCTTGTTCATCGCCTTCTTGTCGCCCTTTTGATCGAGGCGCGTGAACGCGGCGATGGTCTTCTCGACTTCTTCTGGAGATACGACGTGCGCGGTCATGACCGCGGCATCTTATCTCAACTCGTCAACGCAACCATCGCTCGTGAGACACGCTCGCGGGAACGGACTCGCATCGACAACGGTGACGGTCGCCCCGACATATCCGGATGGGAGGTGGGTCATCGCTCGGTCGGACGCCGCCGGCGGGGGCGGCCGGGGTGCGGCACCGGCCGCTATTCGACGGGCACGGCGGCGAGCGGATCGATCACGCTGACCGAGGCGCAACCCACGTACGTGCACGCCGGCAGCAGCAGCCTTTGCCAGCGCGCTAGTGCCGCGTACCGTCCGCGCCGACTTCCCATACCATCCCCGAGTACATCAGCTTTGCGAGGTCGCCGGGACCCTGTTTCGCGATCGCGTCGGCGACCTGTGCATTGGCCTGCTGATCGTAGGTCGACTTGTCGGTGCGATAGAGCACGCCCATCGGCATCGGGAAGTCTGGCGTGACGAGCTGCGCGAGCAGGTTCGCGTAGAGCGGCGAGCCCTTCTCGGTGTGGACGAGGAGCTGGCTGGTATCGCCGTCGATCACATCGACGATCTCCGGAACGAGGCCGGCGCCGAGCTTGATGCCCTTGGTGCCGTTCGCGAACAGGAGCGGCTTGCCCTCGGTGAGGATCAGCTGCTTGTTCGCCGGATCGTCCTTCAAGCCTTCCCAGACGCCGTCGTTGAACACGGGGCAGTTCTGGAGCATCTCGATGAAGACCGCACCCTTGTGGCGGTAGGCCTCCTCGAGGATCTTCGCCATGCCCTTGGCATCCGTGTCCGCCGCGCGAGCGACGAACGTGGCGCCAACACCCAGCGCGAGACTGATCGGGTTGAGCGGGTGATCGATCGAGCCCGTCGGCGTCGAGGGCGCGCGCGTACCGATCACCGAGGTCGGCGAGTACTGGCCCTTCGTGAGGCCGTAGATCTGGTTGTTGAACAGGATGATCTTGAGATCCATGTTGCGGCGGAGCACATGGACCATGTGATTGCCACCGATCGAGAGGCCGTCGCCGTCGCCCGTGATCACCCAGACATCGAGATCTGGGCGCGTGATCTTGAGCCCCGACGCGACCGTCGGCGCGCGGCCGTGGATGGTGTGGAACCCATACGTGTTCATGTAGTACGGGAACCGGCTCGAACAGCCGATGCCCGAGACGAACACCGTGTCTTCGCGCTTGATGCCGAGATTCGCGAGCGTGCGCTGGACCGTCGCGAGGATCGCGTAGTCACCGCAGCCCGGACACCAGCGAACATCCTGGTCGGTCTCCAGGTCTTTCTTCGAGAGCTTGAGCTTTACAGTTTCGGTCATGACTACACCAGGCTCGCTTGGGCAATGGCAGCGTTGGTCTCGGCGGGGCTAGCTCCGACGAGCTCTTCGATCTTCGCGATCACTTCGCGGACCATGAACGGCTGGCCTTGGATCTTGTTGAGGCCGATGCAGTCGATCAGGAATTCGGCGCGCAGGATCGTGCGGAGCTGGCCCATGTTGAGCTCGGCAACGAGGACCTTCTTGAAGTTCCTGATGATCTTCGCGAGGCCCGGCTCGAGGGGCGAAAGCCAGCGCAGGTGCGCGTGGCTGACCTTCTTGCCTTGCGCCGCGACGGACTGTTGCGCCTGGCGCAGCGCACCGAACGTGCCGCCCCAGCCGATCACGAGCACGTCGCCCGATTCGGCACCGGCGAGATCGAGCTCGCCGCACTCCTGCGCGACGCGCGCGATCTTCTCGGCGCGCGAGTACGTTTGCTTCTCGTGGTTCTCCGGCGCGTAGCTGATGTTGCCGGTGAGCGCATCCTTCTCGATCCCGCCGATGCGGTGCTCGAGGCCTGGCGTACCGGGGATGACCCAGTCGCGCGCGAGCGTGTTCGGATCGCGCTGATAGACGAAGTAGTCCTTCGGATCGGTGCGGTGCTTCACATCGAAGCGCGGCAGCGTCGCGAGGTTCGGCAACGGCCACGGCTCCGAGCCGTTCGCGATGTACCCATCGGAGAGCAGCATCACGGGCACCATGTACTTGGTCGCGACCTTCACGGCCTCGATCGCACAGTAGAACGTGTCACCGGGCGACTTCGCGGCGATCACCGGAATCGGGCTCTCGCCGTTGCGCCCGTAGATCGCCTGGTAGAGATCGCTCTGCTCGGTCTTGGTCGGTAGCCCCGTCGAGGGACCACCGCGCTGGACGTTGATGATCACGAGCGGCAGCTCGGTCATCACGCCGAGGCCGATCGCCTCGCCCTTGAGCGCGATACCCGGACCGCTCGAGGCGGTCACGGCCACCGCACCACCGTACGCGCCACCGAGCGCCGCACCGATGGCGGCGATCTCGTCCTCGGCCTGGAACGTCAGCACGCCGAAGTTCTTGTACTTCGCGAGCGAGTGGAGGATCGACGACGCTGGCGTGATCGGGTAGCCCGAGTAGAACAGCTTCTTGCCGGCGAGCTCGGCACCGACCACGAGACCGAGCGCGATCGCCTCGTTGCCCGTGATGTTGCGGTACATACCCGGCGAGAAGTGCGCCGGCGGGACCTTGTAAACGGTCTGGAACACTTCGGCGGTCTCGCCGTAGTGGTAGCCCGCCTTGAACACCTTCACGTTCGCGTCGCCGTAGCCTGGCTTCTTCGCGAACTGCTGATGGATCCGTTTGACCTCGGCTTCGGTCTCGCGGCCGTACATCCAGAACACGAGCCCGAGGGCGAAGAAGTTCTTCGCGCGCCCCTTCTCCTTGTTCGTGAGGTCGCTGTCGGCGAGTGCCGCCATCGTGAGCTGCGTGATGTCGACGGCGTGGACCTTGTACTTGGTGTCGAGCGAGCCATCCTCGAGCGGGTTCGACGTGTACTCGGCCTTCTTGAGGTTCGCTTCGATGAACGCGCCGGAGTTGACGATCAGCGTGCCGCCTTCGACGAGGTCGCGCAGGTTGGTCTTGAGCGCCGCCGGGTTCATCGCGACGAACACGTCGGGCGCGTCACCCGGCGTGTAAATCTCCGACGAGGAGAAGTGGAGCTGAAAGCCCGAGACTCCGAACAAGCTGCCGGCTGGGGCGCGAATCTCGGCGGGGAAGTCCGGGAACGTGGAGATGTCGTTGCCAGCTTCGGCCGCCGCTTTCGCGAACTCGGAGCCGGTCAGCTGCATGCCGTCGCCGGAGTCGCCCGCAAAGCGAATGACGACTCGGTCCAGATGCTTCGTTTCCATCGAGCTACCTCTACTAGATCGCTAACGAGCGATTGGCGCGGACCTTACCAGCACGTCGTAACAAACCCAAGATGATCGAGTGAGCCGTTGTGACGTGCCGTGCCAAGGGTTACGCGGTCTTACCGAGTGCGCTAGGCTTGCCGAGTGCTACGCCTAGCCTGTCTCTCGACGGTCCTGTCCGCCTTCGCCTGGGGCTGCGGAAGCGCGCCGACGGCTCCGGCCACTCCAAAAGCCGGGTCGGGCGCGGCTATCTCGAATGACCGGTTCGGCATCGGCCCACCGCTGGTCACGCCCGGCGAGCACATGTCGTATCGGCTCCAGCTCCAGGGCATGGAGCTGGCGACCTACGACTTCGCGATCGGCGAACCAACCGAGGTCGGCGGCAAGAAGGCGATCACCGTGCAGAGCCACGCGAAGGCGATCGGCCTCGCGCAGATGGTCGCGAAGGTCGATGACTACTTCACCTCGTGGATCGATGTCGAGACCGGCCGCCCCCTGCGCTGGACGACCGACGAGTTCGCGAGCAAGGGTGACGACAAGGAGCGCACCGATGCCCGGTTCTTCGAGCG
>JAYWCI010000329.1:0-11470 GCA_043780895.1 Kofleriaceae bacterium | reverse complement strand
GGACAGCGCCGCCGGCGGTCTGCACTACACCCACGCGGGCGATCGAGCGTGGGATCCGGCGCTCGGACCCATCCGCAAATCCGGAAGGCGGCCATGGCGCTCTGCACCTCGGCGGCCGATCGGCGGCTGCGTTGGCGGTCAGATCCACGCCGCCTCCGAGAGCCGAGGTCGAGATCCTCGCGCGGCGCCATCCGAAGATCTCGGCCGCGAACCTCGACGTCATCGTCATCGTCATCGTCACGGTCGCGGTCGCCAATGCGATCCGCCATGCCGCCGATCTCACGGGCAGGCTCTCGGTGCGCGCGACCGAGGAGGCGTGGATCTACCTCGAGCACGAGCTGTTCGCCGAGGACGGCAAGCGCGCGCTGCCCGAGATCATGAAGACGTCGTTCTGCGGTCGGTTCCCCGGTCGCTGGGACGACGTCAAGACCGACGCAGGCGCCGTGTGGAGCCTGATCCGGGCGACGTTGGGAGCGCACAGAGTGCCGCTCCCAGAAGCTCAGGCATTCGCTTTGGCGCGACGCTCGCCCGACTTCGCGAGCTCGAGCAAGTTCGGCAGCGTGAGCTGCTCGAGCTTGGCCGTGTAGTCCTTGTCCTTCGACTGCTTGCCAGCGATCGATGCGACGAGCTTGTCGCGCGAGCCGTAGTCCTTCTTCAGCGTGGCGACGGCCGCCTCGAGACGGAGGAGCTGCTTGTTCGACGCGGTCTTGAGGCGCGTCTCGATCGCGTTGCTGTCTTCGTCAGCGTGGGCAAGCGCGGAGGCGAGCGTCTTCGCGAGCGCTTCCTTCGTGCGGCCGTTTTCGCTGACGCGACCCTTCGGATGACGCGGCTTGTTCTCAGCCGCCGTCTTTTCCTTCTTCGCCGCCCTCGGTGCGGCCTTCGTCTGCGCCTTCTTCTTCGGCGCGGTCTTCTGCTTGACGGAAACGGTCTTCTTGCTGCCCATGATGATCCTCTAAGGCCCAGAAGAACCGGCAGAACCTGCCGAGCCCCCAGGGGGAGGCGCACTTTGCGCGGAGCCCTTGCCGCCGTCAAGGACCGAAACGAGCTGATTAACCTCGTCGGAATCGAGCGCGGCGCTTAGCCGAACGACGCTCGCATCAGCGGTGATTTGAACCTTGTCGACGAGCGTGCCGAGGCTGACCGCTTGGGCTGCCATGGCGAGACCGCCGAGTTGAACCTTCGCAAATGATTCCAGTGCTTTGGCATCCGCGGGGGTCGCCATGACGCCACCGAGCTCGAGCTTCGCGCCGTTCGTGAGATCGACCGCGACGATCATCGCGGTCGGCCCCGCCGAGAGCTGACCGGCGGTTGCCTTCACGAGGCCCTGCGCGACGCGCTCGTCGACCCGACCCGCGGCCCAGATCGGCGCCTTCTGGTCGGCCATCGCGATCCACTTCGCCATCTCCGGATTGTCGGGCAGCTTCTTGCCCGCGCCGAGCGCCTCGGTGACGAACGCTTCGTTCGAGCTCATCACCACGGTGTCGGGACGACCGAACGCGAAGAACATCGTGTGCGTTCCATCCTTCGCTTGATAGAGCGTGCGATTGCCGAGCGGCGATGCGGTCAGTGAACCGCTACCGCTGCCGACCATCGTCCGCACGCACGCCGCGAGCTCGGTCTCGACCAGCTTGCCGGTCGCGACGACGAGCACCGGACCGGTACCGGGTTGGGACCCGGTGTGCGGCCCCATCGCGATCGCGATGTGCTGGAACTGTTTCGGTTCGAGCTTGCAGCTGTCGCGCAACTGCTTCCAGCGGTCCGCGAGAGCCAGATCGCGTTGGAGCAGCACGTCGACCGCGTGAACGACGAGCGGCGCGCCGAGCACCCGGGGCACATCGATCGCGACAACCGCGACTGCCGAAGCCGGAATCGCCGAGAGCCCGGTCACGTCCGCAGACGGACCGCTCGACTTCGACTTCTTACCGCAACCCGCGAGCGCTAGCCCCGCGAGTAAGGCGAGTAAGGGCCTGGAGCTCACGGACCTCCCATGCTGCCGCCCGCACCACCGCCACCCAACATGCCGCCCATCATGCCGCCGACCATACCGACGAGCGCTTGCAACTTCGCAGCGCTCATCTTGACCGAGATCCGCGCATCGTTCGCATCGTTCGTCACGTCGAGCGCGTCGAACATCTGCTTGACCTGCGGGTTACCGATCTGACCCTGCGCCATGCTGACGAAGCTCTTCGCCTCGTCCGGGGTGCCCATGCGGATCCGGACATCCATCGTGAGGCCATCGGTCACGTTGAGCGAACCGAAGATCGCCTTCGGCTTGACGCCCATGGCGCCGGCCTTCGCGAGCGCCGGCGAGTTGCCGTTGATCAGCATCCACAGCGAATCACCCGTGTTGATCTTCGAGTACATGTCGACGAACGTCGCCGACGACTTCAGCGCCGAGGCGCCCTTGGCGGCGTCCATGACGCCTTCCTTGGTGCCCTTCGCGCCGATCACGCCGACCATCGTCGAGTCGTTGACGAAGGTGAACGCGGCGGTCGTGCCGTCCTTGTTCTTGACGAGGACAACATCCCCGTCGACCGACATCTCGGTGCCCTTCTTCGCGGCGTCGGCTTTGCTCTTGTCGAAGCACGCCATCATCTTCGCCTTGTCGGGGCCGTGAACGACGATCGCGCCATCGGGCGTGCCGCCGCCACCGAGGTTCTTCATCCCCATCGCCATCGACTTGAACGAGTCCATGGGATCAAAGCCGCAGAGCGCCTTGAAGTCGGCAAGGTTGCTGCCGATCTTGTCCATCAGCTTCGGCGAGAACTGCTTCCAGAGCGCGCTCTGTTGCAGCTGAGCGAAGTTGAGGCCGATGACCATCTCCGAGTCGACGGGAAGGAGCGCGAGATCGCTCGCGTTCGCGTCGGTCATACCGGACGGGAGCACCGTCGTCGGCTTGTCACCCGCGACAACCACCGCGCTGCCACCGCCGGGCGCCGTCTTGTCATCGGTCTTCTTGGCGTCGTCGCCCTTCTTGCACGCTGCACCACCAAGTCCCAGGGCAACAACGGCGGCAAGCAAAACTCTTCGAGTGTGGACCATGTGCGTTCTCCTCGCTGCGTCTATAACATCGCTCATGCCGTTCGTCCGCTATCGGTTTCGCGATTCCGACGTGTGGGCGAAGGTCGACGAGACCGGGACGCTTGTCACCGACAGTGACGGCCGTGTAGAGATCGTTTACAAGCCCGCACCGGGCGCGAAGACCTATCGCGCAGCGTCGAGAAACCTCACGTCGCCAAGTGGTTCGCCGGTCGACATCGCGGTGGGCGAGGCCGCGCCGGAAAAAACCGAGAAACCAAAGGCGAAGCCTGCGACAGCTGCGACGCCTGCGACCGCGCCTGCCGACGCGATCCAGGTATGGACCGATGGCGGTGCGGCACCGAACCCCGGACCGTCAGCCGCCGGTGTCGTGATCGTCGATGGCAGCAACGTGAGCGAGATCTCGCAGTTCTTGGGACCGGGGACGAATCAAACTGCGGAGCTCACCGCGATCTTGATCGGCCTCACGAAGGTCGAGCAGAAGGACCGCCCGGTGTTCGTCTACTCCGACTCGGCGTACTCGATCGGCCTGCTCTCGCAGAACTGGAAGGCAAAGGCGAACGTCGAGCTCGTGATGAAGCTGCGCGCGGTCTGCGCGCAGTTCAAGCAGCTCGAGTTCGTGAAGGTCGCGGGGCACGCCGGTATTCCGCTCAACGAGCGCACCGACGAGCTCGTCGGCGAAGCGATCCGGCGCGGCCACTAGGGTCCCTCACGGCGCGATCGCACGCGCGAAGAACACCACCGCGTTGCACGCGGGCCGGTCGCCGCAGCGCGCATGGAGCTCGGCGCGAATTTCTTGCGCTCGATCCGGATCGACCTCGTAGCTCGAACCGAGAAGATCCCAGACCTCGCCGAACGTGCCGCCGAGATCGAGCTCCCAGCGCTCGAACGGTTCGATTGTCCACCCGGGCATCGACGCGCGCCAACCAGCTTCGCTGCGCGCGCGCGGATCTCCGAGTCGTGGCGAGTAGCTCGGTAGCCGATCGAGGATCTCGAGGAAGTGATGGAAGGCGTCGCGCGCATGTTGCCCTTCCGCGACGGGCCCACCACCGAGCACCGCGAGAAATTCGCCACGCGGGACGAGCACGCGCTCGAGCTCCGCGATGACCTGGGGCACGTCGTCGAACAGCATGAACGCGAGGTGACACGTGATCGCGTCGAACGCATGATCCGCGAACGGCAACGCCCGCGCGCGCGCCTGCGCCGTGCGCGCAACATTTCGCAATTCGTCGACCGCAACGTCGATCCCGATCGCACCCGCGCCCAGGTGTGCGAGCAGTGCGCCGTCACCGCACGCCAGATCGAGCACCCGAGCGTGAGGTGAAACGCGTTCCGCTAGACGCGCGTAACTTCCGCCGCGTGCGAACGCTCGTGCGGTGCAGCCAGGGCGTCGTGCGTGAAACGCGCGCAGGAAGCTCTCGGTCGTCATCTGCGAGGTTTCGCCAGCGCGCGAGTTGGCTGCTCCGGCCCGCGCGATGCAATCACCCGAGTCAGGAAAGGATGTTGTTTATGACTCGCCTTCTCGCTGCATTCGCAATCGTCGCGCTCGCTGGTGCGGGCGCATCTGCCGGAGCGCGGGCGAGCTCTGCGCGGCCGTCGCCACGCGAGTTCGCGCTCGATCGCTACAACGCCGACCAGGCGGCGGCGATTGTCATCGCCGACGAGCGCTACTACGTGAGCGTATCGCCCCGGCTCCACGAGCTCGAGACGTCGTGGCAGCGCGAGGTCGCCGCGAATCATCCACGGCGCGCGGGATTCGCGGCACAGGAGCACTTCAAGGCGCTGCAGGTCGAACAAGATGCGCGCTGGAAGCTGATGCGTGCGCGCATGGATCTCACGGCCGCTCGCGAGAAGTTGATCCTCGACGAGTACCAGGCGCAGCACGCGACCTACGCGTCGCGCTGAGTCGCGGTCGCGATCTCACCGAGCGTCTGGACGTCCCAGCGCGCGGTCACCTGATTCAAGAGCTGATCTAACCGGTCGAGCTTGTCGTGAACCGGGATGCGTAGATCGGGCTGGCGATCGACGAGCTCGCCGGGAATCCCGTCCTGCTCGGCGTCCGAGAAATCAATGCCGTGAAGCTCGAGGTTCCAGAACTCGCGCTTGGCCATCGCGTCGACGAGCCGATCGCGCAGCCAGCGCGGTGCGATCAGGAGCGAGGTACCGATCGCGTGCACGCGCAGCCACGGCGTGGTCGCGATCGGGAGCTCGACGAGCGGGGCCTGGCCGCGCTTCCAAGGCGCGGTCATCGAGGGCCGATATGGATCCGCGGGGGCGGCGAGCAGCCGCGGATTCGTCATCACCGCGCCGCTCGGCTTTCGCAGCGCCGCGAGCATCGCCATCACGGCCGCCTTCGCCGCGTAGTAGCCCGGCGAGGGAAACACCGAAGAGTCGTAGCGATAGCCGAGACGCGCGAGGACATCGAGCATCACCGGCGAGACATCGTATCCGGGCGCACGAAAGCCGCGCACCGCCGGAACGAGGCCGCGCAGCACGCGATCGCACGCGGCGATCTCGCGATCGATCTCGCCGGGCGTGAGCCGCGCGAGCTCGTAGGGGTGCGAGTAAGAGTGATTGCCGAGTTCGTCACCCGCGGCGGCGAGGCCACCGAGCCGCGCACCATTGGCGCTGCGTCGCGCGCCATCGCCGCCGACATCCTTGTCGATGTCGCGACCGACGACGAACCACGTGACATGGATGCCGTGGCGCGCGAACAGCGCGGCCGCGCGTGGCAGCGCGCGCTCGAGGATCGAGTGCTCGAGCTCGGCCGGCGGTTTACCGAGGCCGTGGATCCGGTAGTAGCAACCGAACCCGTCGAGATCGATCGAGACCGCGCAGCGCACTTACAGCTTCCTGCCGGTCCGGATCGCGTAGGTCAACTTGACCATGCCCTTCAAGACATTCGGGATGCGCTTCGCGAGGTTGATCGCCGGTGCTCGCTTCTCGGCGATCCGGATCGGAATCTCGACGACGCGCACTTCTTGACCCGCGCGGATCACGAGCTCGCTCGCGAACAGATCGCGATCGATCACGCACTTCTCGACCACGGGCGTGATGGTCGCGCGATGGAAGGCCTTGAGGCCGTGCGTGTCGGTGCCGCGAAAATCGACGGCGACGCGGAACATGCCGTTGAGCACGCGCGTCGCGAGCCGCCGCATCATCGGCCGGTGATCGCTCGAGCCCTTCATCGCCTTCGAGCCGACGACCATGTCGGCATCGCCGTGGCGCAGGAGCTCGAGCGCGCGGTGATGAAAATCGAGGTCGCACAGATCGATCTCTTCGCAGATCACCCACGTGCCGCGGGCCTCGAGGATGCCGCGCCGCAGCGCCTTGCCGTAGTTCGGCTCGCCGAGCGAGAACATCTTGACCTCCGAGCGCTCGGAGGCGAGGTGCTGGGCGAGCTCGACGGTCGCGTCCCGGGAGCCGTTCTCCGCGATGATCACCTCGAACGTGAGCTCCGGCGCATCGAGCGCCGCGCGCACGGTATCGAGCCCGGCGAGGAGCTCGGTGATCGCCTCGCGTAAGATTCCCTCCTCGTTGTAGACGGGAATTACGATCGAGACATCGACATCACGAATCACGGTCCGCCGTTTTATCACGGTCGAAGCGCTCGGTCTCGCCAGGCGACATCACGTGCACGTGATCGCGCAGTCCGCGCGCCGTGGCGAGCTCGGTGAGCCAGCGCACCGGTTCGTCGAGCTTCTCGTAGGACAGCGCGAACGCGCCGTGATGGATCGGGACGAGCAAGCGCGAACGGAGGTCTTCGAACGCGAACAAGGCGTCGAGCGGCGACATGTGGCGGTCGCGGAACGAGGGCGGCATGAACCCGCCGATCGGCAGGACCGAGATATCGGGGGCGTAGCGCTCGCCGAGGTCGCCGAAGCCGGAAAAGTAGCCGCTATCGCCGCACAGATACAGGCTCGGCCCGTCGCCTCGGACGATGTACGACAGGCCCCGCGCGAGATCCTCGGAGCCATGCGAGGCCGCCGCGGCGATGACCTGGACCCCACGCAGCTCGAGGTCCGCGCCGGGCTGGAGCTCGACGACCCGGGCAAACCCGAGTGCCGAGACCGCCGCGGCCGTGCCCGTCGGCACCACCACGGTCGCGCTGCGAGGCAGCTTCTTCAGGGTCGGGAGATGGAGATGATCGGCATGGCGGTGCGAGATCAAGATGAGGCCGCAGTCGCTGAAATCTCCCGGCGCGAGCCCGGGCTCGACGGCGCGGCGCACGCCGCCGACCCACCGGCCGAGCATCGGATCGAAGCCGATCGCCAGCTTCTCGTAGCGCGCCAGCACGGTGGCGTGGCCACCGAACGTGAGCGAGACCTGGCCGGCTGTGACCGGGGGCACGGGGTGGTGCCTCGCGGGGCGCGGGGCGCGAAACCAGCGCGAGATCCAGTGGCCGAGCAAACTGCGATAGCGCGCGACCGGAATACTCCGGTGCAACGTCGCGAGCTCGCCAGTGCGTGCGGTGGACACGAAGATCGATCCTAACAATGATAAGTTGCCGGCGTGCAGTTCCTGGCCCGTGGGCTCACCCGATGGTGGTTCGCGCTGCCCGTCGTGGCCGTGCTCGGCCTCGCGATCCTGATTCCGGGGTTGGGGTCCTTCGGGCTGTGGGAGCCGCAAGAGCGTACGCTCGCCGATCGCGTGGCACCTCGGATCGGGACCGAGAAGCCCGAGGCCGCCGCACCGGTCGCCATCGCCGGACCGAGCGGCGAGACCTGCCTTCGCAGCCCGCCCAAGGATGCGCTCGCGCGGTCCCTGCCCCCGCGCGCGATGGTGCTCGGCCGCGATCACATGAGCGATTCCGATGCGGGCCGGCGGATGCCGTTCGCACTCCTCGCGGTCCTGCTCGCGCTCGCGACCGCGGGCATCGTGATGCGAACGATCGGTGCGCGCGCCGGTGTGATCGCGGGCGTGATCTTGTTGTCGATGCCGCTGTGCGTGCTGCAGGCGCGCCAGCTCACGAACGAGATCGGCACGGCCGCCGCGGGTGCGCTAGCGATCTACGGCCTGCTCGCACTCCAGAGCCTCGAAGAGGTCCTGTTCGGCGCGCTCGTGCCCCGCGCGTTACTCCGGACCGAGCCGGTCGTGCAGATCATTCCAGCAAGTCTCGAGGCGATCGTCGGCGCACTCGCGCTCGCTGCCGGCCTCGTGCTCGGCTTTATCTCGGGCGGTGCGTTGCTCGGCATCGCGGTCCCGGTCGGCGCGTTCGCTGCTGCCGGTGCGCTCGGCGTGCCGACGATCCTCGATCTCGGTCGAGCCGGGTACAACGCCGGCTTCGCGATCGCCGCGCGGGTGCGTCCGCGGTGGGCGATCGGCCGCCGGCCTCTGGCCTATCGCCGCGGTGACAACGCGCCCGCCCTCCTCGCCACGGCCTTGGCCGCGATCGCGGTCACAGCGATCGTCTATCAAGTGTTCTCGCTCCACGAGCCGCAGCCAGGGCTGATTCCGCCGCAGCGCGCGCTGTTCGGCCACGCGATCGTCGCGAACAATTGCTGGTCGCCCGCGCTCGGCGGCGTGTGGCGCGCCGACGACGACCTTCGCTACATCTTCGATTCGACGTTCGAGCAGATCGCGTACGGCACGTTCCCGTGGGGCATCCTCGCGCCGATCGCGTTCGCCGCCCTGCTCGCGAGCCCCGATCCGAAGCAGCGTAAGCTCGGCGGCATCACGCTCGCGTGGGCGAGTGCGAGCTGGATCGCGAGCGAGCTGTTCCAACGCAAGGTCGGGTTCTCGCTCTACGCCGGCTTCCCCGCGTTCGCCGCCGCGATCGGTGGCTGGATCGAGGGCCTGCTCACCACCAGGCCCGAGGATGAACCCGATCGGGGCCGCCGCGGCATGCGCCTGCTGCTCGGCGTGTTCGTCGCGATCGCGGTGCTCGACCTCGGCAAGGATCTCGAGTCGTTCACCGAGAAACTGTCGTCGATCCTGATCGGTGGCGATGCGATCGCGTACCCGACCGCGTCGCGCTTGATGTTCCTGCCGACCCGGCTCTGGGTGCTCGCGATCGGCATGCTCGTCGCGCTCGCGCTCGCGCTCGCGCTCGTGTTCGCCGGCAGCCGCACGGGGTGGCAGCGAATGACCGCGCGGATCGCGCCCGTCGTTGCCGCGGCCGCCACGATCGTGCTCGGCGCGTTCTGGGCGTTCGGCTGGCAGCCCGCGCTCGCGTCGAACCTCTCGTCCAAGGCGCTGTTCGATACGATCGAGAGCCTGCGCAAGCCCGGCGATGCGGTCGTCATCATGGGTGACCTCGGCGACGCACCGCACGACTACGCGCCGCGCTTGAAGCCCGAGACCATGGCGTCGCGCGAAGTCCTCGTCGCGGCGCTCGCCCGCCCCGCGCGCGTGTTCGCGATCGCCCCGGCGACCGAGCTGTGTCAGCTCCATCACGAGATCGGTGGCAAGCCGTACTTCGTGATCGACGATCGCAATGTCAAATCGACGCTGCTCTCGAACAAGATCGATGGCACCACCGACAAAAACCCGCTCGGCAAGATGATCCTTCGCACCGAGCCGCCGAAGATCACGACGAAGCCAAAGGCGAAGATCGTGTTCGACAATCGCGTCCAGCTGCTCGGCTGGGACATCCCGGCGCACGTTCACACAGGCGAGAAGTTCGAGGTGCGCATGTACTACAAGATCCTCCAGCCGGTCGGCGGCGCCTGGCAGATCCTGTTTCACTTCACGGGACCGACGTACTTCAACGGCGATCATCAACCGATCGACAACAAGTGCCCGACCTCGACGTGGCAGCCCGGCGACTTCATCGTCGATACCCACACCGTGCAGGCCTCGGGTGGCGGATATGCGCGGGGCGCGTACGAGGTGTGGACCGGCTTCTTCACGGGCTCGAATCCCAACTTCAAGAACATGACCGTCAGCGAAGCGCCGGGTGACATGCGCGACAAGGACGATCGCGTCAAGATCACGACGATCACCCTCGACTAAAGACCCGACGCAGATCGCGGTTGCACCTTTTTCGACTTCGGGGGTATGACCGCTCTCGATGACTCGTAACGGAGGGTCCGCGGAAGTTCCGGTCGCAGATAGTGACCGGCGGATAGCACCACGTGTGCTCGTCGACTTCGAAGTCGACTACGCCTCCGAGGACAACTATCTGTTCGCGTACATCACCGACATCAGCGAGACCGGCATCTTCATTCGCACCACATCGCCGGAGCCTGCGGGCACGCACCTCAACCTGCGGTTCCGCCTCGACGATGCGAGCCCACAGATCCAGGTCGAAGGCGAAGTGATCTGGATCAATCCATATCGCCCCGGCAACATGAACAACCTGCACCCCGGCATGGGCCTCAAGTTCATCGAGCTCGAGGACGACCTCAAGGCACAGCTGCTCGAGCTCGTGCGCCGCTTCGCGTACCTCGGTTAGTCATGGCCATCATCTGCGGTACTGATCTGTCGCGCGCCAGCGCAGGTGCGCTCGAGGTCGCGCGCGCGCTCGCGGGCTTGCGTGGCGACCGCGAGATCGTGGTCGTCCACGTCGTCGAATCCGAAGGCGATGCGAACCAGGCTCGCGCTGCACTCGATACTGCGGTCGCGGGCATTCCCGAGGGACCGGAGATCAGGATCGAGATGGTCATCGGCGCGGCCGAGACCACGCTGACCTCGTTCGCCGAGGCCGAAGGTGCGGACCTGATCGTGATCGGGGCGGCGGGCTCGTCGAGCAAGAAGGGCGCGACGTCCCTCGGCTCGACCGCGGCAAAGATCATCGCACAGACCCGCACCCCGGTCTTGATCGTGCGCGATCCGAAACCGTGGCTCGAGTTCGCCACCAAGGTGCGTCCGCTCAAGCTGCTCGCCTCGGTCGATGATTCGATCGCCTCGGAGCTCACGCTGCAATGGACCCACGGGCTACGCACGAAGGGCCCCGTCGAGGTCGTGCTCGGTGCGATCTACTATCCCGACGACGCCGCCGCATTCTACGGCGTCCACGCGAAGACGCTCGTCGATCGCGATCCCGAGATCGAGGAGCTGCTCTCTCGCGATCTCGTGAAGCGGTTCGGCTCCACCGATCGCGTCGTCGCGCGCACGCGCCGCGGGCTCGGTCGAATCGGCGATCACGTGCTCGAGCTTGCGAACGAAGAGAACGTCGACGCGATCGTGATCGGGACGAGCCAGAAGACCGGCCTCGACCGGCTCGGCTCGGTGTCCGAGCTGGTCGTCACCGAGGCCACGCAATCGGTCGTGTGCGTACCGCCGAACGCGTTCCTGCCGACGTTCGTGGTGCCCGCGATGCAGAGCGCGCTCGTCGCGACGGATCTGTCGCCGTTCGCGAATCGCGCGGTCGCGTACGCGTTCGCCTCGCTACCGGAGCATGGAGAGATCCACATCGCGCACGTCGTCGAGCACGATGCCGAGATCGACGAAGCCGAGACGATCCGCACGCTGCTCGCGCTCGCGCCGG
>JAYWCI010000328.1:0-10380 GCA_043780895.1 Kofleriaceae bacterium | reverse complement strand
TCTCGGGCAACACGACCGTCGCATCGGCCTTCGCGGAGAACTCCAGCGTGGTCGGGCTGCGGTAGCTGTCTTCCTTGCCGTCGGCCACGATCTCGTAGTCATCGTCATTGTCGTTTGGGGGCGCCGATTCGTTGCTGGCGCAGGACAGGAGGGTCGAAGCGAGGAGACCGGCAGCCAGGATCGAGCGCATGGAGGCCAGAAGACCAAGATCCGGGCCGGCGACAGCCCTAGCGAATCCGCCAGGTTGGGGCCGATCGGCGCTGGTCACCCCGCTAGCCGGCAATCGCATTGCCAAGCAACCCAAGAGTCGGCTAGCACTCCTGCGTGGCCGAAGACGTTCCCGCAGCACCCGCGCCTGAAATCGGCGGCATCAAGAAGAAGACCCTGCTGACCATCGCGGTGGTCACGATCGCGGTCTGGGCGTTCGCGGTCCAGACCGGATCGACCATCCTGATGATCGCGGTCGCGGTGCTCACTGCGCTCCTGATCGGCGTGGTCACGTGGGCGTTGCTCCAGCTGCGCAAGCAGCGCGGCCTCGTCGGGATGCTGCGCGGCGCCTCCGATTCTCCCGAGGCTCGCCGGGAAGCCCTCGCAAAGCTCGACGCACAAAAAGATGCCGGCGCGCCGATCAACGTGTTCGCCCGCGCGCAGCTGCTCGCTGCCGATGATCCGAAAGCCGCGCTCACGCTGATCGAGACGATCGATCTCAAGAAGTTCCACGCCGCGATGCAGGACGATGTCGCGCTCCTCAAGGCGCAGCTCTACCTCGGCCTCGGTCGCACCGCCGATGCGCGCAAGGCTGCCGATACGATCAACGTCGATAATCCCGAGCGCAAAGAGATCCGCGCGATGGCCGCGGCGATCGTGTCCGAAGCCTGGGCGCGCACCGGCAAGCCGAAGGAAGCGCTCGCGCTCCTCGATACGATCGAGCTGCCGAAGAAAGATGGCGCGCAGATCGCGACCCAGATTCGCGTCGTGCGCGTGTTCGCGAAGTTCGCGGCGAACCAGCGCGGCCCGGCACGCACCGAGCTCCAGCAACTTGCCGACGAGGATGTGAACAACCTCGGCCGGTTCTTGATGCCACAGTTCCGCGTGCACCCCGAGCTCCAGAAGCTCGCACGCAGCGTGCTCGAGCAGCATCCGCAGGCCCGTAGCCAGGCCAAGGCCCAGGCGCGCTCGCAGAAGCGCTAGCTACCCTAGCTACTTCACGTCAGGTTCGGCAGGCTCGGCAGCCGGCACGAGCGGCAGCACGCCGAGGAGCGCGAGGCCCTCTTCGAGGTACGAGGCGAAGCGCTGGCGATCGAGGTGGTTGCGGCGCGCATCGGTCTCGGCCGCTTCCGAGCGCATCGTGAGCGCGCGATTGGTTTCGGTGAGCTCGGTCGCGAGCGTGGACACGGTGGTGAAGCGGTCTTCACCGCTCGCCTTGTCGGTCTCGAGCGCAGCGATCCGCTCTCTGGCCTCGGCGACTTCGCGCTGCAGGCGCTTCTGACCTTCGCGGAGCCCGTTGACCGTGCTCTCCCAGTACTGCTCGCGCATCTCGGTGTTGCGCGTGGCTTGCTCGAGCGCGGACGCTTTCTCGTCGCGCTCCAGCGTGAGACGCGAGAGCTCGGAGGCGTGGCGCGAGGTCAGCGCACTCTGGTCCGAGGCATGTTGCTCGGTGAGGTTTTGAACTTCGCGGGTGTGGGTCTCGAGGGTCTCGGCCGCGGCGCGCGAGGTTTCGGTGCGCAGCGCTGCGAGCTCGCTCGTGAGGCGCTCGCGCTCCTCGGAGAGACTGCGCGCTTCGAGCGCTTTGGGCTCGAGCTCACCACGCAGGGCGGCGAGCGAGCGCTCGTGGGCAGCTCGCAGCTGGCCGAGCTCTTCTTCATGCGCGGCGCGCAGGCGCTCGGTGGTGCCTTGCATCGCCGCCTCGGCGGATTCGATCGCGGCGCGCTTCGACTGCTCGAGCGCGGTGGTCTCGCCGAGACGTTGCTCCTCGAGCCGGAGGCGCTCGGCGGTCCACTTCGAGCGAGCGTCGTCGAAGTGCGCGGCGAGCTCGTCGGCGCGGCTCGTAGCGGCGGCGACCTTGCCGCGCTCGAGCTCGAGGACATGAGCGAGCTCGTCGGCGGTGGCGACGGCTTCTTGCAGGCGCTGTTCGACGCCGGTGGTGCGCGCGCGATAGTCCACGAGCTCGGCCTGCGCCTGCTTCGTGATCTCGAGCTCCTCGAGGATCGCGTCGTGAGCGTCGATCGCATCGGCGCGCTTCTCGACTTCGACCGCGAGCTCTTCGTCCTTGTTCGCGAGCTCGCGCTGCGCATCGGCGAGCTGGCGCTGCAACCGCGAGAGCGAGCGCCGAAGGGCGAGCTCGCCTTCGGTCTCGGCGGCAGCGTTCGGGCTGACCGTGGCATTGCGCCGCGTTCGTGCAGAGCTCATCAGCGACGCCGTCGAGGCGCTGATCGCAGGGCTCGAGATGCGGGCGGGAACCTGCACGGTCGACGGAGGCGCGACGTAGACGCGATCCACGCGGAAATTCTCCGCAGGGACTTCATCCTCATCAGAAGCAGAGTCCTGGCGAGAGTCGCGACCGCCCGTTCGCTTCGTCACGAGGCGGCAAGTATAGACCCCCGGTCCCCGCTATGCTGCCGCGGTGAGCGGTGATCTGTCGGTAACGGCGCTGTACACGGCGCAAGTGGCTGTTTGGGCCGGTTTGCCGTGCTCGGAGCTCCTCGCCACGGTCGACGGAAGACGCGTGTTCGACGTCACGAATGCAGCGCTCGGGGTCGCCCGTCTCGCGCGACCGGACCTTCCGGCCTTGCGCTACACGCTGCTCCATCGCCAGCTGATGATCGATCACCTGCTCGGCGAGCAAGCGGGCTCCGTCGTCGAGCTCGCGGCAGGGCTGTCGCGCCGCGGTGCCGCGAACTGTCGAGCTCGCAGCTACACCGAGATCGATCTGCCCGTCGTGAGCGCGAAGAAGCGCGAGTTGCTCGAGCGCACCGACGAAGGTCGGTCGCTGCTCGAGAGGCTCACGCTGATCGCGGGTGATGCGACGGAGATCGATCTCCCCGCGAGCGACATCGTGATCGCCGAGGGGCTCGTGATGTATCTCGATGCAGCCGCGCGCACGCGCCTGTTCGCGCACGTCCGCGCGCCACGCTTCATCTTCGATGTCGTGCCGATCGAAGAGGAGCCGCCGCCGGGGCGAATTGGCCGCTTGCTCGAACGCGGCATGAAGCGGTTCACGGGTGGGCGCAGCTTCGAACGCGATCTGCGCACGCGCGATCAAGTTCGCGACGAGTTACACGCCGCAGGCTTTTCCGATGTCGAGGCGATCGCAGCCTCGGATATCGCGCGTGAATGGCACCTCCCGCATGCAAAGCAGAAGACGACGATGGTCGTGTTCAGCGCTTCGCGAGGTAGGCGCGCGTGAATTCGGTCGAGCCTTCGTAGCTCTTCACGATCTCGGCGGCGATCATTCTCTCGACGCGGCCCCCGAGACCGAAGAGCTTCACCGCGACCTCGCCGATCACGCTCCGCTTGGTGCCTTCTGCCAAGGCCGCGAATTCGATCGTGCCGGTGATTTTCACGCGGTCCGCGAACAGGTTGGGAATCGTGCGCCAATTTCCGCGCCGAACGCGCACGTCGTAGTCGAGCTCCTCGAGAAAGCTTGCACGCGAGGTCCCGAAGGCCTGCTTCGTCGCGCTGTCAGGATCCTGCGAGGGCTCGTAGCGGACATGCCGGATGATCCGATCGGCGGTGCGGTCCAGGCGCAGCAGTTTGCGCCCCATGTGCAAGTGCACACCGAGGGACTCACTAAATGCCTCGTCGAAGTAGAGCGCTTCGTAGGCAGCGGGCTGGATCCCCGCGAAAACGTCTTCGATCTCGACCTTCATTTGTTTCAGCGCTGCGTCACGTGACCCACTGTGCACTTCAGGTACATGTCAGCGGATTCGTTTGAATTGAAAGGAAATAACCCTCGATCTCGAAGGGCGTGGGTTGGTAGTTTGCCAGTCGTCGCATGGTGGTGGTTCAAGCACGCGATGGAGTCATCGGCATCTCCCCTCTCGAGCGGGCAGATGTCGGCTTAGTTACCGCGATTCGCGAAGCGGGAGCACTCGGCGTGCTCGACGTCGGTCGCGATCCAGGAGCCGTGCATCGCGCGCTCACGCAGGTGAGCGCCGTGAGGATTCCAGAGGGCGTCGAGCTCGAGTCATCCTCCCTTCCGGCGAACATCACGACCGTGATCGTCGGCGAGCCTTCGATGGTGGCTTTGTATGCGCCGGGCCGTCGCGTGCTCGCGCAAGTGGTCTCGATCGAAGAAGCTCGCGCCGCGATCGCTGCGGGTGCGAGTGACTTGATCGCGAAGGGCAGTGAAGCCGGCGGTCGGATCGGCGGCGAGACCACGTTCGTGCTCGTGCAGCGGCTCGTCGAGCTCGGCGTGCCGGTGTGGGCGCAAGGCGGCATCGGCGAGCACACCGCGGCGGCGTGCATCGCCGGCGGTGCGGTCGGCGTCGTGCTCGATAGCCAGCTCGCGCTCGTGCGCGAGTCATCGTTGGCCGCGCCAGTGCGTGCCGCGATCGCTGCGATGGACGGCAGCGAGACGACGATCCTGTTCGGGCATCGCGTGTTCGCACGTCCGGATCTCGCGCTCCCCAAGCAGATGAAGAGTCGCGCCGACGTGATTTCGCGCCTCGGCGGCGAGGACCTCGCATCGAATCTGCTCCCGCTCGGTCAAGACGCCGCGTTCGCTCGTCCGACGACGACCGCGCAAGTGGTCCGCGGCATCACCGCCGCGATCGCGCGGCACCTCGCGCTTGCCGTCGAGCATCGGCCACTCGCTCCTGATTCGCCGTTCGCGCGCGCACACGGGCTGCGCTATCCGATCGCGCAAGGGCCGATGTCGCGCGTCAGCGATCGCGCACGCTTCGCCGCCGCCGTCGCCGAGGCGGGGGGGCTGCCGTTCCTCGCACTCACGTTGATGTCGGGGCCGGAAGTGCGCGAGCTCTTGCTCGAGACCCAGGCGCTGATCGGTGATCGCCCGTGGGGCGTCGGCATCCTCGGCTTCGTGCCGCAAGAAGTCCGCGACGCACAGCTCGAGGTGATCCGCGACGTGAGGCCTCCGATCGCCCTGATCGCCGGTGGTCGGCCTTCGCAGGCAACGCCGCTCGAGGCGCAAGGCACCGCGACGTATCTTCACGTTCCCTCGCCGGGCCTCCTGGATCTGTTCATCAAGGACGGCGCGCGCCGCTTCGTGTTCGAAGGCAGCGAGTGCGGTGGCCACGTCGGACCGCGCACGAGCTTCGTGCTGTGGCAGCAGCAGATCGCGCGCCTGCTCGCCGACGAGCACGTCGCCGAGTTCGACGTGCTGTTCGCCGGCGGTATCCACGATGCGCGCTCGGCCGCGATGATCGCCGCGATGGCCGCGCCGCTCGCCGCACGGGGCGCGCGGATCGGCGTGTTGATGGGCACGGCGTATCTGTTCACGCACGAGGCCGTCGCGTGCGGCGCGATCGAGCCCGCGTTCCAGCGCCAGGCGCTCGCGTGCGATCGCACGGTGTTGCTCGAGACCTCGCCGGGGCACGCCACGCGCTGCGCTGACACCGAATACGTCGGTGCGTTCTCGCACGAACGTCGTCGGCTCGAAGCAGCAGGCGTCGGGGCAAAAGAGGCGTGGGTGCAGCTCGAACAGCTGAACCTCGGCCGGCTGCGGATCGCCGCAAAGGGGCTGCGCCGCGACGGTGCTGCCATCGAGAGCGTCGATGCTGCAACGCAGGAACGCGAAGGGATGTACATGATCGGCCAGGTCGCTGCGCTGCGGAACAGCGTGCTCTCGATCGCCGAGTTGCATGAAGATGTCAGCGTCGGTGGCACCGCGCTGCTCGGCGAGCGCGAAGCGCCGGCCGAAGCAGGGAATGCGCGCGACATCGCGGACATCGCGGACATCGCGATCGTGGGGCTCGCCGCGATCTTCCCCGGTGCGCCGGATACCGATGCGTTCTGGGCGAACATCGTCGCCGGCAAGAACGCGATCCGCGAAGTGCCCGCCGATCGCTGGGACATCGCGACCTACTACGATCCGAATGCGACCACCGTCGATGCGGGTCGCAAGACCCCGTGCAAGTGGGGCGGCTTTCTCGACGAGGTTCCGTTCGATCCATTGGCGTACGGCATTCCGCCGAAATCGCTCGCCTCGATCGAGCCCGTGCAGTTGCTCGCGCTCGAGATCGCGAAGCGCGCGCTGATCGATGCCGGTTACGCGGCGCTCAACAACGATGGCCGCGCATTCGATCGCTCGCGCACCTCGGTGATCTTCGGCGCCGAGGCCGGCACCGATCTGTCGAGTGCCTATTCGTTCCGGGCGATGTTCCCGCACTACGTCGGCCCGTTGCCCGAAGCGCTCGAAAGCCAGCTCCCCGTGCTCTCGGAAGATTCGTTCCCGGGCGTGCTGTCGAACGTGATCGCGGGCCGGATCGCGAATCGCCTCGATCTCGGCGGCGTGAACTATACCGTCGATGCGGCATGTGCCGCGTCGCTCGCGGCCCTCGACATGGCGGTCAAGGAGCTCGCAGCCGGGTCGTCCGACATGGTGCTGTGCGGTGGCGCGGATCTCCACAACAGCATCAACGACTACCTGATGTTCGCGAGCGTGCACGCGCTGTCGCCGACCGGTCAGTGCCACACGTTCGACGCCCACGCCGATGGCATCGTGCTCGGTGAAGGCGTCGCGTGCATCGTGTTGAAGCGCGTCGCCGATGCCGAACGCGATGGCGATCGGATCTACGCCGTGATCAAAGGTGTCGCCGGTGCGAGCGATGGTAAGAGCCTCGGGCTCACCGCGCCGCGCCAGCAAGGCCAGACGCGTGCGCTCCAGCGCGCGTACGCGCAGGCCGGCATCTCGCCGGCGGAGGTCGGGCTCGTCGAGGCGCACGGTACCGGCACCGTCGTCGGTGATCGCACCGAGCTCTCCGCGCTGACCGAGGTGTTCTCCGCCGCCGGCGCGCGGCCGAGCACGTGTGCCCTCGGTTCGGTGAAATCACAGATCGGTCACACCAAGTGTGCGGCCGGCATGGCGGGCCTGATCAAGGCCGCGCTCGCGATCCATCACGGTGTGTTACCGCCGACCTCGAACATCAAGGCTCCTAACCCGGCGTATCAGCCTGGCACGAGCCCGTTCATGTTCCTCGATCGCGCTCGGCCGTGGATCGCCGACGAGCGCGTCGCGGCGGTGAGCGCCTTCGGTTTCGGTGGCACGAACTTCCACGCGATCCTCGCGCAGCATCACGCCGAGACCGCCGCGAATCACGAGTGGCCGGCCGAGCTGTTCCTCGTGCGCGATGTCGCCGCGCTCGAGCGTGGCACGGGGACGGGTGCGCGGTTGCGCGACCTGGCACGCACCGTGGGGCAGGGCAGTGGCCCGATCGTCGCGGCGATCGTGGCCGATTCCGTCGACGATCTGCGCACCAAGCTCGCGCAGGCTCGCACCGGCAAGGGTTCGAAGGATGTCGTGCTCGGCGGCGTCGTCGGCAAGGTCGCCGTGCTGTGCCCTGGCCAGGGCAGCCAGAAGCCCGGGATGCTCGCGGAGCTATTCGTCGCGTTCCCGCGGCTGCATCGCTTCCTCGAGCTCGGCGGACCGTGGGCCGCCACGATGCTGCCGCCCGCGGCGTTCACGCCTGCGGATCGTGCAGCGCAAGCGGAAGCGCTGACCGATACGCGCGTCGCGCAGCCTGCGCTGGGCATCGCGGATCTTGCGATGGGCGAACTGCTCGCGAGTTGCGGCGTGCAACCCGACATGCTCGCGGGTCACAGCTACGGCGAGTTGGCCGCGCTCGCGCTGGCGGGCTCGATCGGCGAGAACGATCTGCTCGGGCTCTCCGCGGCTCGCGGCGAGGCGATCCTCGACGCTGCCGAAGGTGCACCGGGTACGATGGCGGCGGTCGCGGCCGATGGCGAGACCGTGGCGCTCCTCCTCGAGGGCACCGGCGCGGTGATCGCGAACTACAACTCGGCGAAGCAATCCGTGATCTCGGGATCGATCGAAGCTGTCGAAGACGCGATGACCCGGTTCGCGGCCGCGAAGATCGCCGCGAAGAAGATTCCGGTCGCGTGTGCGTTCCACAGCCCGATCGTCGCCGGTGCGCATCGCGCCCTCGCCGATCGCCTGGATGCACTCGCGATCTACGCGCCGCAGATTCCGGTGTGGTCGAACACGACCGCCGCGCCGTATCCGAGCTCGCCCGATGCCGTGCGCGCGCTGCTCGCGGCACAGGTCGCGCAGCCGGTACGGTTCGCGCAAGAGATCAACGCGATGTACGACGCCGGTGCGCGCGTGTTCGTCGAGGCCGGTCCGGGGCAGGTGCTGTCGCGTCTCGTCGACGACATCCTCGGCGATCGCCCGCACGTGGCCGTCGCCTGCGATAGCAGCGAAGGTGGGGTGAAGCAGTTCCTACGTGCCCTCGGCACGCTCGCGATGAGTGGCGTCGACATCGATGTCGAGCCGTTGTTCACGCATCGCGATGCCGCGATCGTGGATCTCGGTGCCGCGCCCGCGAAGATCGCACCGTGGTTGGTCAGTGGAAACCGCACGCGTCCGGTCAACCGAGAGGCTCCGATACCGCAGCAACCGATCGGACTCGCGGCCGTGGCGGGACACCTACAACCTGTTGCCGCCGCACCTGCGAGTGACCGCGACAACGTGGTGATCGAGTACCTACGCACGATGCGGACCATGATCACCGCGCAACGCGACGTCATGCTCGGCTACCTCGGCGCCGCACCGGCCCGGACGGTCGAGCCGGTCGAGCACGTCGAGCGGCGTCCCGTGATCGACGTGGTCGCGGCGGGTCCCGCCGTCGCCGCCGCGAAGCCCGTGGTCGCGGCGCCGGCTGCGCCGATTGCTCAAGATCCGATGCAGCTCGTGATCTCGATCGTCTCCGAGCGCACCGGCTATCCGATCGAGACGCTCGGCATCGATCTCGATCTCGAGGCCGACCTCAGCATCGATTCGATCAAGCGCATCGAGATCATCGGCGAGCTCGCGCAGCGCCTCGGTCTCCGCATCGACGGCACCGATGGCGCGGATGCGCTCGTCGAGGAGCTCGCGACCAAGAAGACGCTGCGCGGCCTCGTCGCGTGGTTGGTCGAGCGGCTCGATGTCTCGAAGCCGGCCCCGGCCGCCGAGAGCGAGGTCGAGCAGCTCGTCGTCACACCGGCGATGGCCGAAGCGGTCACCGCGCCCTCGCGAGAGCTCACCGCCGCGGTCCAGCGCTATCGCCTCGGTGTGATCGCCACGCCAGCGCCGGCGAATGGTTATACCTCGTTCGCGGGCAAGCGCTTCGCGATCTTCGACGGTGGCGCGATCGGCGATGCGCTCGGCGCGAAGCTCACCGCGGAAGGCGCGACCGTGTTTCGCGAGATTCCGAACGAACCGGTCGATGGCTACGTCGATCTCGCGATCGTCGACGGCATCACCACGATGCGCGAGATGTTCGAACGCGTGCGCGGCGCGGCGATCGGTGGCGCGAAGCTGATCTACGTCGCGACCATGAATGGCGAGCTCGGTCGCGGCGGTGTCGGCGGACCTGCGGGCCTGATCAAGACCGTCGCTGCCGAGTGGCCCGATGTCCGCGCGCGTGTCGTCGATCTCGAAACGCATCACGATGCTGCGGGCACCCTGCATCGCGAGCTCCACGCCGACGATCACCACGTCGAGATCGGGTACGTCGGTGGCGTGCGCTCGAGCCTCGAGGTGCTGCCCGCCGAAGTGCCGATCGGCGACCTCGATCTCGATCACGATTCAGTCGTACTCGTGACCGGAGGCGCGCGCGGCATCACCGCGAAGGTCGCGCTCGCCCTCGCTGCACGCCACGGGTGCAAGATCGAGCTGGTCGGTCGTTCGGCGGTGCCGCTGCCCGAAGATCCGACGCTCGCGGGCGCCCACGATGCGAAGGCCCTGCGCACGCTGCTCGCGAAGCTCGGCGGTACGCCGGCGATCATCGAGTCGCGCGTCACGCGCGTGCTCGCCGATCGCGAGATTCGCGCCACGCTCGGCACGCTCGGCGATCGCGCGACCTATCACGCGGTCGATGTTCGCAGCGAAGCGTTCGGCACCCTGATCGAGACGATCTACGAGCGGCACGGGCGCATCGACGCCGTGATCCACGGCGCCGGGATCCTCGAGGACAAGCTGATCCGTCACAAGACGCCGGAGTCGTTCGAGCGCGTGTTCTCGACGAAGCTGACCGGCGCGCACACGCTCGTCGCGAAGCTCCGTGACGACGTGAAGGTCGTCGTGCTGTTCTCGAGTATCTCGGGCGCGTTCGGCAACCGCGGCCAGGTCGACTACGCAGCCGCGGGCGATGCCCTCGACAAGCTCGCGTGGACGCTGCAGCGCAAGATCAGCGGTCG
>JAYWCI010000327.1:0-4731 GCA_043780895.1 Kofleriaceae bacterium | reverse complement strand
GTCTCGGATCAGATCGATCTGCCATTGCTCGAGCAGTTCATCGGATCGCACGGTCTCGACGCCGAATGGACGCTCGTCAAAGCGTGAGCGGCTAGCCGTGGATGCGCGCCGTGATCGGCCGGTCGATGAAGACTTCGGCCTCGATCTCGGAGAGCTCGGCAGCGCGGGCACGCCAGGTCTCGCCATCGGTATCGCGCGCGAGCGCGAGGAAGATATCGCGATGCCGGACCTCCGCGGTCGCGAGGCTCGCGTAGAGGTCGCGCGCCTTTTCGTCCTCGAGGTTGTCCGCGAGGATCTGCAAGCGCTCGGCGCTGCGCGCCTCGATCACCGCGAACACGAGCAAACGATCGAGCAAGCGCAGCGGCTCTTTCTTGCGAATGTGATCGCGCAGCGCGACCGCGTAGTCGTCGCCGAAATCAAATGCCGCCGGTTGTTGCCGGCGCGCCATCAGCTGCGAGACCTGGACGACGTGGCGCGTCTCGTCGTGCGCGAGCCGCGCCATCGCGGTCACGAGATCGGTGCGCTCGGGGTAGCTCCGGATCAGCGACAGCGCGGACTGCGCGGCCTTGCGTTCGCAGTGCAGATGATCGGCGTGGATCGCATCGAGGTCGCCGAGCGCGACGCCGATCCAGCGCGCGTCCGTCGGCACGAGTGGAAGTGCATCACCAAGCACAGGGAGCACAGGTGCAACGTCATCATCGACTGCGAACACAGCGTGATGATGTACCATCGCCGGCGGTGAAGAAGGAGTCGAAGAAGTCACCCGAAACGTTTGCGGTCGAGTGCCTCGCCGGCCTCGCACGCGCGAAGCAACTTCGTCCGCAGATCATCGCGGGGCCGTCCCGCACGATCGACGGCACGCTCCGCGACTACAACGCGTTGCTCATGAACGCGAGCGCGAGTAACGCGCAGGCGGGCCTGATGTCGGAGGTGCATCCCGAGGAGACCGTCCGCGACGCCGCCCGCGAGTGCGAGCAAGAGGTCTCGCGGTTCTACTCGGATCTCGCGCTCGATCGCGACATGTACGACGCGCTTGCCGCGGTCGATGTCAGCGGCGCCGATACCGACACCCAGCGGTTTCACACGCACATTCTGCGCGACTATCGCCGCGCGGGCGTCGATCGCTCGCCGGAGATTCGTGCGCGGCTCAAGGCGATCGACGAAGCGCTCACCAAGCTCGGTCAGGCGTTCTCGAAGAACATCTCCGAAGATGTCCGCTCGATCGAATTCACCGATCCGAACCGGATGGCCGGCCTGCCCGCAGACTTCATCGCGGCACACAAGCCCGGTCCGTCTGACAAGACGCAGACCATTCGGGTCACCACCGATTATCCCGACTACAACCCGTTCATGACCTATGCGGTCGATGACGAGCTTCGTAAGCAGCTCTACATCAAGTTCCGCAGCCGCGGTGATCAGCAGAACGAGCAGGTCCTGCACTCGATCCTCGAGCTGCGCTCGGAAAAGGCAGGCCTGCTCGGCTACGCGAACTGGGCCGACTACGTCACCGCCGACAAGATGATCGGGGGCGGCGCGAAGGCCGCCGAGTTCATCGCGAAGGTCTGGAAGCTCGCCGCGCCGCGCGCCGAAGAGGACTACGCCGAGCTCCTGCGTCAGCTCCATACCGTCGAACCGGGCGCGACCGAGGTCTGCGACTGGCAGAAGACCTGGCTCGAGCACGGCGTGAAGATCTCGCGCTACGAAGTCGATGCGAGCGAGGTCCGGCAGTTCTTCCCGTACGAGCGCGTGCTCTCGGGGCTGCTCGAGATCACGTCGGAGATCTTCGATCTGCGCTACGTCGCGGTCGAAGACGATGCCGAGGTCTGGCATCCGAGCGTGCTGGTCTACGACGTCGTGCGCGGCACCGAGAAGCTCGGCCGGATCTATCTCGACATGCATCCGCGCGAAGGCAAGTACAAGCACGCGGCTCAGTTCCCTCTCAAGGACGGCGTGCGTGGCGTGCAGGTGCCCGAGGGCGTGCTCGTGTGCAACTTCACCGATCCGGCGATCAACCAGCCGGCACTGATGGAGCACGACGATGTCGTCACGATGTTCCACGAATTCGGCCACCTCATGCACCACGTGCTTGGTGGTCACCAGCGGTGGATCACGCAGAGCGGCGTCGCGACCGAGTGGGACTTCGTGGAAGCGCCGTCGCAGATGTTCGAGGAGTGGGCGTGGAACGCGACGACCCTGGCGCGCTTTGCGCGCCACCACGAGACCGACGAAGTGATTCCGGCAGAGCTCGTCGCGAAGATGCGTCGCGCCGACAAGTTCGGGCTCGGCACCGCGACCGTGCAGCAGATCTTCTACGCGGCGATCTCGCTCGGCTTTCATCGCGCCGATCCGAAGACGCTGACGCCCGGCGCCGGTCAGCTCGCGGAGATCCAGCGCTTACAGAAGCAGTACACGCCGTTCAAGTTCGTGACCGGGACGAAGTTCCACGCGTCGTTCGGCCACCTCGTTGGCTACTCGGCCATGTACTACACGTACCAATGGTCGCTCGTGATCGCGAAGGACCTGCTGACGCCGTTCGAGAAGCTCGGCCTGATGGACCGGTCGACCACGTTCTCGTATCGCGACCAGATCCTCGTACCTGGCGGGAGTCGCGATGCCGCGGAGCTTGTCCGCAATTTCTTGGGCCGTGAGTACGACTTCAAGGCCTACGAGCGGTACCTCGTAGAGTCCGCCTGACAAGGCGATACAATTGGCGACAATCGCAGATCTTCGACGAAGATCGACGACAAAGAAGTGCGGTGATTCTCTGGACCGATCACGCGCGAACCTTCAACGTATTTCTCAAGGAGATACCCAGATGAAGAAGCTCATGATCGTGATGCTCGCTGCTATGTCGTTCGCCGCCGTTGGTTGCAAGAAGAAGGGTGGCCAGGCCGAAGCGATGGCCAAGATGTCCGACTTCAAGAACAAGATGTGCGACTGCAAGGACAACGCTTGCGCCACCAAGGTCTCGGACGAGATGGCCAAGTGGGGCAAGGAGCAGACGGACAACAACAAGGGCGAGGCGCCCAAGATGTCCGAAGAGGATCAGAAGAAGTTCGCCAGCATCAGCGAAGACATGGGCAAGTGCATGCAAAAGGCGATGGGCGGCGGCGACATGGCTGGCTCGGCCGCTGGCTCGGCCGCGATGGCAGGTTCGGCTGAAGGTTCGGCCGCGATGGCGGGTTCGGCCGCGATGGCGGGTTCGGCTGAGGGTTCGGCCGCGATGGCCGGCTCGGCTGCTGGCTCGGCGATGACGGGCTCGGCCGCTCCGGCCGCGAAGTAATTCGCAGCTAGCTCACTACCTCCAGAGAGGCTCCACGCAAGTGGGGCCTTTTCTTGTTTCGGCTTATAACCGCTGGATGCGTTGGCTTGTCGTGTTCGCGGTTGTTGCGTGTGGCGGCGACAAGTCGCCCGCAGGTGTCGGCAGTGGTAGCGCGACCGGCAGCGTGCCGAACGTGCCGAACGTGCCGAACGTGCCGAACGTGCCGAACGTGCCGAACGTGCCGAACGTGCTCGATGCCCGTGCCGCGCTCGAAGCACCGCTTCCGGTAGCGATGGGCAGCGATGGCTTGCCGCTCGTGTGTGGCGATTGGAAAGCTGCGATCGACAAGCTCGCGACGTGCAAGGAGCTGCCGCAGAACGCACGCGATTCGCTGCTCGCCGTGTACAAGGAGGCCTCTGCGGGCTGGGGCCAATTGCCCGCCGATGCGAAGAAGAATCTCGCAGGCGTGTGTCACGCCGGCGCCGATTCGATCGTGAAGGGCGCGAAAGCAACCTGCGGGTGGTAGCGTCCGGCTCATGAAATCGATCGTGTTCTGCGCCGCACTGGCGTTGTTGGGATGCAAAAGGGGCGGCGGCGGCGGCGATTGTGCAAATGCGATCGGCCCGAGCATCGACAAGATGACGGCGGCCGGCGCGAAGCGGATGGAAGCAGCGAACGTCGCACCCGAGATGAAGGCGAAGATGGACGAGGCCGCGAGCAAGCTGAAGGTCGCGATCATCAATCGCTGCACGACCGACAAGTGGTCGAGCGACGTGGTCGATTGCTACAAGAAGGCCGAGAAGCGCGAGGACCTCAGCGCGTGTCGCGCGAAGCTCCCCGAAGATCAGGCGAAGGCGCTCCACACCGACGAGCTCGGCGTGATGACGTCGCTCGGCGTCGGACGCGGCATGATGGGCGGCCACGGTGGTCCCGGTGGTCCGCCCAGCATGGGTGCGCCGCCGTCGGGCTCCGACGCCGCGGGCACGCCGCCGCCCGCAGCGCCCGCCGGTGGTCCGGCTGCCGGCTCGGCCGTCGCACCCGCTGCGGGCTCCGCCAAGTAGACCGAGCGGATTCGCGCGGCGGATTGTTCGCGACGCACACTTGTCGCGATCGCGCGCTCGCGAAACGCTGCGAGCATGAAGAAGTCGCTCTTCGTCGCGTTGCTCCTCGGCACGTCTGGCCTCGCGTTCGCGGAGCCGACCATCGCCGTCTCGCCCGGCGCCATCCATCCGGGAGATCCGGTGCTCGTCACGGTGACGGGCACGACCGAGACGCCGCGGGGCAAAGCGGGTGGCCAGCCGCTCGCGTTCTTCGCCGCGAAGACCGGCTATCAGGCCGTGTTCGCGGCGCCGCTCGCGATCAACGAAGACCACATCCTCGTCGAGCTCTCGGGCGGCGCGAAGCCGGTGTCGGTCGCGGTCACCGCGAAGACGTTCCCCGAGACCAAGCTCGTCGTCGAAGAAGAGCTC
>JAYWCI010000326.1:0-8281 GCA_043780895.1 Kofleriaceae bacterium | reverse complement strand
GTCAGCGACAGGCGGTCCGTGGCAGGGCCTGTAAGCTCGAGCTGGAATCCTTGACGATGCCATCGAAGTTAGCGGCCGTGTCCATCGCGCACGTTCCGGTGGGCCCTGCGTACGCGATCATCTGGTTGTCGAGATACTCGACCTGCAAAACAGCGCGACCCGATGTGATGAACGCCATGTATGCGCCGCACTCGGCGTACTGATTGCACTCTTCGTTGAGCGCCCAGTCGGTACCATTGGCGATACTGCGCTCGACGAAGTCTCGGGTGGTGGCCGGCGCATTGCCGATCCCATTCTTGAGTCCGAGAGACATGCCGCGGTCGTGCGCCAAGCCTATGAGGAAGGCGTTGTAGGCGAGCTGATCGGCCATGGAGATCGAGTATCCCGTCGCGTAATTCTGGAGGTCATCGAGGTCCGGTTCGACACCGTCGCAGTTCTCGGCGAGAGCTCGGTCGAAGCGGCCCTCCATGATCTGGCGTAGGGTCTTGCCGGTGGGTCCGGCAGGACCATCGAGCGCTCGGATATCGATAAAGTATTCGTCAGGAAAGCCTGGTAGCGGCGTGGTCACGATCGATGGCGGAAAATCTCCGGCGTCTGGTCGACCGGTCGCATAGTCGCCGCTCTCGATGTAGCAGATGACCGTGATCTGCTTCGCGTGCAAACGAGCCACCAGCTGGGGGCTGGCGGCAAACATGTCGATGTCGAAGAGCTTCGGCCCGCTGGCAGCGTCCAGCACCGTCTCGTCCACCGTTCCCTGCAGCTGCCACTGCCACGTGACCCCCGGCGCCACAGCGAGATGACCCGATGGAGCCGCGTCTGCGGCATTGGAGCCGGCGGCATCCACACCGCTGGTCGCCCCGCTGGAGCAAGCGGCGATCGCCGCTACGGCGAGTGCCAGGAAACGGAGCATGATCGATCGTATCCGAAAGGCAGCCGAAACTAAACGTCGCTCTTAGTTTAGAGAGGAGCCCGAGCATGTCCCGGCCTTTTCGATCAACGCCACCAGCAGCTTCGAAGGCGCCTCCTCAAGGCTCGTGACGCCCGCGAATGTGTGTGATCTGAAAGCTCACGGTTCCGTTCGCCAACGAGGACGCCGCGAGGCCCAGGTCAAGGCACTTGCAGAGTGCGCGCGACAGCGAGAGACCGATCCCGCAGTGGACACCGGTCGCCGCTCGAGCGGCATCGCCACGCGACATCCGGTCGAAGATCGATTCGAGCTGGCCGGCAGGGATCGCCGGTCCGCTATCGACAACGTCGAGGATGCACTGCGGTCGGCTGGCAACTTCGATCCAACCACCTGCCTCGGTGTACTCGGCAGCGTTCGCGAGGAGATTGCCGACCACGATCCGTAGCTTGTCGCGGTCGGTGTGGACGCTCGCCGACGGTGGGACGGCGTTGCGAAACTCGATCGAACGCGTGCGAGCTTGCAACGCATACGGACGCCACGCCTCGTCGACGAGCTCGCGCAACCGGACCTCGCGGCTCTCGATCGCGACTTGACCCGCATCGAGGCGTGCGAGCATCAGCAGATTCTCGACGACCGTACCCAGCTGCTCGATGATCGCGAGGGCATCGGCGATGGCCTCGCAATATTCTGCCGTGGGTCGTTCTCGGAGCGCCGTGACCTCGAGCAGCGTGCGCAACCCCGCAAGCGGCGTGCGCAGCTCGTGGCTGACATCGGCCGTGAACTGGCGCTCGCGCGAGAATGACTGGTCGAGTCGCGCGAGGAGATCGTCGAGCTTGCGCACCAGGACTGCGAGCTCGATCGGCGGATCGTCGACCGCGAAGTGGGTGCCGAGATGGCGTTCGTCGATCTGCTCGATCTTGGTCGCGAGCTGCGACAGCGGACGCAATCCGCGGGCGAGCGACCATGCCGTCACGATGGCGATCGCGCCGAGCGCCGCGAGACCAGCGAGGAGAAACCACGATCTCACCGTCGCCACGGCAGCATCGATGTTCTCGGTGCCTTCTTCGACCACGAGCAACAGAGGTGGCGCGCGCGACCGCGACTCGTCGCGCGCGAAGAAAGCCAGCGCGATCGCTCGCCCATCGCGTCCGTCGGGCAGAGTCACGTCCGTGAACGCGATGCCGCTACTGCGAGCGAACGTGCGAGCGAGGTCTCGGTCGTGCAGTGACGGAGACGCTGCGAGCACGGAGCCATCGCTCTTCCAGACTTCGATGTACGTCGGCGGTACGTTCGCGGGCTCCGGGGGAAGCAACATCTCGTAGCCAGAGTCATCGTGCTCGGCGATCATGGCGAGCGCTCGCGCTCGCGCCTCGAGCGAATCGTCGCGTTGCTGCCAGGTCGCATTGCGCACGGCGAGGTAGAGCACGAACGCGAGGGTGATCAGTACCGATGCCACCAACGCGACCACGGTCGCCGTGAGGCGGCGGCGTAGCGACCAGCTCATACGTCCTCGCCGAGCATGTACCCCTGGCCGCGCCGGGTGTGGATCAACTTGATCGCGTGATCCTGGTCGATCTTTCGGCGCAGGCGGCTGATCAACACGTCCAGGACATTGCTCTCGGGCTCGCCAGCGAAATCGTAGACGTGCTCGTGGATCTGCGCGCGCGTGAGGACCTGGCCGACACGGCTGGCCAGGTATTCGAGTACCGCGTACTCGCCTGCGGACAGCACGATGACCTGACCCGCGCGCCGTACGGCGAGCTTGATCGTATCGACTTCGAGATCAGCGATCTGGATGATCGGAGTGGTGCGCTCGTATCGTCGCCGCACGAGCGCACGCAACCTCGCCGCGAGCTCCTCGAAAGCGAACGGCTTGACCACGTAGTCATCCGCGCCGAGATCGAGGGCGGCGACGCGATCGGCGACTGCATCGCGCGCGGTCAGTACGATGACGCCGACACTGTTGTGAGCGGCGCGAAGTTTTCTGAGGATCTCGAGCCCGTTGGTGCCGGGGAGCATCACGTCGAGGATCAGCGCGTCATAGGTGTGATTTTCTGCATACCAGAGCCCATCGGTGCCACTGCTGGTGGCATCGACGGCGTAGCCCGTATCGCGCAGGCCCTTGGCGAGCGACTCCCGGAGTAACTCGTAGTCTTCGACAATGAGCACCCGCATCTGACCTCGATCGTCGTACGCCACCGCACGTGAACGGAACGTGAGTCCGCGCCGTTCGCGGTCATTCATGGTGCGTTCATGTCCAAGGCGTAGGGTCTGGACCATGATCAGGTCCATCTCGTTCACGCTCTGCATCCTCACCACTGCCGCGCTCGCCGATCACGTGAGTGCCGCCCCGGCCCCGTGCCCGACGGCCGTGAAGACCAGTCTCGGCAACGCGTTTCCCGGCGCGAAGCTCGGCACGTGCAAGGCCGAGCACGAGAAGGGTCACGATCAGTTCGAGGTGCAGCTGACCAAGGCCGACGGCACTCGCGTCGAGATCGATATCGACGCCGAAGGCAAGATCCTGCAGGTCGAGGAGAAGGTCGCGCTCGAGAAGGTGCCGGCCGGTGTCATGAAGGCATTCAAGACGAGGTACCCCAAGGCGAAGCCCGAGTCGGCCGAGAAGCAGACGCCTGCTTCCGGTCCGCCGACCTACGAGCTCGCCTTCACGGTCGACAAGGCGAAGCGGGAAGCAACGTTCGCCGAAGACGGCACGTTCCGCGACGAGGAGTAGGCCGATGAAGGTCATCTTCGCATGGCTCGTGGTTGGCGCCTGCGGTGGTGGGGCGACCGCCACGTCTGACGCACCCGCGAGTAGCCCGGACGCACCGGCCGGATCGACTTCGATCACCGGGATGGTCGGCGGCACGATGTTCACGAATGCGATGTCGGTGTACTGGATCGGTTCGCCTGATAGCCCGACCACCGACACGGTGATCTACCTCTTCGATCACGCGGTGGGATGCGAGCAGATCATCAACGCGGGATGGGATGCGGGGCTCGCGGCTGGCACGCAGATCCTCGAGCTCAAGATGGTCGGCAAGGCGCCGAGCACCTATGGGGAGACGACTGCCGCGACGCATGTTCCGGCCCCCGGAGAATCGGCCTCGAGCTACACGATCGCAGCCGCCGGTGCGATGGACATGATCGCGTCGGGCGGCTCGGTCACGCTCGCGTCGCTCGGCATGTCGGCCACGGGAAACTTCGCGGTGGGGACGTTCCACGTGACGTTCGGGTCGGGCGCGCTCGACGGCACGTACACGGCACCCTTCTGTCAGAAAGGTCGGGAACCATGAAGCTCGCAATCGCGACCCTCGCACTGATCGGCTGCGGAGGAGATATCGCGCACGGCACCGTGCCGCCGGACCTCCGCGACGTCGAGCGCGCCGGCGAGGGTCTCGTCAACGTCACGTTCGGCCAGTTTCCCGCGCGCACGCCGGACTGGGTGCGCGCCAAGCAAGTCGAGGCGATCCTCGTCACGGTCTGGAACAAGACCAAGATGGCGACGCCCGAGTTGCCACCCGCGCAGATGATGCAGCTCGATGCCGCGATCGCCACGCTCACGTCTTCGATCGACTCGATGACCCAGAAAGATGCGGCGTACGCGTCGAACGCGATCGGCTTGGCGGTGCCTGCACTCTATGACTACTTTCACCCGGATGCCCCACAGGAGATCGTGAGGCTCGACGCGGTCTTTCGCCAGGTCGGGCTCGACGCTCACTTCGGCAATTGGACCGCCGCCCGCGCCGATCTGACGTCGATGAACGCCGACTATGCGGCGTCGAAGGCTGCGATCGGAACGCGCGTACCGACCTGCCATCGGGTAGGCGGCACGGCGACGGTGCAGTCCGACATCGAGGCATCCCTCGCTCATCTCGATTCCGCGATCAACGCGATGGACCAGATGGCCGCCGAGACCGAGAGTGAGAATGGCGCACTCGAGATCGATACGCTCGAGCTGTTGTTCGATTGTCCGCCCGACAATCAGAAGCCGACACATGGACTCGGTGCCTCGTGCGCATCGAATAACGACTGCGATGCAGGTCAGGTCTGCGATCTCGCCAACGCTGGCGGGAAGTGCGCACCCGATCCTGCGAATGCCGCGATCGGCACGCGCTGTACGACCACCACTGATTGTGGAACCGATCCGCGCTCCGCATGTCAGACCGAGGCGGGCGACGGCTATCCCGGCGGGTATTGCTTCATGGAACCGTGCGACGACGTACAGACCTGTCCGCCGGGCGCCACCTGTGTCGCGCTCGGGAGCGAAACACCTGGCTGCTTCAAGGCGTGCACTTCCGACACCGAATGCGCGCGGTCGCCAGCCTCCGCGACGGAGCACTACGTGTGTCAGTTGTTCTCGACGACGCCGCCAGTGGGGTTTGGACCGACGGCCATGGGCTGCTCGTTCGCGTGTACCCGTGACGCTGATTGTCATACGCCCCTTACCTGCGACACGACCTCGGGCAAATGCAAGCCCTGATCACCCGGCGTGATCTGCTCCGGCTCGTCGGAGCGAGCCTGGCATCCTCGGGCTGTGGCTCGCAGCCAGCGAAACCACCGCCGCCATGTGTGGTTGCAGGGACGGCGAACGGGGGCACCAGCTACTGCCTGGTGAACGACGAGGTTCTACGCGTTCCCGACGTGCGCGCGCTCACCATCGGCGAGGCTGTGTTGTTCAACGTGGACGACGACACGGCGGTGCTGGTCGTTCGTGATGCGGGAGGGACGTACGCGATGTCGGCGATCTGCACGCACCAGTGCTGCCTGGTCTCGCTCTGCGAGAATGCGGACTGCACCACGCTCGGGACGAATCCTGGAGAGTGCCATGCGACGTCCACAGCCACGCCGATGCCGACGGGTGCAGCGATCATCTGTCCGTGCCACGGGAGCACGTTCGCGATCGACGGCAGCGTGCTCACCGGCCCCGCGATCCGGTCGCTCCCCCACTATGCCTTGGCGTTCGACGGCAACGACGGTCTCGTCGATGTCGCGACGGTCGTCGCCGCTAGCGATCGTACGCCGTGAGGTCCTGGTGCTCCACCAGGTGCGCCATTCGGACGGCAAGCGACGACAACGTTGGCCCCTGCGACGCGAAAGGGACAGCGCTGTCAGGTGTTGCTGGTGTCCCCGAGCGTCGCGATCGTAGATGATCATCGCATGCGCCATGCCTGGTTCCTCCTCGTGATCGCCAGCGTACAGCTCGGGTGCACGACTTCGATCGCAACGAGCGAGGACGAACAAGCAGCGACGACCGCATTCGCGAACGACCAGGTCGCGTTCGACTACTTCATCATGAGAGGTCTAACGAACTTTCAAGCGGCTGGCATCGTCGGCAACCTAGATCAGGAGTCGGGTGTAAATCCGAATTCGGTGCAAGCCGGCGGTCCGGGGCGCGGCATCGCCCAGTGGTCCGTGGGCGAGCGCTGGGACTCGACGTCCGGTGGAAACAACGTCCTGGCATTCGCCGCTGCTCACAACCAAGACCCGCACGCGCTGGCACTGCAGCTCGACTTCATCTGGCACGAGCTCTCGACCGAGCACTACGGACTTCCGGAGCTTCAGGCGACTACCAATGTCACCGACGCCACCGTCGTGTTCATGACGAAGTACGAGATCTGTGGAAGCTGCGTCCAGACCCAACGTGTTTCGTACGCGAAGTCGGTGCTCGCCGCCTATGGCGCGATTCCCTGGGCAGCAACGCAAGTCAGTCAATCCTGGCCGCTCGCGTCCGCCCCGGCTCTCCAGATCAAATGCGGCGAGCACGTCGCGGCCACCGTGGTCTTGAAGAATACGGGCACCCAGGCGTGGAATAACTCGACCCAGCTTGGAACGACGATGCCTCGCGATCGCGCGAGCGTGTTTGCGGGCACCGACTGGGTCGCGCCGAACCGGCCGGCCGTGGTGAACGGTGCCGTTCCACCGGGCACCTCCGGAACGTTCGTGTTCGCGTTCGATGCACCCACCGGAGACGCATGCGTGCCAGGTATCTACAAAGAATACTTTGGTGTCGTGCAAGATGCCGCCACCTGGTTTAGTGACCTGGGAAATGGTGGGCCGGCGGATGACCAGCTCGAAGCGCTCGTCGAACTGGTCCCAGCCGATCCGGGCGGCGGGTCGGGGTCAGATCAGAGCGGCTCCAGCGCGTCGGGGTGCAACGCTAGCAACGGCGGCAGTGGTGCTCTTGTCGGGCTTGGTTCGCTCTTGCTGCGACGCAAGAAGCGGCGTTCCTGATTCTCGCCATCGCCTTCGCGGGTACCCGAGCGAACTCCGAGTACGCATACCTCGTGAAGACCGATTCCCGAATGACGTCTGGATTCATCATCCATGCAGCGTTCTGACCAGCTCCCCGTGTTCGCCCTCGAGCAGAGTCTGCGGATGGTCGCCTTGGTGGCGAGCTCATTCGCCCTCGGATCGGTCGGGAGGGTCCCGAGCTGGTCTGCGGCGACCTCCGTGCTGGGCTACGCAGCGTCTCGCCCGATCAACCGATGAATCTGGGCCTTCAGGTCCCGTGCGAGAAACGGCTTGTCGAGAACATGCGCGTGAAGTCCGCGCGCCGTGTCCCGAATCCGGTCGTCTCCAAATGCCGTGATCAGCAAGAAGGGCACGGTCACACCAGCGGTACGTGCCATCGCCAGCGCATCGATGCCGCCTGGGATGGGCATCCGCACGTCCGAGATCACGAGATCGACGGGCTCGTTCTCTGCCAGCACGGCCAGCAGCTCCCATCCCGACGACACCAGCTGCACGGACGCTCCCATCTGTAGCAGGATCGTTTTCAACCAGCGCTGCATCGCAGGATCGTCTTCTGCCACGATCAGCTTCAAGCATCCCTCGGCAGCGCATACTTGAGGGCGACCTCACGCAGCGCACCAAAGTCGAAGGGCTTGTCCAGGACGCACGATGCACCGAGACGGGCGGCCTCATCGTGGGTGCTCGTATCGCCGAACGCGGTGATCAACACGAACGGTGTCGACCAGTCTACGCGCCGCAAGTGCGACAGGACCTCGAGCCCTGTCGCGCTGGGCATCCTCTGGTCCGCGATGATCAGATCGACGCATCGATGATCTCGGTCGCGCTCGATCAGGCGAGCCACCCACGCATCGAGCTCGGCGCCGTCACTCACGTCGACGACGCGGAAGCCGTCGCGGACGAGCGCGCGTGTGAGCAGGCGCCGCATCGAGGCATCATCCTCCGCCACCAGGACGATCGAAGAGCGCGGCGCGGGTAGGCGCGGCACGCGCGGAGTCGATCGGAGTCCTTCGAGTTGTTCGATCATGATGTTTCCTTTCGCTGGTTAGAAGTTGCCGGTGCGACGGGAAGAACGATGGCGAAGCGGCTTCCCTCGCCGAACTTCGAGACGACATCGATGCGGCC
>JAYWCI010000325.1:0-5034 GCA_043780895.1 Kofleriaceae bacterium | reverse complement strand
GCACTGGTCGGCGATCGGCCTGGCAGGTCTGAGCCTGCTCGATTCGCACGATGCGAGTCTCACCGTGGGCCTCGGCTTTCACGCGTTCCCGTTCGACGGCGGGAAGTAGCTCAGCTGTTCGTGGTCGGATCGGCCATCGCGATCAAGCCCTCCGTCATGCGGCGGAGCTCGACGACCGTCGTGGTCGTTGCCGCACTCGCGCTCGGTGCGCACGAGGTCGTGCTCTCGACCGATGCCGCGCAGGTGGCGGCGACCGCGTTCGAGCTCGACTTCATCCTCGACACGGTCGCAGTGACGTACCCGCTCGATACGATGATGAGGACCCTCACGCCCGATGGCACGCTGTGCTCTGTCGGCTCTCCTCGAGAGCTGCGGCGCCAACAACATCGTCGCCGACATCGAGCGCGTCGAGCCGGCGGAGATCGCGACCGCGTGCGAGCGGCTGGAGAAGGCGGATGTTCGCTATCGCTTCGTGCTCGACATGCGACGCTAGTCCTGTGGCGTCCCTCGATCGAACGACAGCGTGCCGAGGTCGGTGTTGCTGGTGATCATTCGCTACTGCGCGACGCCCGTCACGGGTTGATACCGAGGGCCTTGCGCGTATCGAACGGCAACGCGCAGATCGAGATCGCGATCAGCGCCACTTGTAGCCACAGCCCGAGCGCGATGCCCCGGCTCTCGGGTAGAAGAACTCCATGCACCTCGATAGCGTGACTTCGCTTGCGCGGGCGGACCGAATACATGCGCGAGAGTTCCATGCGAGGCTATGCGGCGTGAACGTTTACGACGTCGTCGGTGCTGACGGAGTCCAGCACTTCTATCTCTCGCCGCTCACGCCCGAGGATACTCGCACGATCGGCTCGTTGCCACGCGAGGCGATCCTGGGCGAGTTGCTCGTGACCGAACGACCCGCGGTCGACGCGAAGATCGATCCCGCGCAGTTCCGGCCGAACCCGAGCTTCATCGCGTTCTTGAACGGTATGTTCGCACAGCACGCGCACCTCGCTCCCGGCTTCGCCGAGGCCGCGCAAGCGAACGAGACCGGCTTCATCCAGGTCGTCGATGCGCGCACGGCGACGCCCAAACAGGTTCCACCCGAGGACATCATCGGCCGCATCGAGCTCGCGAACGCCGTGGTGGTGCGGTTTCACGCGAACGAGAGCTACCGCTTGCTGACCGAGCGCGGCTTCATGCGCCTGCACCCGTGGATGCACGCCAAGCTGATCGAGTCGCTCCTCGCGATCAGCGCGCTCTTGTAGACCTGGAAGCTACGGGGCGCCCACGCGTTCGAGAGCTCGGCGAGTAGCGTGTCGGGCGTGACGTGCGGTGCAGGTTGACCGAGGAGGACCTTACCGCGCGAGAACAGGCCGGGCTGTTTGACTTGCATCGAGCCCGGCCATCTTCACACACGAGTGGGGCGGTTGGGCCGTGCCGCTAGAAGCGATCGGCGTTCATCACCTTCGTCCATGCGGCGACGAACGAGTGGATGAACTTATCTTCTTCGCTCGCGTAGACCTCGGCGAGCGCACGCAGCACCGAGTTCGATCCGAACACCAGGTCGACGCGCGTGCCGGTCCAGCTGACCGTGCCCTTCGCACGATCCTTCGCTTCGAACGTGTCGGTATTCGGCACGGCCTTCCACTCGACACCCATGTCGAGCAGGTTGACGAAGAAGTCATTCGACAGCGTGCCCACGCGCTTCGTGAGCACGCCGTGCTGGTTGCCACCGACATTCGTGCCGAGCACGCGCAGACCACCGAGGAGCACCGTCATCTCGGGCGCGGTCAGCGTCAGCAACTGCGCGCGATCGACGAGCAGCTCTTCGGCGGGTACCGAGTAGCGATCCTTCGCGTAGTTGCGGAATCCGTCGACGATCGGCTCGAGCACGTCGAACGATGCGACATCGGTCTCCTCTTGCGATGCATCCATGCGGCCCGGTGTGAACGGCACCGTCACCGCATGCCCCCCGGCCTTCGCCGCTTGCTCGATCGCCGCGTTGCCCGCGAGCACGATCAGATCCGCGAGCGAGACCTTCTTCGCGCCGACGGCATCGAATGCCTTCTTCACGCCCTCGAGGGCGGCGATCACCTTCGCGAGTTGTTCGGGCTCGTTGGCTTCCCACTGGTTCTGCGGCGCGAGCCGGATCCGTGCACCGTTCGCACCACCGCGCTTGTCGGAGCCGCGGAACGTCGAAGCCGACGACCATGCGACCGAGACCAGCTGCGAGACCGAGAGCCCGGTCGCGAGGATCTGCGACTTGAGCGTCGCGATGTCCTTCGCGTCGACGAGCGGATGGTTCACCGCCGGAATCGGGTCCTGCCAGATCAGGTCCTCGGCCGGAACTTCGGGTCCGAGGTAGCGAACCTTCGGGCCCATGTCGCGATGGCACAGCTTGAACCAGGCCCGTGCGAACGCATCGGCGAACTTCGCCGGGTTCGCGAGGAAGTCGCGCGTGATCTTCTCGTACGCGGGATCGACACGCAGCGCGATATCGGTCGTCAGCATGCCGGGCGCTTGATGCTTCGAAGCGTCGTGCGCGAACGGCACCGTGTTCGCACCGCCGCCGTTCTTCGGCGTCCACTGATGCGCACCGGCCGGGCTCTTGGTGAGCTCCCACTCGTACTGGTAGAGGTTCTGCAGGTACTCGATGCCCCACTTCGTCGGCGTCGAGGTCCACGTGATCTCGATGCCGCTGCCGATCGCATCCCCGGAGTGCCCGATGCCGTGGTTGTTCTCCCAGCCGAAGCCCTGGCGCTCGATGTTCGCGGCCTCGGGATCGAAGCCGACGTGCTTGCCCGGATCTGCGGCGCCGTGGGTCTTGCCGAACGTATGGCCGCCCGCGATCAAGGCGACGGTCTCTTCATCGTTCATCGCCATGCGCGCGAACGTCTCGCGGATATCGCGCGCCGAGGCGAGCGGATCGGGCTTGCCATTCGGGCCCTCGGGGTTGACGTAGATCAACCCCATCTGGACCGCGGCGAGTGGCTTCTCGAGATCGCGATCGCCGGAGTAGCGCTTGTCCTCGAGCCACTTCTTCTCCTGGCCCCAGTAGACGTCGGCCTCGGGCTCCCAGATATCTTCACGTCCACCGCCAAAGCCGAAGGTTTCAAAACCCATCGATTCGAGCGCGACGTTGCCGGTGAGGATCATCAGATCGGCCCACGAGATCTTACGGCCGTACTTCTTCTTGATCGGCCAGAGGAGGCGGCGCGCCTTGTCGAGGTTGACGTTGTCGGGCCACGCGTTGAGTGGTGCGAACCGCTGGCTGCCCTTGCCCGCGCCTCCGCGCCCATCACCCGTGCGATAGGTCCCGGCGCTGTGCCACGCCATGCGGACGAACAGCGGGCCGTAGTGACCGAAGTCCGCCGGCCACCACGCCTGGGAGTCGGTCATCAGCGCGCGCAGGTCTGCCTTGAGCGCGGCGAAGTCGAGGGTCTTGAACTCCTCGGCGTAGTTGAACTCGCCACCCAACGGGTTCGAGAGCGGCGAGCGTTGATGCAGCGTCTCGAGCCGCAAGGTCTTGGGCCACCAGTCACGGCTCTGGGTTCCTCCGCCGGACTGATGCTTGAAGGGGCATTTAGCTTCGGTCGACATACTGGAGACTCTACGAGCATCCACGACCCGGAAGTAGCCACGGGTGCGTGATGGCTCTGATAGGTTACAGCTATCGATCGAGAGAGGCCGATAGGCCAAAATCGATGCTAAGACGTCCTCTCTATGCGTTTGCTTGTTCTTGGCGGCCTCGTCGTCGTTGCGATGGGATTCGCGTTGCTCTACATGGTCACGCACGGCTCGGAGTCCGTGGCTGCGGTCACGCAGGTCAGCACTCCGGCTACGACCCCTGCTCCCGTCACGACGCCGGCAGCCGCGACGCGTGTTGCGGGCGAGCCAGCGCACGCACCTACGGCACCTGTTGCGCGCCCTTGGTCGGCCGCAGCTCCGACGCTGGTGCTGGAAGCGGCACTCGACCAGCTGAAACGTGAAGACCCGAAGAAGCCGAAACATATCGACACGCCGACCGACAAGCTGCGCTGGGCGCTGATGCGCGCGATTCGGGTGACCGAGCCTGCGGTCGTCGATTGCTTGAACCAGGCAAAGACTGCCGGCACGAAGGTCGATGGCGTGTCTTCCTACTTCTTCTACATCCGGCGCAGCGGCGACAAGATCCTTTTCGACGGCGCCGAGACCGACGAGAGTCCGTATCCGGATCCGCTGAAATCGTGCCTGCAGAACGCGGCGAAGGATGTCGTCGTCGCTTCGATGCCCGACGACGTGGAGCGCGTGCAGGTGCTGCGGCGGCTCACGGTCGAGCACGGCGAGATCGCCGTCTACAAGCTCGGCGCGTACCACATCATCGATCCATCGCCCTAGCGTCGCTCGGCGCTAGATCCCGCTTCGCTCCTCGGTGCAGTCGACGGCGACCTGCGCGATCCGTCTCGGCGATCCAGCGCATACGAGACAACGCGGGTAGAGCCTTCGGGCTTACCGCAAAACAAAACCCACCGAGTTGCCTCGGTGGGTCAGGTACGAAACGTTACGTAGTCAGCTCAGATCGGAGCGGCCGAGTACGGGAACGTCGACGTCGGTGCCGGGTGACCCTGCTGGTGATTGTTCGGATCAGGGATGCTCAGGCTCAACGAGTTGGCCGAGGTGGTCGTCGCGTTGTCGTAGACCACGCCATCGCTGAGGAGGGCGCGGATCTGGGAACCCGTCGCGTTGTTCGGCGGCGGGGTGAAGTAGAACGCCGCACCCGCGAGCAGGTAGCCGTACGTGACGTCGATGACGTCGTCGGTCAGGTAACGACCGCCGCAGAGCAGCGGCGTCGAGTTGAGATCGCCACACGGGGTGAGATACCCACTCGCGGCTGCCGTATCGATGCGAAGTACATCGGGCTCGAACTGCGAGAACACTTTGTCCGCATACGTCTGACCCGCCGCCTGCATCGCAGGCGTGAGCGTGACACCCGCCAACGAGTTCTCGGTCCAGATCGCCGGACCGACCGCGGCGCACGCCGTGGCACCCGGCTGGAAGCCG
>JAYWCI010000324.1:0-8323 GCA_043780895.1 Kofleriaceae bacterium | reverse complement strand
CTCGAGACGAGCCACGCCGACCCACCGACGGTCGCGACGGCGTAGACCGGATCGCCATCGAGCGTGCCGGTGAACGGCAGCAGCACGGGCTCGTCGTCTTTGTAATAGCCGAGCGTCGCACCACCGGTATCGACATGCTGCGCGTGCAACGTGATCTTGTTCGGCTCGAACGGCCCGACCATCGTCCGGAAGAGGCCGGCATCGTCGAGCTCGCCGACGATCGCGATCGGATGCGGCTCGAAGTGCGCCGGTGCGGGATACGCCGGCGCCTCGAACATCGTGAGGTACAGCCGGATCTCGTGGAACTTGGTATCGGGGTACCGCCGCACCGCTTGCTTCCACATCGCGGTGAGCCGCTTCTCGAGCTTGACCGGATCGCGCTCCTCGAACATGCCGCGGTTCGCGTGGTCGAACCAGCGCTGGGTCGACAGATCGATCGGCGGCTCGGCCGTGACCTCGAAGTGATCGCCGATCACGATGTAATCGGAGTGTCCGCTGTACGGCGGCTTCGCGAGCACGGTCGAGAACATCGGGAAGCCCGAGAACGGATACGTGTTGAGCTTCTGATCGAGCCCCGGGATCAGCGCGGTGAGCACGTCGTAGATCACGAACGCGATCACGAAGAGCCGCGCCGCTCGCGAAGGCGACCAGGTCGGAGGAGGTTCACTCTCGACCACGCGGCGGCGCAGCAACCAATCCCAATCGATGAACACCGCGTAGAGCGGCAACCAGTGTGGATTCCACAGATCGACGACGTAGGCGAGCGCGATGGTCTCGACGAGAAAGAACCCACCGAACAGGCCCCGCAGGATCGGGCGGCGCACGAAGAAGCAGGCGGCGAGCGGCGCGGCCTGCGAGATCAAGTTCAACACCGCCGCGGTGCGATAGCGCGACGGATCATCGATCAACCAATCGACGAGCGGCGGTCGCGCGAGGCCGGCGAGGTCGAAGCGCACGAGCAGCTGGTGGCGAAGGTTGTCGGACAGCGCCCAGCGCAGCGTGAAGTGACCGTGCAGGATCTTGTGGAACGCCGCACACGCGAACATCACCGCAACCGCGAGCTGGACGAGCCGGAGCGACCACTGATACCCGCATGGCCGATCGATCGGCGGCAACCCGCGCAGCTCGCGCACCAACCAGTCGAGCGACACCGCGTCGCCGCAGCACGCGCCGAGGAACGCGCACTGCGCGATGAACACCACGTTGTACTGGTGCGACCAGTGCGCGCTCGCCGAGAACGACAGCGACGCGATCGCGACCGCGCTGACGAAGCTCAGCGCGGTCGACGCGCGCGCGGCGAGCCCGAGCAACATCGTGATCGTGGTCGTGACCGCAACGATCCACAGCGCGTGCACGAGCCAGCTCGGCGGCGGGGTGTGGCCGAGCAGCATCCAGATGCCGACCGGACGATACAGCGTGTGCGAGCCCGCGACGTCCCCGGTCGAGACGTCGTGCGAGAGCCGGAGCAGTGTGAGCAACACCGCACTGGCGATCGCTACCCGCACGAGCGCCGAAGCGAATCGGCCGCCCGAGGCGAACCAGTAGCGCTGCCACCCAGGCCAAGAACGACTCACCCGCGTAGCCTACATCTTGGTGTAGGGTGGCGCCCATGCGGCTGGTCTCGACGGTTCTGATGGTCTCGGGTCTTTTGATTGTCGGCGCGTGCGGCGACAAATCGCCCGCGACCAGCGGCGCTGCCGCCGCCACGGATGGCGGAATCGCCGGCGACGGGAATGGGAGCGATGGCAGTGGGGGCGGTGGAGGCAGCCCGACGAACGTACGGCTCACACTGACCCACCGCCCGACGAACGCCGCAGCTGTCGGGTTCCTCGTCGCGTATCGAGATGGCGCCGGCCCGTGGACGCTCGCCCCTTCCCCGTCCAGCGATACCTATACGCTGCCGATCAACGCGCCGGTCTACGCGGTCGCGTGGACGTGCATCGCGGCGGGTGCGAACGGTCAACTTCGCTCGGTCAACGAGCTCCAGTTCACGGTCACCGAGATGCCGGCGCTCACGGTCGACATCCCGGCACGCTGCCGCGATCAGGCCAACCTCGTCACCCTCCAGGGCACGATCGAGAACCCCGGTACGTTCACGCACTATGTCGTGAAGTTCGGCGATCGCAGCGCGACGGTCGGCAACAACGATCAGTTCACGCTCCAGACCCCGCCCGGCACCCACGATCTCGTGGTCCTCGGCGAGGGCTCGATCAACCTCGGCAGCGATTCGGTCGCCCAGAGTGCGTACGTCCAGCGCGACCTCGCGGTCACCGCCAACACCGAGCTGATGCTCGACGCCGACGCCATGGAAAACACCCAGTCGTTCGCCGTCACGAATTTCGGCGGCTTCAGTGGCCACCTCCGCGATACCGCGCAGACGATCCTCTACGCGAACGGGACGACCGCGCAGCTCGTGAACGATTCGACGAGCAGCTTCGAGACCGAGAGCCTCGCCGCCGATCAGATGGTGGCCGGCGATGTCTACGACGAGCAGCTCGTCGTGACGACGACCGGCGCGCAGATCGCGATGTCGGTCGCGACCGCCGCGCCCGCCGAGCAAGCCTGGGTCGATGTCCCCGCGCTGGGCGCCGTGACCTCGACCGCGACCGCGGGGCTCGTGACGAGCAGCTGGGCGGAGTACAGCCACGCGACCGGCTACACGTGGCTCGCGAACCAGCAGCTGCCTGCGAACGCGTGCGGTGGTGGCGGCGCCTGCTCCATCACGTGGACCGCACAGCTCTCGGCCGCGGTGCTCGGCACGATGCCCGCGTATACGACGCCAGACCTGAGCGGCGTCACCGGCTGGAACCAGGCGCTGCAATTGGTCGCAGGTAAACCGGCCACGGGTGGCGTCCAGGCGATGACGTCGTCGGCGATGAACGATTTTCCGGCCCTCGTACCGCCGCCGATCGGTGCGGCGCGGACGTTCGCGGGTACGCAGCTGACCATCACGCCGTAGCGCTTCGTGCTATCCCGTACGCGGTGTCCAAGGACCGCGCAGCGCCGTTCTCGAAGAAGCACCGCCGGTACTGGATCCCGGTCACGGGCGGCATGATCCTGATCGGCACGCTCAACATCGGTCTCGGCCTGTGCAGCTTCAAGTCGCCCGTGGATCCGCAGCACATCGAGCTGCCGCTCCTCCATCGCGACGCCGGCCAGAGCGACGCCAACGACACGCTCGGCAACTCCGAGCTGCCGCCGGAGGTCATGCGCGCGTTCGCCGTGAAGTACCCGCGCATCATCCCGGCTGGGGCAAAGGTCAACGGCGCGTACTTCGTGATCTCGTTCCCGCCGGGTCAGGATCACGCCCACGCAACGTTCGCGACCGACGGCACGTTCGTCTCGGAAGATTGAACGCACGTGGCAGCTTGCGGTGAAAACGTGCCCGGTCGCGCGGCGCATGGTTTCCTCGATCTGTGTCCAAGCGCCCCTGGCCGCTCGCCGCAGCGAAGCTCTTAAACACTGCCGAGAGCGCCGTGCTCGTGCTGATCGGGCTCGTGCTCGTGATGCTCGCGGTCTTGCTGCTGTGGACCAGCGGTGTCGCGATGATCGAGGCCGTGCGGAACAACACGATCGCGCACGAGGCGATCGAGATCCTCAACAGCGTCCTGCTCGTGATGATGACGATGGAGATCGTCTACACGGTCGCGGTGTCGCTGCAGTCGCACACGCTCGTCGCCGAGCCATTCTTGATCATCGGCACCATCGCCTCGATCCGGCGAATGCTCGTGATCACCGCGACCAGCACCGAGACCGAGCACTCGCCCGACATCTTCCACAACACGCTGATCGAGCTCGGCCTACTCGCGGCGACCGTGGTCGCACTCGCCTCGGCGATCTGGATCCTGCGCCACTCGCAGTCGTTGAAGCGCAACGTCGTGCCCGAGCCTGTTGCTGACGAGCACGACGAGCACGAGGACTAAAAAGCAATGCGCTGACCGTCGCGGAACACCGCGCCGGCCTGCGTGGCGGTGACTCCGAACAGCACGCTCGCCGCGCCCTCTTCGATCGACCGCGGCGCGTTGCGCCCGCCCATGTCGGTGCGGACCCAGCCCGGGCACGTCGAGTTGACCTTGATCTGGCGGTCCGCGAGCTCGGTCGCGAGGATGCGCGTCAGCGCGTTGAGCGCGGCCTTCGCGACGCCGTACGACTCCGTGCCCCAGTGCTTGCCGTCACTGCTCGCGAAATCGTGCATCAGCGCGACCAGCGCCTCGCGCGTGAGGCCTGGATCGGCGAGCAGCTTCTGATGCGCGCGATCGAGGTTCGCGAGCGCACCGAGATCGCTGGTCACGTTCGTGATCGTCGCACCGTCACGGAGCAGCGGCAGCAAGCCGAGCGTGACGCGGAGTGGGCCGAAGAAGTTGGTGTCGACGGTCTTGCCGACATCACCGCGGCCCTCGCCGTAGATGCCCGCGTTGTTGACGAGCGCATCGAGCTTGATCGCACCGTCGCGGAGCTTCTCCACCGCCGTCGCGACCGAGGCGTCGCTCGTGACATCGAGCTCGACGACCTTGAGCCGACCGGCCGTGGTCTTGCGCAGGCGCGCCACGGCGGAACAGCCCTTGGCCCGGTCGCGCGAGCCGACGAGCACGTCCCACTTCTGGGTCGCGAGCACGCGTGCGACTTCCTGACCGATGCCGCGATTGCCGCCGGTGATCAGTACGGTCTTGGCGCTCTCGGCCATGGGCTCAGTCTGGCAGCTGGAGCTCGTACGGCAACCGCATCTGCGCACTCTCCGGCGCGAGCAGCATCGAGGGCGGCACGGCGCGCACGAGCGCCTTGAACACCGGTAGCTCGGACAGCGGCAACTCGGGCTGGCTCGTCGTGAGGAGCTTACCGATCACGCCGAACAACGAGGTCGAGATCTTCGGGTACTCGAGGATCTCGAGCCGCGTGCCAGGAGGAATACCGGCCCGCGTGCGGGCTTCGTCGAGCGCATCGCCGAGGCCACCGAACCGGTCGACGAGCGACAGCGGCTTGGCCTGCTCGCCGGAGTACACGTGGCCGCGGCCGACCGCATCGACCGCGTCCTTCGGCAAGTTGCGCCCTTCGGCAACTGCAGCGACGAAGCGACCGTACGAGTAGCGCAGCTTGCCGAGCAGCGCGGTGCGCTCCTCGATCGTGAACGGCCGGAACAGGCTCTCGGCATCGGCACGCTCGCCGCGCTTGAACGTCTCGATCGAGATGCCGAGCTTCTTGACGAGGCCCGACAGATCGAACTTACCGAAGAAGATGCCGATCGAACCAGTGATCGTCATCGGTTCGGCGAGGATCACGTCGCACCCGGCCGCGACGAAGTAACCACCCGACGCCGCGAGGTTGCTCATCGAACAGATGATCGGCTTCTTGCCCCGCGTCGCGAACACCTCTCGCGCGATCAGCTCCGAGGCAAGCGCACTGCCGCCAGGCGAATCGATACGCAGGATGATCGCCTTGACCAGCGGATCTTCGCGCGCCGCCGAGATCGCGGCGACGACGGTCTCGCCGCCCGCGAGGTTCGTGCCGAGCACCGGCACGGTCTTGGTCGTACCGTCGGTGATATCGCCGTCGACGTAGATCACCGCGACCTCGGGTCGCTCCCAGCGATCCGGGCGCGTCACCGGCGGCACGCCCACCGGGTAGACGCCACCAAGCTCCGCCATGATCAGCTGCGCGACCTTATCGGGCGGCGCCACGCCGTCGACGAGCTTCGTATTCTCCGCGAGCTCACCGGCCGTGTAGGGCCCGTTGTCGACGAATTTCATCAGCTCGTCGGTCGAGAGATGACGCGCCCCGGCGACCGTGTTCAGCCATTGCTGCCACAGCGAATCGAACAGCTCGTCGCGCATCCTCGCCGCGATCGGCGTGGGGCCGTGCTCGGTGAACATCTCGGGCGCGCTCTTGTACTCGCCGATCTTCTCGAACTGCGGCGTGATGCCGACCTGATCGAACAAGCCGCGGAAGTAGAACGACTGGCCCGCCATGCCGACGAGGCGCAGCCCACCCGCCGGGTCGATGTAGATCTTGTCGGCCGCCGAGGCGACGTAGTAGTCGCGCGTCGAGCCCGAGACCATGTACGCGAACACCTTCTTGTGCGCGGCCTTGAGCGCGAGCAGCTCGTTGCGCAGCTCCTGCAGCGTGGCCCAGCCCGGCGATGCGCCATCGAATAACACGACGACGCCCTTCGCGCTGCCGTCGTTCGCGATGCCGCGCAGCCGCAGCACGAGCTGGGTCAGCTCGCGCACCCCGATCTCGCCGGTGAGCTCGACGCGCTCGATGTGATCATCGGCGGGCAGGACCGAAGCGCGCGGCGTTGCCGCGATCGTCGCGACGAACGTGCCGCCGAGCGCATGGTTGACGCTTCCCGGCGCGCGCAAGCCAGTGCCGTACGCGGCGAGCCCGATCTGCCCGAGCGAGAGCTCGAGCCCGATCGTCGCGCGCGTCTCGCGGACGTCCGAAGCCACGAGGCCCGCGGGCGAATCATCGATCGCGTGGAGCGCACGGCTCTCGATCGCTGCAACGACATAGGCACCCTGCAGCGCGCGCACGCCGACGCGCGCCCAGCCATCGACATCGCCTCGGGTCTCGCCGATCCGGCCACCAACCGAGAGCTCGAGCACGTCCGTGCCGAGCGGCCGCACCATGCCTTCCGCCTCGTAGCGGCGCTGGACCGGCGTGCCTTGGATATCCGCGGTGTCGAGGTCGCGCACGTTCACGCCGAGCGCGAAGTGATTGTCTGGGCGAAACGACAGGCCTGCATCGAACGTGTCGACCCCGTGGAGCGCGCCGCTCGCGAAGAAGTAGTGGAACGCGACGCCGAGGCTGAGATAGCGGCCGAGCGCGTTCGCGTGCGAGATCGTGAGCCGGAACGGATCGCCCGGATCCGGAGACAGCCGCGAGCGCGACGGCCGCAACCACTCGAGCGCGATGCCCGCGCCGGTCTTCGGCAAGAGATCGCCGAAGAAATCACTCGCGAGATAGATCCCGAACCCCGGGCCCGAACCCGAGGCGACATCCGCGTTCTCGAGGTTGAGCGCGAGCGCGAACTCGGGCCCGTTCAGCATCGCGAGGCCCGCGCTGTTCAACACGATCGCGCGCGCATCGAACGCGCCGGCGATCGAGGTCGCGGGCAACGCGACGCCATCGGTCGGTTCCTCGGCGTAGCGGCGGTCGACCGCCTGCGCGTGAGCCGTGCCAGCTGCTGCCAGCGCGAGCGCGATAGTGAGGGCACGACGCATCCGGCGGCACGGTAGCAGATCGGAGAAGGGATATAGTCGAGCCGTGCCTAACCCGACGCTCCTCGAGAAGCACCCGTTGTTGGTCAACCTCGCGTCGGACCAGCTCGAGCGCATCGCGCGTGCGGGAGAGGTCGAGAGCTACAACCCGAACGAGCCGATCGTCACCGAAGGCAGCCTCGGGGATGCGCTGTTCCTGATCTTGTCGGGTCAGGTCGCGGTCCATCGCGGCGCTCAGACCTTCGCGACGCTCTCGGGTGGCGAGTTCTTCGGAGAGATGTCGCTCGTCGAGCCCGCACCTCGGTCCGCGACCGTGACCTCGATGCAGGCGACCTTCTTATTCCGCCTGCCCCACGATGCCTTGCGCCAGCTGATCGCCGACGATCCGAACGCCTCGGCCGTGCTGCTCGTGCAGGTCGTCAAGACGCTCTCGGATCGGCTGCGCCGCGCGAACGCGATGCTGTCGTCGGTCGACATGCTCGCCGACTGGCTCGCCGGCTCGATGGTGTGAATTTGCAGTAGCTGTCGAGCTGGATAGACCGGATCGGCCTCGTCGTTGCGGCCCCAGCCGCCGCGCCGCGATCGGTCGTGGATCCGAGGCCGACATGGGTGATGCGGTGCCGACCGTCCTCCTCGGCACCGGCCGTACCGCGCTCGCCTTTACTTCTTCTTGGGAGGCGGAGCCGCGGTCGGCGCCGGCGCATCCGGCACGTCGGTCGAGACGGTCGGCGTCTTGCCCGCCGGCCCACGCGAAGTCGTTGCGCAGCATCAGCGTCTCGAGGTCGAGATCGCGAAGCGTACTCTTGCCCGCGCCTGCCTTGACGGCCTCGTCGAGCTTCTGCTCGCAGTTCGCACACGAGACGCTCGCGTCACCGTCATGTTGTGAGATGCGACCATGACGTTCCAATGGACGTGCGCGAGTCGCACCGCGATCTCGACGAGCTGAGCAGCCTCCACGCCGCCGGGAGGGTCGCGTGCAGGTAGTCATTGCCAAACGAGGATTCGGGTACCGTGACCGCCGACTCGAGCAGCGCGATGTCACGGATCCCCGCCATGCCGCCGTACCGTTCTAGCTGGTCGGCGTGCAGCGCGAGTACCTCGTCGAGGCC
>JAYWCI010000323.1:0-4419 GCA_043780895.1 Kofleriaceae bacterium | reverse complement strand
CGCCGTCGAGATCGTGATGCCGCGAGCCTTCTCTTCCGGCGCCTTGTCGATCTGATCGAACGCCGTGAACTTCGCGAAGCCCTTGGTCGACTGCACCTTGGTGATCGCGGCGGTCAACGTGGTCTTGCCGTGATCGACGTGACCGATCGTGCCGATGTTGACGTGGGGCTTGTTGCGGACGAATTTCTCTTTCGACATTTCCCGGTCCTTCGTTTCCGTATTGACTACGGCGGTTTGGCCTGGCGGCCTGGTTGACGAGCCCTCTCCGAGAATTGAACTCGGGACCCCTTCCTTACCAAGGAAGTGCACTGCCACTGTGCTAAGAGGGCGAACTTATTCTGTTTTTAACCTAACTCCGAGCGGGCGAAGGGGCTCGAACCCTCGACAACCAGCTTGGAAGGCTGGAGCTCTACCAACTGAGCTACACCCGCTTGTCTCTGCGCTTCTCTATCTAAGTTCTCGTGCGATTTCTACAGTCCGTGGAAGAAGGTGGATTTGAACCACCGTAGGCATAAGCCGGCAGATTTACAGTCTGCTCCCTTTGGCCGCTCGGGCATTCTTCCTAAGTATCAGCGGTCTACGTTTCTGGTTTCTTTCACTACTCGAGCTGGCGGTGGGACTCGAACCCGCGACCTCCTGATTACAAGTCAGGTGCTCTACCGGTTGAGCTACGCCAGCTAAAGAGGCACAGACGTATAAACGGCAGCTTCGCGGCCGTCAAGCGGGTGCGAACAAAGGCCTCCGGAAGAAGGCCAACCCCGTATCATCATAGTAGGCGGAGATCGTGCAGTTAGCTGGCCGATCTCACTGGATCGGCGTTGCGCGAGCTCGGCGGCTTGACCGTCATTTGGCTGCGCTCTAGTTGGCCGGCATCACGAAGCTGCCGCCACTGTCCTTCGCGAGGAGATCGACGATCCGCACGGCCTGCTCCGCAGAGCCCTTGCTCCAGCTGGTTTGCACGCCATACGCCTTCGCGAGCTCGACGTTCATGCGATGGCCCTCGAGCGCCTTCGACAGGTGCTCGCGCACACGATCGTGGACCTCGGTGACGTACTGCGCGCGGGTCGCGCTGGTGATCCGCGTAGGGAACGGCGCCTTGACCGTGATCTCCCACAGCTCGACGAAGACTTGCGACATCTGATAGCCCGACGCGGTCGCCCAGTACGCCTGATGGAAGCCGAGGCTCTCCTTCCACTTGTCGTAGGCGTGGACCGCGAGGATGCGCTTCTGCTCGAGATCGGCGACGAGGACGTCGTCGGGGAGGCGGACCGGCGCCTCGATGAACTTCCGGTGCGCGAGCTCGCCGCGATAGTACGTCGCCATCGCGATGTAGTACGGGTCCTCGATGTGCGGTGCCTTGCGCCACTCGCCGACCGCGGTATCGAGCGCGAGCTCGGCTTCGGGCCAGCGATGGGTCTGCACGAGGATATAGCCGCGACGCGCGAACACTTCGACGCGATCCTGGTAGGTCAGGTTCTGGCGCTGGATGATGTCGTCCAGGGTTGCGAGCGCGGCTGACCACTCTTCGTGGTCGCTCTGGAGCGCCGAAATATAGAGGTGACCGTCGATCGACTCGCGCGCCTGCGGATACGCCTTGACGAGATCTCGCAGGGCTTGGAGCGTTGCCGGGTAGTCGCCCCGACCATCGAGCAGCGCCGCGATGTTGAACAAGGAGATCGGGGCGTACTTGGACTCGGGAAAGTCCGCGACGATCCGGCGATAGAGGGAGATCGCGCGTTCGGGCTCCTTCGCCTTGGCCGCGTCGTTTGCCTGCTTGAAGAGATCGGCAGTCGCCACGTGCTCCGCCGTGACCTCGCCACCGACGCCCTGGGTGGTCGCCGTGATGCGAATGATGTCGAGATCGGTCACCCGAGGGTCTTTTGCCAGCCGGGCGGCATCCGCATCGCTCGGCTTGGCCCGGTGACTCTCCTGTTTCGCTCGGGCGAGATCGGTCGCCGGTGACTGGGTCGTCGGGTGGACCGGGCGCGTGGGTACAGTGGCGGGCACGCCACAGGCGGCAACCAACGCGAAGAGCAGGAAGCGCATACTCAGTTATGACGTATCAACAGGCCGATCGGTGTGCTGATCCCAGGCGCTCGGCGTGATGAGGGTTTCCTTGGTGTCACACCGCTTTGCTAAGGCTGATATCGCATGAAGGTCGCGTTCACCTACAACCTCCGCCTGACCGATGTCCGCGAGACCGAAAAAGAAGCCGAGTACGACAGCGCGGAGACGGTAAACGCGATCGCGCTAGCGCTCGAAGCCGCCGGCCACGAAGTCGAAAAGGTGGAGGTCTCGAGTCCCGCGTCAAATCTTTTGGAGCGCCTCGAGGCGATCGATCCAGACATCATCTTCAACACCGCAGAAGGCACGACTGGCCGGATGCGCGAGGCGCTCTATCCGGCGCTGTTCGAGGAGCTCGGCATCCCGTACACGGGCTCCGATGCGTACACGAATGCGATCACGCTCGATAAGTGGCTGACCAAGCTCATGCTGTCGAAGTCGGGCGTCGAGACCGCCCGCGGCGTGCTCGTCACGGTCCGCAACTTCGAGCAGATCATCGAGCGCGGCGCTGGCCTGGCGTTCCCGGTGATCGTGAAGCCGAACCACGAGGGTTCGAGCAAGGGCATCTACAACGGCGCGCTCGGCAGCTCCGTCATCAAGGAGCCGCGCGATCTGCCGGCCGCCTTGAAGTCGGCGCTGCGCGCGTACCCCGATGGCGTGCTGATCGAGGAGTACATCGATGGCATCGATGTCGCGGTCGGCTTCATCGATGGCGTCGGCCACGACGATGGCTTGCTCACGCCGGTCGAGCTGATCTACACCGAGAACAACCAGAGCGGCGAGCGCTTCCACATCTACGACTACCGGCTCAAGAACGTCGAGCCGACCAAGGTCCAATACCGCTGCCCGGCGAACTTGCCGCGCGATGTCGCGGCGCGCCTGCGCCAGATCTCGCACGAGGTCGTGCGCACGCTCGGCATGCGCGACATGTCCCGCATGGACTTCCGCGTGACCGCGGAAGGTCGCATCTACCTGCTCGAGGTCAACGCCCTGCCCGCGCTCGCGCAGGGCTCGAGCTTGTTCGCGGCGACCGCACAGGTCGGCCTGAGCTATCAGTCGACGATCCAGCAGATCCTCAACGCCGCGGCGATGCGCTCGGGCCTGGCCACGGCGTCGCAGCTCAACATCACGCGCGCTCGCAGGGTCCAGCCGATTCGCGTCGGCTTCACCTACAACGTCAAGCGCAAGGAAAACGGCGACGACGAAGCCGAGTGGGATCCGCCGGAGACCATCATCGCGATCGCGAACGCGCTCGCGCGCCAGGGTCACATCGTCGTCCACCTCGAAGCCACGGCGGATTTGCCCCGCGTCCTCGCGGAAGCCGATGTCGACTTGATCTTCAACATCGCGGAAGGCGTCGAGGGCCGCAACCGCGAAGCGCAGGTCCCCGCGCTGTGCGAGCTGCTCGGCATCCCGTACACGGGCTCCGATTCGGCGACGCTCGCCATCGCGCTCGACAAGGCGCTCGGAAAAAAGGTGCTGCTCCAGCACGACATCCTCACGCCGAAGTTCCAGGTCATGGAGTCGCATCGCGAGCGCGTTGCCTCCGACATGAAGTACCCGCTGATCGTGAAGCCGAATGCCGAGGGCTCGAGCAAGGGCATCGGTTCGACCTCGGTCGTCGACAACGAAGAGCAGCTCCGCGACAAGGTCAAAGAGCTGATCGAGCGCTATCGCCAGCCCGCGCTGGTCGAGGAGTACATCACCGGCCGCGAGTTCACGGTCGGCCTGCTCGGCGACAAGCGCCCGCGCGTGCTGCCACCGATGGAGATCCGGTTCAAGCACGAAGAGAACACCCGCCCGGTCTACGACTACGGCGTCAAGCAGGAGTGGGAGAAGTACGTCTATTACGAGTGCCCCGCGAAGCTCACCGAGGCCGAGCAAAAGGCGATGGAGAAGATCGCGCGCGCCACGTTCTGGGCGCTCGATTGCCGCGATGTCGCGCGCGTCGATATGCGCATGGACGCCGAGGGTCGGATCTACGTCCTCGAAGTGAACCCACTGCCGGGCCTCACGCCCGACTACTCCGACCTCGTGCTGATCGCGAAGGCGTGCGGCATGGAGTACGACCAGCTGATCGCCGAGATCATGACCGGCGGCCTCCGCCGCATGCGCGAGAAGCGCCGTGAAGAGCGCGAGCTCGAGCGCGAGCGCACCGAGAAGGACGCGCAGAAGTCGAACGCCGCCGCCCAGGCGCAAGCCGAAAAAGACAAGGACAAGGCCAAGCGCGCTGCCAAGCTCGCCGAAGCCAAGGCCGCGGCTGCGGCACTCCTCGCCGCCGGCGAGGCCGAGCACACAGCCCAGCCCGTGCCGGTGCGCATGAAGCGCGAGAAGTCCGAGCCCGTCGGACCATCG
>JAYWCI010000322.1:0-8237 GCA_043780895.1 Kofleriaceae bacterium | reverse complement strand
CGATGCGACGTTCGCAGAAGCTTCAGGATTCGGCTCGGCCTTCACGGCGGCTTGGGGTGCGGCCCTTGAAGATGCCCCTGGTTTCGGCTCGGCATTCGCCTCCGCGCCAGGCTTCGGCTCGGCCTTGGGGGCGGGCGCGGGCGCGGCGACTTCGGGCTTCGTTTCTGCGTTCGCGGCGATCTTTGGTTTCGACGTGACCTTCGCCGAGGCTTGGGGGGTTAGCTCGACCTTCGCGACCGACTCGGGTTTCGGAGTGTTCGCCGCGGGTTCGGGCTTCGGCTCGGCCTTTGCGACGACTTCGGGGTTCGATGCCGCCTTCGCCGAGACTTGGGGGTTCGGCTCGGCCTTCACGGCGGCGTCGGGCGCGTCATTCGAGGCTGCCGCGGGGTTCGGCACGGCGTTAGCCTCCGCTGGTTTCGTCTTGGCCTTCGTGGCGGGTGCGGCCTTCGCGCCGACATTGGAACCAGCCTTGGCCGTGCCCTTCAACTTCAGCAGACGGGCGTTGATGGCCACGATGACCGTGCTCGCGGACATGAACACTGCGCCCAGCGCGGGCGTGAGCAGCACGCCCCACGCGTAGAGCGCTCCGGCCGCGAGCGGAAGGGCGACTACGTTGTAGCCGGTGGCCCAGACAAGGTTCTGGATCATCTTCCGGTAGGTCGCATTGGACAGCTTCAGGATGGCGACGACGTCGAGCGGACTGCTCCGCACCAGGATCACGTCGGCGGTCTCGACCGCGACATCCGAACCGGCGCCGATCGCGATGCCCAGATCCGCCTGCGCCAGCGCCGGCGCATCGTTCACGCCGTCGCCCGTCATCGCGACCCGTACGCCGCGCGCCTGGACTTCCTTCACCTTGGCGGCTTTGTCCTGCGGCAGGACTTCAGCGAAGTATTCATCGAGCCCGATCTGGTCCGAGACCCACTGAGCCGTCGCCTTGTTGTCGCCGGTGAGCATCAGGCAGCGGATGCCGAGTGCCTTAAGGGCATCGATCGCTTGCTTCGCCTCGGGGCGGACGATGTCGGCCAGCGCGATCGCACCCTTCAGTTCTCCGTCCACGATCACGAACACGACGGTCTTGCCTTGCGCTTGCAGTGGCTCGATCCGCGCGTCGGTGAGCTCGATGCTCTGCTCGCGTAGATAGCCTGGACTCACCACCTTGATGTCCTTGCCGTCGACCCGCCCTTCGGCGCCCTTTCCGGTGATGCTCTTGAAACCTTCGACGGCAAGCTTGGTCTCCGACGCTGCGGCGATCGCCTTGGCGATCGGGTGCTCCGAGCTGCCATCCACGGAGGCCGCGTAACTGCGCAGCGTCTCCTCGGTGATGTCGTCACCCAAGATCAGCGTGTCGGTCACACCAAAGCGGCCCTCGGTCAGCGTGCCGGTCTTGTCTAAGATGATCGCGCCCAGTTTCCTGGCTCCCTCGAACGCAGCCCGATTGCGAATGAGCAAGCCATTCTTCGCGGCCAGCGCGGTCGAGACCGCCACCACCAGCGGCACGGCAAGGCCCAGCGCATGCGGGCATGCGATGACCATCACCGTCACCGTGCGTTCGATCGCAAACGCGAAGTCCTTGCCGACGACAACCTGCCAGATGAAGAACGTGAGTGCACCGCCGGCGAGCGCGATGATCGTGAGCCACAGCGCCGCCGCGTTGGCGAGGTCCTGCGTCTTCGACTTGCTCTCCTGTGCTTGCTTGACGAGATCGATGACCTGCGAGAGGAACGAATCCTTGCCGGTGCCCTTCACTTCGATGGTCAGCGAACCCTCGCCGTTGATGGCACCACCGATCACCTTGCCGCCGGTCTGTTTGGCCACGGGAGCGGACTCCCCGGTGATCATTGCTTCGTCGACCGAGCTCTCACCCGCGACGATCAAGCCATCCGCGGGGATCTTCTCGCCGGGTTTGATCAGAACCTTGTCTCCCACCGCGAGCTCACTCAGCGGCACGTCCTTCACGTTGCCGTCGGGCATGAGCTTGTGAGCGTCGGACGGCATGAGCTTGGCCAGCTCTTCCAGCGCCCGCGAAGCGCCCATGACAGACCGCATCGCGATCCATTGCCCGAGTAGCATGATGTCGATCAGCGAGGCCAGCTCCCAGAAGAACATCTTCCCAAGCAGGCCGAATACGACCGCGCTGCTGTAGATGTACGCGGTGGCGATCGCGACGGAGATCAGCGTCATCATCCCGGGCCGGCGAGCCTTGACCTCACCCACGAACCCCTTGAGAAACGGCCACCCGCCGTACACGAACACCGCCGTGGACAGCCCGAACAGGACGTAAACGTCGCCGGGAAACCCGAAAGCCTGCCGCAGTCCCACTAGCGACTGGAGCATCGGCGAGAGGGCGAGAATGGGCAATGTCAAGGCGAGCGAGACCCAGAACCGTTTCCGGAAGTCCGCCGCCATCCGAGCATGGTCTTCGTGGTGATGAGCCGAACCAGTCTTGGCGTTTCCGTCATCGCGGGGCGGCTTGGTCATGGACTGCTCGGTCTCGATCGCGTGTTCGTGCTCTTTCATCGCATCGGCTCCTTTGGATCCTTCGCGCCAAGTCCCCGCACACAACACACTGCGCGCGCGATCGTGATCACGTCGTCCGTGCGCATGACGCGAACCGAGACTCGGCTCGCAGTCGTCGAGATCACGCCCTCGTTCGCGACGTTTCGCGCCGCGTCGAGCTCGACGCCGAGAAGTTCCAGCCCCGCGCACGTCCGCGCGCGGACTGCAGGCGCGTGCTCGCCAATGCCGTCCGCGAGCACCAGCGCGTCCAGACCGCCCAGCGCAGCGGCGAACGCGACGATCCACTTCTTGACCTGGTAGCAGAAGACCTCGACCGCTTCGGCCGCCCTGACGTCGTGCCACTCGCCGTCGAGCAAGTCGCGCATGTTGGAGCTGGCCTCCGAAATGCCGAGCAACCCCGACTGGAGGTTGACGAGGTCGTTGAGCCGCTTCGCTTCGAGGCCCTCGACCTGGAACGTGGCGCCCGGCAGTCCGGTCCGCGCGATCTCGCCTTGCAGGATCCGTCGAAGCGAGTGCTCTGGCTCGAACAGGGCGAACTTGATGCTCCACGAGGCGCCGTTGATCGTCAGGAGGCAGGGTGCAGCGGGAGACATCACCGGATGCCGTCTGTAATTCGAACGACGCGTGTGGTCGGTGGGGAGCATTGTTCGAATCCCATGCTCGAAGCACGAATGGATCGGCGACACGGGTACTTCGAGGTGCATGTTTCGATCCGGCTATGTACGGGCGGCCCGTACCGCCCGACGAGCGGATCTGCATGAGTGAAGATACGTAGGATGTGGCGAACGGCGCCATCAGAAAATGGAGTGCTGTTCCTCTCGCCCTCCGGCACGTCTGTTGCTGCGCGTTCGCCCATGCTCTCTCGACCGGTCTCTAGCGTCGTACTCGCTTCGCCGGTCGCGCTCGTTACGAGTCGACAGAGATCGCACTACCGCCGAACCGCATTGACGAGCTCTGTCGCGATCGTCGCGTCTCTATCGATCGGCGTCGGCGTCGGCGTCATCAGCCTCTTGTGCGCGATCCTTGCCGCATGTGCGCTCGTCGGGTTCTGGTTCGCGGCGACTCGTTCGCGTCTGATGCGGCGCTGCCTCGATCGCCACGCGACATGGCGCTGTCGCGCCCGTCGCGAGCAAGCTCGGCAGCGCGCGGTCTGCCCGGCGGCGCCTGCAAGACGACAGCAGTACAACGAGCTACGCAGCCTCGTCGAAGAAATCGAGCGTGAGGATCCCGTCGAGGCGTTGCGGCTCGAGCTCCAGGAGCTACTCCACCACTTCGTACACCTGAGCGCTAGTCATCAACGCTGTCTAAACTCGTTCGAGGTTTCAGGCAACCAACCATCGACGACACCGCTCTCCGAGCGCGCGCCGGCGAATGGGGCGCCCGCGAAGCACCGCCGCGAGATCGCCGCGCGCCGACTGCAGCATCGCGAGGCGTGCACGACTCGGCTGCAGAGCATCGCGGACGACCTCGATGGCGTCGACGAGATCATCCGGCTGGTCGCGGAGCGCGTCGCCTGCGCGAACCTCACGCCTTCGATCGATGTCGAGATCGGCAAACGACTGACAGAGCTCGACGAGGTCGACGAGGCGCTACGTCAGCTGTCGGCGTAACTCCGGGAGCATGCGCGCCGTTGCCCGCCGAGCGCCGTCGCTCGTACATGTACAGCCGATCGGTCGCGTCGTACGGAAGCGGCTACCTTTGGCTCGCGTGTCGCGATTGTCAGGTTAGCGGCGCCCAAGCTCGCCGACACGCACTCATCAACGGCTCGCGTCGGCGAGGTTCTTGCTGTGCATCTCGCAAATGGACATGGCTTCTGCCCCGACACCGGTCAGCGAAACGCAAACCCGAAGCCATCGGATCCTGGCGAGTATCGACCTTTCGGCGTTCACGGATGTCTGCTTGCCTTACGCGATCTCGCTCGCACGAGCGCTCGAAAGCGATCTCACCCTGGTGCACGTGATGCAGCCGCGCCACGCGCACGACACCAACGCCCTGGACTGGGAGATCGCTCGACAACAAGCGCGCGCCCACCTCGAACGACTGGAACACGAGGCGGCCCAAGCCCTCGGGCGCCCCGTCGACATCAGGCTCGAACAAGGTCACCCGGCGGAGCGCATTGTCGAGGTCGCGAGAGAGCTCCACGCCACGAACGAAAGCCCGGCGAACTCGTGGCTCTCGCCGCCCTGGAAGATCGCGCGAACGCCGGCGCGTTCGTAGGCCGGCTTGTTTGCGACGCCAATGTTCGTTGGTGTGCAGTCGACGACGATGTCGACTCGGGCCAGGAGATCGTCGCGCGATCCCCCTACTGAGAACCTGGCGGATTGCATCGCGCGCGCGCGATCGGCGAGCGCCGCGTACACGGTCGTCCGGAGCGCCTGGCGCCGATCGACGCACGGACTTTGCCTACTTCACCATCCAAGAGTGACCGGCGCGGTCAAACCGAGTGGCACTGTGCCCGCACTCGACCCGAGTACCATGCTGATCGAGGAGCGAGGAGCGAGGACCACGACCAAGAAGGTGCGCGTCGCGATCAACGGGTATGGCGTGATCGGCAAGCGAGTCGCCGATGCCGTCGCCGCGCAGGACGATATGGAGCTCGTTGGAGTGGCCGACGCGTCCTTCGACTATCGGTTACGAGTCGCCGCGGAGCGAGGGTTTCCGTGCAGCGTTTGCGATCCACGCGAGTTCGAGGACGCGCGTCCATGGATTAACTAACCGGCTACAGATCTGCTCGTACACGTCGATTGATCTCGCTGGCGGCGCTCGGTCGATGCATCGAGTTGATCGATGAGCATCGCGCTCGCGCTCGCCCGAGTGGCCCGACCGGACGCAATGTGTGCGCTTGCGGGAGGAACGCCGCCGTGTTCCCTACGGAGACTTCGATCACGTAGCAACCCGTTTGAACGACGAGGGGGCCACCGAAGTTGCCGTGCGGTGATTGCTTCGGCTGGGTTTAGGTCCGAATTCGCGATGTGACGCGGTCTCGCGAGTGAGCTCGTCGACGATCTCGAAAGTGTAACGTCATCAGTTACACAAGCGAGGACCGAGGATCGCGAGAGGTACGTGCCGTGCACAGGAACCGGGATGCATTGCCTTTCCAACCATCTCGGAGAGAAGTGAGGACGAAGCCATGGATCAATTCACAGCGGACATCGCAGGCATGCTCGAACTTTTCACCATCGCGGCCGGGTTCGTCCAGCTTCACCGGGCGAGCAAGGAAGTGCCGGCGAAGTTACTCAAAGCTGCGAGCTGGGTGCTCATCGTCGGTGGCTTCGTCGTCGGCGCCTGCACGACGTTCTACTGGTTCAGGTACCAGTCGCGCGGCGACTTCGACACCGAGCACATGGGCGACGGCGCAATGATGCACGCCTCGGAGACGGGCATGGGCCACGGAATGATGGGCGCGACGTTGAAGAGCGAGGGATTCGGCGTCCTCTCCGAGATTGACGTCAAGGCCACGTTGAAAATGAAGCTCGACGTCGACTTCCGGCGCTACGTGATCCTTGGCGCCTGCAACCCCAACCTCGCGCATCGGGCACTCGTGGCCGAACCGCAGATCAACCTTCTACTACCGTGCAGCGTCATGGTTCAGGAGGCGCCCGAGGGCGACGTGGTCGTCTCGTTCGCAGATCCGCAGGCGATGTGCGCGATGGTTGGCAATCCGCCCGTTTCACCGATCGCCGCAGAGGTCATCGACCAAGTCGGTGGGACGGCGGCGATCTGATGCATGTCGGAAGTTGGGGCCTCGCACGGGCACTCTCGCCGGGCGCCAAGCACCGTGACGTCCGCTGGCGTTTCGAAGAGAGGTAGTAAGAGGCGACCATGCCGTCCAAGGTCACCGCTCATCGAGAAGAGACATGAAGCCCGCGCGAAGCGCTCCGGGGACGACGCGCAAGCTGTTCGCGTTGTCGCTTTCGATCGCCCTAGCGATGTCCGGGGTCGGGATCATCCTCCCGGTGGTTCCCTCCCACCTCGAGCACCTGGGGCTCGTCAACGCGACGACGGCGCAAGTGGCGTTGCACGTCAGCCTGCTCGCCGCCGGCTACGCGCTCATGCAGCTCCTGTTCGCGCCGCTCTGGGGTCGTCTCTCGGATTCGCTCGGGAGGCGACCACTTCTGGCGATCGGGCTCGTCGGATTCGCCATCGGTCAGGCGCTGTGCGGGTTCGCTACGTCGCTCTTGACGGTCTACGCGATTCGCCTGGGCACCGGCATCTTCTCGGCGGCGATCATCCCCGCTGCGTTCGCCTTCGTGGCCGACACGACCAGCGACGAGGATCGAACGCGGGGCATGGCGCAGTTGAGCGCTGCGGCCGGCATCGGTTTCGTGATCGGTCCGGCCATCGGCGGGCTCCTTGGCGGTATCGAGCCTTCCGACATCGGTCTCCCCGTCGCGAAATACGCCCTCCCATTCTTCGCCGCTGCAGGTTGCGCGCTGCTTGCGCTGCTCACCTTGCGGTGGCTCGAGACGCCGGTGCGCCTCACGGTCGCGCAGCGTCCGGCCAGGCTGGGTTGGACCGAGCTCGCCCGCCGAATCGGACTACCTCTGGCAGTGTCGATGGCCGGCCAGGTCGCCATCGCACTGTTCGAGACTACGATCGCGCTTCACGCCCGCGCCGATCTCGGGATGGGCCTCGTCGAGATCGGTGCCGTGTTCATGGTGTGCGGCCTGTTGATGCTCGTCGTCCAGCTCGCCGCGGTCTCGCGCCTCGCGCGCCGCTTTGGCGAAGTGCATCTCGCGTCGGCAGCCCTCGCCCTCATGGGGCTGAGCCTGGCCCCTTTGGCTGCGGCGCGCAGCACGCCCACCGTCTTCGCGCTGGTCGCCTTGTATGCGATCGGGATGGGGCTCCTCACGCCGACCGTGTCGGCGCTCGTGTCGAGGCGCGGCGGCGCAGAGGCTGGTACCGCGCTGGGACTCGAAAGCAGTGCCAAGAGCCTCGGCCTGATCACGGGCGCGGTCCTCGGCGGCGTTCTGTTCGGCGCGTCCGTGACCGTTCCATTCTGGCTCGCGAGCGGACTACTCCTCGGCCTCGCCCCGATCTTCGCCTGGAGTGGTCGACGCACGCGCAAGCCACAAAGCGGTTGCGGGTAGCGTCGACTGCGTCACCACATCAATCCGCCATCCGTGAAGCTCGGAGCCGTCCCGACGATCGTTGATAGATGCAACGAACCAGGCGCCGAGTGCGCCGGGCAGAACCAAATCCGTCCGTCGGATGCGCTTCGCAAGGCCACGCACTCGGGGCACGCCGGCTGGGAGTCAGGAGTTTGGTCCGAGGGAACGACGACGAAGGTCGGACAGGTCGCCAAATCGATCACCCGGCTGGCAGTCAGGCCGATCCGGCGATGCGGATGGTGAACCCCAAAGCGACCGATCACGATCAGGTGCGCTCGAATGTCTGCCGCGAGGTTCGTGATTTCCTCGGGGGCCTTTCCAGTGCGCACGGTGAGTCGCACGCGCCAGTTCGTTCGATCGCGGCCCTCGAGCGCGGGTAAGACCAGAGCTGCGAAACGGCGCTTGACCTCCTCGATGTCTGTTTTCGAGTCTTCAACGACCATCAGAAAGTGAAGATCCGGCGCGACGTGACGCGTTGCCTGATCGAGCGCGTGCTCCAGTACAATCTCCGCATATTCCTCGAGATCGAGTGCGACGACGATGCGATGGGTTTGATCCGCCATGCCAATCAGCGCTGCATCGTTCGTGCCGCACGTCGCACGTCGC
>JAYWCI010000321.1:0-10616 GCA_043780895.1 Kofleriaceae bacterium | reverse complement strand
GCGTCGAGATCGCGGAGCGCGTTGCGTCCGAGATTGGATTTATCTCTACCCTCGAAGAGTCAGCACGAATTCGGGCTTTTTCGAACGCGGCATCTGGGGTCTGGAATCAGGGAGGCGGCTACGTAACCAGTCGGCTCAGCGCGTAGCCGGCTGCTCGAACGACGTCGGAACCGTCAGCACGCCGAGCTCAGCCTCCAGCTCGACAGCGTCGAGACGAGCACGAGTCGCGATCCAATCGCGGGGACTGAGCTCGAGGTAACGCTCGCGCGGCCAATACGGCAGGACGCGGATGAGGTCGCGGAGATACAGCTCGGGATCGAGCTTGCGCAGTCGAGCGGTCGCGATCAGCGTGAGCAGGTTGCCAGCAGCTTGGGCGTGATCGTCGCTGCCGACGAACAACCAGTTCTTTCGACCGACCGCGATTCGGCGGAGCTCGCGCTCGGAACTGTTGTTATCGAGCTTGAGCCGACCGTCGTCGTAGAACGTCGTGAGCGGTGCGCGCTGCCGATGCGCATAGCCGAGAGGGGTCCGCAGCAGGCCGCGCTGATCCCGAACTCTGTCGTACTCGAGCGCGACCCATTCGAAGAAAGCGTCGGTGTGCGGACGCATGTGCAGTTCACGGAGCTACGATCTCGGAGATACGCGCTATGGCGGATTGTGAACACGGCGTGGTCGAAATCGTTCGGCGCATCCGACCAGATCCGCACGTGCAGATCGGTGCCGGGCTGCAAGAGGTCCGTGGTCGTTGTAACCACACCGATCAGCGCTTGCGCCGCGAGCCGATACGGTGGGCAGAGCTCGTCGCCGCTGATCGGTTCACCGCGACGATACGGTCGCTCGAGCAGCATCGGCGATGTGACGGTCGTGCCCGGCGCACCATGTTCCGTGGTCGGTTGGTTCGATGCATTCGCGGTGGTGACGGTCACCGCACCATTCCCGACGCACCGCCGGTTATCGGCAGACATCACCCAACGTCGAGCTGTAGAGCGGCAGCTTGTTCGCGGTAAGCTCGACATGCCCGACCAGCGAATGCGCGGTGCACGCGATGACCTCGACGCCCTCCTCGCCGGTCCTGCCGTCCGCGACGAGGTGCACGTCGAACGGGCCCTGGCCGCACGGCGTGGTCGAGACGAACGCGCGCATCTCGGTGCGGATATCCGCGCAGCTCGCGAGCAAGACCAGGTAGATCGAGCGCAGCTCCTACGGAGGAGCCGGGCCGAGTGCGCAGGTCGCAAGGAATCCTCGCGTCCCCGCAGGTCGTGCTACCTGCGAGCTTCCCGGACCGCCGCGAACACCTGATCGACTGGAATCGAGCGACGGTCCACACCGCGAATCGCGGCCAGCGTGCGAGCTTCGATCGGACCGCGTCGCTCGTCGAGCGCAACGCCCGTCGCCTGGATCTTGCCAGCTTCGACGCTCACCGCACCATCGCGCACGAGCCAGCCGAGTGCGGTTGCGATCGCTTGATCGCTCAGCTCGGAAGGCGGGCGATACGCGGCGTGCACGACCAGTAAGACGACTGAGACCATCAGGAGGGCAATGATCAGCATCTCCAGGGCGTGACCGATCGATGTGACGCGATTGCATCAGCTTCGCGTCGCTTGCGTGAACCCGAGCGTCAGAACCGCTTGGCGGATCAACGCCCGACCCTGCCGGCCTTTGCGGAGCTCGACGCTTGTCCCGGTGTTACACGAGGCCCATGAAAGTTCTCATCTCGCTTCTGATGTTCGCGGCGTGCAGCGACGGCAGCGACCACACCGCGATCGATGCCCGTGCACTCGATGCGAGTGGCGACGCGCCAGGCCCGAGCACCGTCGTTCACGGGATGCTCGGCAGATCCGCGTTCGATGCCAGGGATGCAATCTTCAAGAACACGACTGCGAACGGGTTCGATTTTCCCGGTCCGTCTACCGTGATCGAGATCAAGAACTTCGCGAACACGTGCGCGCTCGAGACGAACAGCACGGGCATGCCGAACGGGCACGTGCTGATCCTCGTGCTCGGCAAGACCGATAGCAGCGGCGGCTCGAGCCCCGCGACCGAGACTGGAACGTATCCGGTCTTCTCGGGCACGCCAGCCGCGAGTGCGAAGCTCGCCGAGGCGTACTGGGAGATCGATGGCGCCGATTGTTTGAAGTCGAGCCAGGCCAGTGCAATGTCCGGATCGGTGAGCGTCACGTCTGCAGCCGATCCTCAGCGCGGAACGGTCGACCTCGTGTTCCCCGACAACGAGCACGTGACCGGGTCGTACTCCGCGCCCTCCTGCGCGGGCCTCGACCCGAACCGAACCGCCCTTGGTGGTTGCTGAGCAGCCTCTTGGCAAGGTTTATTGATGCGCGCGAGCCAAGGCTCGTGGCACGGCTCGCCGAGTGCCGAACGAGGTTTGCGAACAGCCTCGTCGGCAAATGGACCAGCGTCCAAGGCACCTCGACGCGGTGATGATGGACGTGTGGGAGTTTCGCTCCGACGGCACCGCTGTCGTGCACTCCTACGGACCGTTCGGACACCTCAACGGGATCGAAGAGTACCGCTGGGACCAGAGCAGCCCCTTCACGATCCGGATCGGCGAGCCACCCGACGAGGACTGCGCGGAGGTCACGTGGTCACGACCGATCGCATACGAGCTCGCGATCCTCGAGCACGACAGCGGGTGCGAAGTCGTGCTGCACGAGACTGGCACGGATGGCTTCTGGCTCGGCAACCTGCCGCTCCGTCCCGATCCGTGAGCCGGCGCGCGAAGCGCCATTCGACCGGAGTAAGGTCGACAAGCCGGGTCGCTTACCGATCCAGTACACGTTTCGCTTCAATCATTAACGCATCTCGAGCATCGAGCTTTGCGCCGGCGGCACCAGCGGAAACGACGGCGAGAGCTCGGCCGCATCGTTGAACTGATTGATCGCATCCCAGCGGTAGGGTTCGGCACTTGCCGCGTAGAGGCTTCCGGCAACGAGCGCGACCGTGCAACCGATCGCGATCAGGCCATCGACCTCCAGGCTCGGTCGACTAGCCGACGAGGGCTGGTCGGCGTCACGCAGAAATGAGTACGCGAGCGTGGCTGGCAGGCAGAGCGCGCCGACGGCCGCGGCGATCGTCCCGGTGCGCACCCGCTGGTGATATTCGCGCGCCGCGCGTTCGGCGCCGGAATTTCCAGCGACCGCATCCTTCAGTCCGATCCCCAGAGGCCGTGTTCGTGCGGCTGGCCATCGCGCATGTAGACCTGGGCACCGCCGCGGAACGTGACCACGACGCGACCCCGCGTTTGCGGCACGTAGTTCGAGCGGCACGCCGCTGCCATGACGATCGCGACCCTGAGCATGATCGGCAAGGTCACTCGCGCGCGCGACGGGCGCACCTGTCGAGTTCGGAAAAGAGCGGCACGTCGAAAATCGCGAACGAACGGCGTACGATCGCACCGTGTTCGAAGTCCTCAAGCGGAGCTGTGTGCTCGGGTTCTTCGTCGTGATCCTCGGCTTCTCGCTGTGGCTCTTCGTTTCCGGTGCGCTCGATATTCATCGCGCACATTCGCTCGAACGAGCGGTCGCACACTTCTCACATGCGACGTGCTCGCAGCTCGAAGCCAGCGCCATCTCGCATCACTCGAAGCACGGGACCTCGTACACACCCGAGTTGCGATGCGCGTATCGAGTCGATGGGCGCGAGTACGAAACGAATACGCACGTCGCGGATATGGGCCGTGCGTTCGATTCGCGAGAGCAGGCGGTCGCGGCGGCCGAGCCGCGACGGTTGGAGATGGGGTCGGCGTTCTACGATCCAGACGAGCCCGCGCGCGCGGTGCTGTTTCCCGACGTCACGTACGATGGCTGGGATTGGGAGCTAGTCGCGCGTTCGTGCCATTCCTGATCGCCGCCCGGTCCGCATCGGTTCGAGCTGGATCAAGGATCCGGCGCTCGCCATGCCACAGGTTCCAGTGGGTCGTTGGCTGGTATTGCCAGCGGCAGTGCTTCTGCGGGTCGTCGGTCACGACGAGCGGCGTCCCTGCAAGCTCGCGGTCGATCGCCGCCGGTGACTCCTTCGGTGCGAACCGCAGGGTCCCGACAATGTCGTGCAGCGCGAGCAACGAGTACCGTTCGTGCTCTTCACGTACCGTCGGCACGCCGTTCGCGCCGATCGCAACCGCGGTCAACGCGATCCACTCGCCCACTGCGACCAGGTATCGCCGCCGCCCGTTCGACCAATCGAACAGCGGCAGCGTCGCTGCTGGCGCGTTGTAGCGAATCGCGGTCGCGACGAGCCACGCCGCGCAGCCGAGTGACCGATGCGAGCGCTTACCCGCGAGCAGAGCGATGCCAAGCATCGCAAACCCACCCATTTGCGAGTCCTTCCAGATCGCGCCCATCGGCGCGAGGACGAGGGAAAATGCGACGATGACCACTGCAATCACGGCCGCCGTTCGGCTCGCGACGTTGCGCCGAAAGATCGAATCGAGTGCGAACAATAAGGCGCCCGTTTGGGTCACGAGCATCAGGCACGGTCCGGGTACGACGGCCTCGAGACCTCGCCAGATCATCGCCATGACCGGTGGATGGCCGTCCGTGACGACCTCGACTCCCGAGCCTGCAGGAGCTGCGAGACCGAATCGGCGCTCATGTGGTCCGGATGCGCGTAGGCGAGTACGAGCATCCAACCGGCGCCAAGGATCCCGACCCGATGCCACTTCACTCGATCGTTCCAACGATAAAGGTATCGAGCGACAGCTAGTAAACGATGAGAGCGCGACAGTCGCTTCGGGTCGAACCGTGCCTTCGACGACGAAAGGCGGGTTGGCCCGGAACGCAGCGCGACGCCTATCGGTTATCGCGCACGGGACCGACACGCTGCGCTATCATTCGATCGAACCATGCCTACACGATCGCGTTCGCCGAGCTCACGATCGTCCGCGACGACCAAGCTCAGGTTGCCGGTGAGACGTTTAGCCCTTTTTGCGGTGATGGTGGCAGTTACCGCGGGCGCTGGACCGACGAACGACGTCCACGCGCTCGCGAAAAAGCAGATCGACGTGTTTCGCGGTCAAGACTACGATGCGATGGACGTCGCCATCGTTCATCTCGCTGCGATGGGCGCCTCCGTCGTGCCCGACATCACGCTCGCGCTCGACGATAAATTGGCGATGGTGCGCTCGCAGTCGGCGGCGGTGATCGCGAAGATCGGGCCGCCCGCGAAAGCTGCGGTGCCAACCTTGATCGTCAAGCTGGGCGACGCGGACAACGATGTGAAATGGAACAGCTGTAGGGCGCTTGCGGCGATCGGTGCAGCTGCAGCCAGCGCCATCCCAGCGTTGCAGAAACTCGCGAACGTGAAACCTGATGCCTCAAAATCGAGCTTCAAATCAGATTTCGATTACAACAAGTACGTTCAGGGGACCACCATGGCCTCGACAGAAGCAGCTACATCGATTGGAGCGATCAAGGCTGACCAGGCCAGTCACCCGCGTTGACTTGGACCTTCTCGCGCTCGTCGTCTCGCTCAGCCTCCGAGCGGCACATGAACGCGCGCTGGTCGCGCAACCACGAGCCACCCGCCTGCTCGCTTGCCGTGCACGAGGCTTCGGACGTTCGGTACCGTGTCCTATGCTGCTGCGAAATCTCGCGGCATGGATCGCGCTGACCATTGTTCCAGGATGTGGGAGTGGGCGTTCGAACGAACCGCCCGCGGCGATCTTCGACGTGACCGGCGCGGACTGGACGACTCCGATCGAGGTCGCCCGTCGTGCCGTGCGCTCGACGTGCACCGCCACGCCGATCCTGAGCTCACGCTTCTCGCGGTGCGAGGTCGGGGACGCCGACGTCCACATCCTCGACGCCGACGGCCGCCTCACCTTGATTGCAGACGTCACGCGCCTCGCTGGCTACGCGGTCGATTTCAACGTTGCGACGTGTACGCCGGCGCTCTCGAAGCGGATTGCCGAGCACTACCGCGTCTCGGAAGACATTGCGTCCAAGACGCCCATCTACACGATCCGTAACGACGGGGTCGTGTGGTTTCGAGAATGTCGCTTGGTCGTCGGTTCGCCTGGCTACGCCGACTACTTCGAAGCGTTCAGCTCGGCCAAGGACTCCGCGATCTAGGCGGTGCATTCGGCCCGCATCGATGCACGATGAAGCCATGACCGATGCCGAGCTCACCCGATTCGCAGCGCTCGAAGCGCGACTCGCCAACCTCGCAGACCAAGTCGAGCAACTCCGAGCGGGCAGCTCGTTCACGATGGCGCGAGCTCACCGGTGCCCTGCATGTGGCGGCACGCGGCTCGTCCAGTTCTGTCATGTCAAAGAAGCGGCAGCGGGTCAGCAAATGATCGATCTCTCGCTCCAGAAGCATCGCTCGATCTGAAGTGGCGTGCAGGCGACCGGTGCTCGGCTCGAGGCGTACGCGTGTCGCAGTTGCCTGCTCGTGGAATGGCACGCGACCACGCTCGCGGATGTCGTCGTCGACGGTGTCGAGGTCATCGAGATCGATGGCGACACGAGCGCCGAGCCACGTTCGCCGCCGCACCGGTGAGCGCTAGAACCGACCGGCCATCGCAACCGCCAGCGGAGCGGCACACGACTATAACCGTGCGCATCGAATGTCGGTCGCGCCCACGATCTTGAACCCACCGTCGGGTCCAGTGCTGGGTGTCGGCATGTCGTAGACCGTCCCGACGACCACGGTCAGACCGCCGAGGAGAATCAAGGCCATACCGCCACACGGGTCGTTGTCACAGGAGCGGTCGGAGAGTGCGCCGAGCGCGATCGCACCCAGGCCGGTCGCGCGGATGACGAGACCTGTCGGGTGCCAGTCGTTGGCGTAAAACTCCCTTAGCGCTGGCAACGCGAGGCACATCGCAATGTCGGTGCTGACCGCCAGCGATTCGGCGGGCCCCGACGAGTGATCGGTGACCCGCGTCAGCTCGACGATGCCGATATAGGCGGCCGCAGTGCCGCCGACGGACAGCAGGGTCGCGGTGGTTCCGCTTTTGCCATCGTCGGTGTCGGCACGCGCGCGACTAGAGATGAGCAGCATGACGATCGCGATAGTGGTGCGCATCCTGCGAGTCCTCAGCAGGGTTCGTGCCGCACGGAAGTGCTTGTGACATCGAGGCTGGCCGAGTCGCCCTCGAAAACTCCGGTCCGGTATGACACCGACGCCCGGCTCACGACCCGAACGAGAACGTCATCGCGAACATGACGCTGTGGTCGGTTGCACCGGTGAGCGTCGGATCGATGTGGCTCACCGGTGCCTTCGCGGCAAACACCTCGAGCGCGAGATCGAGTGCGCCATAGCTTCGGCCGGCCGGGCCGATTCGGCCCATCACCTCGTAGCCGATCGCGAGGTCGACATACGGCCGGACGAGCTTCCCGTTGGGCGACCAGTGCACCGAGTCGTATCCGGCACCACCACCGATCCAGATGTCGCGGCGAACCGTGGCAACCGGGCGACCCGACTTCGAGGTCGAAATGACTCGATCTTGCAAGACGCTGTACCGTAGGTCGCCACCCGCTCGCAGCGCGTACCCGTCGTCCGGGTCGTACTTGCTGTTGCCGGGCGGTTTCAAGCTCATGACCGCGCCGCGCACCAGCGCGACGAATCGATCGAAGCGGAGCCCGAGATGCGCTTCCGCGCCCATCGCCACATCTCCCGTGGAGCCCGCTTCCAATACCCCCGCGGTGACGCCGGCGCCAAGCTCGATGTGCACAGCGTAGTCGGGGATGGGCCCGGAGACGTCCGGAAGGTCGACCTCGGCGCGCGCTACCCCGACCGTCATGACAAGTACGAGCGCGACGACCTTCATCCATGAAGTAATCCACGCGTTCGCCGACGCGCTCGTTAAGATCTCTGCACGTCGAAGTCGCGCCCCGCCGCGTCACGGCCGATTCGGCTTGCGAGTCGCGTTCGCCTTTGTAACCGCGTCGATGATCGGACGGAGCTCGGAGAGGAGCGTCTTGCGCGTCTCCGGTGCGAGCGCGAGCTCTTCGATCAAGGCGCCGACGAGCACGAGCGCCTCGCCGTCGAGATGACCGAGCTGCTCTCGCGATTGTTCGAGGATCACGGCGTGCTTGTGCGCCTCGTCGACAAACACCGGTTCCACGCGCGTGGGACGCGGCGTAGTTGGCAGCGGAGGCGGCGTGCGCGAGATCGTGCTGACGAGCCGCGAGAGCAGCGTGTGCGCCGGTGGCAGCTGGCGAAGCTGACGAATGCCCGGGCTCGTCTGCTCGCGCCGGCCGAGCGGCCCGCGAAGCCGTTCGAGCTCGCGGTCGCGGTCCGCGAGCCTGTCCTGCGACTGATCGAGCTCCTTCTGGAGGATCAGGGCGTGCTGGTAGAGGGTGTCGACATCGTCGCGATAGCCCACGCCGCCAGCGTAGCAGCCCGTCACGCAGGGCAGCCGATCAGGCAGCCGATCAGGCAGCCGATCAGGGAACGAAACGTGCGGTCGCCGTGGCGAACAGGGCGCCCGGCCCGTCGACGCCGATGTTGTCGCCGAAGGGCTTGATGAAGCCGACGTTGAGGGCGACGTTCTTCTGCGTCACGCGCGCGCCGTAGAACGCGATGAACTCGCTGCCGCCGCTCCCGCTCGAATCGCTGCCCGCTTGGAACCCGGTCAGGATCTCGCCGACGAGCTTGATGTGCGGTGCGACCTGGGCGACGACCGATCCCGAGATCAGGAACGGCGCGCCGGAGCCCGAGGAGTGCTCGATGCCGAGTGCGAGGTCGCCAGACGCGTAGGAATTGCAGGCGTCGTCCAGGCAGTACGTTACGGCGCCACCGACGAGCCCGGCTTCTTCCGAGTCTCCGGTGGTGCCCGCGACGAGCAACATGCCCGCGAGTGCGCCGCGCCAGCGCCCCGAGCGCAGCACCTGGACCTTCGCGGACAGCGTGCCGACATGGACGTCGGATTCCGTCGGGAGCAACAGCGCGCCGCTCACCGTGATCTCGTTCGTCAGGGAGTACGACAGACCGACGTGAGTCATCTCGCTATCGTTGAAGCTCGTGTCCACCCCGATTCCGAGGCTCGCGGTGACGGTACCTGCCGGCTCGGTCAGCGCCGATGGAGACAAGAACGCGCCTGGAGACGCCGCATCATCGACCACACCGCTGTCGACTGACGAGGCGGGCGCGACCGACGCGACCGGCGACGACGGATCAGCTGAACCAGGTTGGGCGCTCGCCAGCGCACTGAACCCGAGCACCACGGAACCAATCGCAAAGCTCATTCGCATGAATTTTCTATCTCACAGATTTTCAGGCAACAGCGTGAATGGCGGAGTTGAGATAGGTGAGGACCAGGGTTCACTACGGATTTCTCCAAGTGCTTGCGAGCGGCGAGCGCGGCGCCCTCGAAGCAATGCTACGCGCGGAAGGCATTTACAGTTCCCAGCTCGCCGCCTGGCGGCTGCAATTCGGAGCTCGGGGCGAATCCAGTTTGGTATCGCGGACGCCAGGTCGCAAGCCGAAGTTGAACGCGAAGGACCGCGAGTTACTGGCCGTCACCAAGAAGAATGAGGTACTGCAGCGCAAGCTCCGCACTCATCGAACTCAAAAAAAAAGCACACGAGTTGCTGGGACTGGCACTGCCGGAACCCGAGGAGGAGAGCTGATGCAGCTCGTCGAGCATCGCGATACCTTCGGCGCTCACGAGAATTGGCCCACTCGCGCTTACTTGAAGTGGTCCACTTCGCCGTTCAGGATCGCGAGCACGATCGGCAGCGCAACCAACCTCCGATGACGTCGCCGAAAGCAGCAACGCCCTCGGCGCTGAGCGACGAGGGCGTAGTGAACTGCGGGTGAACGAGGTCAGGGCAACGGGTCACGTAGCGATGGACCGTCGATCTTCACGGTGTGGCACTGGTGGCGAAGGCGGCTGAGTAGCGCTTCGACGAGTGCCTTGTTGCCGAGCAAGTTTCCCCACTCGGCGTAATCGAGGTCGGTCGTGATGATCGTCGAGCGCTGGCGATAGCGCACTTCCATGAGCTTGAAGAAGATATTGGTCTGCTCGGGCCGGAGATTCAGGTATCCCATTTCGTCGGCGCATAGCCGAAGCGGTCGCCCGCATGCCGTCTTTCGGCGACACGCCGCGGCCAACCACCGGTCGCCGATCTGCGTTCCTCGCCGGTTACTCACTCCACGCCGATCGCCTCGTCGACGCCGACGATCGCGATGGCCTCGAGCGCCTGTGTCGCTATGGCGCGCGCTCGCCCGTCGCGAATTCGCGGCTCGCGCGCGACAGCCGCGGGCGAGTTGTGATGTCGCTCAAGCGCCCCCTGCGTGATGGCCGCACCGAGCTCGTGTTCGAGCCCGTCGAGTTCCTCCGCCGGCTCGCGACGCTGATCCCGCCGCCCTACGCTCACCTCACGCGCTTTCACGGCGTGTTCGCGCCCAACCATCACCTTCGCGCGGCTGTCGTGCGAGCGCCAAACTGCGGGGCCGCCAATGTGCGGCCGCCCGACCGCCGATTTGCCTGGGCGTATCTGATGAAGCGGGTGTTCGCGATCGACGTTCTGGTGTGCGACGCCTGCGGCGGTGCGATGCGGATCCTCGCGGTCTTGCCCGAGGGCGACGCGACCCGCGCGATCTTGGAGCACCTCGGCCTGCCAGCCGATCCTCCGCGACCCCGTGCCCAC
>JAYWCI010000320.1:0-76550 GCA_043780895.1 Kofleriaceae bacterium | reverse complement strand
CGAGATCGCACAGCTCGAGCGCGAGCTCCGCGAGACCAAGACCAAGGCGGCGCAGGTCGCTCTCGAGCGCGACAACCTCGAATCGCAGCTCCGCGATCTCCGCGAAGACGACGAGACCAACGCGCGTGGCGTGCCCGAGGCACCGGCAGTCGATCTGTCGCGCTACACCCAGCTGGTGTCGCGGTCGGCCGAGCTCGAGCAACGCAACCTCAAGCTCGAGAAGGAGCAGGTCGTCGTGCGCCGGTTGCTCGCCGAAGCCGAGGCGAAGGTCGAAGCGCAGCAGCGTGCGCGCGAGGACGAGCCGACCAACACCGGCAACGCGATGCCGATCGAGTTCGCCGAACATTTGAACATCCTCGAAGAATCGATCGATTCGCTCAAGGCCAACATGCGCGCGGCGAGTGACGAGACCGCGATGATGGAGCAGAGCGACTCCGTCGCGGCGGTCTCGCAAGCCGTCTCGCAGGCCGCGGAGCACGTCGAGCGTGCGCGTGATGCGCTGAAGATCCTGACCGTCATGGTCGCGAAGCAGTGAAAGCCGGCCTCGCATGGCTCGACAACATGCGAACCGGGTTGAAGGCGCCAGCGTACCGTACCGTAGCGGCGCGATGCGCAGTCGAGATTGCTCGTTCGTGGTCGCGTCACGCAGAACGTGGGGGGCTGTAGCCGGTGCACGTCAAGCGTCAAGCCGCCGACATCAGGAGCTGTTAGCGCCAATTGCGATCGAGTAACCGACCAGTACTTCGGAGCGAGCTCGAGATTGTGAGCGAGCAGGCGGATGAACGGGTGGAAAGGTGAGCAAAGGGCACGGGCTTGCGATCGGCCAAGGTGGCAACAGCGGAGGAGCTCAGCAGCTGAAATCGAGTTCGGGGAGGCGTGGTCGGGGCGCGGACGTCATGCGCAGCGCAGCTTGCGGTACCGCGTCGCGAGCAGCGCGCTCGCGAGATAGCGATGCTCGAAATCGGTGACGACATCCGACGGCTCATCCCAATCGAGCTGCCGCAAGATGTGCTGGTGGACCGCGCGCGCATCGACATTCTTGGCCGCGAGCTGCGCGGGAAACACGAAGCCGGCCGGGCCCGTGACATCGACGCTACGGCTGTCGATGTGTAGCGAATAGCCCGCGTACTGGCGATCGACGAAGATCGGCTCTGCGCCGACAGGTACGCGCGCCGCATGCGCCGCACGCACGAGTGGCTCGAGCGACAGCGGCAACGCATACGGCATCGCCGGGATCTCCGATTCCCAATCCGGCATCGCGTGGTGCGGGCACAGCGTCGCGACGACTGGTACGCCGTCGACCGGCAGATCGAGCGGCTCGCTGCCGTCGTCGGGCTCGATGCGCACCGTGATGGCGAGCGGCGAGCTCGACGCGAGCAAGAGTGTCGCGCGCCCGTTGATGCACGCGCCCGCGGCGCTCACGAGATCTTCCCATGTAAACAGCGCGCCAGCGGGGATGAGCTCGCCCGGGCCGGCGAACAGCGACGGATTGCCAAACAGCGTCTCGCGCATGCGCTCCCACTCGATCGCGGTCACGGGCAATTGCGCCGGGGTCGGCCTCGATCGCGTGGGGCTCACCAGTAGCTGATCGTCGGCGCGCGCCGCGAGCCCCGCACCGGTGGCGATGATGAGATTCGTGGTCATGTCACCTTTGATGTGAAGCAGTCTTGAATACACGCTGCGAACGGCCACCGCGAGCGTGGCCGCTCGTCATTAGCCGCGCGGGATGCACATCTCGGCGCCCAACTCGGGGAGCTGCCAGCCCTGCGCTCGTGCTTGCGCATCTCCCTCGGAGACGAGCATCCAACCTTCGCTACCGCCGAGTGCCTCGCCCAACCGACGCTGGATGAACGGCGTGTAGACGCGGAAGTCGGCAGCGGTTGCGGCGGCGAGCGCCGTGCGCAGGGGCTTCACGACATCGCCACCTTTGACACAGGCGATGCCGGCTTCGAGGAGGCGCGCGGTGGCGGGCGCGCCCGGGAACGTCATGCGATCGATCCCGGCGGCGAGGCTGGCGACGCGGCGGAGGTGACTCGCGGCCTCGGAGTGCTGACCGGTGGTGCGTGCGTGGATCGCGCGACCGAGGAAGTACGTGCCGTAGACGTGGAACCACTCGATGCGAAGCGCGGGGACTCGACCGATGAGCGCGCGACGCATGCGATTCCAATCGCTATCGAGGACCTCGTGGAGGCGACCGAAGTCGCGCTGGTAGAGGAGGACGCGGGTGCGGGTCCACAGCGCCCACGCGCTCTGGTTGCCGAAGGTTTCGGCCGAGGGTTGCCACGACGCGAGGGCGTCGGTCAGGTCTTCGTGCGCCGTCTCGGGTTTGTCGACGACGAGATGGCGGATCGCGAAGCGTACGCGCAGCGAGATTTCCTGGAACTTGTCGCCCATGCGGGCGGCGGCGGTGGTGAGCGCTTCGACGCGCGCGCCGAGGTCCGCCATCATGCCGAGCATCTGTTGCGAGGCGAGGCTGAAGTGGCGGATGACGTCGGTCTCCCAGCCTTCGCCGTTGCCGGTGGTGTGCCACTCGGCCTCGAGCTCGTTCGCGAGCTCGAAGCAGCGACGGAAGTCGTGCTCGAGCAAAAAGACCGTCGTGCAGTGCGTGGTGCGCGCGTACCAGCTCGCGATCGCGGAGCCATCTTCGGCAGCGGCGCGGTGCGCGGCTTCGAGGCAGTGCTGGGTGCGCGCTCGATTGCCCATGAGGGCAGCGCCCACGGTGGCGGCGGAGAGCGCGCGGCAGATCTGAAAGGGCGTGCCGTACTTGAGTGCGAGCACCGCGGCGCGGCCGGAGAAGTAGGCGCCGAGCAGGGTGTCGACCATCGCGAGCCCGGCGCTGACCGACCAGCAGACATCGGCGCGCAGCGAGCGGCGCGGATCGACCTGCGTGCGGTGGGGCCAGCGGAGGGCGGAGGGGCGGGTCTGGACCTGGCTCCACGCGATGCCGGCGAGCGTGCGGATCTTCGACGAGGGGAGCGACATGCCGACGCGCTGGAGGACTTCTTTCGCGGTCTGCAGGCCTTGCTCGACATGGCCGCTCATGAGGAAGCGCTCGCTCGCGCGGCGGAGCAGATCGAGCTGACGATCGGAGTGCATCTCGACGAGCGAGCTCGCCTCGAGGTAGCGCTTCGCCGCCTCGGCGGTGTGGCCGATGTTGGTGAGCGCGTCGGCGAGTCGCGCGAGCAGCTCGGCGCGCTGGCGGGCGTGCGGGTGGAGCGCGGTGAGGACGTGGCGATAGAACTCGACGGCGCGACCGAACGCGAAGCTCTGCATCGCGTGCTCGGCGGCGACGAGGAGGTAGCGCGTGGCGCGGGGGCGATCGCCGGCGGCTTCGAAGTGGCCGAACAGGATGTCGGCGGCAGCGCCGCGCTCTTCGAGGGCGAGGCCGAGCGCGAGGTGGAGCTTCTCGAGGGCTTCGGGCGGCTCGTTCGCGAGGACGGATTCGCGCACGCGATCGTGAAACGGTTCGACGGCGTCGGAGCGGTGGGGGCCGTGAGTCTTGACGAGCTGCGCACGGGTGAGCCGATCGAGAGCGGCTTCGGCGGCGGGCGGTGCGAGGCCGGAAGATTCGAGCGCGAGCTCGCGAGGGAGGGCGGCTCCGGCGATGGCGATCGTGGCGAGGACGCGGCGCGCTTCGGGATCGAGCTCGCTCGCGCGCGACCAGATCGCGTCGTCGAGGCGCGGGGCGGTACCGGCGCGTCGGCGATGGCGCACGAGCTCGGCGAGGAACAGCGGGTGGCCGGCACTCTCGGCGATCAGCTCGTTGTCGTCGACCATCGCGCTCTCGATCCCGGCGGCGAAGGCGAGGCGCTGGAGCAGTTTTTCGGCATCGCTCGGGGCGAGTCCGGCGAGCTCGATCTTGCGCGTGTCGCGCGCGAGGCGCGAGACCTTCACCCCGGAGCGCAGCGTGGCGAGCAGGAGCATCGGTGGTTCGCGATGCTCGGCGAGGAGGACGGCGAGAGCCGCGAGGCTGTCGTCGTCAGCCCACTGGAGGTCGTCGATCACGAGGACGATCGGGCCACGCTGCGCCATCGCAGCGACGAGGTCGCGCAGGGCCGTGAACGCGCGATCGCGAAGGTCCGCGGGTGCGGACAGCGCGGTGAGCGTGTCGCGCGGACCGGAGCCTTTCGCGTCGCGAGGATCGCGAGGCTCTGGCTCGGGCGAGACCGCGGCGGCGAACACCGGGACCGCGCGGAGATCGGGAAACACCGCGACGAGCTCGGCGACGTGCGTGGGGATGAGCGTGGCGACCTTGGGCTCGGGACGCGCGATCAGCCAGCGCGCGAGCTCGTGCACGATGCCGTCGAAGGCGTTGAACGCGAGGCGTTCGCGCTGGTGGCAACGGCCGCGCAGGATGACGGCCTTCGCGTGCGTGGCGCGGGCGACTTCGCAGAAGTGATCGACGAGCGCGGTCTTGCCGACGCCGGATTCGCCCTCGACGACCACCGCGACCGCGGCGAGACGACTCGCGGTGATCGCGGCATCGAGGAGGCCGAGCTCGCTGCGGCGCCCGACGAACAGCTTGCCCTCGGTCGCGGCTGGCATCCACGCGGCTTGCGGATCGGTCTTCGCGACGCCGAGCTGCTCGAAGATCTTGGTCTCGGTCGGGCGCTTGCTCGGCTCGCGCTCGAGGAGGCGCATGCAGAGCTTCGCGAGATCGGCAGGTGCGTTGACGAAGCGCGAGACCTCCGGTGCGGGCGTGTGCTGCTTGAGCACGATCAGCGCATCGGAAGGCGCGGAGAGCGGGATCCGCCCGGCCATCGCCTGGAACAGCACGACGCCGAGCGCGTACCAATCGGCCGCGGCGCCGACCTGATCGCCACGCGCCTGTTCGGGCGCCATGTAGCTGACCGTGCCGATGATCAGCTTGTTGTCGACCACGCTGCCGTGGCCGAGCTCCGCGACGACGCCGAAATCGAGGAGGACGGCACGACCGCTGTCGTCGACGATCACGTTCGACGGTTTGACGTCGCGATGGACCTTGCCCGCGGCGTGGAGTGCGGAGAGCCCGCTCGCGAGGCCGGAGAGCGCTCGACGCAAGCGGCGCTCGTCGGCCTTCATCGCGGGCCGGGCATCGATCGACGTGTCGACGATCGTCGCGTCGTCGGCTTCGTCGGCCTTGGGGATCGACGCAGTCGCATCCTCCGAACCCGGCGAGGGCGAGACCGCGGTCTTCACGTCGTCATCGCCGAGCGAGCTCGAATCGCTCGGCGGGGCCGCCGCGACTTCGACCCCGCTGCGCACCCACGCGAGCAGCGGTGCGCCCTTGACGAGCTCCATCGTGAAGAACCACGTGCCGTCGCTCTCGAACAGCTCGCCGAGCTCGACGAGGTTGGGATGGCGAACGTCGCGCAGCGAGCGAAACTCGGTCTTGAACCGCAGCACGCCGTCGGGCGTCGCGCCGCGCAAGGTCTTGAGCGCGACCTGCACGCCGCGCTCGCGATCGAGCGCGCGGTAGACCACGCCCATGCCACCTTCGCCCAGCTTCTCGAGCAGCTCGAATCGTCCTTCGGCGAGGTGTCGCGAGCGCTCAGGAGGGCTTGGCAACATGCTCCAGCAACCACTTCAAGCTCTCGACCTCGCGCGGTGCCCAGAACTTGAAGCTGTGATTGCCCGGACCCATGAAGTACGCGTGGTCGATGTGGCGCGCGAGCAAGATGTCGTGGACGTACGCCGCCTGATCGAAGAAGTGGAATTCGTCCTCGGTGCCACAGTCGAGATAGAGCGCGGGCTTGCCGGGTGACATCTTCGCGATCAAGAGCTCGGGATCGTGAGCGACCCAGTTCGCCTTGTCGTGGCCGTAGATGCCGACGACCCAGTCGATCAGGTCATTGCCCATCGAGCCAGGCTTGGGCGCATCGGCGAACGTGACATCCTCGGGATGACCCGGGATGTACGGATGCGGGCTCTGATACGCCAGGCCGATCGCACCAGAGTGGCTCGCAGCCGCGGCGAACAGATCGGGGTGACGCAACGCGAGCCCCCACGCCCCGAGCCCGCCCATCGACATGCCCGCGATGCCGCGTGCCGGACCGCTCGCGTTCGTGCGGTAGTGACCGTCGATGTCGCTCAACAGATCTTTGACGATGTACGTCTCGTACATCGAGTGCTTCACGCACGTCTTCTTCGGATTCTTCATCTGCGGCGCGAACAGGCCGGTGCCGTCCTTCATGCACGCGTCGTAGTCGACAGGCTTGTCGGAATCAGCGTAGAAGCCGTCGTCGCCGTCGGGCATCACGATGATCGCGTTCAGGTGCAGCTGGTCGGCGACCTTGTCGAGTTGGCCGCCCTTGACCCAGCTGTGCTCGTCGCCGGTGATGCCGTGCAGGTAGTAGAACACCGGCCACTTCTTGTCCGGGTTCGTCGTGTAGTCGATGGGCAGATAGACGACGTACGTCTTGTCGACCCCGAGCGCATCGCTGTGAAACGTTCGCTCCTCGACGGTGCCCGAGGCCTCGGGCGCGATGCCGGTGTGGCCTTGCGACGGCACGGTCGGCGCGGGCGCGGGCGGCGGCGCCGGCGCGGGTTCCTTGCTTCCACACGCGAACAAGCACAACAGGCTCAGCGCGACGATCTTCATGGCAGCTCCGGCAGAAAGACGAGGGTCTGGATGGGAGTCGCTTCGAACGTACGGGCGAGCTCGAGCAGGTGCTGCGCTTGCGCGGCGAGTTGAGGATCCAGGACCTGGGCGAGCTGCGCGAGCTTCGTCTCGGTCGACAGGCCGAACGGCATCTGCACGCCGCCGATGCCGTGGACGAAGTCGCGCAGCGTGGGCGAGGGAGGGTAGACCTCGAGGTCGGTGGTGGTGGGCACCTTCGCGAGCTTCTGGGCTTCGGCGACCGCGGCATCGAGGCCGCCGATCTCGTCGACGAGCCCGAGCTCCTTCGCCTTGGTCCCGGTCCACACATGGCCCTGCGCGATCGGCTCGATCTCGTCGAGAGTCTTGTGGCGACCCGCGGCGACGCGGCCCTTGAACGTGCCGTACACCGCCTTCATCGTGGTCTCGATCACGAGCTTCTCGTCCGCGGTCCAGGGATTGAAGCTCGTCATCATCGTGGCGTGCTTGCCGCGGCCCATCGGGAACGTGGTGACGCCGAGCTTCGCGAGCGCGGGCGCCGGCGCGATCCGGCCACCGATCACGCCGATCGATCCGGTCAGCGTGTCGTCGAGGGCGAAGATCTTCGTCGCGCCGCTCGCGATGTAGTAGCCACCGCTCGCGGCGACATCACTCATCGAGACGATCACGGGCTTCTTGGCATGCAGATCCGCGACGGCCGCCCAGATCAGCTCGCTCGCTTGCGCGCTGCCGCCGCCGGAATCGATCCGCAACACGACCGCCTTCACCGACGGATCGGCGGCCAGCGCGTGGAGTGCCGCGACGAGCGTGTGTGCGGCGATCTGCTGGCGCGCGCCGAGGATGCCATCGCCGTCACCATCGACGATGTTGCCGAGCGCGTAGACCACCGCGACGTGATCGCCGATCGGACGATCGGGCGGCATCGCGCCGACGAAGCGCGCGAGCTTCATGTACGTCGCGAGCGTGTCGCGATGCTCGGGCTCTAGCGACAGGTTCGTCCACGGCGCCTTGGCCTCGGCGCGCAGCATCTCGAACGATGTGACTTCGTCGACGAGCTTGGCCGCCTGCGCTTGCTGTGCCGGGAACAGGCCGATATCGATCAGCGCTTTCGCATCGACCTTGCGCTCGGCCGTGATGATGTCGACCATCGTCGCGTACCGGCGATCGAGAATGTTGCCTAGGACCTCGATCATCTCGGGGCTCGGCGCATCGCGCGTGAGCGGCTCGGCCGCGCCCTTGTAGGCGCCGACGTGGATGAAGTCGGCTTGCACGCCGAGCTTGTCGAGCAAGCCCTTGAGATGGATCGGCATCGCCGTCGGGCCGGTGATGGCGATCTCCCCGAGCGGCGCGAGCGCGATCTTATCGCACGCTGCGAGCGCGAGGTACGTGCCGTTGCTCGCGCTCTCGGTGTGACACCACAGCTGCTTCTTCGTGGCGCGAAAATCGTGCATCGCGATGCGGAGCTCGACGAGATCCGGAAGGCTCGCCTTGAGCGCGCCGACGCGCAGGATCAAGCCCTGGAGCTGATCGTCCTTCGCGAGCTCGCGCAGCCGATCGGCCACCTGGCGCAGCTCGGTGCCGTGACCGCCCGTAAACGAGAACGCTTCGCGCTCGACGATCTCGCCCTCGAGCTTCAACACGCCCCAGTGCGGCTTGTCGCTCTGATAGTCTGCGGCTTGCTCGGGCGCCTCGTAGAAGCCGGGCTTCTCGATCGCGTCCTTGACCTTCGCGAGCATGCCCTGCAGATCAAAGCCGGGCTTGTCGCGCTCGCCGCCGTTACCTTTATCGAGCGCTGTCCCCCACGGATCGGCGGGTGCCGTGGGTGGCGGTGCGTTATCGAGCGGCGACGGGTTCGCGCACGCCGTGATCGTCAGGAAGCCGAGGAGGAGCGAACGAACCATCGCTCCGGTTCTATCACGATGACGAACCATCGCCGGACGGAGCCACGACCGGCGTCTCGGTCGGAGAGGTGGTCGGCGTCGCGCTTCCTTCGGGCGGTTTGGGTGTCGGCGTCGGAGTCGGCGTCGGAGCGGCTCCGGCTCCGAGGATCTGGAGCTGCTTGGTCGCCTTTGCCGAACCGGGATTCGCTTCGAGGTAGTGCTGCCACGCCTCGATCGCCATCTCCTTATTGCCTTGCTGCTGGTAGGTCTCGGCGACACCTGCGAGTGCAGGCTCGAACCGCGACGACACCGCGAGCGCCGAGCGGAACTTCGAGAACGCGCTCGAGAACTGCTTGCTGTCGAGATAGCAGTAGCCCATCCCCGACAGCGCCTCGACGCCGGTGGGCTTCTGCTCGAGCGCCTTGGTGTAGACGTCCAGCGCCTGCTTGCACTGCGATTGCTGCGCGTACTTGTCGGCCTTGGTGACCATCGCGTCGTAGTCACCGCCGCTCGCGACGGGCGCGACGGGCACGACCGGCACCGGATCCGTGTGCGGCGTCGGCGTTGGATCATGCTTCACCGCGGCCGAGCCCTTGCCGCCTTCTTCTTGCGGCAGCGGATCGGTCTTGGCCACAGCGGTCTCGAGCCGCTTCTGCAGCGCGCGCGCGACATCGTGATCGGGGCTCGCCGCAAGGATTTGATCGACGAACGGCTTGGCATCGGCGGCTTTGCTCTGCGCGTACGCGACGAGCGCGAGCTCTTGCTGGACCCGCGCATCGCCGTTGCCATCGATCGCGACGAGCTCCTTCTGCGCGTCGTCGAGCTTGGCATCGCGGATCAGCGTGAGTGCATCGGAGAGCGCGATCGAGCGCGCGAGCTCCTTGTCGGCGGCGCCCCTGGCCTTCGCGGCTTCGAGGTAGCGCTGGACGTCTTTGATCGGCTTGCCCTGCAAGCGCAGCACGTCGGCCATCGCGATGTTCGCGCTCGGATCGTCGGCCGCGGCTTTGAGCGCTTTCTGCGCGAGCGGCGCCGCGTCGATCGCGAGCTGCTTGCCATCCTTGCGCAGCTTGTCGGACTCGGCCTTGTCGGTCACCAAGCCGGCGCGCTCGGTCATGCTCTGCGCGAGGCCGGTCGAGAGCCGCGCGCGCATCGCGAGTGCCGCCGGATCACCATTACTCGCGAGCGCATCGAGCACGCCTTTCATCCGCGGCTCGATACCTGCGAGCAGCTCGGTGCGCGCGCTATCGAACGGATCGGCCGGTGCCGTTGGACCCGCATCGATGATCGGCGAGACGATCGCGCCCCCACCATCGATGCCGATCGCGGCGATCGCGCCCGCATCCTTGCCGGCCTCACCACCGGCGCTCTTCTTGAACACCAGCATGTAGACCGCGCCGGCGCCGGCCGCGATCACGACGAGCGCGAGCAACGCGATCCACGTCCCCGCGCGCGAACCGCGCTGCGGCGGAATCACTTCATCATCGTCTTCGACGAGGCGGCTGACCTTGCCGGTCTGGAACGATGATTCGTCGCCAGGCGACATCCGCACGCGACCCGAAAACGCAGGCTCGTGATCGCCTATCGCGAGCTTGCCGCCGCGCGGACCCTGCGGCATCGACGCCATCGACTCGGTACCTTTGATATCGCTCGAGGCCCACCCGCCCGTCGCACGCACGACAGGGTTCGGTGGCGGCGTCGGGAGCCTGGTGCCTGCGGGCTTGGGGCCCGACAGCTCGGTCTGTTGCAGCGCGAGGGGACCGGAGTGGCCCTTCGGCGGCGGCGGAGGTGGCGTGGTCCGGCGCTGGCGGAAGTTGTCGGTCGCGCGACCTTCTTCGGATTCGTCGTCGGGCCCGTCGGGGATGATCGTGCCGCCCGCGGCGGTCGCCTTGTTGCCGACGCCGAGCATCGTCGCGGCGATAGGCTTCGGCGAATTTGTCGGCTTGCCGGAGCGCTGGTTGCGCGCTTCATCCGCGATCACGAAGTACTGCGCGAGCTCGGTGATGTCGCCGAGCCGCTTCCAGGTCTTGCCCGAGCGCGAGATCAGCGACTCGCGTGTCGCGACGCCCGCGACGATCCATTGCTGCAGCGTCGCGAGCTCGCGACAGGTCTTCTGCTCGCCGTTCTCGAGCCGCACGAGCCACTGGCGTTCGATCGCTGTCGATCCACCGTCGGTGACTGCACCCGGCAAGGCATCCGCGAGCGACACCGCGCGTTGCGCGGTCGGAGGTGACGAGCGCTGCGGTGCAGGTTCGCGCCGCGTGTCATCGCGGCTCGTATCGCGCGCGAGAGCGGGCGCCGAATTGGCGCCTGCTTGCGACTGTGACTGCGGCACATCGGGTTGCACCGCGGGCAACCCGACGTTGGTCGGCGTGCGCTTGCGGATCTTGAACATGTGCCCGCAGTTGGTGCACTTGACCGTGACACCACCGGGCTTGAGACGACTCTCGTCGAGCTCGTACTCCGTCTGGCACTTCTCGCAGCGGACGTCCATAGGTTTCCAGGTGTTAGCCGTCACGTTACCACGACGATCCGAGCCGTGCATGTCGCTGGCCCGGGGGAATTCGCATATCGTCGGGTATGTCCGAAGAGGTCCGGGAGCGCAGTGCCGAGCGCGTCCGCGTCGACGCATTCGTCAAGGTTCATGGGGCAGATGGCCAGGAGCTGATGTTTCGCACGCGCGATCTCTCCGAGCACGGCCTGTTCCTCTACACGAAGGTCGCCCGGTCGTATCCGTTCAAGATCGGCTCGGCGCTCCAGCTCGAGCTCTACGATTACGACGAGGCTGTCACCTGCAAGGTCGTGGTCGTCCGCATCGTCGACAGTGGCTCGACCGAAGCGACGACATATCCGACCGGCTTCGGCGTGCGGATCGTCGAGCTCGAGGCCGCGTCGCGCACCCGGCTCGATCACATGATCGGGCGGATCAGGGCCGGCGAGGTTTATTGAACCGCATCGTCCGTGCGCTATCGCTCCACTCGCCGGTGGTGAGCTCGTAGCGATGGTGGTGCTGCCACGCGTTGTTCTTCCACGCGTCTTCGAGCTGCAGGCCGACATGGCGAAAGCCGAGGCCTTCGATGATCCGCTTCGACGGCTCGTTCTGGTCCATGTGACCGACCGTGACCTTGTGCAGCCCGAGCGTGTCGAACGCGAAGCTCGTCGCGGTGAGCGCAGCCTCGGTCATGAGGCCTTGGCCCCAGTATGGCTGCCCGATCCAGTAGCCGAGCTCCGCGCGATCGACGCGCCAGCCGGTCGAGAAGTGCCACGTGATCCCGGCGAGCGTGACCAGGCCGCAGGCCTTGCCGTCCAGCACGATGGCCCAGTTGACGATCGTGCCTTTTGCGAGACCGTCGACCTGCAACTGCAAGAACGCCGAGGTGACCTCGCGCGAGGCGTGCGGCGCCCAGCTCATGTAGACCGAGAGCTCGGGGTTGGAGACGTGGGGCCACAGATCTTCGGTATCGGCGACCGTGACGGGCCTCAGCGTGAACTTCGAGCAGGCGATCACGAGCGGCAGAGCCGCCAGGACCGGAATGTCGGCGCGCGGGGGAGCAGACTCCATGGCGCTCAGTGTGCCTCGTCTGCTTGGACTTCCTCGACGGTCGCGAGCACATCTTTGACGTCGACGAGCCGCAAGCGGTCGTCCCACGGCACGGCGATGCCGGCGTTCTTCTTGAACAGCACGAACGCGCCGTGGGGCACGCCCGAGACGTTCTCGGACGCTTCATCGGTGGTGGGCCGGTCGCGCGCGACCTCGATCACCTTGCCGTAGTGCGCGTCTTCTTGTGCTTCCTTCGCGCCCTGCGGCAGATACAGGCCCGCATCGGTGCGCTCGTCATCGCGGACGAGCTGGACCAGCACGCGCATCCCGAGCGGCAGGATCAGGCGGTGCGGGTTGCGAAATGGATCTTGATCAGATGGCACGAGCGAACACGACGGCGCCACTCTGCTCCAGGCACCGCAGGCGGGTCAAGCCAGCCGCATGGAACTGCGCGGCGGACTGCTCGATCGCGGGCTTCATGCCGCTGTCGTTACACGTCGCGGAGCGCACCTCGACGTGGTCCCCGATGACCTGCACGGTCGACCACAGGCGTTGCTTGTCGAGCCGAGCCTCGAGCGCCCGCGCGACGTCGTCCGCGTGAACGACCGGTTGCATCGTCGCGGTGGTGGTCGTCGGCTCAGTCGGCACCGGCGTCACGACGTTCGCGACCGGTGGTGGCGCAGCGGGTCGTGGCGCGGAGAGCTCCGGCGCTGCCGCCTTCTTGCGATAGTCCTCGAACGAACCGATGACGAAGTGACGCGCGATGAGGATCGCGATCACCGCAGCGATGCCTGCCGCGATGTAGATCGGCAGCTTGCTCGTGGTCTCGACCACCGTGCCGCCGACCGGCGAGCTCGAATTGCGCGCAAACCGCGGCAACGGCTTGTGACACTTCGGACACCGTACATACCCCGGAACGACAGCTATCCCGCAGGCGGGACACACCGCACCACTCATGCAATAGAGGATACCGGAGCTAGCGCTGTCGTCGAGTTTTGCGTAGTCCAACCAGGCCGACGACCAGGGTCAGGGCCAGCGGCCCGAGAGGCGACGAACGATCGCGCCCCACGTCACAGCACCCCGATCCCGACGAGACCGGCTCGCAGGTGCCGGGGCCGTTGGCGGTCGGGTAGATCGTGCAGATCGCCGAGATATCGTCGGCTGCGAGCGTCTCCTTCTTGGATTCGCCGCAGTCCTGGAACGGGTACATCGTGGCGTCGACGATCTTCGGATCCGAGGTCGCGGAGCACGCCGGGACCGGCGCGCCGTTGCCATCGACCCGAGCCGGGTCGCCCGTCGCGAGGCAGGTGTGCTCGAGCCCGTGGAGGTGGCCGAGCTCGTGGGTCAGCGTGTTCGCGAGCTCGGCGAGGCAGCCGCCCGTACCGAGCGTCGTGCCCGCCACGCCGATCGCGAAGTTGACGCCGTTGATCTCGATATCGGCGTCGACGATCGCGCCATCGCGCGCGCCGCCATCGTCGACGAACGTCGCGGTCGTGATGCCGGCCGAAGAATCCGAGTAGCACTTCGCGGCGGCATCGTGCGTCGCGGGGCGACACCACGAGGCATCGCGAAACTTGATGACGTTCTTGAAGTCGGTGCCGCTGACCTCGACCTGGGCCTTCGCGTCGGTCCTGACCTGCAAGAACGAGCAGCTCGCGGTGTCATCATTCCAGGTCGAGATGCACGCGTCGATCACCGGGAACTCTTGGTCGCCGGGGATTTCTTTGGTGCCGTCGGAGTCGGGGGTGACGAAGATGCAGCCGGACTCCCAGTACAGCGAGTGCCCGGCGGTGGTCGGTCCGGTGCGCACGAACGACGATGGCTGGAACCGGACCTTCACGCCGTCGACGACGTTGTGTGCGAGGCCTGCAAGATCGTTGTCGGTGTGGGCCGCGAGGTCGACCATCATGCCGAGCGCGAGCAGTGGCACGTCGTCGTAGACGCGCTGCCCGAGGCCGTCGGCGGAGCCGCCGACCTGCGAGACGACGACCATGCTGCCGTCGGGTTGTTCGATCGTCGAGTCGGTGACGATCTGTTCGCCGCCGCTCGTCCAGTGACTGTGAACCTCGACGACGGTGCCGCTGAGCGTCATCCCACTGGTCACTGGCATCGCTACCGGAGGCTATCACGGCATGTTACAAGGTCGCACCATGGCGCAAGAGGCTCCGCCAATCCGGGAGAACGTGCGTGTGCGGATTGCACCATCTCCCACGGGAGATCCGCACGTCGGCACCGCTTACATCGCACTGTTCAACTACGCGTTCGCGAAGCACAGCGGCGGTAAATTCATCCTCCGCATCGAGGACACCGATCAGTCCCGCGCGCGTGGCGATTCCGAACAGATGATCTACGACGCCCTGCACTGGGTCGGCCTCACCTGGGACGAAGGGCCCGATGTAGGTGGGCCGTATGCCCCGTACCGGCAGAGCGAGCGCGCCGCAATCTACAAGCAGCACGCCGATCAGCTGGTCGCGAGTGGCCGCGCCTACCGCTGCTTCTGCACCGAGGATCGCCTCGCGAAGCTGCGCGTCCAGCAAGAAGCCGAGAAGCAGACCAACAAGGGCTACGACCGGCACTGCCGAGGCATCGCCGCCGACGAGAGCGAGCAGCGCGCGACGAGCGAGTCGTTCGTGGTCCGCCTCGCCGTGCCGCTCGAGGGCACGATCACGTGGAAGGACGAGTTCCGCGAGGCCGAGCAGCAGCGCGATGTCCACGACATCGACGATCAGGTGTTGCTCAAGAGCGATGGCCTGCCGACGTATCACCTCGCGAACGTCGTCGACGATCACCTGATGGCGATCACGCACGTGATCCGCGCCGAGGAGTGGATGTCGTCCACGCCCAAGCACGTGCTGCTCTATCAGGCGTTCGGCTGGAACCCGCCGAAGTTTCATCACATGCCGCTGCTCCGCAACGCGGACAAATCGAAGATCTCGAAGCGCAAGAACCCGGTCTCGATCAACTACTACCGGGACTCGGGCTTCCTCGCCCACGCCCTGCTGAACTTCCTCGGCACGATGGGCTGGTCGTTCGGCGGCGATCGCGAGTTCTTCACGCTGCAAGAGATGATCGACGTGTTCTCGTGGGACCGGATCGCGCTCGGCGGGCCGGTGTTCGACCTCGCGAAGCTCACGTACTTCAACGAGCACTACCTGCATCAGCTCACCGACGAGCAGCTCGCGGATGCGTTGATCGAGTGGCGGATGTCGAAGAGCTTCCTGCTCCAGCTTATGCCGCTCGTCCGCAAGCGGATCAAGCGGCTCGACGAAGTCATCCCGGTCTCGGAGTTTTTTTTCTCGGGCGATCTCGACCTCACGCCGATCGCGGCAGAGTTCAAGATCGAGGGCGTCGCGAACATCGATCTCAAGAAAGCGCTGCTCGCGTTCGTCGAAGCGTTCGAAGCGCGCGAGGGCTGGAGCAAGGAGATGCTCGAGGAGGTCGGCGCGAAGTGGCTCGAGGCTCACAACTGGACGCTCAAGCAGGGCTATCCGTTGCTGCGCTTCTCGGTCACCGGTCGAAAGGCCTCGCCGCCGCTGTTCGAGACGATGGTGGTGCTCGGTAAAGAGATCACGCGGCGGAGGTTGCGGCGCGCGGCCGACTGGATCGGCGCGCGCAAGTGACCTGTGACTGAGGAACGGGTCCCTAGATCGTACATCGCGCGGATCCTCGCGGCGGTGTGGCTCGGAGCGGGCGCGCTGTATGCGACCTCGAAGATCGAGGTCCTCTCGAAGCGGCAGTCCCACGTCGCGATGGGGTGCGTCCTCGCGCTCGATCTATTCGTGCTGCTGCGGTCGCGCGCGTTCCGGACCTGGCTGTGGACCGTCACGTTCGGGCAATGGCCGATCATCGATCGCGAGACCGTGCGCGAGCCAGGCGAGGCCGGCACGTTCTCGTGGCGCGTCCTCGGCGTGCTCGTGTTGTGCGCGGTCTCGCTGACGATCCAGGAGTACATCGGCGATCGCAATTACTACGAGCACGCGTTCAACATCACGCCGTGGGTCCACTACAAGGTCGGGACGGCCCAGTGGCCCGGCGTGTGGGGCGTCCAGAGCCCGGTTCGCTATTATCACGAGCTCGGCAGCTTCATGTGGTGGTCGGGGTGGCGCGTGATCGGCTACGTCGTGATGCCGACGATCTTTGTCCTCGCGTGGCGCGGCAAGGATCGGGTCCGGCTGCGCGATGTTCACGTCAGCTTCGAGGGCTTCTTCAAGCACCTGTGGATCTACGTGTTCTTGTTTCTCTGCGTGTTGCCGGCCGTGATCTATGCGTCGACGACGCCGGCGTTTCGCCACACGTATCCGTTCTATCGGCTCGCGAACCGCAGCCACTTCGATCTGTGGACGTGGGAAGGCCTGTACACCGCGCAGTTCGTCGCGCTCGAGTTCTTCTTCCGCGGGTTCCTGTTGCAGGGGCTGCGCAAGGTGATGGGCGCGAACGCGGTGTTCGTGATGATCGTGCCGTACTGCATGATCCACTACGGCAAGCCGCTGCCCGAGACGCTCGGCGCGATCGGGGCGGGCCTGATCCTGGGCACGGTCGCGATCCGCACCAAGTCGATCTGGGGTGGCGTGTTGATCCACGTCGGCGTCGCGCTGACGATGGATCTGTTCGCGCTGCGCGGTTGCCCCACGGCACCGGGCACCTGGTGCGGCGAGTAACTACTGGATCCCGAGCTGCTTGGCGAGCGCGCTCGCATCGCGACCACACGCGGCGAGCGCACGCCACGCGATGAACAGCTGCGGGCGGAGCTGCGAGTGCACCAAAGGCTCGACGAGCTCGCACGCGGGTGCCTTCGCCGCGAGTGAAGCCTCGACGACTAGCGCGCGGGATTCGAGCGTCGGGCGATTCGCGAAGTCGAGCTTCGCGAGCACGAGTGCGCGCTGCGGATTCGCGCCGCCTCTGGTCGTGGAATCGAGATAGAACCGCGCAGCGTGATCGGCGAACGCCTCGGGAAACGCGGCGAGGTAGCGCTCCCACTCGCGGCGCGCTTCCTCGGGCTCACCCGCGAGCGCGTAGAGCTCGGGGCTCGGATCGGATCCGAGCGCACTCGCGACGAGCGCGTTTGGATCGCCGCCGGTCGCGAGCATGGTCTGCGCGAGATGAGCGGTGGTCTCGAGCGTCGGCAACCGCGCATGGGCGGCCGCGTAGAACGAACGCGCCTTCGCGGGCTCACCCGCGAGCTCGTAGATCCGGCCCCACTGGAACAAGATCCAGTTGAGCAGCGAGGCCGGATTGTCGCGGATCGCGGCGGCCGCGCGCGGCATCACCGCGAGCGCCTCGGGGATGCGCCCGGCGATCGCGAGGTGGCCGGCCCACAGCGTGAGCGTGGTCGCGTTCGGATACGCCGTCGCCTGGTGCTCGCGGTACGTGCCGGAGCTCGCGAGGTCGCCCGTCGCCTCGGCGATCGTCGCGGCCAGGCCTTCCCAGATCGCTGGGTCGCGCGCGAGCGACCTGCACCTCGCGACCGCGGCGCGCGCAGCTGCGAACCGATGCACGCGCGCGAGCGCCGAGCCGCGCTGCGCCCAAGCCGCCGGGCTCGTCGGCTCGGCCTCGGTCCACGCTTGCGACCGCGCGAGGGCTTCGGTGTAATCCTCGAGCCGACCGTGCAGGGCAGCGCGCTGGAGCAGCAGCTCGATCTCTTGATCGGGCTCGGCCACGTGCGCCGCGATCCGCGCATCGAGCGTGCGCATCGCCTCGGCCGGATTCGGGCTCGGCGGTAGCGCGGGCACGATCGAGGTGACCGTGACGCCGGCATCGTGACGGGGCGCGTGAGGATTCCGGCAGCCGAGCACTAGCACGGCCGCGAGTGTGATTGCCCGTCCGCTCAGTGAGGCGCGCCGAGGAACGGGAACGCGGTGTCGCTGATATCGGTGTGGGCATCGACGCCATCGATCGTCAGGGGCTCGAGCGTCGACGAGTTGAAGCCATTGAGGCCGGAGATCAGCAGCGAGTAGCTGGTGTCGATCACGTCGTGGCTCGGCGCACGGCCACCACACTGGGTGTGCGCGATCGCGCCGCCGGTCACGACATCGACCTCGAGCGACAGATAGAAGTTGCAGCTTGTCTTCGAGGTATCGACGTACAACCGATCATCGGCGAGCACGCTCGCGAGGGTGTTGTACGAGGTCGCGCTCACGGGCTGCATGAACAGCGCGGCATTGCCGCAGCCGGCGCCGGCGAGGCTCGCACCGCGGTCGAACGCATCGAAGATCGCGAGGTTCTCCGCGAACTCCGCCGTTACGGTGCGGCCGACCCGGAGCTCGGCCGTCGCGAACGTCGCTGGGTCGTGCAGCGCGTTGTACGCGTCCCTCTGGGCGGTCTTCGCCGCGCTGTTTAGGAACGTGCCGTTCAGCGCGGTGTTGATCGCTGGCCGGCCGAGCCGATCGATCTGCGTGTTGAGCAATGGTGGTAGCGGCCATGCCGCCGCACCATCGATCGCGGCGTCGTGCGCCTTGTTGCCATCAGCTCCACACGCTGCGAGCGCGACGGCTGCCACGAGGAAGGTCTGGATCTTCATGAGGTTCACGATCCCTGGTGGGTCGAGCCCCACACGGCGAGGAAGGTGTTGGTGCCCGAGTTGACGAGCGAGGCATCGACCTGGACGACGATCGCCATCACGTTCAGCGCGGCGAAGCAGTCGGCTGTATTCGCTGGGCATGGCGCGGCAGCCGGGTAGTTCGCCGCCTTGAGGTCGTTGCGTAGAGTGACCGTCTTGTCGGCGCCGAGGCTCGCTTCGAGGGGACAGCCCGAGACATCTGTCTGCACGACGAAGCTCTGGTAGGCGGCGATCATCGCGCGAAACCCGGATAGGTTGAAGAAGAACGGATCGGAGCGCCGCCCCGCGAATACCATCAGCTTGCCATCGGCACTCGCGAGCCCCGCGGTCGCGCTCGGGTCACCCGTGACGTAGTCGACGGCGACACCGTTGGCGTTGACGACCCAGCACTGCGCCGAGGTGTTCGACGCGAACGTGCAGATCACCGACGAGGTGGTGCCGCTCGCGGTACCGAGGTCGGTCAGCGCGGCCTTGCTCGTCAGGTGAAACGCGTACTGCACGGACGGACCGAACGCGAGCGTGCCGACATCAGCCGGCGACACGGTCATCGCGAGGTTCAGCTTCGTGCCGCTCATCCACGAGTAGACATCGTTGATGTCGGCCATCGGATTGCCGGCCAACGAGTCGGAATCGAGATGGTCGGCGGCATGGACGCGCGTGCTGATCAGCGCGCCGAGTACCAGAACGCCCGCAACAGCGATAACGGAGCCTAATTTCCTCAAGTGTTCCCCCTGGTGAGGTCCGAACTGTATCCTCGTACGGACGCTCGATCCAAGAAATTGCTCAATGCTTACGAGCGAGTCGCGATCACGCTGCCCCGATCCACGCAGCGCACTGTGCAACATGTTGCGCCTCTTGCGGATCGAGTCCGCGGATCGGTTCGACTAGATTGCGGCGCATGAGGGTTGTCGTCATCGGCGCGCTGGTTGGCGCGCTTTGGGGAACTGCGTCGGCCGCACCGCACTGGCCATTCGACTTCGATCCGAGCATCGCGGCCGATCCAACCGGCACGGGCGCGAAGATCACGACCGGGAATGCGACCTATCCAGAGATGCCGATCGCGCGGATGACCGCGTTGCACTCGGATGCGGTGACGCTCTATTTCTGGCCCGAGAGTGCGGCGATGCTCGAGCGCGCGCGTGCCTCTGCGACGAACGCCCCGATGGTGTGGCCGCTGACCTCGACGGTGTGCGCGGCGCACGCGGCGTTCTCGATCCCGACGCTCTTGACCGCGAATCCGAGCAGCGCGTGCACCGCGGCAGATACCGCGATCCGGACCGCGCTCGCGAATCTGTCGGCGTGCAGCGATGTCGAGCTCCCGGAGCTCTACGCGCGCGCCTACGATCCGGCGAACGCGCGCGCGACCTCGAGCAACCTCGTCGACATGATCGGCCAGGCAGGGCAGGCGTTTACCCACGCCGATGCCCCGCAGATCGGCCTGCTTCCGGATGACTTCGTGCCGAGGCTGCGCACGATCCTCGCGAAGCTGCGCCACGACACGCTCGTCACGCACCTCACGACCGCGCATGCCGCGTACGAGCAGGCGCTCGCGCAGCTCGCATCGCATGCCGCGTGCTTCGATGCCACGGCGGCAGCTTCGACGACGACCGGGCTCCACGCGCTCGAGACCGAGCTCGATGGCCGCACCGCGTACCTCGCGCAGTTGCAGACCAGCGGAGCAACAACGGTCGCGCAAGAAGCAGTGTGCCTTGCCGCGACCTCGCACGTGCGCAACACCCTGACGTATCCCACGCTCACGCGCGCCGAGCGCGAATGGCTCGCGTTCTGGGTCGGCGGCACGTACTGGCGCATGCGCGGCGGCGGGCTGATCCCGCTCGGCTCGACGCAGGATGCGCGCTGGTACTTCGTCAACATCGCGTTCGGTCAGCTCGGCAGCATGCTCGGAGGTCAAGACGGCATCGATGCCGCGTTCCAGCTCTACACGCCGCTGTTGTTCACCGGCTGGTCCGCCTGGCAGGACATGGGCCAGGGTGCAGGCGCCGACAAGTACGACGACCTCGTGAGTATGACCTCACGTGGCGAGACCCAGGTCCACGGTGCGGTCAGCCTGCTCGCCGGCCGTGGTTACCCCACGCTCGATCTCACGGTCGGAGGCCTGCTGCTCGGGCCCGGGTACTACCGCGGCTACTATCCGATGCAGGACTTCCGCTACGCGGCACAATTCCAGCCCGAGCCGCCGTACTCCGACGGCATCTCGGGACCGACTGCGATCGGCGAATTTTCGTTCGGCGCGAACCTGGGTCTCGGCCTTGCGCACACGCTCCTCGACGGCAAAGCGACGGGCGCACCACCAACTGTCACGTTGTGCACGAACGCGGTGTGCGGCGATGATGGTTGTGGTGGATCGTGCGGCACGTGTGGCGATGGCACGACGTGCTCGGCGGGCGCGTGCATCGTCGCGCCTGCCGGCGACGCGGGCGTGCCGCCCAGCGGTGATGCGGGACATCCGGACCAAGCGACCGGCACGAGCAGTGGCGGATGCTGCGATGCGGGCGGGCGCCCTGCAGGCTCGGTCTTCTTCGCCGCATGCGTAGGGTTCGGGTTAATTCGCCGTCGGCGCCGCTGATCCCGAGGCATACTCCGCGCCGTGAAAGCGCACGAGCGGGCGGATGAAGCTGCGAGCCAAGCCGCGATCGAGCGGCTCGCGATCCTCGATACCCCGCCCGAGGCGGCCTTCGATTCGCTGGTCCGTGCAGCGGCGCTCGTGTGCGGAACGCCGATCGCGCTGGTCACCCTGATCGATCACGATCGGCAGTGGTTCAAGGCGAACGTCGGCTTGCCAGGCGTGACCGAGACACCGCGCGACGTCTCGTTCTGCGCGCACGCGGTGCTCGGGGACGAGCTATTCGAGGTATCCGACGCGACGCAGGACAGCCGGTTCGCGACGAACCCCTTTGTCACCGGTGATCCCGACGTCCGGTTCTACGCGGGAATGCCGATCCGCCTGAGCACTGGCGAGCGCCTCGGGACGCTGTGCGTGATCGATCGCAAGGCCAAGGTGCTCACGGGCGAGCAACGCGAGGTGCTGCGATGTCTCGCCCAAGCGGCGATGCACGCGCTCGAGGGGCACTACGCACGTGAAGCGCTCGAGCACGAGCAGCACGCGCGCAAGGAGCGCGAGGATGCGCTGCGCCGGAGCGAAGACTTTCTCGCGCGCACGAACGCGCTCGCGGGGGTCGGTGGGTGGCAGGTCGAGTTGCCGAGCAACACGATCTACTGGTCCGACGAGACCTGCCGGATCCACGGCTTCGCGCCGGGCCACGTTCCTGATCTCTCGACCGCGATCGATTTTTATCTTCCGCACGCTCGCTCCGTGATCCTCGCGGCGATCGAGCAGGCGATGGCCGGTGGTCCGGGCTGGGATCTCGAGCTGCCATTGCGGCGTGTCGATGGTCGCGAGATCTGGGTGCGCACGGCGGGCGCGGCGGAGCGCGTCGATGGTCAGGTCGTACGGCTTGTCGGCGCATTTCAAGATGTCACCGATCGCGTGACCCAGCTGCGTGCGATCGTGAAGGCGAACGAGCGCACCATCATCTCGACCGAGATCGCGGTCGAAGCGAATCGCGCGACGACGCTGAGCGGTGCGGTGCGGTTCGTGATGGACACGCTGTGCGCGCACGCTGGCTGGCCGGTCGCGCACGTCTATGTCCAGTCACCGGACGATCCATCGCTGCTCGTCCCGACCGGCGTGTGGAGCACGAGTGATCCAGCTCGCTACGCGCCGTTCATGGACGAGACGGCCATGGCCTCGCTCCCGATCACGAGCGCGGCCGGTGTCCTGCGCTCGCTCGCCCCACCGTTCTCTCGCGCGCGCTCGGCGGCGCAATGTGGGCTCGGGGCCGGGCTCCAGGCTCCGGTGGTCGTCGGAGACGAGACCGTCGCGGTCCTCGAGTTCTACGCCGCCGACATCTCGTCGTTCAGCACGCCGCTCGTCGACCTCGTCGCATATGCCGGGATCCAGCTCGGCCGCGTGATCGATCGCGAGCGCGCCGAGGAGAGCCAGACGCGCGCGCTCGCCGAGAAGACCGCCATGCTCCAGGAGATCCATCATCGCGTGAAGAACAACCTCCAGGTGATCTCGAGCCTGCTCAACCTGCAAGCTCGCCAGATCAAGGAGCCGCAGGCAAAGGCGGTGTTCTCCGAGGCGCAAGCGCGCGTGCACTCGATCTCGCTCTTGCACGAGGTGCTCTACCAATCGGGCGATCTGGGGCGTGTCGACATGCGCGCGTATGTCGACAAGCTGGTCACGATGCTCGGCCGCGCGCACGGTGATGTCCAGGGCAAGGCGCGGATCGCGGTGGGCGTCGTGCGGCTGTTCTTGCCCGTCGACATCGCGGTGCCGTGTGGCCTCATCATCAACGAGCTGATCACGAACTCGCTCAAGCACGCGTTCGCGACGAACGATCCCACGAATGCGATCCACATCGAGATGCGCAGCGAAGCGAGCCACGTGATGGTCACGGTCACCGACAACGGGCGTGGCTTCGCCGATCTCGGCGCGGTCACGAATACGATGGGGATGATGCTCGTCCGCGACCTCGCCGCCCAGCTCCGCGGTAGCGTGATGTTCCAGAACGATCACGGTGCGCGCTGCTCGTTTCAGTTTCCAGTGCGTGGCGAGAAGGTGCCTTCGTAGATGACGCAGATCTTGGTGGTCGAAGATGAAGCGGTCATCGCCCGCGATATCAGCTCGACGCTGACCGACCTCGGCTATGGCGTCGCGCCCGCGGTCGACTCGGCCACCGGTGCCTTTGCCTCGATCTCGGCGGCACGTCCGGATCTCGTGCTGATGGATATTCGGCTTCGCGGCGAGCTCGACGGGATCGAGGCCGCGCACCGGATCCGCACCGTGTTCGCGGTGCCGGTCGTGTTTCTCACGTCGCACGCCGACGAGCTCACGATCCAGCGCGCGAAGGAGACGGGCGCGTATGGCTACATCCTCAAGCCATTCGGCGATCGCGATCTCCGCACCGCGATCGAGGTCGCGCTCGAGAAGCACGCGATCGAGCGCCAGATGTCGGAGCGCGAGCGCTGGTTCGCGACGACGCTGCGCTCGATTGGCGATGCGGTGATCGCCACCGATCGCGATCAGCGGATCAGCTTCATGAATGCGGTCGCGGAGCGGATCACCGGCTGGACCAGCGCCGATGCTGTGGGTCGGCCACTCGGCGAGGTGCTCCGGCTCGTCCATGCGAAGACCGGGGTGCCGCTGCCATCCCCGCTGACACGTGCGTTCGAGCAGGGCGTCGCGGTCACCTTGCCGCGCGAGGCCGCGCTGCGTCCACGCGTTGGAGAGTTCCGTGATGTCGATGACAGTGCCGCGCCGATCATCGATGATCAGGGCAAGCTCGTCGGGGGCGTCGTGGTATTTCGCGATGTCACCGAGCGCCGCGAGCTCGACGAGCGCCTCGCGCACAACGAGCGGCTCGCCTCGATCGGCACGCTATCTGCCGGCATGGCGCACGAGATCAACAACCCGCTCGCCTACGTGCTCGCGAACGTGTCCCACGCGGTCGAACGTCTGTCCGCGCTCGAAGCCAAGCTCCGCTCGAGCGTCGCTGTCGGCGGCGGCGGCGACCTCGAATCCCTCGTCGCCGAGCTCGAGGCGATGCGCGTGGCGATGCGCGAGGCGCAGGAGGGAAGTGAGCGCGTGCACGCGATCGTCCACGATCTCAAGAAGTTCGGGCGCGTCGATGCGCTCGCGCTCTCGCCGGTCGAGCTCGTCGACGCGATGAACGCCTCACTTCGGGCGCTGACGAAGCGAGGGTTCGAGCCTCGGCTTCGCCGCGAGTTCGAGGTCGCACCGTTCGTGCTGGCGAATGCGAGCCAGCTCGAGCAGGTGTTCACGAACCTCTTGATCAATGCGTGCGAAGCCTCCCGATCGCTCGCCGACGAGATCCTGGTCAAGATCTTCACCGACGACACCGGCCGAGCCGTCGTCCAGGTTCGCGACCAGGGCGTCGGCATCACGCCGGAGCTCCAGCGTCGGATCTTCGATCCGTTCTTCACGACGAAAGAGGTCGGCAAAGGTATAGGGCTCGGCCTGTCGATCGCGCACAGCATCGTCGGTGCGCTCGGTGGGGCACTCACCGTGACCAGCGTTGTGGGGACCGGCTCGTCGTTTCGGGTCGTGCTCCCGGGCATCCGGACCGACGAGGTGCTGATCGGCGTGGAACCCAAGCCGGCACCCAGGCGGCGCGGGCGCGTGCTGGTCATCGATGACGAGCCGGCGATCGGTCGTGCTCTCACCCGCGTGCTCCAGGTCGATCACGACGTCTTCATGGTCACCGCGGCGCGCGAGGCCCTGGTCAGCATCGCGGCCGGTCAGGTGTTCGACATCATCCTGTGTGACCTGATGATGCCGGAGATGACCGGCATGGATTTCCACGCGGCGCTCGCGCGCGAATGGCCACAGCTGGTCGATCGCATCGTGTTCGTCACCGGCGGCGTGCTGGCCGGCAGAGTGGGGACGTTCCTCGACTCGGTCGGGAACCTGACCTTGGTCAAACCGGTCGCTCCCGTGGACCTTCGCGAGATCGTGACGAGCTACGTGAACAAAAACGAAGGGTCGGAGTAGCTCTTCGCTACTCCGACCCATAACGAGCACGACTGCTCGACCGTAGGACAAAATCTATCCCCTACTGTTTCAGTAGGTGGGCTCCACGGTAATCCTTTGGGCTTCCTGACGAGCAGGCGTGCACACCCAGATCAGAGGCAGATCCCTGGATAGAAATATAGGAGATTGATTTGTCCCGGGTCTCGCATCGAGCAGCCAGTGCTCAAGATCAAAGTTACGCATCGCGATCCAATCCGTCAATTGGAAAAAAGACGTCAGCGATCACTTCGCTAGAAATCCGGAGCGCGCACACGCCCACGCACCGTGTGGGTTACGCGTTGCGCGAGGACGTTACTTGTGACTGTGACCGTCGTGCGAGTGGTCGTGATCGCGCCAATTCGGGCCCTCGCCACCCTGCTTCGCCGTCGACTTGATGCCACGGTTGAGCATCGACTGCAGGGTCTCGACCGCGTCGCCGCGATCTTCGACCGGACCAGCGTGCATGCCGGTGTCCATGCGAATCGCATCGCACGGACACGCCTCGACGCACAGTCCGCAGACGACACAGCGGAGCTCGTCGATCTCGAAGATCGCGGGCCGCTTCTCGATGCTCTTCGAGTCGCTCTCTTCCGGAACGATCGTGATGCAGTGCGCCGGGCAAACCGTCGGGCAGCACATGCAGGCGACGCAACGAACGTTGCCGTCGTCGCGCATCATCAAGCGATGGAGGCCGCGGAACCGCTCCGGGTACGTGACCTTCTCTTCCGGATACTGAACCGTCTCGATCTCGCTCCACGCCTTCGTCACGTCCGGCGCGCCGGCCTTGGTGCGCTCGGCCTTCGAGCGCAGGGGCGAGAACAGGTTCTTCGCGAAGTGCTTGAGCGTGATCCCGAAGCCCTTCGCGCCTGCCGCGAGGAACGTGGTGTCCTGTGACTCCGGGCGCACGATCTGGATCGAGCGAACGACCTTGCCACTCGCGCTGGTATGCGTGGCGAGGATCTTCGGACCGGCTTCTTCTTCGACGTGTTCGTGTGATGACGACATAAATCCTTACGCCATGAACAGAAGCTTGATGAGCGCCGTGAACATGATCCAGCCTAGCGCTGTGGGGAGCAGGATCTTCCAGCCGAGGTTCATCAGCTGATCCGCGCGGAAGCGAGGCAGCGTCCAGCGAACCATGAGCTGGAACCAGCACAACAGGATCACCTTGAGACCGAACGCGGCGAACTGTAGCGCGACGACCGCGCCGTGCGGGAGGTGGAGGACCCAGCCGAGGTTGCCGACGCGGAAGCCATCGGCATCGAGGAAGGGCACCTGCCAGCCACCGAAGAACACGGTCGCGACGACCGCCGCGATGAACACGACCTCGATGAACTCGGCGAGGAAGAAGATGCCCCAGCGCATGCCGGAGTACTCGACGAAGTAACCGATGATCTCGGGCTCGCCTTCCGGGATATCAAACGGTGCACGCTTGGTCTCGGCGATCGCGGCCGTGAAGAACAGCACGAGGCCGACCGGCTGCCACAGCCAGAGCCAGTTGAGCGGGTTCGATGCCGACATCGTCTCGGTCGCGCCGTTCATGACGATCGCGCCGGGCTCGAGCGTGCCGCAGATCAGGAACACGCCGACGAGCGAGAGGCCCATCGACACTTCGTACGACATCATCTGCGACGAGCTGCGCAGCCCACCGAGGAGTGCCCACTTGTTGTAGGACGCCCAGCCGGCGATCGTGCCGCCGTAGTTCGCGAGCGTCAGCACCGCGAAGTAGAAGATCAGGCCGAAGTCGCACGAGAATACCTGCATCCGGATCGAGTCCGCCGACAACGCCGCGGTCATCGTTGATGGATCGAGGACGTCACGAACGACGTGCGGATAGATCGTCGGGCCGAACGGGATGATGCAGAACGCGATCAGCACCGGCGCGATCGCTATCAAGGGAGCGAGCGTGAACAAGCCCTTGTGGACGTTCGCCGGGATGAAGTCTTCCTTGAAGATCATCTTCAGGGCATCGGCGACGAAGTGCAGGATGCCTTTGAGCTTGATCGGGCCGATGTGGGCGCGGTTCGGGCCGAGGCGATCCTGCATCATCGCGCTCTGGCGACGCTCGGCCCAGGTGAGCAGCGACGCGAGCGGCATGATGAGGACGAGGATCAAGAAGACCCACTTGAGCGCGGCATGATCGAGGATGCCGTAGATCAGCTCCGACCACCCGTGGCGGACGTAGATCGTGCCGTCGGCGGTCGTCGAGTGAAAGCCGTACTCGCCGGCGGTCGCGAACTGGAAGCACGACGGCGCACCCGCGGTCTGCGGGATCGTGAATGCCGGCGCGACGGTCTCGGTCGAATCGGACGACGCGTGACCGGGCGCGAACGTGGTGCCAGGTGCGAACCGGACGATGTCGCCCGGATGGATCGCGAGGCTGTTCGGTGTGAAGCCAGCATCGGTGCCGTTGATCGTGGTCGCGACGAAGTTGTTCTCGGTCGCGATCGCCGGGCGCTCACCTTTGGTGATCGGCTTGTCGGCTTGCGCCGGCTGGCCCTTGCCGACGCACGGAACGACCTTTACGGACGCCGGATCACCGCCGCCGCGGCACGCCGCTGCGAGCGCGAGCAGGAAAACGAAGACACCCCGCATCAGCCTCGGCTCCCCGCAAAGCGAAGTGCGAGCGGACGAACGTCGCGCTGCCACGTGAGCTCCTTCCACGCCGGCACCGTTGCCGTCATGTCCTTGAACACGTCGCGCGCATGCGCGTATGCGAGCTTCTGCCCGGTCGCTGCGGCGAGCCGCACGACCGCATCCCAACCCGGAATCGCGGCGCCGGGCGAGGTCACGGCGGCGTGCATGCGCTGGACGAGGCCCTTTTGATTCGTGGTGGTGGCGCCGGTCTCGGCCCAGCTCGCACACGGCAACGCGACCTTCGCGTGCGGCACGGGGCCGCGCTCGTGAGCCGAGATCGAGATGATCTCGATCTCCTTGAGCTTCACCGCATCGAGACCGGGCACGACATCGCCGAGGATGATCAGCGCGCGCAGGTTCGGCGGCGTGCCACGATCGAGCTCGAGCGTCGGGATCAGCGTGAGCCCGAGCGCCTCGGCGATCGCCTTGACGCCAGTCGCGTTCGGATTGACATCCGCGACGCGGAGGCGACCATCGGCACGCGCCGGCACTGGCGGCTTGCCAGCGACGTACACGTGACCCGCGCCCCACAGCTTCGCGAGCTTCGCGAGTGCGAAGTTATCTTCGTTCGAGTGCAGCGCCGAGAGCACGACGCCGACTTGCGATGCGTCGCGCGTCAAGAACACGCCGAGCCGCTTCGCCGCTGCTTGCACGGCCTTGTCCCAGCTCGCGGGCAGACCATCGACGACCGCCGAGGCGAGCCGGGCTTCGCGAATCTCGTGATAGGTCGTACGACCCTCGTCGCACATCCAGTAGGAGTTCACCGCTTCGTTGTGGCGCGGCACGATGCGCCACGCACGATCGTTCTTGTGGTGGAGCTCGATGTTGCAGCCGGTCGCGCAGCCGTTGCAGACGCTCGGCGTTGCCTCGAGCTCCCACGCGCGCATCGTGAACCGGAAGTCCTTCGAGGTCAGTGCGCCGACCGGGCAGACATCGACGGTGTTGAGCGAGTACGGATTGTCGAGCTGCTCGCCGGGTGCGGTCGTGAGGATCTCGTGATCGCCACGGTTCGCGAACTCGAGCTGATGCACACCGGCGACGGCGTCGCACGCACGAATGCAGCGCGAGCACAGGATGCAGCGCTCTTGATCGAGCACGATCGTGGGGCCGAGGTCGACGACCTTGGCCTTGTGGACCTTCTGCGTGTCGACGCGCGAATCCGCGTTGTCGTGATCGAAGTACAGCTTCTGCAGCGTGCACTCGCCGGCCTTGTCGCAGATCGGGCAATCGATCGGGTGATTGACCAGCGTGAACTCGAGCTGCTGCTTGCGAGCGAGCGTCGACTGCGCGTCGGTCGTGTGGACCGCCATGCCTTCGCCGCAGACCTGCTGGCAGCTTGGCTGGAGCTTCGGGTTCTTCTCGACCGAGACGAGGCACTGCCGGCACTGCGCCACGATCGGGAGCCCCGGGTGGTAGCAAAACGCGGAGATATCGTTGCCGAGCAGCTTCGCGGCCTCGAGCACGTTCGTGCCCTTCGGCACGGTCACCGACTGACCGTCGATCGTCAGGGTGACGTGGTCGCTCGGCGGAGCAGGAGCGGGCGCAGGGGTCGGGGGAGTTGTTGGAGCTGCCACGTCACTCACTTGTCGCACTCTCCACCGATCATATTGATCATGCCGAAGATCGGCACGACGTCCGCGATGAAGTGATCCTTGAACAACATCTCTGCGGTCGAGAGATGCACGAAAGAAGGCGAGCGGCAGTACGCCTTGTACGGGCGACCGGTGCCATCAGCGACGATGAAGAAGCCGAGCTCACCATTGCCGCCCTCGACGAACGAGTAGGCCTCGCCAGCGGGGACGCGCACACCATCCATGATGTGCTTGAAGTGACGGATCATCGATTCGATCGTGTTGTAGGTCGCGGCCTTCGGCGGCAACGCGACACGATGATCGTCCGACATGACCGGACCCTCGGGAATCTGCACGAGGCACTGGCGCAGGATCCGCATGCTCTGCTTGAGCTCCTCGAGCCGAACGAGGTAGCGGTCGTAGCAATCACCGGTGGTGCCGAGTGGCACGTCGAACTCGAGCTCGGGATAGACCGAGTACGGGAAGTCGCGGCGCACGTCGTAGTCGACGCCTGCGGCGCGCGCGATCGGACCGACGCAGCCAGTGGCGATCGCATCCGCCTTCGACAGCTTGCCGATGCCGGCCATGCGGTCGCGAAAGATCTTGTTGTGGCTCAACAGATTTTCACACTCGATCATCACCTCCGCGGTGCGATCGAGTAGCAGCGTGAGCTCGGCGCCGAAGTTCTCCGGCAGATCCTTCGACACACCACCGACGCGGACATAGCTGTGCGTGAGCCGCGCGCCCGAGACCTTCTCGAGCAGCTCGTACATCCACTCGCGCGACTTCAACAGATAGAGGAACGGCGTGAACGCACCGAGCTCCATCGCGGATGCGCCGACACACGTGAGGTGATCGGTGATCCGCGACATCTCGCTGACGATCACGCGGATGTACTCCGCGCGCCGCGGGATCTTGGTGGTGAGCCCCATCAACTTCTCGACGGCCATCGCCCAGCCGCAGTTGTTGATCATCGGCGAGACGTAGTTGAGGCGGTCCGTGTACGGGAACACCTGCGTGTACGTCGCGTACTCGGCTTCTTTCTCGAAGCAGCGGTGGAGATAACCAGGCTGCACGTCGCCCTTGATGATCTTCTCGCCATCGACGGTGAGCACGATGCGCACGGTGCCGTGCATCGCGGGATGCGACGGGCCCATGTTCACGGTCATCAGATCCGGCGGCAGCTCCTGCTCGGTATCCGAGAGGTCCTGCACGTCCTTGCGACCGAGCACCAGCTGTTTCAACGTATGCGTGTCACCAGCTAGCGCCATTACTTGTGCTCCCCGGCATGCGGAGCCTTGATCGGGTTGATGTTGAGATCGTCGCGACGCACGAGCGGCTGACGCTTCTCTTTCGGATAGTCCTTGCGGAGCGGATAGCCGACGAACTCTTCGTACAGATAGATCCGGCGCAGATCCGGGTGACCGTCGAAGCGGATGCCGTACATGTCGAAGGTCTCGCGCTCCTGCCAGTTGAACGCGGGCCACACGTCGGCGAGCGACGGGCAGCGCGCATCGCTCTCCGGCACCTCGACCACGAGGCGGATGCGGTGCTTGTGCGTGACCGAGCGCAGCTGATACGCGACGGAGTAGCGCGGCTTGGTCTCGTTCCACGCCTCGCTCGGCGGGCGGCCCTGCGGCTTCCAGTCGAGCCAATCGGTGCAGGTGCAGAACACCGGTGCATCGAACAGCGTCTTCGGATCATCGCGCAGCCACTTGGCGACGGCGACGAGCTCGTCGCGCTTGATCCAGGCGGTCTCGTCACCGTGAGCGGAGCTGGTGCGTACGACAGCGCCGGGCATTGCAGCCATCAACGCGTCGAGGGCTTTTTGCGACATTCGCTACTCCTCGTTACTCTTCGTTTTTCTGGGCGATCATTTGCTCGCGCTTGAGGCGGAGCTGGCTATGACCGCGACCGTCTTGGATCCGATCCATCAGCATCATCAGAGCGTCGAGCACTTGCTCGGGACGCGGCGGGCAACCCGGGATGTAGACATCGACGGGGATGACCTGATCTGCACCGGGCATCGCGTGATAGTTCTGATAGAAGCCGCCGGTCGACGCGCAGACGCCGAACGCGATCACCCACTTGGGCTCGGCCATCTGATCGAACACGCGCTTCAACGCCGGGCCCTGCTTCTCGGTGACCGTGCCGACGATCATCAAGAGGTCCGACTGGCGCGGCGAGAACCGCGGGAACTCCGCGCCGAACCGCGCGATGTCGTACTTCGGCGCAGCGACCGACATGAACTCCATGCCGCAACACGCCGTGACGAACGGGTACGTGAACAGCGAGAACTTGCGACCCCAATCGGGAACCCGCGAGAGCTGGCTGCTCTTGGCCCACTTCGCGGCATCTTCGAGACGGGTCGTGGTGAGCTCTACTCCCATCCGATTGCCTTCTTTCGCCAGACGTACGCGAGCGCGACGACGAGGATCGCGACGAACAGCAACATCTCGGCAAAGCCGAACACGCTGATCATCGGGAGACCTGCGGGTCCGATGGTGTGCGAGAGGTTGTTGTAGAGGACCGCCCACGGGTACATGAACGCGGCCTCGATATCGAACACGAGGAACAAGATCGCGACTTGGTAGAACCGCACCGAGTAACGACCTCGGGGCGATCCGATCGGCTCCGATCCGCATTCGAACGGCTTGAGCTTTTCGGGGTTGGAGGCCTTTGGACCGATCAACACTGCGAGCGCAGTGAAGAGGCCGCAAAACGCCAGGGCGAGAACGATGGCCACTCCGGCCGGCATGTACGCCTGTAGCTGCAAAGCAAGCGCAGTATATGGCGACCGTCTCTCGGGTCAATCCGAGGTGACCCCGTTTTTCGAGGGTGATCGGGCGGTTAACCGCGTTCGGGTGGTGGCCTGGACGCACTGGGTTGTCTCGCCTCGATGAACGAGACAGCTGCGCTTGGATGCACCGGGTGGGGCAGAGGTTTCAAGACGCTGGGACGACCCCGACGAGCGGCTCCTACGTGGCGACCACGGACGGTACGGCGGGTGGCAACTGGATCGCGACGCTCGTCGGCCTTCGCCGCGCGAACTGACTAGAGGTTCGCTTGCGCGTTGCGCAGAGCGTCTTCGAGCGCGGCGATCATCTCTTCGTTCGTGTCGACGAGATAGATGGTCTCCGGGTTCGGGCGGCGATGCGCGCGAACTTCCTCGACGATCGCGCGCGCCGCTTCATCGATCGGCACGCTGCCGAGGTCCGTGCCGATGCCGGGGATCGCGATGACCTTGAAGTTGTTCCGGTCAGCCGCGATCAGCGCCGCGCGCGCTGCGCGCCGAACGTTCTCGGCACCGATCATCATGCCGGGCTCCTCCATCGTCGGAACGTGGATGACGTTCTTTGCAGGGAGCTGACCTGCAGTCGTTACCAACGCGGCACCCACCGCGATCGGCGCGGCGGCCATCGCGGCCTGCTGGATCACGTCACCCCCTTGGCGACGCAGCGACCCACCAATCCCACCACCCATGATGCCCAGCGAGTTCGCGGGGTTAACCACGGCGTCTACGGGCAATGTCCAAAGCTCTGCCTTAGCGACGTGAACCTGCATGCGGGCTTCGCCGTACCATGGCCAAGCCCGCGAATTCAAGACAAGTTACGCGCAGGCCTTCTCGAGCTCGGTCTCGACCTTCTCTTCGGTCCACTTGCGCGCCACGGCGAGCTCCTTGACCATCAACTGCTTCGCGTTGTCGAGCATTTTGCGCTCGCCAAACGACAGCACCTTGCTGCTCTTGAGCCGGTAGAGATCGCGATAGACCTCGGCGACGTCGAACAGCGAGCCGGTCTTGATCTTCTCCATGAAACCGCGATAGCGGCGGTTCCAGGTCTGCTTGTCGATATGGACGTCCTTCTCGCGAAGGATGTCGAACACTTCGTCGATCTCGGACGTGGTCGCGACCGGGCGGAGCCCGACCTGGTCAGCCTTGTCCCGTGGGACGAGGATCTGCATGCCCGTTGCGAGCACCTTCAAGACGTAGAAGGAGCACACCATGGTGTTGATCTCCTTCGACTCGATGCCGATCACCTCCGCAACGCCGTGTGCGGGGTAGACAGCCTTCTGTCCGATAGTGAATTCGCTGTTCATGTGTCAGTTCCTCTATTCTGTGTCCAGCCAAGAGCAATGCTGGTGCCAGCTGTAGGGTGACCCCAAGAATCCAGAAGGATTCTTCGAGCTTGGTTCGCTTATCGAGACATCTTGAGAGCTGTCCAGCTGCGCCAGGGTGTCACACTTTTTAACGCCCACCCCAACCGGGGCCCCACGGGCGCGGAGGATAGCAGCCACTCGCCGATGATCCACCACAATCGGTCCTCTTACCTGCTGGCGGGCTGCGTGGTCGGCGTTGCGGAGTACGCGATTTCAGCTGGTTGCAGTGATACGCTTTTCCTCGAGTGAGAGGTTCCATCGGCCAGCTCTTGATCGCGCACGGCGTGATCGATGCCGGCGGCCTGTCGGATGCCCTGGCGCGCCAGAGCGGTCGCCACCCGGTCGCCTCGGAGCTCTATGCACTCGGCTACGCGTCCGAGCGCCAGCTCTGCACCGCGCTCGCGGTTCAGTCCGGCTGGCCCGCGATCGTGCTCGACGAGTCTGCGATCCAGCTCGACGTCCTCCAGCACGTGTCGATCGAGTGGGCGCGGATCTTCAACGCGCTCGTCGTCTACGAAGATGATCGCACGCTGGTCGTCGCGGCGGCTCGTCCCGAGGATGCGATCGTGCCGTCGCGCGAGCTCGGCGCGGCACGCGGCAAGAACGTCGAGCTCCGGATCGCGCTCGACATCACGCTCGCGCGCACGATCCGCCAGGCGTTTCGACGCTGGCGCGCTGGCGAGGCGTACCTGACTGGCCCCGCGGCCGAGCATCCGGGGCCGTACCTCGCGGTCGTCCACCCAGGAGGCGATCACACGACGAACGAAGAAGCGCATCGCCTCGCGCAGCGCGCGCTCGCCGAGGATGCCGCGCGCCAGATCGAGAGCGAGGCCGAGCTCCCGTCGGAAGACAGCGGGCTAGCGAGCTCGACGCTGACCGGCGATTGGCACGTCAACACGGTCACGACGACCGCTGAAGGCGATCCGATCGACATGGAGCGGACCGCGATCATCACCGCGGATCTGGAGCGCAGCGATCGGCTCACGTCGCAAGCGACGACGACGACGATGCGTGCGCTCGTCGTCGATCCGGATCCACCGGGGCGGATCCAGCTGGTGTCCGAGCTCGAGAAGCTGGGGTGGGAATGCCAGGCCGTGGCGACGGGCACGCAAGCCGTCGAGCTCATGTCGCATCTCTACTTCGACATGGTGTTCGCGGATGTCGCGGCGCCCGAGATCGACGGCTTGAAGCTGTGTCGCGCGATCAAGAAGAGCAAGCGGCTCGAGGCGACGCGCGTGATCGTGACGACCTCGGTCATCGACTCCGGGCAGGTTCCCGAGGACGTGCTGCAGAGTCATGCGGCCGACGGCTACCTCGAGAAGCCGATCGATGCGCGCCGGCTGCATCGGACGATTCGGGAACTATCGCCCGAAGATCGGCTCGATCACGAGGTCGTGTTGGGTGAGGCGATCAGCCGCTATCACGGTGGCGATATCGATGGCGCGATCCAGCGGTTGCGCGGCGCACTGGTCACCGATCCGTCGAGCCCGAAGCTCCACTTCATGCTCGCGAACATGCTGCAGCGCGCCTCGCGCTTCGCCGAGGCGGTCGACGAGTACGAGTCGACCGTCGAGCTCCAGCCGCAGTACTTCCCGGCGCTGACCAGGCTCGCCTATCTCTACTTTCGCCAGGGCCTGCACGCGCGCGCGGTCGAGACCTGGCGCCGCGCCTTGCCGGTCTGTGAAGACCCGAACCTGCGCCGCAACATCGAGCTGTTCATGCGCAAGCTCGTCGCGGACATGTCGAAGCGCGATGGTCTGAGTTAGATTTCGCGGCACATGCCCGCGCCGCGCATCCGCTACGTGATCTTGGATTTCGATGGCACCTGTACGCAGGTCGACAAGATCCAGGCAAAGTTCCTCGACGATTATCGCCAAGCGGTCGGTGTCGAGATCAAGGACTGGGACCGCGCGAAGGCGACGCTGACCAAGGCGTCGCCGACCGCAGGCTGGACGCTGATGAACGCGCCCTCGACGGCACCGGCCGCGGCCGATCCGTACATCCTCGCGGGTGAAGCGGCGGCGTTGCTGTATCGCGAGAAGGGCAAGCCGGCGCCCGATGTGTTCCGCACGGTCTACGACAAGAACGTCGCGCCGTTCCGACCCGAGCTCCACGACGTGATCGAATCACTGCTCAAGCACAAGCTCCGCGTCGCGTTCATCTCGAACTCCGATGGCATCGGGATCGTGAATCGGATCGGCGATCTGTTTCACCGGACGCCGGGTCGTCGCGATGCGATTGCCGTGTTCGGTAACGCGCAGAAGTTCCTCGTCAAGGAGCCGCTCGTCGATGCGAAGCTGACCGCCGAGCAGCGCGCGCGGTTCGACAAGCTCGAGGTCGGCGTGCGCGTGCCCGAGCTCGATCGCCCGGTCTACCTGCGGCGCGGTGCGTACTTCGAGGCCCTGTGCGCGACGACGTTCCCGCTCGAGCACACGCTGGTGTGCGGCGATATCTGGGAGCTCGATCTCGCGTTGCCTGCCGCGCTCGGTGCGCACGTCCACCTGATCGAGCGCGCCGCGCCATTCGAGACCTATCGCTACGAGCGCGAGCGCCTCGCGAAGGGCCAAGCGAGCCCGACCCTCAAGGGCCTGCTCAAGCGCCTCGGTTAACCGATTCGTTTTCCGTCAGCCGACCACTGATAAAAGCCTTCGCCGGACTTCTTGCCGAGCTTCTTCGCGGCGACCTTGTCGATCAGGATCTGCGGCGGCGTGAAGCCGGGGCCGAGCACGGTCGCGAGGTACTGCGCGATCCCGAGACGGACATCGAGCCCGACGAGGTCGGTGAGCTCGAGCGGCCCCATCGGGTGGCCGTAGCCGAGCTTCATCGCGGTATCGATATCGGCGGCCGACGCGACCCCTTGCTCGAACATCCGCATCGCCTCGAGGCCGATCACGAGCCCGAGCCGGCTCGAGGCAAAGCCCGGCGAATCCGCGACGGTGATCGGGGTCTTGCCGAGCTTATCGACGAGCGCGACTGCGAGCGCGACCGCATCGGGGTGGGCCTTCGGAGGCCGCACGACCTCGACGAGCTTCATCACGTGGACCGGATTGAAGAAGTGCATGCCGACGAGGCGAGATGGATCCGCGAGGCCGTTCGCGATGTCTGCGATCGGCAGCGACGAGGTGTTCGTGGCGAACAGCGCGTGCGATGGCGCGACGGTATCGAGCGTGGCAAAGATGTCGCGCTTGAGCGCGAGCACTTCGGGCACGGCTTCGATCACCGCATCGACGTCCTTCGCGACCTCGGCGAGATCGTCGAATGCGGTCAGCCGCGCGAGCGTGGCATCGCGGGCTTCCGGAGTGACTTTCTTGAGCTCGACACCCTTCGCGAGGTTCTTCGCGATCTTCTCGATCGCCGCCTTCGCGGCACCCTGGAACGTGTCCTGGATCCGCACCGCGATGCCGGCCTGGGCCGCGACGTGTGCGATCCCGTGACCCATCGTGCCTGCGCCGATCACGGCGATCGTGCGAACTTGATCGAGAGTGGGGAGTGTCACCGCGCGACCATACTTGGTACGGTTTGGCCGTGCACGTAGTAGCCGACGTCGATCGCTTGCAACGCGAGCTCGAAGCGATCTTCGGACCGCGCCGGGTGTCGACGCGTACCGTCGACCTCGAGACCTACTCGCGAGACATGTGGCCGCGGTTGTTGATCTCGTATCGCGAGGGCCAGCAGGGGCCACGGCCCCACGCGGTCGTCTGGCCGGAGCACGTGCGCGAGGTCGTCGCGGTCGTCAAGCTCGCGCGCGAGCAGCGCATTCCGATCGTGCCGTACGGTGGTGGCTCCGGCGTGTGCGGGGGTGCGGTGCCGATCCTCGGCGGCATCACGATCGACATGAAGCGGATGCAGCAGATCCGTTCGGTCAGCTCCGCCGAGCTCGTGTGCGATGTCGAAGCCGGGTTGAACGGCGAGCGGTTCGAGCGCGAGCTCGCGCGTCGCGGCTACACGTTCGGGCACTTTCCCTCGTCGATCTACTGCTCCACGGTCGGCGGCTGGATGGCGACCCGCGCGGCGGGCCAGCTGTCGACGAAGTACGGCAAGGTCGAAGATCGCGTCGCCGGGCTGACCGTGGTCACGGGCCGCGGCGAGGTGATCGAGACCGACGGTCCGACCCGCGCGCTGCGCGGCCCGAGCTGGACCCAGCTGATCTGCGGAAGTGAAGGCACGCTCGGCATCATCACGTCGGCGCGGTTGCGCGTGAATCCCGCGCCGCAGCAGCGCGTGTTTCGGGGCTACGAGGTCGAGAGCATCGAGCAGGGGCTCGAGGCGATCCGCCGGGTCGTCCAGAAGGGGCTGCGCCCCGCGGTGATCCGGCTCTACGACGAGCTCGACACGCTGATCAACTCGATGAGCCATCACGATCCGAAAGAGCCGAACGAGCGCGAGAAGACGCTGCGGCCGCCGCACCTCGATGTCGAGACCGGCGCGTTGCCGGCGTGGCCCGAGATGGAGCGCGAAGACCGCGGCTTCGTCGATCGCGTGATCGCGCTCGCGAAGGGCAAGGGCTTGCGCGGCACGGCGATGAACCTCGCGCTCGGCAAGAGCAGCGTCGTCAACAAGCTGTTCGGTGCGGTCGAGAAGGTCGCGCGCCGCGGCTGCCGGATGGTGATCGGGCTCGAAGGCGCGCGGATCCGGACCGAGGTCGAAGCGGCGCTCACGTTCGCCGAGCTCGAGGCCGCGGGCGCCAAAGATCATGGCGAAGATCCGGGCTGGGCGTGGCTGCGCCATCGCTATGCGGTGAGCTATCGGATGTCGCCGGTGTTTCGTGATGGCGCGTTCGTCGACACGATGGAGGTCGCGGCGAGCTGGGATCGCATGCACGATCTCTATCACTCGGTGCGCAACGCGATCGGTAAGCACGCGCTCGTGATGGCGCACTTCTCCCACGCGTACGCCGATGGCTGCTCGATCTACTTCACGTTCGCAGGCCACGCGCCGGATGCGCCGGGCGCAGAGCGCTTGTACGACGCGATCTGGCGTGATGGGCTCGAGGCGACGACGCGCGTCGGCGGCACGATCAGCCATCACCACGGCGTGGGCCTGCTCAAGGCGCCGTACATGGCGGGCGAGCATCGCGAGGCGATGGCGCTGTTCGAGGCCGCGAAGCAGAGCCTGGATCCCGATGGCGTGATGAACCCCGGCAAGATGGGATTGCGCCTGCGATGAGCGCGAGAAACGCGGAAATTCGATGATCGCGCTGCGCTCCGCGATGATCACGGCGGTCGGCCCCGACCACGTCACCGCCGAGCCGGGTGAACACCCGGGTCTGCGCGTGACTCCGGGCTCCGCGGCCGAGGTCGCCGAGGTGATTCGTCGCACGGGCGAGCTCGGCGCGACGATCCATCCGATCGGTGCGCGCCGCCGCCCGGTCGAAGCCTCGGCCGATGATCGCGAGCGCGTGTTCATCTCGACCTCGCGCCTCGATCAAGTGCTCCAGCTCGACGAGCGATCGCTGCTCGTCCACGCGCAAGTCGGGCTCACCGGCCAAGCGCTCGAGCGGATCCTCGCGCCGCGCGGGCTCTCGCTCGGCGACTATCCGCCGGTCGTCCTGGCGTCATCGATCGGCGGGATCATCGCGGTGCGCACGCCTGGAAAATCGAGTGCGCGCCACGGCTTCTTCGAAGATGCGGTCGTCGGTGTTTCGGCGGTGCTCGCGGATGGCCGCACGGTCCATACGCGCGTCGCGCCGCGCCGATCGACGGGGCCGGATCTCGCGCGCGTGCTGTGTGGCAGCGAAGGCACGATCGGCTTCATCACGAGCGCGGTGCTGCGCATCCACAAGGTGCCGGAGGCGCGGCTCGTCGGCGCGTACCTGTTGCCCTCGATGGAAGCCGCCATCAACGCGGTGTACCTCGCCCTGCGCGAAGAAGCCGCACCCTCGGGGATCCGGATCTACGATGCGGCGGAAGCCAAGCGGCACTTTAGCAACATGAAGCTCGCGCCCGATCAGGTGTTGATGTGCGCAGGCACGGCGGGGCCCACGGACCTCGCAGCGTGCGATCGCGATCTCATCACGAGCGCCGTGATCGCCGAAGGCGGCTGGGTCACCGACACGGGGCTCGCGGAGCTGTGGTGGCGCCGGCTGCACGCGGGCGAGCCCACGCCGGCACCGGTTCCAACCCTTCAAGTGATGGGGACGCCGACGAAGTTGCAGGTCGTGTATCGCGCCGTGATCGCGGAAGCGGCGCGGCTCGGCACGTCGGCCTCGGCGCATATCTCGCGCTTCGATCCAGATGGCGGCTTGTTGTTCGTGACGCTCGGCGACGAAGCGCACACCGCGACGATCGAGAAGGTCGCGGCGGCCGCGGGTGGTTGGTTGCTCGGTGCCCGCGCCACGAAGCTCGACGGATATCTGCGCTCGCTCCGCGCCGTGCTGGATCCGCACGGCATCATGAATCCCGGCACGCTCGCGTAAGTCCGACGCAACTCAGGGGATCTTGGAAATGTTTCTCCCAGTGAGATGAAGTCATCACGACGGATCCGTGTGCGGGCACGATCGTGCGTGCACTCGCGGCGGCGCGCGGCGCTCGACAAGCTCTGAGCTACCAGTTCACTTGTTCGCGCTTGCCACGGCCGCGACGCTCGGCCCGGTTCTCGTGAGGCGAGTGGCGATCGGAGTAGGCGCGAGACCGCTTCTGGATCTCGGGGGCGAGCCCGAACGAGGCGAGGTGCCCGAGCGCTGGCGACGCGCGCTCGAGATCCGCGACGTGCATCGCGAGCACCGGATCGACGGGGCGCCCGTCGAGGCGAACTTCGAAGTGGAGGTGCGGGCCGGTCGCGCGGCCGGTCGAGCCGACCTGACCGATCCGTTCGCCCGCCGCGACGGTGTCGCCCTTCTTCGTCTCGATCCGACGAAGGTGACCGTACAGCGTGACGACGCCACCGCCGTGATCGACATAGATCACGTTGCCGTAACCGTTCTGGCGACCGGCGAACGCGACGACGCCATCGCCCGCGACATCGACCGGCGTGCCGGGGTCGGACGGGAAATCTGTGCCGCCGTGAAACTTCCACGTGTGACGAATCGGATCGTCGCGCCAGCCGTATCCCGAGCTCAGCACTTCCGGAATCGGTTGGGTCGTGAGGATCGTGATGTCGGGGATCGTGCTCGGCGTTGCCGCGGCCAAGGCCAGGAGGCGGTCGGACGTGGCGTGGAACAGATCGCGAAGCCCGAGCTCGTAGTGAACGATCGGCTCGATCAGGTCGTGCGTGAAGTGCAGATCGAACGTCGTCGCGAAGCGCGCGACCAGCATCGCGATCGGGCCGGGCACGGGCCTCGGATCCTCGGCCGCGAGCTGGGTCGCCGCGATCGGGGCCATCCCCGGATCGGTCGGCTCCGCGAGGGGCTTGGAGGTGACCGCACACGCACTCGACGTGACGATCGCTACCGTGAACAACACCCGATGCATGGAGGTCCAAGTTTTTGGCGATCAACCCCGTTGATTCAATGTAGGCATCCGGATTTTCGAGCTTATGCAAGGCAGTGCCAGATTCGTGTTGCGTGTGACGCGATGGATCATCAAGATACCGGCGCCGTGAAATCGAGATGGCCGCTCGTCGCAGTCGCATTACTCTCTGCAACGTTGTTCGCGATCTCCGTGTGGATCGGACAATGGTGGATGGTCGGTGAGGTCGCGGTTGGCCCCATGGGCTCGCGCCATTGTTTCAATGGTGACTGTCGCCCCGCGGGCCTCGCGTGGTTGAACGCGGGGGATTTCTGGCTGCGCTGCGCGGTCGCGACGTGGGTCGGTTGCCTCGTCAGCATGGTGGTGCTCCTCGGACTTGCAGGCGCGTACGCCGCGAACCGCACGCCGAAGTTGATCGCCAAGAGCACGCTGACCGCGCTCGCCACGACCGCCCTGGCAGGCGGCTACTTCATCGCGAAGATGCCCAGCGCGGGTGATCCGCAGCTCCAGCAGGGCGCGTACTTCTTCATCGCCGCGATCGTGCTCGGCTTCGTCGCACCGATTCGCGCCCTGCGAAGCCAAGCCCTGCAAGCCCGCTGAGGCCCTGATCGGTCAGCTGGGGCGGATGGGCCCGAACGGGGCTCGTGTGGGCCTGTGCGGGGCGGCGGGATAGGACCGAGCGTTGGCTTGACACCCCGGGCTAACCAACCGATCCTTTTGAAGTGGTGCCGCCGGAGCCCACCACAGGGGCCCCTGTCCGCGTAGGTCGGTACGAGGTGATTCGTCATCTCGCTACCGGTGGCATGGCGCAGATCTATCTGGCGCGTCAGACCGGCTTGGGCGCATTCGAGCGCCACGTCGTCTTGAAGACGATCCTCCGCGAGCGTGCGAGTGACCAGCGCTTCGTCACGATGTTCCTCGATGAAGCGAAGCTCGCCGCGACGCTCAACCACCAGAACATCGCGCAGGTCTACGAGGTCGATCAGGCCGACGGCGCTTACTTCATGGCGATGGAGTACGTCCACGGCGAGAACGCGCGCGCGATCCTCGAGACCACGCTGCGCCGGGGTTGGACGATTCCGCTCGAGCTCGCGGTCATGATCGTCAGCGGTGCTGCCGCTGGCCTCCATCACGCACACGAGCGCAAAGGCAAACAGGGTCAGCCGCTCAACATCGTTCACCGCGATGTCACGCCGGCGAACATCATGGTCGGCTTCGACGGCAGCGTGAAGGTGCTCGACTTCGGCATCGCGAAAGCCGAAGAGCGCGCGACCAAGACCGTCGGCGGCACGATCAAGGGCAAGTACGGCTACATGTCGCCCGAGCAGTGCAAGGGCAAGCCGATCGATCGCCGGAGCGACATCTTCGCGCTCGGCATCGTGCTCTACGAGCTCACCACGTTGCGCCGGGCGTTCAAGGGCAACGACGACTTCGAGACGATGAAGCGGATCGTCGCTGGCGACGTGATCCTTCCGTCGGTCGCGGTGGCGGGATATCCGCGCGAGCTCGAAGCGATCATCTTGACCGCGATGGCGAACGATTCGAATGCGCGGTTCCAGACCGCGCAAGAGATGACCGAGGCGCTCGATGCGTTCGCGGTGCGCGCGAAGCTCACCGCTTCGAACACCGCGATGGGCCGGTTCATGGCGCAGCTGTTCGGAGCCAAGAAGGAACCGTGGGTCGAGCAGGCGGATCGCACGCAGATCTCGGATGGCGCGGGCAACGAGTTGGACGACTCCGAGAACGAGAAGACGATCGCGGTCGACGATCGCGATCGCTCGCTCGATCGTGGCGTCACCGCGGACGAGCGCAACCACGTCGGGCGCTCGACCGGCGGCACGCTGACGATGCCCGCGGCCGTTCCGCTCGCAGGCGTATCGATGATGTCGAGCTCGCCCGTGCCTTCCGATCCGAGCGCCTGGCAGGAACAGCGCGAGCAACGCCGGCCGGCACTGCCGTTCGAATCGCGTACGCCGGTCCCGCAACCGCAGCAGGTCCCGATCACCAACATCGCGCGGCTCGGCAGCGAGCCGTTGAGCGAGCCGGGCGCCCAGCCGCTGATCGACGAGAAGCTCGGCTGGTCGACCGGCATCAAGCCGCTGCAGCACCACGGTAGCGCGACCCGGCTCCAGACCGCGGCGGTGGCGGACCACCGGCTGCACTCGAACCGTGGTTGGCTTTTGTTAATTGTCCTCATGCTCGCGGGCCTCGCTGCCGGCGTGGGCATCGCGATGCACGAAGACCACGCCGCGCCAAGCGCGTCACCGTGACGACAATCTGCGACGAAAATCTCGTTTGTTGAAGCGAGGTCGGTCGTGGCATGGTCGCCGCCATGGCAACCCCATCGACGACGAGCGACGACAGCCAAGAGCGCCTCTCGAGCTACAACCCCGCGACCGGTGACTTGCTCGGCAGCGTCGCGATCTTCAGTGCGGCGGATGTCGATGCGGCGGTCGCGCGCGCGAAGATCGCCGCCGAGACCTGGTCGACACGCAGCTTCGCGACGCGCGCGAACGAGCTCGACGCCTTCCGTCATGCGCTCGCGGCCGAGGCCGACAAGCTCGCGGACATTCTCCATCGCGAGAACGGCAAGCCCGAGCTCGAAGCGCTGACTGAAGTGATGATGTCGCTCGGTCACCTCAAGCACGCGGCGGGTATCGCCGAAAAGGCCCTCGCGACGAAGAAGGTCTCGTCGGGCCTGCTCGCGAACTTTCGCGCGACGATCTCGTATCACGCACTCGGCGTGGTCGGCGTGATCGGTCCGTGGAACTTCCCGATCAACACGCCGATGGGCTCGATCGCGTACGCGCTCGCCGCGGGCAACGCGGTCGTGTGGAAGCCGAGCGAGCTCACGCCGCTGATCGCACTCGAGATCGAGAAGATCGCGGCGCGCACGTTTGCGCTGCCGGATCTGTTGCAGGTCGTGACCGGCGCGGGCTCGACGGGCGCTGCGCTCGCGAAGTCCGCGGTCAACAAGATCTCGTTCACGGGCAGTGCCGCGACCGGCAAGCGCGTGATGCTCGCGGCCGCGGAGCGCCTCACGCCGGTGTTGATGGAGCTCGGCGGCAAGGATGCGATGATCGTCACCGACGATGCGGATCTCGAGAAGGCGGCCGAAGCCGCGGTCTACGGCGCGCTCTCGAACGCGGGCCAGGCGTGCGTCGCGATCGAGCGCGTCTACGTCAGCGACGCGATCCACGATCGGTTCGTCGACGAAGTCGTCAAGCAGGTCAAGGAGCTCAAGGTCGGCGGCGACGATGGTCACCTCGGTGCGATGACCTCGGAAGCGCAGATCCATATCGTCCGCGATCACCTTGAAGATGCGGTGAAGAAGGGCGCGAAGGTCCACACCGGTGGTCCGGGCGCGATCAGCGGCAGCTTTATCCAGCCGACCGTGCTCACGAACGTCAACCACGAGATGAAGATCATGGTCGAGGAGACGTTCGGTCCAGTGATCCCGATCCAGAAGGTGAAATCGGTCGACGAAGCGATCCGGCTCGCGAACGATTCGAAGTTTGGCCTCGGCTCGAGCGTGTTCGCGAAGAAGTCGGCGCGCGCGATCGCGGATCGCATGCGCGCGGGCATGACGTCGATCAACTCGGTGATGGCGTTCGCCGGCATCTACGGCCTGCCATTCGGCGGCGTCGGCGACTCGGGGTTTGGCCGGATTCATGGCGAAGAAGGCATTCGCGAGTTCTCGCGCGTGAAGGCGACCGCCGAGCAAACGTTCTCGCTGCCGATGAACATGATGAGCTTCCGCCAGAAGGGCGACATGCCGAAGCAGCTGCGCGGCATGATCAAGACGCTGTACGGCGACGGCATCGTCTCGAAGGCCGGCGATCTCCTCCGCAAGATCCGCAGTTGATCACGAGGGACAGCGAACGGCTCGCGCTGATCGCCGGCACGCTCGGCACCGCGATCCGTGCGGCGCAAGCCGGCGAACGCGTGCGCTTGCCCGTGATCCAGGCCGCGGATGCGGCGGGGCTCGTGATGGTGATGCATGCACAGCTCGATGCGGCGATCGAAGCGCGGAGTGCCGGGGCGGCCGAACGCGGGCTGACGATCGCGTGCGCGGAAGGATGCAGTGCGTGCTGCGCGTCGCCGCTCCTGGTCTCCGAAGGCGAAGCGGTCGCGGTCGCCGCGTGGCTCGGCGAGCAACCCGAGGTCCGCGCGCAGTTCGCGGCGGCGTATCCGGCGTGGAAGAAGGCGGTCGGCCGCGCGGGTCCTGCGCTCGAGAAGGCGCGCACCGACGAGGCGCGCAACGTGGCGGCGATGGAGCTGCGCAAGCAGCACGTGATGTGCGCGTTCAATCGCGAGGGCTCTTGCACGATCTACGCCGCGCGGCCGGCACGTTGTCGCAAGGTCCACGCGCTCGAGACCAACGTGGCGTGTGGCCCCGAGGGCGACGGCAAGGTCCAGTACTTCGAGCACCTCCAGACCGAGGCGACGTTCGAAGAACAAGAGCCGATGCGGGGAGCGTTGCACCACGCACTGCGCCCGAACGCCAGCCTGGAGCTGCTGTGCTCGTCGGTCCACCGGATGATCACTGCCCGCGTGCCGCGTAATGCGCCGTGCTCGTGTGGCTCTGGCAAGCTCTCGAAGCACTGCTGCGCGCGTGCGTAGGCGAGCGCTGCAAATCGCCAGGTGCGCGACCGGATCGCTCGGCGCCGTGATCGGGCCCGAGCCCAGGCCGCAGGCCGAGCCGGATCTTCTGCGCGTCGGAACGTCTCCTCGGAACACGACCGTGCTCGGGCTCGGGCTCGGGCGAGAACGTTCAGCGTTAGTTACGGCACGACGTGTCGGAGCCCGGGCACTTGAAGCGAACGTGGATGTGATTGTTGTGGTTCGGGATGTGACGGACCAGCGAATCACTGCTGCCGCGGCTCGGGTACTGGAACAGGTGCTCGAGGATCGTCTCGTCCTCGCCGTGATCCTTGGCCCAGTGATAGAGCAGGCCCTGGACGTTGTAGTCGAGGAAGATCACCTGCGCGCCGCCGTCTTCTTTGGCGGTCTCGGCGAACTCGTTGACCAGCGCGTACGTCGCTTCGCAATCGAGGTTGTCGGCGGTCGCGGGGATGAAGTCCGCGGGGAAGGTCGCGGGCTTCGACTTGTAGACGAGGCCGATATCGACATCGCGACCCGACTGGTGCGAGCGGTGCTGCGTGATCTGACCGCCGGACTCCTGCGAGATGTCGCCGACCGCGAACACGTGGGCCTCGGGGAACTGCTCGCGCAGATCGGTGATCGCGTGATGGATGAACTCCACCGTGGTCTTCGTGCCGAACGCGCGGTACGGGCGACGGATCACGTAGCCCTCGCCCTGTTCGAGCTGGGTCGGATCGTGGAGCTTGCCTTGCCACGGCTGGCCGAGGCTCTGGCCTTCGACCGAACCGCGGATCACGTAGGCGGCGCGGATCCTCGGTCCGCTCTTGGCCGGCTCGTGGAAGCGCGCACGCGCGGAGCGCTTGGACTTCTCTTTCGCGGCGTGGTGAGCCTCGCGTTTAGGTTTCGCGTTCGCCTCTGCAGTAGCAGTGACGGCAAGAACGAGCGAGCACGCAACGATCGCAAACGAACGCATGAAACCCCCGACGGGTATCGTGCCGATCGGCGAGTGCGCGAGCCAATTTTCTGCGGCGATTGTTTGAGCACCAAACAATTACCTGCGCAGCTGGTCAGTGCCTGGCTGCGCGACAACGCTCGGCGAGGATCTTCGAGATCGGCGTGAGGTCGTCCTGCAGGGTCTTGGCGAAGTCGCGTCGCGCGAGCGTCTTGCCGGCGCGAAGCAGCGAGGCCAGGTCACCACAGGCGCGATGGGCCAGGAGGAGCGGCGCGGCGCCGCCGTTATATACGCGCGACTCGGTGAGCGACGCGTTGTTCGGCCGGGTCCGCAGCTTCAGATCGTCGACGAGCTCGTCGATGATCTTAGCCTTCTCGGCGAGCTTCTTGGCGCGGGGCAGCGGTCCCTCGTAGACCTTCTTGAGGGCCTCGTACGCGGCCAGCGTGCGCACGGTGCGCGGATAGTGAAGTGCCTGGCCGAGCGTCCACGCGAGCTCCTCGGGCGAGCCCGAGCCGAAGTGAATCTCGATCCAATGATCGGTCAACGCATCAGCGATATAGGACGCAAAGCTCTCGTTGAAGAATGGCTCGTCGGGCACGAGCACGGTCGCGTGGACGGACTCGTGGAGGATCACGTTCGCGAGCTCCGGCAGGGCGTCGTCGCCGCCGCCGAGCATGGTCGAGAGCACCGGATCGGGGAACCAGCCGCCGGTGGAGTACGCCGAGGCGGGGCGCACGATCGCGTCGTAGCCTTCGCTCTCGAGCTTCTGCTTGAACTCGATCGCATCTTGTTGATCGAACCAGCCGAGACCCGCGAAGCAGCCGACGATCGGAAAGCACCAGCGCCGCGGCTTGAATGCGACCGGATCGGCAGCGCCCGTGAACCAGACGGCTGCCGGGCGACCGAGCATCGCGTACGCCTCGTAGTTGCGGCGGATGCGGAGGCCGTAGCTCCGGCCGTACGTCTTGATCTCGGGAATCTCGGCGAGCATCATCGCGGTGCGCAGCGGCGTCGCCGGATCGTCGATGACGTCCTCGATCGGCTTGGCCTGGCCGAGCAGCTCGAACTGACCGTGCGCCGCTTGCGCCACATACGTGGCGTAGAGACAACCGGAGCCGAGGGCAGCGCAGAGGGCGAGCGCGAGCTTCACAGCTTGCTCGCGATCGCCTTCGCGAGCTCCGCGCCATCCTCGAGCGTGCCGGTCGGCCAGCCGATGCCGAGCCCGCTGGTGTCGTCGAGCTTCGGGATGATGTGGAAGTGGACGTGGAACACGGCCTGATGCGCCATCGCGCCGTTGTTCTGGAGCACGTTGAACGCGGTCGCGCCGGTCGCGGCCAGGACAGCGCGTGACAGGCGCGGTAACACGCGGCCGATCGCGGCGGCGGCTTCGTCGGACAACTGGTCCAGCGTCGCCGCTTCTTCTTTCGGGATCACGAGCGTGTGTCCGCGCGCGATGGGTCCGATATCGAGGAACGCGAGGACGTGCTCGTCCTCGTAGATCTTGTGGCAGGGAATTTCACCTCGGATGATCTTGGCGAAGATCGTCATGCCTCAGCTTACATCGAGGCGCGGTCACCCGCCGTCGGCACGAGCACGCGTTGTGCGCGATGAGGAGCAATCGTGCGAGCTGCCGCGATCCGCAGGGTGAGCGTCGCCGACTCGCCCATGGCGCTACCGACCACGGTCACCGTGCCGCTGGTCTGATCGGTGCCGACCGAGATGCAGTTGCCGAGCGCGTCCTGGGTCTTGTCGACGTTGTCGACGAGGTAGTGCCACTCGAGACCCGCGACATAATGACCATCGGTCATCGCGTCGAAGCAGACGAGGGTGCTGCCCATCGGGCGCAGCGTCGTCGCGTTGTCTGGCGCCTTCGCGATCTGATCGATGTGATCGACGACGATCACGTCGAGGTTCGCGCTCGGCTTGTCGCCGGCCGTGACTACGAGCGGATACGTGCCGGCCGGCGCGCCGAGCTGGAGCGAATCCCACGTCGGCTGCGTCGCGCCGGCCAGATCGAGCGCCATGCTCTGGTCGATCAAGCGTTCTTCTTGCGCGCCGATGCTCTCCTGGACCTGGCCGTAGAGCGCGACGCCGAGCTTCACGGTCCCGGTCGCGAACGCGATGTCGACGCCTTCCGGAACGATCTCGGTCGTCGCCGGCACGATCGCCAGGCGCGAGACCGCCGCGCCGGTCAGCGAGTGACGATCGAACAGCTCGCCGGTAGTCGCATCCAAGATCCGGAGATAGTTCGTGCGGCTCGCGACGCCACGCATCGTGACGATCGAGCCGGCTTGATGATCGAGGGCAACGCCGTTGCCGCCGTCATCAGCGGCCGTGTACGCGAGATCGAGCGGCACGTAGACGCCGACGACGTCGCGCTCGTAGTCGAGCGCGATGTCTTGCGTGCCACCGATCGCGGTCGGTGACGGCCCGACAACCGACGGGTAATCGGCAAACGTGGCGCCGATGAACTCGAGGCCTTGCGGCGTGAGGTTGGAGCAGGTTTCACCGGCGGGACACGCACCGGAATCGTGGCGCTCACCGCCGTAGCAGGCAGGAACGAGCAGAGACGCGATCACCAAGCTCTTCATTTGTGTGAGGTGATCGCATTGGTCGTGCCACAGGACCACACGTAAAATTCCAAGCAGTTCCAGCAACTAGTGTCATCGTTTGCCAGCTTTCCGAGACGCAAATGTCGCGGCTAGCCCGGCTGGCTAGGGATCGAAGCGATAGCCGGAGCCGCGCACGGTGATGAAGTGCTGTGGGAGCTCCGGATCGTTCTCGAACCGCTTGCGCAGCTGGCCGACAAAGTTGTCGACCGTGCGCACCGAGCCCGCGGATTGGCCCCACACCAGGCTGAACAACTGCGCGCGCGCGTAGACCTGGTTCGGGTTGCGAACGAAGAACACGAGCAACTCGAACTCGAGATGGGTGAGCTTGATCTCGACACCCGCGCGCGTGACCACGCGTTGCGCGAGATCGATCGCGACATCATCGAAGCCGAGCTCGAGCTCCAGTGGCCGCGGGACCACCGCCGGCACCACGACCGGCGGTTGGGCGCGGCGCAACACGGCATCGATCCGCGCGAGTAGCTCCGCGAGAGCGAACGGCTTGGTGACGTAATCGTCCGCACCGAGCCGGAGCGCGGCCACCTTGTCGTACTCGCCATCGCGCGCCGACAGCACGATCACCGGCACGAGGTTGTCGGCATCGCGCAGCGCGGCCATGACCTCGAGGCCGTTCTTCTTCGGCAGGTTGATATCGAGCAGGACCAGCGAGAAGTCTTGCTCGGTCGCGCGCGTGATCGCTTCATCGCCATCGCGCGCGATCACGGTCTGCCGGCCAGCGAGCTTGAGGTTGAGCGCGAGGCCGGTCGCGATGGCCTCGTCATCCTCGACGATCAGGATCACGACGTCACCGGGATGTTGTTGCGATCCGCCTCGCGCTGGCGCTTGAGCCGGATCCGGAACGAGGTGTTGCCGGGCTCCGAGACAAAATCGATCTTGCCGCGGTTCCCTTTGACGATCGTGCGCACGAACGCGAGGCCGAGGCCGACGCCGGGGATGCCGCTATCGTGGATCGCGCGGCCGCGCTTGAACTGCTCGTAGATCGAGCCCTGATCGGCGCGCTCGATGCCGATGCCGTTGTCGCGCACGATGATCTCGAGGTTGCGACCGGTCGCGTGCGCCTCGATCCCGATCTTCTTGTCCTCACCGGTGTACTTCCACGAGTTGTGGAGCAGGTTGCCGAGCGCGCGCACGAGCGTCTCCCTGTCACCGATCGCGACGAGGCCGCGCTCGACATCGATCGAGACCGGCGTCGGATTCGACAGCGAGTGTGCATCGAACATCGCGATCGCTTCGTCGACGAGGTGGCGAACATCGACGGGCTCGCGCGACCACGGATGCTGGCCCGCTTCGAGCTTCGAGAGCTCGAGCACGCGCCCGACGAGCGTCTCGAGCCGCTGGGTCTCGCGCGCGAGCAGCGTGAGGACCTCGCGGCGATCGCTCTCGTTCAAGCGATCGTCCCGCAACGATTCGAGGAGCAAGCGGATCGAGGTCACCGGCGTGCGCAGCTCGTGCGAGACAGCCGAGGTGAAATCGTTCTGGATCCGCGCGAGCCCGGCACCCTTGGTCACGAAGATCGAGACCAGGATGTAGCCGGTGATGCCCGACGTGCAGAACGTCAGCACGAGCAACCCCGAGATCAGCGTGGTCACGGCGTTGCTGCGCAGTGACAACAAGATCACGCCGACGCCGGTCATGAGGATCGTCGGCACGAGGATCGCGAGCATCAGCACGAGCTGCGCGCGACGGAGCTGGATATTCGCGGGTGGGAGTTGCACTAGGCAGCGAGCGCCGAGGAGTCATCCTCGGCGGCGATATCGGCGCGGATGTGATCCGGCACGGGGTGGAGATCCCAGACCAAGCCCACCACCGACATCGCCTTGAGTACGTAAAACGTGACGTCGTACTCCCACCAGAAGAAGCCGTTGCGCGCACTCACTTGATAGTGGTGATGGTTGTTGTGCCAGCCCTCGCCGAGGGTGACCACGGCGAGCACCGGGTTGTTGCGCGAGTCATCGCCGGTCTTGTAGCGGCGCGAGCCCCACAGGTGCGAGAGCGAGTTGATCGTGAACGTGCCATGCCAGCACATGATCTGCGGCAGCGCGAACGCCCAGACGAGGCCCCAGAAGCCGCCGATCACGAACGCGAGCACGCCCATCACGATCGGCGGCACCATCCACAGGCGGTCGAGCCACACGAGCTCGGGGTACTTCGTGAAGTCTTTGATCCGCGAGTAATCGACGCCTTCGAGGTCGCGCGCGAGGAACCAACCCATGTGCGACCACCAGAATCCGGACTGGATCACGGAGTGGATATCGCCGGGCTGATCGCTCAGCCGATGATGCACGCGATGATGCGCTGCCCACCACAGCGCGCCCTTTTCACCGGTGCACTGCGCGCCGAGCGCGAGCACGAACTGAAACCAGCGCGAGGTCTTGTACGTGCGATGCGAGAAGTACCGGTGATACCCGCCCGTGACGAACCACATCCGCGGCACGTAGCAGCCGAGGGCGACGAGGACGCCGGTCAGTGAAAACCCGGTGACAGCGCCTCCCACGATCGCGAGCAGATGCACGCCCCAGAACGGAATCGTGAGCGCGTTCAGATAGATCGATCGCCAGCTCTGTGCCTGCGCAGTTGCGACGGCGTTCACCTCCACGGATTACCACGAGTGCTAGGGTCTCGGCATGAAATACAGGAACCTCGGCGCCGCCGGCGTAAAGGTCTCGAATCTCTGCCTCGGCGGGATGACCTTCGGCGAAGCCGACGAGAGCTCCTTCATGCACAAGGTCGGCTCGGACGAGGCGACCACGTTCGCGGTGCTCGATCGCGCGGTCGCGGCGGGGATCAACTTCATCGATACGGCCGACGTGTACGGCCAGGACGGCCTGTCCGAGCGCGCGCTCGGCACGTGGCTCACGAACAGCGGTCAGCGCGACAAGCTCGTGATCGCGACGAAGTTTCGCTTCATTATGGGCGACGGCGCCAACAAGAGCGGCGGCTCGCGCTATCGCATCATCAAGTGCTGCGAGGCTTCGCTGCGCCGGTTGAAGACCGATCGTATCGATCTCTATCAGATCCACGCGCAGGACATCGCGGTCGCGGAAGACGAGACGCTGCGCGCGCTCGATGATCTCGTGCGTGCAGGCAAGGTGGTCTACACGGGGTGCTCGAACTACGCGGCGTATCGGCTCGCGAACAGCTTGTGGGAGAGCAAGACCCGGCAGCTCGCGAGCTTCGTGACGCTGCAAGCGCAGTACAGCTTGGTCGCGCGCGACATCGAGCGCGAGCACGTGCCGCTGTGCCGGACCGCCGGGCTCGGCATCTTGCCGTGGTCGCCGCTTGCCTCGGGATTTCTCTCGGGCAAGTACGAACAGGGCACGCCGCCGGCCGCCGACACGCGGCTCGGTCAAGGCGACCGTTACAAGCGCTGGGACAACGAGCGCAACTGGAAGATCATCGCAGCGGTGCGCGCGGTCGCGAGCGAGCTCTCCAGCACGCCCTCGGCAGTCAGCCTCGCATGGTTGCTCGCGAAGCCGCAGGTGGCTTCGGTGATCTTTGGCGCGCGCAACCTCGAGCAACTCGATGCGAACCTCGCGGCTGGGGATCTCGAGCTCGCGGCGAACCACGTCGACCTGCTCGACAAGGCCTCGACGTTCCCGCTCGGCTATCCGTACGACTTCATCGGCGCGAACGGCGTCTGGTAGCTACGGCGCGTCGAGCCGGGCTCTCGTCTAGTGCGCGCGGATCGCGATCTGGCGCAGCCCTGCACCTTGTAGGCGATCAGCACTCGCAACACCATTACCTGACCTCCTTGCCGAGCGTGAACTCGAACTTGCTGCCCTGCCCGAGCTCGGACGTCGCGGCGATCCTGCCGTGGTGCCATTCGACGATCCGACGCACGTTCGCGAGGCCGACGCCGGTGCCTTCGAACTCTTGCTCGGAGTGCAGCCGCTGAAACACGCCGAACAGGCGGTGCGCATGGCGCGTATCGAACCCGACGCCGTTGTCGCGCACGAAGTACACCGGCTCGCCATCGCGCAGCTCGCAGCCGATCGTGATCTTCATCTGCTCGCGGTTGCGCGAGTACTTCAAGGCGTTGTCGATCAGGTTCTGCCACACCGCGCGGATCAGCGACGGATCAGCGTTGCACGTGCCGAGCGGCTGGATCTCGAGCTCGAGCCGATCGCCGAGCGCCTTGCCGGTGAGGAGCTCGTCGACGACCGCGCGCACCATCGGATCGAGATCGATGCCGGAGCGAGCGATACTGTTCTTGCCGAGGCGCGAGAACTCGAGCAGCCGATCGACGAGGTCGCGCAGCCGAATGGCGCCGCCGGCGATGCTGCCGAGCAAGCGCTTGGCTTCCGTCGGCAGTTCGGTGCTGAAGTCCTCGAGCAGGATCTGCGAGAACCCGTGCATGGTGCGTAGCGGTGCGCGCAGATCGTGCGAGACCGAGGACGTGAATGCTTCGAGATCGCGGTTCATGACCTCCAGCGAGAACGTCCGGTCCTTCATGCGCTGTTCGAGGCCGGCGTTGAGCTCGCGCAGCGCGGTTTCGGCGCGCGTGCGCTCGATGAACAAGCCGAGCAGGCGGCCGACCGAATCGAACAGGCCGAGCTCGCCGACATCGAGGGGTTCCGGATCCGCGAGGTGGGCTGCGAGTGCAACCACGCCGAGGACCTCGGCGCCGCGCAGGATCGGGAACGCGACCGCGCGAGTCATGTCCGCCGCAACGGCCGCGCCGCGGGGACCGCGAATCGCATCGAGGACGATCTTCTCGGGCTTGCTCGTCGCGAGCACCCGCCCGAGTAGGCCCGCCATCGGATCGATCACCGTCGCGCTCGTGAACGCGCCCAGATCCGAGAGCTCGGCACGTGGCGGCCACGTCGCGAGGCAACGCAGCACGCTGTCGCTGTTCGGGAGCCACACCGCACCGCAGTCCCAGCCTTCGGCACGACACAGCGCTTCGACCACGTGCGGCAGTGCGGTCTCGAGCCCCGAGGATTCGGTGAGGTGTGCCCCGATGGTGTGTTGTGCGAGCATGCGGCGTTCGACGCGCTTGCGCGCCGAGATATCGGTGAACACCGAGAGCCGATACACCGTGCCGCTCAGCGTGATCTGTTCGGTCGACAGCAGCGCCCAATGGCCGCCGCCGCCCTTGACCTCGATCTCGACCTCGACCGCGTCGAGCCGGCCGGTGCGTTCGATGATGCGAAGGAGCTGGAACCGAGGAGGTCGGATCACGAGCCGAAGTTCGCTCGCATCGCGACCGACGAGATCTTCGCGCTCCTGATGGGTGAACTCGAGTATGCGACGATTGACCGAGACGATGACGCCCGTCGCGCCATGCACGAGGATCATGCCGGCAGGGCTCGCATCGAATGCGACCTCGAAGGCTTCCTCGGCCTGCTCGCGCGCGGTGATGTCGATCAGCGTGGTCAGCGTGCACGGACCTTCAGGCAGATCGATCGGCTTCGCGCTCGCGATCACGATCACGATCTCGCCAGTGCGTGCGCGCAGCCGGAGCTCGCTCTCGTAGCCGCCGAGGTTCGCGCGGTGCTCGGCGACTCGCCTGGCCCGATCGGTCTCGCTGAATTGGTCGAGCTCGACGGGGGTCTTGCCGATCACGTGCTCGCGGGTCTCGCCGAACATCTCGAGCCAGCGTGGATTGACGTCGACGATCTGCAGCGTGTCGCGGCGCGCCATCACCATCGCGGCGGCGTTGCCGTAGAACGCCTGTTCGAACCGCTGTTCGAAGTTCTGCGTCACCGGCGCGCTGACGTTGTCGACGACGAGCATCACTTCGTCAGCCGTGGTGGTGTACGCGGTCACCTCGTACTTCGAGCCATGGAGGCTAAGTTCCTCGGACTCGGAACCGCTGGTCCGCACGCGCTCGAGCAACGCCAGCAGCTCGACCGCCACGTGGCGAACCGCGGCGAACGCCGGGTTGTGCTCGAGCACCTCGGTGCCGACGACGCGGTCGCCTTCGACGATCAACCGGCAGCGCGCGGCGCCCGACTTGAGGCGCTCGAAGAGCAGCCGGAATGGATCATCCGATCGGACGGGCGGTCCATTCGCCACCATCGCGCCCACCATACCGGCAGCTAGATCGACCAGCCATCAATTTCGTTGAATCGTTCAGTCGCGCATCGGGATCCCTCCGATGAAGTCGTTCTTCCCGAGCGGTACGCCGTTGTGTCGCAGGATCGCGTAGCAGAGCGTGGTGTGGAAGTAGAAGTTCGGGAGTGCGAACTGGGTCACGTACTCGATTCCAGTCATCCACTTCGATTGCATCCACGGCAGTGAAATTTTCTTCTCGGCGGAGCCTTCGAGGTCGGCCGTTTTGAACGTCTCGAGGTACGTCGACACGGCGGTGATCCGCGCGTGGAGTTGCTCGAACGTGGTCTCGGTATCGGCGTGCGCAGGCCACTCTTTCCCGGATAGGCGACCCGGGATGAACTTCGCGTTGTCGCAGACGGTCTGGATCTGACGCACCAGTGGATACTGATCCGGCGCCAGCCGCGCTCCGATCAAGTTGTCGACCGGGAACTTGCGCTGCTCGGCATACTGCTCCGCGGACTTCAACCAGCGATCGACGTTGCGAAGGGTCTTCGCGAGCTGGGGGACGGTTAGCTCGAACAGATTCATGGTCCATGAGGGTATCGCGCACTTGAGCACGTGGCGCGTTGGCGCTAGCGTATTCGCTATGAGCGATGACCTCGATGCCCTGGCCAGCAACACCGTTGGCCCGAGCGTCAGCAAAGACGAGATCGCGAAGCAGGTCGCGCTCCTCGGCGCGCGGTGGTCGATCGACGGGCTCGATCTCAAGCTCGTGCTGGCGGGCGTAAAGGGGATGGCGAAGTGCGGGGAGGCAGTCGCGTTCGCGACCAAGCTCGCCGACGAGATGGACCACCACCCCGACATCGTGATGGCTTATCCTGGAACGACGCTGAAGATTCACACCCACGACAAGAAGTCGATCACGTTGCTCGACCTCGTCTACGCGGCGCGTCTCGAGCGCTGGTTACGCGAGAACGGTTGGTGATCATCTACGGCAAAACACCGTGAGCTCGTCGAGCTGACGGCCATCGACGAAGCCGGCCGCCATCTCGCACAGCGCCGCGGTATCGGCGACGGTCGCGAGCTGCAGGAGCTCGCTATCGATGCAATCCGGATCGCCCAACAAATTCACATGCGTGCCGCGGCGCAGCTGTGCGGCCGCGATCTTCACGCTCGAGCCGTGGATGCACACGATATCGACCGCGAGCGCTTCGGCGAGCGAGACCACGCGGCCACCGACCGCGGTCGCGACCGCTTCACTCGTGCACCGCAGATCGGTCGGTTTGAACCACTCGCGATGCGCCTCGAGCGAGAGCTGGGCGAGCGCGACCTGATCATCGCTGTCGCAGATCAGCGAGAAGCTGCGCGGCGACCCGACCGCGAGAAAATGCGAGGCGACCGCGCCCGTCGCCGCGATGAACCTGTCGCTGCCATCCTGCACGAGTGGCGAGCGCCGCGTCGCCGCAGCGACGTACGCGCGCTCGACGTCGAGCACCCAGCTCAAAATTCGGCCTGGCGAGGTGCGCGTGGAAACGGAATGACATCGCGAATGTTCTCGATGCCGGTCGCGTAGATGATCGCGCGCTCGAAGCCGAGGCCGAAGCCGGCGTGCGGCACCGTGCCGTAGCGCCGCAGATCGCGATACCAGCCGTAGTCGGCCGGGTTCAGCTTCATCTCGGTGATCCGCGCGTCGAGCACGTCGAGGCGCTCTTCGCGCTGGCTGCCACCGATGATCTCGCCGATGCCGGGCGCGAGCACGTCCATCGCCGCGACGGTCTTACCGTCGGGATTCTGACGCATGTAGAACGCCTTGATGTCCTTCGGGTAGTTCACGACCGCGACCGGACCCTTGATCACGTGCTCGGTCAGGTACTTCTCGTGCTCGCTCTGCAGATCGATGCCCCACTTCACGGGGAACTCGAACTTCTGCTTCGCCTTCTCGAGCTCCGCGATCGCGTCGGTGTAGTCGAGCCGGGCGAACTTCGATTCGACCATCGACTGGAGCCGCGTGATGCAGTCCTTGTCGACGAACTTCGCGAAGAACTCCATGTCGTCTTTGCGCTCCTCGAGCAGCGTCTTGAAGATGAACTTCAAGAAGTCTTCCGCGAGCTGCGCGTCGTCGTTCAGATCCGCGAACGCGATCTCCGGCTCGATCATCCAGAACTCGGCGAGGTGACGCCGGGTGTTCGAGTTCTCGGCGCGGAAGGTCGGGCCGAACGTGTACACGCGCGACATCGCCATCGCGTAGGTCTCGACGTTGAGCTGCCCCGAGACCGTGAGCCGCGCTTCCTTGCCGAAGAAGTCCTTGTCGTAATCGATCTTGCCTTCGGGCGTGCGCGGCAGGTTCGCGAAGTCCAGGGTCGAGACCTTGAACATCTGGCCGGCACCCTCGGCATCCGAGGCCGTGATGATCGGCGTGTGGATCCAGAAGAAGCCTTGCTGATCGAAGAACCGATGGACCGCCATCGCGAGCGTGTGCCGCACGCGCGTGACCGCGCCGATGACGTTCGTACGGACGCGGAGGTGAGCGACCTCGCGCAGGTACTCCATCGTGTGGCGCTTGGGCTGCATCGGATAGTGATCCGGGTCCTCGACCCAGCCGATCACTTCGAGCGAATCCGCGCGCACCTCGACGCTCTGACCTTTGCCCTGGGATGCGACGACCTCGCCGATCGCGCGGACCGAGCAGCCCGTGGTGATCCGGAGGATGTCGCTCTGATAGTTCGCGAGCTCTTGTGGCGCGACGATCTGGAGCGCTTCGAAGCAGCTGCCGTCGTGGATCGCCACGAACGAGAGCCCCGCCTTCGAATCGCGCCGGGTCCGTACCCAGCCCTCGATGGTGACCTTGGAACCGACGGCAACCTGACCGCCGAAAACCTGCGCGATCCGTGTCGAGGCCATCTCTAGCGCTCGGCGTCTTTGCTGCCGACGATGATCATGTTCATGCCGATCTGAACCGAGACGGCCTTGCCATCGATCTGCACGAGCGTCTTCGCGTTCATGTACCAGCCGAACGAGCCGGTCGAGAACTGCTTCACCTCGGCGAGCATGTCCTGACCGTTGATCGAGATCCTGAGCGGCTCGGCCTTCTCGAGGAACTTCGGGAGCGTGATGGGGCAGGTGGTCTTCGCGGGCATGGCCGCGGTTTTAGCATCTATACGCTCGGACCGCGGGGTCACCTAAACGCGAGGTGGGCAAATGCGGCGACGACGAGCGCGTGATCGATGCGGCCGTCACGAATTGCGGCGTGGCACTCGGCCAACGTCGCGGTTTCGGTCTCGATCACCTCCGAGTCTTCGAGCCGGGGGGCGCTGGTCTGGACGGCATCCCGGGCGAGGAACGTGTACAGCCGGTTGGTCTGGATCGCGGGATTCGGCGAGAGGTCGCCGATCTGCTCCCAGTGCGGCGCGGTGTAGCCGGTCTCCTCGGCGAGCTCGCGGGCGGCAGCCTCGGCAGGCGCCTCGCCCGGATCGACCATACCGCCCGGAATCTCGAGGCAGACCTCTTCGGCCCCGACGCGGAACTGGCGGATCAGGACCACGCGCTGTTCGGGCGTCATCGCGATCACGTTGATCCAGTCGACCGCCTCGATCAGGGAGAACCGCTTGGTCGCGCCAGTCTGTGGATGGACGCCGTCCACGAAGGCGGTCCTGAATACCCGGTACTCGGCAGCAGGCATGCGCGCGCCGAGGCGCCAAACAAGATCCATGGCGCAGTGTACGGCCTCGCGGGCCAGGCGTACGATCGAAGCGCATGCTCACGGCGACCTCCGAGATCCGGATCGGGAACGCGGGGATGCACACCACACTTGTCCTGGAGCGCTCGGTGCGCGGAACCGTCGTGCGTCGCGATCGGCTCGCGTACGACACGCGGTTCGCCGCGACGGTCGCCGGCAAGGCCGAGCCCGTCGGTCACGTCTTTCTGATCGTCGCCGGCCGCTATGCGCCGGCGGTCGGCGAGGCGATCGAGGGCCCCGTCGGCTTGATCCTCGCAGACGACGAGATCGAGCGGCTCGGCCCGAACTCGCGCACGTTCCGCACCGATGGCGAGCGCGTCCATATCATCCACCTGCGCTACAGCCGCGAGGACATCGCCGCACCGGTCGGGATGGCAGCCGGGCGCCTCGCGCTGCCAGCACGCCTCTGGGACATCGCGCTCCGCGTGATGGATCAGCCGACCGCGATCGGCGAGGTGTTCGATGCGCTGGCCTCGGTCGGCGTCACGCGCCCGGCGGTGCGCATTCACGAGGAGCCCGAGCGCTATCGCCGGCTGTGGGCGGCGCTGCGCCCGCTCTACGAGACCTACGGGGGCACGGTCTCGCTCAAGCAGCTCGCCGGTAGCCTCGAGATGTCGATGCGCCAGGTCGGCCGCGACGCGAAGGACCTCGCGAACACGTTCGGCATGGGCAATGGTTTTCGCGATGCGCTGCTGGCGTTGCGCCTGCGCGTCGCGGTGCTGCTGCTGTCTGGTCCTGAGTCCTCTGTGGGCGAGGTCGCGACGCTGGTCGGCTACGGCAGCCCGATCGCGATGGCCCGCGCATTTCGCGATGCGAAGCTGCCGGCGCCCAGCGCGGTCCAGGCCGCGCTGCGGTCCGAATAGATAGCGACAACCCGCGGTTGGTGATGGACGCTCCCGGGGCCGCGCGGTACTCGGAGAAGGTGAAGCGACTGTTGTTGACCACGTTGCTCGCGGCAAGCACTGCGCAAGCGGGTGGCTTCGGCATTCCAGAGATCGGTGTGCGGCGCACCGCGATGGGTGCGGTGATCGGCCGGCCCGATGATCCGTCGTCGATCTATCACAACCCCGCGGGCCTCGTGCTGCAGGACGATTGGGTCGTGTATGTCTCGATGGGCGTGTCGCTGCTCAGCACGCAGTTCGAGCTCGCACCGTGGGATCAGAGCGATCGCTTCCTCGGCGTGTCGCCGACCTCGAGCGGCTACTACGCGCCGGTCAAGCCGAGCCGCGCGTTCGGCGTGATTCCGATGATCGCGGTCGAGGGCAAGCTGACACCGAAGCTCTACGTCGGCGCTTCGGTGTTCGTCGGCAATGGCACGGGCGCGGCGTTCGAGGACAACGCGGTCACGCGCTATCACTTGATCGATGGGTACGTGATCGCGCCGCAAGCCGTGCTCGGCGCGGCGTATCGAGTCACGCCCACGCTCGCGCTCGGCGCGACGCTCGGCGTGATCAATATTCGCGTCCACGGCGAGCGCGACGTGTTCCCGATCTTGAACGGCCAGGATCTGTCGTCGGTCGTGGGGACGCAGCCCTCGCTCAAGCTCGACGGTTCGGGCTGGGCGCCGAGCTACTCGATCGGCGTGTTCGGCAAGCCGCATCCGCGGTTCACGTATGGCGCGGCGATCATCGGTCGCGTCGATGCGACGCTCACCGGCCCGATCGAAGTGAAGTACGGCTCGGACGCGCCGGATGCGAACGCGGTGCTCGATGGCACGCAGACCACGACACAGCTGTTGCCGTGGACGTTTCAGGCCGGCGTGAACTTCGATGTCTCGAAGAACCTCGAGATCGGTGCGGAGCTTCGCTACTACCTCTACCGCCAGTACAAGCATCAACACACCGACATCAGCGGCATCTTCCTGCTCCACGAGCTCGATACCGAGAAGGACTATCACGACTCGCAGGAGCTCACCGGTGGCCTGCGCGTGCACGATCTCGAGGCGGCACCGAAGCTCGATCTGATGCTCGGCGGGCAATACGATCATTCACCGGCGCCGCCGCGCGTGCTCACGCTCGATTCGCCCTCGTTCAGCCACTTCGGCCTGCACATGGGCGGGCGCTACACCGTCGGGCGCTACCGGTTCGGCGCGAGCTACATTCACTACTGGTACGAAGTCCCTACGATCACCAACTCGATCACGAGCCCGCCGACGGACATTCGCGGCAGCGGCAGCAACAACATCTTCACCCTGTCCGTGGAGGCGCACCTGTGATTCCCGAACATGGCCGCAGCACCGAAGAGATCCTGCGCGAGCTCGCGGCACGCGGCGAGGGCGATACCGATTGGCGCGGCGGGCGCGTGTTCTCGCTCGTCTATCACGCGGGCGATGCACACGAGGAGCTGATCCATCGCGCGCACGCGCTGTATGCGAGCGCGAACCTCTTGAACCCGATGGCGTTCAAGAGCCTCAAGCAGATGGAGCGCGAGATCGTGCAGAGCACCGGCGCGCTGTTTCATTGCAGCGGCGCGGTCGGCACGGTCACCTCGGGCGGCACGGAATCGATCCTGTGCGCGGTCGCGGCGTATCGCGATCGTGCGCGCAAGAAGAAGCCGTGGATCCGGTCGCCCGAGATCGTGGTACCCAGGACGATCCATCCGGCGTTCGATAAGGCCGCTCACCTGTTCGGCGTGAAGCTGGTGAAGGTCGATGTCGATGCCGAGCAGCGCGTCGACCTGCGCAAGGTCGCCAAGGCGATCGGTTGGCGCACGATCCTGATCGTCGGATCCGCGCCGCAGTATCCGCACGGCGTGATCGATCCGATCGCGCAGCTCGGCGAGCTCGCGCAAGCGAAGAAGCTTCCGCTCCACGTCGACGCATGCGTCGGCGGCTTCATGCTGCCGTGGCTCGAGCGGCTCGGTCGGCCGATCCCGAAATGGGATTTTCGCGTGCCCGGCGTGACCTCGATCAGCGCGGACCTCCACAAGTACGCGTACGCGGGCAAGGGCGCCTCGTGCCTGGTGTGGCGGTCGATCGAAGACCTGCGCTACCAGATCTTCGTCGCGACGGACTTCCCGGGCGGGATCTATGCGTCGCCCACCCTGATCGGCACGCGCCCGGGCGGTCCGATCGCCGCCGCATGGGCCGCGTTGCAAGGCATGGGTGCGGATGGCTATCTCGCGCTCGCGAAGCGCGCGGTCGACGCCGCGGATGCGCTGCGCGCGGGGATCGTCGCGGTTCCAGGCTTGAAGCTGCTCGGCCGGCCCGATGCGACGATCGTCAGCTACACGAGCGATGTCGATGTCTATGCGCTCGCTGATCGGCTCGAAGCGCGCGGCTGGTCGGTCGATCGCCAGCATCGGCCGTCGTCGATCCATCTGACCGTCACCGCGAACCACGCGCCGATCGTCGATTCGTACCTCGCAGATCTGCGCGCGTGCGTCGCGGAGGTGCGCGCGAATCCCTCGCTCGCGAAGAGTGGCCAGGCGCCGATGTACGGCATGGCCGCGAAGATGCCAATCCGTCGCCTGGTCGCCTCGCAGGTGCGCAAGGTGATCGCGGACATGTACGCATGAAGCGGATCGCGTTCGCTCGGATCTGCCAGGAGTCGAACGCGCTGTCGCCCGTGCCGACGACGCTGCACGACTTCGAGTCCGCGCACTACCTCACCGGTGCGGCGTTGCTCGAAGCGACGACGAAGGGGCCGGAGCTCGCCGGTTACTTCAAGCGCGCCGAGCTCGCGGGCTTCATGCGCGCCGTCGGCGAGCGACCTCGCGAAATCCAAGCGGTGCCGCTGATGTCGGCGTGGGCTTCTTCCGGAGGACCGCTCTCGCGCGAGTGCTACGCCACGCTCGAGGCGCGGCTCGTCGCGATGCTGCGCGAAGCGGGCCCGCTCGATGGCATGTACTTCGCGCTGCACGGTGCGATGGGCGTCGAGGGCATGCGCGATCCAGAGACCCAGCTGCTGCGCGCGGTGCGCTCGGTGATCGGCGATCTACCGCTCGTGATCTCGCACGATCTCCACGGCAACATCACGCGCGAGCGCGTCGAGCTCGCGACCGCCATCGTCGGCTATCAGACCAATCCGCACCGCGATCACGCGAAGGTCGGCAGGAAGGCGGGCAGGATCCTGATCGGGGCCGTGCTCGGCGAGCATCGCCCGGTGATGGCCTGGCGCTCGCTGCCGATGATCCTCGGTGGCGGCAAGACGATCGATTTTCTCGCGCCGATGCGCGGCATCTTTCGCAAGATGGCCGCTGCCGAACGCGCGCCCGACGTGCTCGCCGCGTCGACGTTCATGGTCCATCCGTGGAACGACAACCCCGCGCTCGGCTGGTCCACGCTGGTCGTCACCGATGGCGATCACGCGACCGCGGAGCGCATCGCCGACGAGCTCGCCGAGCTGTGCTGGAGCGTGCGTCACGAGCAGCCGCCCGCGTTCCCCGATGCGGTGACCGCGATCAACGCCGCGCGTGGCGCGAAGCTGCGCCGCAGATTCGGCTGCGTGATGATGGCCGATGCGAGCGATGTCGTGACCGCCGGTGCCCCCGGCGACTCGACGCACCTGTTGCGCGCGCTGCTCGAACAAGGCGCGGGCATGCTCGTCTATGCGGCCGTGCGCGATCCGCAGGCGATCGCGGCCCTGTGGGAGCGTTCGCCGGGCGACCTGATCGCCACGTCGATCGGCGGCACGCTCGATCCGGCGCGCTCGCAACCGCTGCCCGTGCGCGGCACGCTGGTCAGCAAGCACGATCGCACCGGCTTCGGAAAGACGATCGTCCTCGCGGTCGATCACGTGCGGATCGTTGTCACCGAGGGACCGGCGATGGTGATGCGGCCTTCGTTCTACACCGAGATCGGGCTCGATCCGTGGCGCGCCGATATCGTCGTCGTGAAGAACTTCTTCCCGTTCCTGATGTTCTTCCTGCCGTACAATCGGAAGACCCTGTTCGTGCGCACGCAAGGCGCGACCGACTTCGATGCCGCGTTCGGGTTAGAGTTCGACGGTCCGATCCATCCGCGCGATCACGTCGCCGAGTGGCGCGATCGTGATGCGCTGCGCCGCGGTGTGGTCGAACAAGCTCGCATCGCTCGCTAGCAGTACGAGCGCGATCTCCGGCGCGAGCGGCGCAGCCGCCGAAATGCCCAAATCGCACCGAGTTTCGCCCTGCGGCGGTACCGGTCTCCTCGCTCGGTGCAGCCGAAATGGCCAAGTCGCACCGAGTTTAGCCCAGGGGCGCAGGTCGCTTCGTGGCCCTCCATGACGCTACAGCAGCGCTAGCTCGCGCGCGATTTCGGAGAACGCGAGCGGCTGCGCCTTCTTCGCGACGATACTCACGCCTTCGAGGCGCTGCTCGGTCGTCATGCCGGCGACGAGAAAGACGCCGGGCTCGAACGACAGGGTCGCGGTCACGCCGTGGAGCTCGCGTGCGAGCTCGTTGAAGCGCCCCCCTGGGGTGGCGCCGCGCTGCCAGCCGAGACCCTCGAGCCCGAACAGGTTGCGCGCATTCGTGGTCTTGCCGCGCAGGTCGCGGAGGTGGCGCTGCAAGGCCTTCGTGGTCGCGAGGTACTCGAGCGGGCGTGCGAGTTGCGCGAACGGCTGCGTGGGCAGGTGCTGCTTCCAGTCGGCGAGCTGCTTGGTCGAGAGCTCGATCGGATGGACGACCGAGATTGCGGAGCTTGCCGGCGCAGCGACGGTCTTGCCGGTCACGTCTTGGAGCGCCTCGCCGACGATGGTGAACAGCAGCGGCTTGCCCTTTGCCTTCGCCGCGAATAGTACGTTTGCCGCGGCGCGATGCGCGATCGGATGCTGGAGCACATCTTCGATGAAGTCGTGGAGCGAGAACGTGATGCTCTCGACCATGCGTTGCTCGAGGCGCTTCAAGAACGCCTTCGCCGTGGTCTTGACGACCTTGGCTTCCTCGCCGGGGCGTGCCGAGGTCGGCATCAGCTTGTCGGCGAGGTCGTGCTCCTTGACGCCCATCCGCTTCGCGGCGGCATCGAACACGGCGCGGGCGCGCGTCTTGACCGAACGGGTGCGTAGCTTGGTCGCGATCTCGAGCAGCTGGCCGAGCGCGACGCGGCTGTTCATCGCGCCGAGCGCATCGACGAGGACCTGCGCCTTCGAGTACATCGCGACGCGCGGCGCGAGCTCGACCGCATAGGCGGCGAGGTCACGTGCGGTTGCGTCGTCGAAGAACGGCGCGGGCCCGAGCGCGGCCCAGCGATGTTTCGGATCGCCACCGAACGCGAGCCAGCCGAGTACGAGCGCGCGACCGAGGGCTGCCAGCGAGGCGGGCGCGTGGTCTTCGGCCGGCGGTTCGCCACCTGCGACGAGGATGCGCACGAAGATATCGAGCTCGTCGCGGGTCATCGCCTGCTTGGTCTTCGCGTGGACCGGCGCGGGTAACCGATCTGGATTCGCGAACGCGGGCAGCGACCTCTTGCCTTTCACCGCGAGTACGAGCTTCGCGTTCACGCTGCGCGCGGCGCCGTCGTGGAGCGCGCGTGCGAGGAGCGCGGCCGGGGGACGCAGCCGGCCGGCGAGGGCGACGCCGAGACCGGCGTGGAGTGCGGCCGCGGGCAGGTTGCCGAGCCGCTTCTGGACCGGCGCACAATCCGCGCACGTGGCGAGCGCCGCGATCACCGCGGGATTCGCGAGGTCCTCGCGCTTCTCGATGCGGACAAGCTCTGTCTCCATCTCGATCTGGTCGGCGAAGTTCTCGATGATGCAGTTGTCGAGCTTCTTCGCGAGTTTCGCGGTCAGGCCTGCCACGGACGAAGCGTAACAGCCGTAGAGTTCGCGGCGATGGCGAAGCCGGTCATTCTCCTCATCTGCGGCAGCGTGCGCGAAGGCTCGACGAATGCGGCCGTCCTCGCGACGGTGAACGAGCTGATTCCCGCGCCCTTCACCGGCGAGATCTTCGAAGGCCTCCGCGAGCTCCCGATGTTCGATCCCGGTCTCGATCGCGATCCGCTGCCGGCGCAGGTCGCGAGCCTGCGGGCACGGATCGCCAACGCGGTAGCGCTACTCTTCTCGACGCCGGAGTATGCCGGTGCGATGCCGGGTGCGTTGAAGAACTTGCTCGAGTGGACGGTGGGCGGGACCGAGACGAGCGCCAAGCCGTGCGGGTGGATCAATCCGTCGACGGGGCCGACCCGCGCGGCCGGGACCTACGCGTCGCTCGACGTGGTGCTGCGCTACACCGACGCGGCCGTGATCGCCGATGCGTGCCTCGCGGTGCCCGTGATGCGGCACCAGATCGTCGCAGGCCGGATCGCCGACGAGCGCGTGCGCGGCGAGCTCGCAGCGTGCATCGCGCGGCTGATCGCTGCGACAGGATGATCGTAGCAAATCGAGCCTCTACACACTGGCTTGCCAGGTCGTGCGCGGTGCGCGACACACGAGCGAATGCCGCGGTTCGCAGAGCTCGAGCGCGTGTTGGCCGAGGCCCCGGCGGCCCGTGGCCTGCTCGTCGTCGAGACCGAACCCGCGCGGTCCGAGTGGTCCGAACGTCGCGAGCGATCGTATCTGCTGGGCCCTCGGACGCAGACCGAGACCATGCCGCCGATGCTCGACTGGCCAGATCGCGATCATCGCGCGCACGCCCGAGCACGCGCGCAGGTTGCACGCGGAGCTGTCGCGCGGGCTCGATCCTCAGCTGATCCTCGATGGTGATTTTCGGTTCGAGCCCGGTGTGATCGTCACGACCGCGAACGCCATCTCGGGCCTCGAGTTCGATGTCGTCGTGATTCCCGATCTCTCTCCCGCATTCTATCCGCTCGGCGCGCCGGAGCTCGCACGCGCGTTCTACGTCGCGGCGACGCGTGCGCGGGATTGGTTGTGGTTGCTGACCCCCGAGACATGGTCGCCGCTCCTGCATCTGCGCTAGGCTCGCCACCATGTTGAAGGCCCTGTTCGCAGTCGCGCTCGTCGCATGCTCGTCGGCGCAGCCACCACCGCCGCCCGCACCAGTTCCTCCGCCGACCGGGTCCTCGGCGGGCGCGCCGCTCGTGCCCGCCGCACCGCCCGCCACCGCGCCCAGCATCGGTGAGAAGTGTGGCGCCGTCGATGCGTGCGCGCCGCCCGCGACGTGTGTCGTCTACTACGGCATCGCGGGCAAGAAAGGCCCCGAATTCAAGACGTGCGAAGTGAAGTGCGAGCCGACGACGACGTGCCCCGACGGCAAGACCTGTCGCACGATCGCGGATGGTCCCGGCAGCGTCTGTCGCTAGAGCACGAGCGCCGTCCGGATCGCGAGCGCGAGCCCGGCGGCGAGTAATAACAACCACACCGCGCGCTCGAACCGCACCGGATCGAGCCGATGATGGATCCGGCTGCCCAGCACGAGGCCAGGCACGACCGTGAGCCCGATCGCGATCACCAGCTCGATCGTGCGCGCGGTGTAGAGCTGCGCCGATGCGAAGTTCGCGACGAGCGCCGCGTTCAGCACGATCCACAGCACCGCGAGCGTCGCGCGAAACGCGCGCTTGTCGGGCAAGCGCCGCCTCATCACGTACACGATCATCGGTCCACCTGTGCCGAACAGGCCGTGCGCGATGCCGCCGAGCACGAGCAACCCGATCCGCGGCGCGCGGCGGAGCTCGCCGGTCCCGGGCCTGGCGAGCTGAAAGATCGCGAGCCCGATCACGAACACGCTGAACCCGAGGATCAGCCAGCTCTGGCCGGGCACATGAAACAGGGCGAGGCCGAGCGCGGCACCCACGCCGACGGGTGGGGCGACCTCGGTCGCCAGCATGCGCCACGCGATCGCCTCGCGATCGCGGCCGAGGAGCCAGGCCGAGACCGCGAGGTTGACCACGACGAAGGCGGGCAGCAGCACCTCCAGCGGCACCAGCTGCGCACCGACGCTGGCGGCCAGCACGGTGCCTCCAAAGCCGATCGCGCCCTCGGTCGTGAACGCGACGAGCGCGATCACGAACAGCCCGACTAACGTCGCCACGAATTCCCCATGACGGGGGGGCCCTGATCCGGTAGAAGTGCTTGCATGACCGTCGACGCCGAGAAACGGCTCGAGAAGCAGCTATATCGCAACGTCAAGGACGCGTGCGAGCACTACCAGCTGCTCGCGCCCGATGATCGCATCATGGTCGCGATGTCGGGAGGCAAGGACAGCTACACGCTGTTCCACCTCCTCACGAAGCTGGTGCCGCGCCTGCCGTTCAAGGTCGAGCTGATCGCGGTCCACCTCGATCAGGTCCAGCCCGGCTACGACGGCCAGAGCCTCCACGCGTACCTCGCGAGCACCGGCTGGCCGTTCGAGATCCTGCGCGAAGACACCTACTCGGTCGTCACCGAGCACGTCGATAGCAAGTCGACCTACTGCTCGCTGTGCTCGCGCCTGCGCCGCGGCATCCTCTACACCGCGGCCGAGCGGCTCGGCTGCAACAAGCTCGCGCTCGGTCATCATCGCGACGACGCGCTCGAGACCTTCCTGCTCAACCTCTTCTACAGCGGCAAGCTCCAGGCGATGCCCGCCAGCTACCGCACCGACGATGGTCGATTCGAGGTGATCCGACCGCTCATCCAGTGCGCCGAAAAAGACATCGCGGCGTATGCGGCAACCCAGCCCTTCCCGATCATCCCGTGCAACCTGTGTGGCTCCCAAGATGGGCTCAAGCGCGATGCGATGACCGCGCTCCTCGCGCAGCTCGAGCAAACGAACCCGAACCTCCGCGCCGTGATGGCGAACGCCCTCACGAACATCCGGCCATCGCACCTCCTCGATCGCGATGTCGCGCGCGCGTGGGCCGAGCGCAATCCCGCGATCCGTCCCGCGGTCGAAGCCGCCCCCCGCAAGCAGCACGTCGCCGCCGAGCCCGTGTTCGCCGGAGGCAAGCTCCGCGTCCTCTCCTGAATGGGTGCCCCCTTTCAGGAGAGGCGCGCGCGGACGGCGTGATTGACCGCGCTCGCGTCGGCGCCCGGCGCATTCTTCATGACCTGACCGACGAAGAAGCCGAGCAGGCCGGTCTTGCCGGCCTTGTACTGGGCGGCCTTGTCGGGGTTCGCGGCGATCACGGAATCGATCGCGGTGCCGAGATCCTGAGCCGGGGTCGCGGCGACATCGGCGGCGAGCTCGTGCGCGGTGCGGCCGGTCGCGATCATCTGCGCGAGCACGGTCTTGCCGACGGTCGCACTGATCTTGCTGTCGCGCAGCATCGTGATCAGCTCGGCGAAGGAGTTCGGATCGAGGCCACTATCGGCGAGCTCCTTGGTGCCGAGCGCACGCGGGAGCTCGTTGATCATCCACTTCGCCGTGAGCTCGGCGGAGGTCGTCGCGGCGACGGTGTGGTTGAAGAGGTTCGCCGTCACGCGGTCCCCCGCGACGAGGTCCGCCTGGTCGGCGGTGAGGCCGTGGGCTTGCGCATCGGCGTAGGTCTTTGCGAGCTGGGCATCGCGGACGCGCGCTTCGGTGCGGTACTCGGCCGGGGACTTGCTCTTCGGCCGCGTCGCGGCCTTCGCGTTCATCTTCTTCTCGGCGGGCGCAGCGGCTTCTTTCGCGACCGGCTTGTCGTCGCGCAGCGTGATGATGCGGTTGAGCACCATCGCACCGGGTTTGGAATCCTCGTCGACGATGAAGTAACCGACGCGCTCGAGCTGGTAGCGATTGCCGACACTGCCGGTGATCGCGAGCGAGGCCTCGATGCGCGCGTCGCGGATCACCTCGAGCGAATGGGGATCGATCTGCTCGATGAAATCACCGCCGCCTTCTTCGGGATGCGGGGTCCCGAACAGCCGGCCGTAGAGGCGAACCTCCGCGGTGATGCTCGTCGCGGCATCGACCCAGTGGATCACGCCGAACACCTTCGTGCCGTCCGCCGGGTTCTTGCCGTTGAGCGTGTCGGGGATGACCGAGGCGCGGAGCTTGGTGACGTTGCCCGCGGCATCGCGCGCGAGTGCATCGGTGACCGTGATGCACGGGCCGTAGCGCAGGCGAATCGTGCGACCTGGCGCGAGCCGGGTGTACCCGCTCCGCGGATCGTCGCGCCAGTCCTCGCGATCGATGAACACCTTCGTGCCGATCGGCACCGTCCGCGAGCCCGGCGTGCCGATATCGGCGGGGAAGTACGGAGCGTCGAGCTCCAAGACGCTCGCGCCGGTGAGCTCGACCTCGATCGGGTGGAGCACGCCGAGCACGCGAGGTGCGCTCTTGTTGAGATCGTCGCGCACGCAGTACTCGAGCTTGCCGATATCGACGAACGAGTTCGCCTTCGCGACGCCGATCATGTCGGCGAACGCACGCAGCGAGTCCGCCGAGTAACCGCGGCGCCGCATGCCGGAGATCGTGGGCATCCGCGGATCGTCCCAGCCGGTGACGTGCTTGCCCTGGACGAGGGTCAGCAGCTTGCGCTTGCTCATCACGGTGTACTCGAGCTGGAGGCGTGCGAACTCGTACTGGTGCGGGATGACCTGCCACGGGCCCGTGTTCGCGATCACCCAGTCATAGACCTCGCGGTTGTTCTCGAACTCGAGCGTGCAGATCGAGTGCGTGATGCTCTCGATCGCGTCCTCGATCGGATGCGCCCAGTCGTACATCGGATAGATGCACCACTGATCGCCGCTGCGATGGTGATGCGCGTGGCGGATCCGGTAGAGCAGCGGATCCCGCATCTTCATGTTCGCCGAAGCCATGTCGATCTTCGCGCGCAGCGTGCACGCGCCATCGGGCAGCTCGCCCGACTTCATCTTGCGCAGCAGCTGCATGTTCTCTTCGACGTTGCGGTCGCGGAACGGGCTCGGCGTGCCGGGCTCCGAGAGGGAGCCGCGGTACACCCGGATCTTCTCGTCGTCGAGATCACAGACGTATGCCTTGCCCTCCGCGACGAGGCGCTCCGCGAGCTCGTACATCTTCGGAAAGTAATCGGCCGAATACAGCACCGCAGTCGGTGGGAAGCCGAGCCAGCGTACGTCGCGCTCGATCGAATCGACGTATTCGACGTCTTCTTTCGTCGGGTTCGTATCGTCGTAGCGCAGGTTGCAGGTGCCCTTGTAATCCTGTGCGAGCCCGAAGTTCAGGCAGATCGACTTCGCATGGCCGATGTGGAGATATCCGTTCGGTTCCGGCGGGAATCGAGTGGCGACACTAACGTGCCGGCCAGCGGCCAGATCGGCGTCGATGATGTCGCGGATGAAGTCGTTGCGCTGGGAACCCATGACGGTGCTGACTATATAATGTGCGGCATGCGTGCGCTCGTCGTCGTGTTCGCCGTGTACGTGGTCTCGTGCAGTCACCCGCCACCACCCGAGCCGCCGGCCGTCGAGCATCCGGTCAAGACGTTCGGCGCGATCGCGGGGAAATGGGTCACCAGCGACGACATGGACTGGTTCTACGAGCTCACGATTCGCGCGGATGGCGACTTCGCGCTGGTCATCGATCGCGGCAAGCTGGGCCGCTGCACGACCCACGCGACGCTGGTTCAGGCGAAACCGCCGAGCTTCGAGCTCGCGGTCGCGCTCGACGAGTGCCATCGCGACCGTCAGCCGGGCGCGATCACGGCGGCCTTTCCTTCGTTCACCACCGGTGCGCTCACGCTCGAGCTCACCGATGCCGGCCAGACCTCGCACCACACGTTCAGCCGCGCGCCTGATCAGTGAAGTAGCGAGTACACGAGGATCGTGATCAGCATGCGCCGACGGCCAGGAGTTGCCCACAGGCACCCCCCGATCGGTCGCGCGCGCCGAAGCTTTCGGCTACGTTCCCGCCGTGCGAATCAACGAGCACTACGCAAAACTTCCGGCGAGCTACCTCTTCCCCGAGATCGGACGCCGCGTGCGTGGTTTCGCGGCAGCGCACCCGGAAGCGAAAGTCATTCGCCTCGGCATCGGCGATGTCACCGAGCCTCTCGCTCCCGCGATTCTCGAAGCGATGCACGCTGCGGTCGACGAGATGGGCACGCGCGAAACGTTCCGCGGTTACGGCCCCGAGCAAGGTTACGACTTTCTCGTCGAGGCGATCCGCGCGAATGACTACAACGCGCGCGGCATCGACATCGCGGCCGACGAGATCTTCGTCAGCGATGGCAGCAAGTGCGATAGCGGCAACGTCCAGGAGATCTTCGCGCATGCCGCGAAGATCGCGATCACCGATCCGGTCTATCCGGTCTACGTCGATTCGAACGTGATGGCAGGTCGTACCGATGCGGCCGGTGCCGATGGTCGGTACCCCGGCTTCACGTACCTCGTCGGCGACGAAGCGAACGGCTTCCAACCCGAGCCGCCGAGCAGCCCGGTCGATGTCGCGTACCTGTGCTCGCCGAACAATCCGACCGGCACGGTCGCGACGCGCGAGCAGCTCACGCGCTGGGTCGCGTGGGCCAAGCAAACCGACTCCGTCATCCTGTTCGACGCCGCGTACGAGTCCTACATCTCGGATCCGTTGCTGCCGCGCTCGATCTACGAGATTCCGGGCGCGAAGGAGGTCGCGCTGGAGCTGCGCAGCTTCTCGAAGCGCGCGGGCTTCACCGGCGTGCGCTGCGCGTTCATGGTCGTGCCGAAGGGCGTGACCGGCCTCGATCCCGAGGGCAAGCGGGTCGCGCTCAACACGCTGTGGGCACGCCGTCACACCACGAAGTTCAACGGCGCCTCCTACATCGTGCAGAGGGCTGCGGCCGCCGCGTACTCGCCGGCCGGTCTCGCGCAGACCAACGCGCAGATCGAGCTGTACATGGAGAACGCGCGCCTGCTCCGCGAGGGGCTCACGGCGGCGGGCTTCACGATCTTTGGCGGCGTCCACGCGCCCTACATCTGGCTCCGCACGCCTGCCGCGCCCGGCCGGCTCACGAGCTGGCAGTTCTTCGATCGCCTGCTCGAGACCGCCAACGTCGTCGGGACGCCGGGCGCGGGGTTCGGCCCGGCAGGCGAGGGTTACTTCCGGCTGAGCGCGTTCAACTCGCGCGCGAACGTCGAAGAAGCGATCGCGCGCATTCGCAAAGCATTTGACTGATAGCATGGAGCGATGAGGGCTCTCGTCGCTGGCGTCTTTCTCTTCGCGTGTGGTGGTGATGGCGGCACGAGCGGCACCGCCGACGGTGGCGCCGATGGCGCCGACGGTGGCGCAGGCAGCGGTGGCTCGGTTTCGGCGAAGCAGTTCTGCGTCTCCGAGACCAATCGCTATCGCGCGATGAACGGCAAGGCGACCGTCGCCGAGAACACCGGGCTCGAGACGTACGCCGATGCGGGCGCGAAGACCGACTACGACGCGAACTCGCCGCACAGCCACTTCTCGTCGACGAGCGGTGGCGGCATCGCGTTCGCCGAGAACGAGTGCCCGGGGCACTCCGGCTGGACGCTCTCGCCGGGCGGCGACATGAACGCGCTCGTCGGCGATTGCATCGCGGCGTTCTACAGCGAAGGTCCGGGCAGCGACTACTCGACGCACGGCCACTACATCAACATGATGGGTGCCTACGCGACGCTCGGCTGTGGCATCTATCAGTCGGGCACCGATGTCACGATCATCCAAGACTACGGCAACTGACGAACACGGCATGGGCGTGCGCCGGACCGGCGCCGGTGAACCGATCGTGTGGATCCACGGCCTCGGCGAATCGTCGGTGAGCTTCGATCCCGTGATCGAGCTGCTCCCGAGCTACGAGCACACGCTCGTCGATCTGCCGGGCTACGGTCGCTCGGCGCACGGCGAGCCGCAGAGCCTCGAAGCGTGCGCGGATCATCTCGCGGCGTGGTTGCGCGAGCGCCCACCCGCGACGCTCGTCGGTCACTCGATGGGCGGCGTGCTCGCCGTCATGCTCGCCGAGCGCGGCGTCGCGAAGCGGATCGTCGATGTCGATGGTAACCTCACGCGCGGCGACTGCACGTTCAGCGCGCAAGCGAGTGCGTACAGCGAAGCGGACTTCGTCGCACACGGCTTCGCCGAGATGCGTGCACGGGTCTACGAGCGCGGCGTCACCGAGTTCGCCCTGCGCACGTACTACGCTGCACTTTGCTTCGCGTCGCCGCGGACGTTCTACAAGCAAGCAACCGAGCTCGTCGCGCTGTCCTCGACGAACACGATGACCGCGCGGCTCGGCGCGGTGAAGGTTCCCTCGCTGTTCATCGCAGGGGTGCCGAACGGCATCTGCGAAGTCTCGAAGATCGAGCTCGAGCGCCAGCGCGTGCACTGGATCGGGATCGAGCCGGCGGGGCACTGGGTCTATCTCGATCAGCGCGCGACGTTCGCCGGCGCGATCGGTCGCTTCGTCGGCACTTGAGAGCCTATCGATCGGGCAACACCTTGGCCTTGGTCGCACCGAGCTGGTCCAAGGCGCTGCGTTCCTCGTCCGTGGTGACGAGCCCCTGCATCCGAAATAGCCGGATGATCCGCACGGCCTTTGCGGTCAGCTCGGCCTCGTGGACATCGGGTGCGCGAGTGATCGGGTTCGGTAGTGCGATCGCGAGCCGCGCCGCCTCGGCCGGTGACAGCGCGCTCGCCGAATGCCCGAACCAGCGCTGCGCGGCGGCTTCGGCACCGAACACCCCATCGCCCCACTCGACGATGTTGAGATAGAGCTCGAGGATACGCTGCTTCGATAAGTGGTCCTCGAGTGAGAACGCGATGAGCATCTCCCGCAACTTGCGAGCGAAGCTCCGATGCGGCGAGAGATACAGGTTCTTCGCGAGCTGCTGCGTGATCGTGCTGCCACCGACGCTGAGCGCGCCGCGCGTGACATCGCGCTCGACGGCATCCTCGATCGCGTTCCAGTCGACGCCGTGATGCCTATAGAAGTTGCCGTCCTCGGTGTAGACCACCGCCGCACGCAGGTAGCGCGAGATCCGGTTCAGCGGGCGCCACTGCCAGCGCAGCTTGAACGGCTTCTGTGCGGCAGCCCCTTCCTCGCGGCGCAGATCGATGAAGGCGGTCGAAGTCGGATTTTCAGTCCGCAGCGCCGCGGTGTGCGGGACCGAGCACCACAAGCCAAGCGCGCCGAGGGCTGTGACTACGAGGACGACCTCGCTCGCGATCCGCAGGCGTCGGCGCCAGCGTGACGGAGAAGGCGCCACCATCGACCGATCATAGTACTGTTTTAGCGGTGAGAGCCGTCGCAGTCGTGAACGGCCATGCACGTGGGCTCACCGCGAAGCTACGCGCGCGGTTCGAGCGAGCGTTGCCTGGCAACGTGCGGTTCACCGAATCGCTCGACGAAGCACGCACCGTGATCCGCGCCGAGATCCGGCGCGGCACAGAGCTCGTGATCCTCGCGGGCGGCGATGGCACGGTCGTGATGGGCTTGACGCTGATCGGCGAAGCGAGCCGCGCGTACGGCAAGCCCGAGCCCGCGATCGGAGTCTTACGCATGGGCTCGGGCAACGCGATCGCCGATACGGTTGGCGCGGGCGCCGATGTCATCGACGAGCTGTCGCGGCTCTCCCGCGGCGCGGGTACGCGACGAGAGTTGCCGCTGCTCGAGGTGCTCGGCGTGCGCGCGCCGTTCGTCGGTATGGGCGTCGATGCGCAGCTCCTCGAGGACCACGAGCGAGTAGGTCGCATCGTCGATCGCTTGCCCGGCGCGCGCTTCATCGGTGGTGGCGCGCGCTACGCGCTCTCGGTCGCCCTGCGATCGGTGCCGCGCTTCGCGATCGGAACGCGGCCGACCGCGACGGTCGTCAACCTCGGTGCCAGCGCGATCGAGATGAAGCGGGGCGGTGCGACCGGTCGCGAGCTGCCGCGTGGCGAACAACTCTGGAAGGGGCAGTGCACGCTCGTTGCCGGTGCCACGATCCCGTACTTCGGGTTTGGTTTGAAGATGTTCGCATTCGCGGCGACTCGTCAGCACGCCTTCCACTTGCGGTGTGGTGATGCGGGTCTCTTCGAGATCATGCGCAACGCTCCCGCGGCGTTTCGCGGTGACTACTTCAGCGACCAGGTCAGCGATTTCATGTGCGATCGCGTCGAGATTTCGCTCGATCGCGAGGCTGCGATCGAAGCGGGTGGCGAGCTGCTGGGTAGGCGTTCGAAGGTCGAGCTCGCACTCGGCACACCGATCACGATCGTGTCACTCGCGCCGTAGAAATTTTCGATCGCAACTCCGCGCAGAATTTGAGATCCTCAGCGTCGCGCGGGGAGATCCGGACTCCGCCCCGTGAACGGATACCTACGCCGAGCGTTAAATACGATTTGTTTAAGTAGGTTATGCGATTTCTGCGACCGACGACGAGCTCGCGCCTCGATCGTTCATGAAGCGAATCACGTCGGCGCCGGTCGGCACCGTGTGCATCGCGAACGCCGCGAATTCGCGATAGGCGAGCGTGCGCCGTAGCGACACAAACGCTCGAGGCCGTCGCGATCGACCGCGCGTCGGCCCCATCGGGTTACCGAGCGCCGGCACGTGATCGACTGCATCGGCTTGTTCGAACGCGAGCAGATCCGCCGGCGCGTCGTCCGCGAGATCGGCGAGCCGTCGCTCGACCAGGCGGTGGATCGCGCGGGCGATCTGGCCGAGCAACCGGACCACATCGTCGTCCCGCGGTGCCGGCAACGCGTGAAACGAAACCACACCGTCAGGGCCGGTCGCGAACACGCCGTCGGGAACCAGGGCGTGGGCGTGACAGTTGAGGTCGAGCAGCGAGCCGAACCGCTGCACGAACGTGACGGCGCCCGTGTGCGGATCGGCGATCCCATGCACGCGCGCCCGTCGACGCTGCCACGCGAAGACCTTGCGCAGGAACGCGCTGATGACGCGCCCGAAGAGCACGCGGTCTCGGGCGAGCAGGAATCGCACCTGCCGTGGCA
>JAYWCI010000319.1:0-13556 GCA_043780895.1 Kofleriaceae bacterium | reverse complement strand
ACGAGAAGCTCGCGCCGCTCATGAAATCGTTCGACCACATCGTTCGGCAGCAGGGAATTTTCCGCGCTGTGTTCGGTCTGATTTGAGGGGATGTCTCAGCTGTTGCTCATCATCGTGTTTTTCAACGTTTGCGGGTGTTGCCGTTGGCGTCGCAGGCGTTGTCGCCTTGTGCTCATGCTCCTCGTGGACACGCGTCCTCGTCGAAGCGGCACGCGCATGATGGTGCTCGTCGTGCTTCACATGACCGGCGCGTTTCGTCTCACCGACAGGCAACGGCCCCGCTCCTTGCAAAGGTCCCGTGGCAGCCCCCGCGCCCTCCTCGAACTCGGTATCGCGACCCTCCGTGATCAGGCGTTGCGTCACGTCGTTCCGCATTCGCATGTGATCTTCGGTGTTGACGGTATAGACATTCACCGTCCGCGTGCCCGGTAGGCCATTGATGTGGAGGACATGGTCGAGCTGTGCGTCTTTAACCGTACGCTTGTCCTTGTTCCCGGAATCGCGTTTGACGATGATCGCGTGACCGCCACCCTCCTTGCTGGCGGCGAAAGCCCTCAACTTCTCCTCGTTCATGATCGATTGGAGAACATGGCCTTCACTGTCATCGTGCCCTCTGCGGAACATCACTCGCAGAATCTTGTCGGTCTTGCCGCCGAGTAGCCACTTCGCCAGGTCCCGGTGCGCCGGTTCCCAATTCGCATCGGGGCCATGGTAGCCGCCGTCTTCCATCGTGACGTCGTGAACGGCATCCTCGAGCTGAGCGGCGGCGAAACCAATCCCTTGTCCACCAGCGCTGTGGCCAGCAAGCGATATCGAGCCGACCTCGAGCTTCGGGTCGACATGCAGCTCCTCGGTTAGCTTCGCGAGCGCCTTACTGATCATCTTAGGAAAGCCTTCGCCATCGGCGATGTCCTTCCAGTGTGGCCACGAGTGGCCGGCGCTCGTCGCGACCGGTGCAAGCGTGATCAGGTTGCGTGTCGTTGCCGCAGTCGCGCCGGCCAGGTTCATCGACTTATCCGGATCGGGGTCGTTGATCACCTTGTGTGGATCGGCCTTTTCGGTCTTGACGCGATCGTAGTACGCGTACATCCCGTGCAGGAACAGCATCACCTCGACGTGACCCTTCACACCGCCCGGTGGAACGAACGCGTGGATCGGTGGAAAGTTATCGAGGTGGAGGATGCGCGGAGTTACCTTGGCATCGACGTGTGGCGGCGCAGCGTCGACATCCTTCACGGGGTCGGCGTGAGCTGACGCGATCGGGGACGTACTCGGCGAGCTCGGTGATGCAACGGGCGCCGCACCCTTGTCCTCATGATGCGCAACGACTGGCGGTGGCGCCGGTTTTTCTTCGTGATGCTTCGCGACCTGCTCGGCGGGAGCCGGTTGCACCTTCGGTCGCGGTGGCGCGACGTGAGCTTCGTCCTCGTGGTCGCCGTGATGATCGGGCGGGGATACGTTCGCGACTGCGATTGCCGGCGCCGGTTCTTTCGCTGCTGGAGCAGTCGGCGATGCCATTGCATCGAGATGCACCGGACTCAACGTCCGCGGAATCTTGGTCGTGATGTGGTCGGCTTTCGTGCGCCCAATCTTCGTCCACGGCGCGAGCAACTCGGCCTTCAAGGCGGCTTGCTGGGCCTCGTCGAGCGTGTGGCCTTGCTTCGCCGCTTTCTTGTTACGCTCTTTGAACTCGCGAAGGGGCTCCTTCTCTCCGTACACGTCCATCATCGATGACCGCAGAATGTCCAGGAACTGATCGCGCGTCTTTGCCCCTTCCGCCTTGTTCTCAATCGCGCGTTTAACCACCGCTCCAAGCCATCCCGGACGACTGTTGCACTGCCACGTGAGACGGTTGTGCAGCCGATGTTGATGCATCCGCCGCGACCACATGTTCATTGCTCCCCTCAACCGCCCGCTCGCTCATTTGCCGAACGATACGACGGCTAGCCGTGATTTTCCTCTAGTTCCTGTAACGCTTCGATCGCGTGCTCGCGGTCCACGTGCTTGAGCACCTGCCGAACCTTCCGGCGGCAGTGCGCGAGATGCACCGGCTATGCAACAAAGACCACGGCGTGTTCCAGGTCATGATCCCGACCGAAGGCGGCCTAGCGTATGGCATCGCGCGGCGGATCTCCGCTCAACGGTTCTTCGTGCGGCGCTACAGGATGTCGTATCGCTGGTTGATCGAACGCGAGCACATGAACGTGCCGCACGAGATCTACGAAGAGCTCGCTCCGTACTTCACGATCGATCACCGCTCGTACTTTCCGCTGGCGGTGCCGCTAGTCAACCTGAACTTGATCATCGGGCTGACGCTCAGGCCGCGCTGACCGGCGCCGCACGCGAGCAGCGTACGAGGATCGCGATGTCATTCCAGATCTCCGCACGACGTAGTCGCCCTCCGCCACCAACCTGAGCCGTTGATACTACGTACGATGTCGGCTAGTTTCCGCGGCGATGGGCGCCGACGGAACTCTCGACATCACGGTGGTCGTCCCGGTCTATCGGGAGGAACGGAACATCGAGCCGTTTCTCTCGCGCATGGAACCCGTGCTCGCGCAGATCAGCGATCGTTATGAGATCCTGTTCTGCCTCGATCCGTCGACGGATCGCACGGCTCAGGTGATCCAAACGGAGATCCAGCGCAATCCGCGTGCGCCTCGTAACGTTCTCACGGCGTTTTGGCCAGCCCGCCGCGACGATGGCCGGGATCGCGCTCGCGAAGGGCGCCGCGACCGTAGTGATCGACGTCGACCTCCAGGACCCGCCGGAGCTCATTCTCGAGATGTATGCGAAGATGAAAGAGGGATTCGACGTGGTCTACGCGAAGCGTCGCTCGCGCAAGGGCGAGACATTGTTCAAGCGAGTGATCTCCTGGGTCGGTTACGGCGTAATCAATCGGTTGAGCGATATCGAGATTCCGCGCAATGCTGGTGACTTCCGGATTATGTCGAGGCGCGTCTGCGAGGAACTCACGCAGCTCAACGAAGGCCACGGCTTCTTACGCGGCCTGGTCGCGTTCGTCGGGTTCCCTCAGGCGTTCGTGCTGTACGACCGCGATCCGCGTCACGCCGGCGTCGGCAACTACAACCGGTTTACTGGCTCGTTATAGATCGGCCTCAACGGCGTGATCAGCTTCGGCTCGAAGCCCTTGCAGATGATGTCGCTCGCTGGCTTTATCGTCGCGGGGTTCAGCTTCTTGCTCGGCGCCTGGTACATGATCTCGAAGCTAGCGGGCGTCGCATACAACCCCGGTCTTCCGACGACGGTGCTCGTCGTCAGCTTCTTCTCGGGCGTGCAGCTCCTGTCGCTCGGCCTGATGGGCGAGTACGTCGGCCGGATCTACGATGAGGTCAAACGCCGGCCAAAGTACATCATCGACCATGAGGTCAACGCAGACACTCTCGTGACCACGGATCGTGTAGCCGAGCCGGCGCACGTCGCGGCACCTGCGCCACGTCTCGGAGTACCGCCCGGCGACTGAAACACCGATCACTGCGATAGGGTCTTGGCGCGCCAATAGCTGTCGAGGGCGGCCGTCACATCTTCGGTGTTCGTGCACGGATCCGATGCTCCAGTGCTTCCTTGAACGCGGCTGGGCTTTCGTACTCGCGAGCGGTCATGACGCGAGCCCGCCAAATCCACGCAGTGCCAACCGCACCTCGATGAGCTCGTCCTTCTGCACGAGACCGCGTCGAAGGGCATCGCGCGCGGCTTGTCGAAGCAGGTCGGGCGCAACCTTCTCGTGGGCGCAGTCGGCTAGAGCCCGCAGGGGCGAAGTGCAAGGGACAGCACCGAACCAGGGGCGCTCGCGCTTCGGCACGTCGCCGTAGTGGATGACCACATCCGACGGGACGCGTAGCCGTCGCGAAGTCCACGCGCTCGGCAGTGAGAGATGAGCTTTGGCCGGAAGTGCATCGGAGAGGCCGTGAAGCGCGAGCGCGGTCTGATGCGAGAACACGCCCTGCTTCTCCGACCACAGCCACGCAACTACGAGCTCCTCGTGCTCGCTGCTGGGAAAATGCACGAGTCGGTACACGCCGCGTCGGGCCCGCGACACTCGACCCGCATGAATATGCTTGAGCAGCAGCTGCGACGAAAAGCCGGCGCTCGCCGCGTCCTGGGTCGTAACGTAGCCTTGTTGACTGCTCGCCTGTTCGTACAGGCGATCCCAACTTGGTCCCGTGTCCACGCACATAACGTAACCGTGGGTTTAGTTTCGTGCAACGGCCGATTTAACGGCCTCGGAAGCGCGGAACGATTGCGGCGATCGGCCGAAACGAGAAACGCCGCGTATCTCTACGCGGCGTCTCTGCTTTCCCGGTGGAGATTAGGGGGATCGAACGGATCGAACCCCTGACCTCTAGAGTACGATTGTTGGCGTGTCCTTGGACTTCGGGATCTTGCGACGCCGATCGTTCCGCGCCGCAGCGATCCTCGTCGACGAGTCTGCGGAACGATTCATGCCCGGTGGTTCCAGACCGCTGGACGTGGACAAGCCAGCTAGTAGCTCAGATCATCGAGCTGCTTGCATTTGTCGCGGCGAGCACGGGCTTCGTTGAGCGGCTTCTCGTGGCTCGACTTGCCGTCCTTGTACTGACGGATCAGCTTCTCTGCGTTCTTCTCGATCTCGGGGCCATAATTCTTGTTCAGCTCCTCGAGCATTTTCTCGACGGCGCGCAGGTCGTCGACAGCGTGGTCGTAGTCGCTCTGGGCGCTCGAGTCGCCTGGCTTCGCGTCACGCTTGTCTTTGGCCTCGCGAACCTTACGTTGCGCATCGGCGAGCCTATCTAGAAGATCTTTGCGCTCGCGCAACGCGTCGTCTCGCGCGTGTTCCGTGATCGGGATTGCCTTTTCTTCAAACCAGCGCTGGACCTCCTCCCTTCGTTGCACGCAAGTATCTGCGAGCCCCGTGTTGCGGCGAGCCTGATCCTTTCGTTGATCGAGGTCATCCTTAAGTGCACGGACTGTGTCCTTCAGTTTGTCCTTGTCCGCGTCAGCAACCTGTCCTTTGTCGAGTCGCTCCCGTGCGTCCTTGTAGTTCTCGATCGTCCGTTGTTGCTTATCGAGATCGCAGTCAAAGCCGATGTTGCAAGCCTCGTTCTTGTGACGTTGCGCCTCGCCGCAGTCGTTTCGACCGCTTTCAGTGACGATGCTATCGCAGCCGTTCTTGTCGGCACGTTCGTTGAAATTATCCGCATGCGCGACGATGGCGAACAAGGTCGCCAAAAGGATTCCGAGCGATGTCCATCGAGCCAACGACGGCTTGGGTGCGGGTCTCACAGCCGACACCATGTCGCGTATGCGCGCGTCATCACTTCATCCATAGGCACAACGGTGGCGAGATGCGCGAGCACTTCTCGTATCGCGATTCGCTGCGATCCCGTCAGCGGCTCTGTCCGTCGATCGAAGATCCGCCGCCCATCCGGATCATCTTTGCGGGTAAGCTGACCACCGACATGAAACGGCACCTCGTTGCTTGGCTGACTATTCAGAAGGTAGCGAAGGTAAGCAGGCAGTACTGCTCGAAAGAGCTCGTCGCCAGCGTAGTTGACCAACGTCGCGTGCCGAGCCAAGAAGGCTGGCTCGAGTTGACGCCAGGTCAGCCCTTCAAGCGACCCTAGCTCGCTGGTGTCGTCGTAGTAGTCCCAACGGCCCGTAGGCTCATCGATGGTCGCGCGATCAATCGGCACAGCCGGAAATGCTGCAGCGAGTGCAGTGTTCAATTCGTCCTGCGTGCTCATGTTCACCATGTTCACCCCAACCCTTCGCTTCTATGCATGCCGATGATATCGGCGCGAGCCGCGGCAGGTTGCGGGGACAAGCTGCCAAACGCAAGCGCATAGTAGCGGTTCAGCTCGCGATCTACGCCAGCCTGCGGCGCCGGCGCGGGGTTCCTGGCGGTGCGCGATCAGCGCGTACTCGCCGCGCGGGGCAGTGCGATTCCGCTGGGGACCGAGCACGGGGACCACGGCATCGACCACACGCTCGTGGGCGTCAAGGCGGCGCTAGCGCGAACGCAGTGCCGGTCCAGCGGTAGCGTTGGGTGCCGTCGAGCGGACACCCCAACGGGAATGGCTCGAGCATGCGATCGACATCGCGCTTGCCGGTGATCTGGATGAGCTGCGTGCCGCGAGGACCGACGACGATCGCCCCCGTCGCGCTGCACGGGCTACCATGACCGTGATCGCCGAGCACAAGCGCGCCGGCCTCGGCGAGCATCCCGCCTCGCACGGCCATGACGAACATCGACTCGTCGCCCGTCATGTCGTGACCGGTCCGCGTCTCGTGGACGAGCAACTCATCCTGGCCATCACCGTCGAGATCGGCGATCGCGAACGTGCTCGTTTCGCTGGGTGTGCCGATCGACGACGATCGCTGCAGACGCACGTCACCGGTTGCCGCATCAAGCACCGCGGCGAAGCCCATGCCGGTGTTCGGATCGATGGGGCTCTCGACGAGAACGAGGGGATGCGTCGCGCGCAGCGCCGTGCAGCGAAATGGCCGCACGGGCTCGACGTGGAAGTCGCCCACGAGTGCCTTCGCGAGCTTCTCGCCATCGCACGGTGCGGCGTGCGATGGCAATTTCGCGTTGGCAGCCGGCGGACCTGCAGTCGCTGCATGCGATGAACTCGAGCAACCTGCCACGAGCATGACGAGCAGAAAGCTCGGCTTCATGGGATCTCCTGTAATTGCTGGCCGGCCCAGGTGTAACGATGACGACCCGCCGACGCGCACTGGGCCACGTTGTCGGGTTCTCCATTCGGGTGGCCCACGATCTCGAGCAACTGGACACCGCGATCGCCACGCGCGAAGCGATAGGTGCCTTCGCACGGTGAAGTAGCCGGAAACTCGCGCGCCCAGTAACCGTCGCGATGAGACAACGGCAATGTGAACCGTGTGCCCGGCACACCGTCCTCGATCGTCATGACGGAGATCGACTCGTGCCCCGAGAGGTTGTGCCCGAACTCGATCAGCTCGTCGCTGCCATCGCCATCGAGATCAACGAGCGACCAGTCGAGCCACGACCCTGGAGTCTCGGCGCTGTCCCACGTCGTGTGCCAGTGCAGCTTCCCATGCCGGTCAACGATCGCCACGTATCCAGTCACGCTGCCGGCGTCAGTCGCGAGTGGACTCGCGTTGAGGTCGAGGGCGTCGACGACTAACCATAACTCTGCTGTGCGTGCGCGCCGGTTGCGTAGCCTCACCATTTGATTCATTTGACCGCCTGAAATTCGACCAACTTCTTGTTCAAACGTCCGAACAAGGCGCGTGCATCGCCGCACCGCGGCGACACGGGGAAGTGGACGAGGGTCATCTGCTCCGTCTTCACGTCCAACGTAGAGATCTGGTCGTCATCACCCTGATGGACGTAGGTGTTTTCTCCCAGCGTCTCGACGGACCAAACATTCGCCGGAAGCGAGACGTCGTGATGGTGCATGGGCATCCAGAAGCTGCGCGGCCGTTCGTCACCAACGGGCTGTGAAAACGGCTTCTCGATGAGAATTCCGACGCCCTCGGTCGTAGTCGTGGGCCTCCCACAATTCCTCGGTGTAGCTGCGACTCGAACTGGATCTCGAGCGCTCAGGTCGTAGAGCGTGCAGCGGTTTAACGACGAGCGCGCCGCATACAGGTGCCCATCGAATACAACGAGCTCAGCTAGCCCGATTTCGCTCGTTGGCAATTCCGCCCACGTTTCCGTGACATCGGTCGAGGTGTCGAGACAATCCACCCTCGATCCTTCGGATGTCGTGATCGACCAGCAAACGCGTGAGCCGACAGCCACGAGCGAATCGATCATGACGCTGAGCAGATTCGCCTTCGCGACAACCTTAGCGGTGGTGCTCCCTTCACGCCATTCGTGGATGCCGTCCGAATCACGCCAGTAGACCCGCCCATGGACGGTCTCGAGGGACTCGAAGTCTCTAAAATCGCTCGAGAGATGCTCCGTCACCCCCGAGCTACGAGAGATCCGAAGGACCTCGTCGTCGAAGCCATAGATGTAGTTTTCGTCGACAACGCATTGAGAGATTGGTCGGTCGCTGATGACCTTCGCCTCCGATGCCTTGGTCGCACCCCCGCGGTTGCAGGCAATGATCGTCATCATCGCAAGGCCACATCCAACACCCGATCGCATGCGGTCGATGCTCGTGGAGCGGTCGCGCATCGTCAAGCGAACGCGTTCCTTAAGCACCCTCATCGGCGTCCCGCGGCCGCAAGGGCCTGACGGCGCCGTGCATCCGCGAGAAATGCAGTCAGGCGATCTCGACGGTCTTTCGTCAGGCGACCGAAGCGCGCCGCGACTGGATCGTCCTTGGTCGGAATCGTGAGCCGCCGATGAAGTGCGCGTGCATCCGTTACCGTGAGTCTCGCAAACAGCTCCGCGAGTTGGATCTCCTTGTTGCGGAAGGCGGTATGGGCACTCTCGCCGTGAGCGGCTTCAGCGGCGATCACGACGATGATTTTTTGGTCACCCCCATCAGAAAGCGGTGACCAGGTGAGTTTGAATTCGACGGCAGGTTTTCCCCAGCGGTCGTCGTCATGTTCGAGAGCTCGAGATGCGGTTGGGTTTTGCATGACACCGCTATCGGCACCTTCATGCTGTGGTTGCGCGAAACTTTCACGCGTCGAAACGCGAGGTTGAACGACGGCCCGCCGACAACGCCATTCGAGCCGAGAGGCTAACCACGCGGCCTTGTCGGTCGCGTGTCGGAGCATTCAGCGGTCAGGCTGGAGCACGCCGTGATCGGATTCGTAGGCGAGGCGGTTGGTTAGTTAGTTAGTTCGTCGAGCGAAGCAAGGGGTAGCTTCGCCGTAACCCTTCAGGACCGTCTCGAACTAGCGCTCCGGGCCGGCGAGGCGAGATCTCTCCGGACGACAACACCCGAGCGGTATCCGGATCGGTTTCATCGCACAACGTTCGCAACCTTCAGCTGGGTTACGCTCGAACCTCGATGAGGTCGGCGTGGCGGTAGATCAACTGTTGCGGCGCTTCGCCCGTGATCAATGGGTCCGCTTGCACGGCACCCCGCGAGTCACGGTGCTCGCGGGTGACGAGCAGCTCCTCGCGCTCTATCGGTCGTGGCTGGCGATCACCGATGCGAAGGTCGCCTTGTTCGACAGCACCGATGTCGACCGCTCGATCCGCGACGCGTGCGCGCTCGCGAGCAACGCACCCTCCGAAACCGTCGCGGTCCACGCGAGCCGACAAGCGATCGATGCTTGGCGAGCCGGTCGTAGCGATCGCCTTGCTGCGATGGTGACGGAAGGCTTGGTAGGCGCGACCCCGGCAACGGCCAGCACGTCGTTCGCACATCTCGATGCGCGCAGCGCCGCCGAGCTCGCGTTCTTCGAGGCACTCGAAGCGACACCGGCGACCGCCGGCCGGTTCGAGCTCAACGAGAGCCTGTCCGTGCGCTTCGGTTCGAACGCCTGCGAAGTTGATTTATTATCGCGCGGCGATCGCATCGCGATCGAGATCGATGGCTTCCACCACTTCACCGATCCGGAGAACTATCGGCGTGATCGCCGCAAGGATCTTTTGATGCAGCAGCAGGGACTGATGGTCGTGCGCGTGCTGGCCGAGGACGTCATGGTGGATCCGCGCCCTGGGATCAACCTGGTGTGCCAGGCGCTCGCCTCGAGGCTGGGGAAGCCGTGAAGCACGAGCGCCTCGAGCTTCTGCTACTCGCGCGAGACGCGACCAGCCCGAACTTGCGAGACATCGATCTCGTCGCCGCGGAGCTCCATCGCTTTGCACCCACGTCGATCTCGGAGGCGACCTGGCGCGACACCCTGGCGAGCGTCCGTGAGGGCATCGCGCAGCTCGACGCGCCCGCGGAGTTGCTGCGGCGGCTGCGCGTGAAGAAGATCGTGCCCTGGCAACGCATCGTCGATCACGTGCTCCCGGCGCTCGCCCTCGGTGTCGCAGCGACCGATAGCGCCGTGCTCGCGAAGCTCGTCGGTCGCGATGCCTGGACCGCGGCCGTCGCCGCGCGAATCATGGGCCTCTGGGAGACCGGCACGCCACCGTCGCTGTCGGCGGTATGTGATGCCTTCGCGTGGCGGACGCTCGGCTTGCCCGGACGTGCGAAGCGCTGTCCCCCGGAGGTTCGCGCATTGTTCCTGCAGCGCGAGCTCGCCTCGAGTCCGGCCGCCGCCGATCGCCAGCTCCGGTTGTTCGTCGCGCGCGAGCTCGAGACCGGGACGGAGCTCCGTGCGATCCGCGATGGGCTCGTGCGGCGCTGGATCCAGGACAAGCCCCTTCACGCGGCGCACGATCTGGCGGCCGACGTGAAGCGGCTCGCGGCCTCGACCACCCGCGGCGGGTTCGGCGATCGCAAGGTCTTCATCTCGAGCCTGTGGGACGAGCTCCGGCGCGATCGCCACTGGGCGAGCCTGTCGCTCGCCGACTTCAAGACCGGGCTCGTCGCAGCCCAGCGGGCCGGCACGCTCGAGCTCGCACGCGCGGACCTCGTCGCGGCGATGGATCCGGAGCTCCTCGCGGCCTCGGAGATCCGCGACGGCGGAGCGAGCTTCCATTTCATGCTTCGAGGAACCGACCCATGACGGCGATCACCAGTCTCGATCACAGCGAGCTCACATCCTGGCTGAGCCGGGAGACCCAGACGATCGATCGCAGCCTGCGCGAAGCCGTCCGTTCCGAAGCGTTCGCCATGCTGCAGCTCGGCATCGAGAAGCACGTCGCGCTCAACGTGCTCACCCAGCTCGCGCTCCTCGACGATTGCCTGCGCGTCGCGCATCAAGCCATCGAAGCCGACGGCGCGATCGAGGCGATCGAGCTCGAGCGCGTCACCGATCTCGTCACCCTCGCGGCCCCGCGCTTCGCCGCGGCCTTGCCGGCCTACGCGCCGTTCGCGACGAACGTCGAGGTCGGTGCGTTCTTGCGCTTCCATCGCCAGGACGCTGGCCCGTACGGCTTCAAATCACCGCGCCCGTGGAGTGGCCTCGAGCTCGTCCGGCACGTCGACAAGCACACGCGCAACTCCTCGCCGCTCCGCGATCACGAACGCATGCTCGCGCGCGTGATGGACCACGTGTTCGCGGGTCGCGAGACCGAGGTCGAACGCGACGCGCGCCGCCGGCTGCGGGCGATGTTCGAGCGGCAGACCGTCATGGGCCTCGATCCGCGCGCCCTCGCCTTCTGTCGCCCGGATGGGCCGGAGGTCTTCGCATCGGTCGCACATGGTTCGCAGTTTCACGCGCGCGATCCGTACGACGTCAAATCGATCCACGCCGAGGCGCGCGAGTCCTTCCATCGCCAGGTCGAGCGCGCCGCGACGCCCGACAACTACCAGCACGGTCACGGCCGCACCCTCCTCATCCTTGGCGAGTCCGGTGCGGGCAAGACCCACCTCTTGCGCGCGCTGCGCACGCAGGTTCACGAGAGCCGGCTCGGCTACGTCGGCTATCTGCAGATGACCTCGGAGGTCGGCGACTACTCGCGCTACGTCCTGCGCTCCCTGATCGATTCGATGGAGCGCCCGTACGATGCGCCCGCGCTCTCCGAATCCGCGCTGATGTACCTCTCCGATGGCCTGATCGATCATCGCGTTCAGGTGCCGCGCGAGGAAGTCGACCGCCTTCGCAACACCGAGCTCGGTGAGGACGAGCTGGTCACCGTCATCGGCACGATGGTCGATCGCGTGCTGCGCACCGAGGGACTCGAGGACCTCGAGTCCGACATGCTGCACGCACTGTTGTTGCTCCAGCGACGCGACCCCGCGCTGCAGCGGCGCGTCGTCAAATATCTGCGCTGCGAATCACTCAACGCGCACGATCGCAAGCTCCTCGGCGGGCTCGCCTCGCGCGACCAGCCCGAGGATCCGCTCCGCACCATCCGGCACCTCGCGCACATCCAGTTCGAGCTCCAGACCGCCGCGCTCGTGATCATGGTCGATCAGATCGAAGAGACCATTCCGGATGGCCAGACCGTCACGCGGCTCCAGCAGGCCTTCGATAGCCTGCGCGCGATCGCGGATGCGGTGCCCTCGGCGGTCGTCGTGATCTCGTGCCTCGACGATGTCTACACGGTCGTCCGGCCGAAGCTCTCCAAGTCGCTCGTCGATCGCCTCGAGAGTGATCCGGGCGTCCTGCGCCTCACGAGTCAGCGCCAGATCGACGAGGTCGAGCAGATGCTCGTGACGCGCCTCGAGCACCTGTACTCCGAGCTCGACGTGCCGTGGCGCGAGGACGATCCGATCTATCCCTTCACCGCGGCGCAGATCGAAGCGGTCAGTAAGTTCCGCGCCCGCGATTGCCTCGCGAAGTTCCGAGAGTTTCACGCGGCCTGCATCGCCGCCGGCGAGATCGGCGCGATGCCCGAGACCGCACCCACCAAGACGATCGAGGCGCCCGGGTTCGATCGCGCCTGGAACGATGCACGCACCAAGCAGCTCGCACTGCCCGAGACCGACGAGGGCGTGTTCGCGCTGGTCGAGCGCGCGATCAAGCTCGCGGCGAGTGATAGCCGCCTCGAGCTCCGCACCACGCCCGGCAAGCTCGAGCTCTTGATCGAGGGCCCCGCGCTCGGCAAGCGCATGATCGCGCTGTGCAACAAGAGCGCGCAAGGCGGCCACCTCGGCAAGCAGTTCGCGGCGCTCAAGGCGCTGGCGGAGACCGGCATCAAGCCGTTCGCGCTGCGCAACTCGGACTTCCAGTTCAAGCCGAAGACCGTGGTCGCGACGCAGGTCGGCGAGCTGATCAAGGCCGGCGGTCGCACGGTCGTCCTGAGCGAGACCGATCTGCGCTCCGTGCTCGCGTTCGAACAGCTGGTCGGTATCGCCGGGTTCGCGCAGTGGCGCGAGCAGACCCGGCCGCTGCAGACCGTGTCGTTCATTCGCGACATCCTCGAGGTCGAGCCCACCGTGGCGGCGCCGAAGCCACCGGTCGCGCCGGTGGCCGCGCCGAAGCGCACCACCCAACCGATCGCGGTCGTCGATCCGGCGCAGCTTCGCATCGGGGTCTCGACCTCGCTGCGTGCGGAGCCGCAGTTCCTCAGCCTCGAGCAGGTGAAATCGCACGTCACGTTCATCGGCGGCACGGGTAGCGGCAAGACCACCGCGGCCCTGAACGTGATCGAGCAGCTGCTGGAGCGCGGTGTCTCGGCGCTGCTACTCGATCGCAAAGGTGATCTCGCGAGGTACGCGAGCGAGGCGTGGTGGCGCGAAGAGCCGCGCCGGGTGGCGTTACGCAACCAGATCGACATCGAGCTCTACACGCCCGGCAACAGTGCGGGTCGTCCGCTACGGCTCCCGTTGATCCCGTCGCTCGTCGATACGAGCGCGCAGGAGCGATCGGTGGTCGCGCAGTACGCGGCGAACGGGCTCGGCGCGATGATGGGCTACGGCACCAGCTCGAACGACAAGAGCAAGCTCTCGGTGCTCCAGGTCGCGATCGGGATCCACACCGAGGAGCGCGATGTCACGCTCGACGTGCTGCTCGACACGATCGATCGCCCGGATCCGGAGCTCTTGCAGAAGGTCGGCTCGTTGCAACGCCACTTCGCGACGCTCTCGGAGAATCTCCAGGCGCTG
>JAYWCI010000318.1:0-8725 GCA_043780895.1 Kofleriaceae bacterium | reverse complement strand
CACTGATCCAGGGTCGTGCGCCGAGTTCTCGTGCCAGCTGGCACACCCGGTCCTCGAACGTACAGATCGTTGACCGTGATGAGGAGTATCCGGATCTTGCGATCTCGGTGTCTCGGGAGCCTACCGAGGTGGAATCTGCTGTCGAACCGGAAAGAGGCTCGTAGGCGTGGGGCGCGATAGGCTTGCACCCATGGAGACCGATGCGACGCAGCCAGGCTTGAGCGGGCCCCACCCGAGCATGGCCGAGCTGCGCGACCCGAGCATTCCGCACATCCACGATCACCTCGCGGGGTGTTCGATGTGCCGATCGGTGGTGGCGGCGGCAGATGATTCGGTGCCGATCCAGCTCGATCTGCCCAAGGGGCTCGTCAGTGAAGATGCGTTCCGCTGGCCCGCCGATCCGATCGCGCGTGGCGGTATGGCGCAGATCTTCGATGGCGACGACAAGCGGCTCGGCCGCAAGGTGATCCTCAAGGCCCCGCGCGACGACGACAACTTGCCGCTCGGCATGGTCGAGATGTTCCAGCAGCGCGTGACCGCCGAGGCGCGCGTGCTCGCGAAGCTCCAGCATCCCGCGATCGTCACGATCTACGAGCTCGGAAAATCGACCGTGGGCTGGCCATTCTGCGTGCTCGAGAAGGTCGATGGCGATTCGCTCCGCGATCGGCTCGACGAGCTGGCCGAGCTCGAAGAAGACGGCACGCCGCGTACGCGCGAGCGGCTAGAGCTGCTGTCCAACTTGACCTCGATCGCGGAGGCGCTCGCGTATGCGCACGAGCGTCGCGTCGTGCATCGCGATGTCACGCCGAACAATATCCTCCTCGGTAAGCGCGGCGAGGCGACGTTGATCGATTGGGGCATCGCGCGCGACCTCGATGCGCCGGGACTGGTCGAGCCGGCGCTGCGCGATGATCCGGGCAGCTCGCAGAGTGGCCGCATGGTGACGATCAGCGCCGGCACGCCGCCATACATGCCGCTCGAGCAGAGCCAGGGTCGCAAGGCGGATCCGGGCTTCGACGTGTATAGCTTCGGCATCACGCTCTACGAGACGGTCTCGGGGCGCACGCCGTACACCTGGAACCCGGCGAAGTCGCCGGGTGGCAAGACCGCGCAGGTCGATGCGTTCCTCGCGTGGCTGCAGTCCGATGATCCGATCGCACCAGCGATGCCACGCGATCACGAGCTGTCCGGAATCATCGCGCGCTCGATGACCAAGGATCCGGAGCAGCGGTTCACCGCCGACGAGCTGGTCCGCGCGCTCAAGCAGTACCTGACCGGCGACCTCGTGTTCTCGCATCGCTATTCGATCACCGGCCGGTTGGCGCGATGGGCGAACCGGCATCGCGCGATCACGGTCAGCGTGATGTTCTTGATCACGGGGGCGATCGCAGGCGCGCTCGCGTGGGTGCACATCTCGCGACAGGCGCGCGAGGAAGCCGAGTTGCGCGCGCTGGCCTCGGCCGCGCAGACCAACGCGAGCGAGAAGGGCCGCGCCGCCGACGAGGCGAACCGCGATGCCGAAGCCGCGAAGGCGCGCGCCGAGGAGGCCGAGCGCCAGGGCAAGGATGCACAGCAGCTCAAGCTCGCCGCCGATCAGAAGCGCCGCGCCGCTGACGAGATGCGTCGCTCCGCCGAGTCCGCGGCGACCCAGGCGAGGGGCACCGCCGACGAAGCGCTCAAGCGGTTCGAGGAGGCGATGAAAGACAAGGAAGAGGCCGAGCACCAGCGCGACTCGGCGAACACCGCCGCACAGCAAGCCGAGCGCGAGCGCGATGCCTCGCACGCCGCGCAGGTCACTGCCGAGAAGGAGCGCGAAGCCGCGCGGGCAGGGCGTGAGGCGGCCGATCGCGAGCGCGATGCGGCGCGTGCCACCGCCGCATCCGCAGAAGCCGATCGCGATGCCGCGAAGGCCGGCCGAGAGGCCGCCGAAAAAGAGAAAGAGGCCGCGCGCGCGTCGCAGAATGCGGCCGAGAAGGAGCGCGATGCCGCGCTCTCGCAGAAGGCCGCGCTCGAGAAGAAGCTGCAGGAGCTCGAGGGCCAAAAGTCCGTGCACGAAAAGCCCGACGCACCGATCACGAACCCCGCACCGTAGGCACGATCGCCGCGATGGCGAAAGCGAGAGCTGCGGGTTTGGCGAAGGACGTTGCGGCCAAGGCTGCACCTGCCACGAGGGCGGCACCGACGACCGCGAAGCTTGCTGCGAAGAAGGCGGCACCGATGACCGCGAAGCCTGCACCTGCGAAGAGGGCGGCACCGACGACCGCGAAGCCTGTTGCGAAGAAAGCCGCAGCCCCAGCAGCCGCGAAGCCTGTCGCGAAGCAGGCCGCGGCCCCAGCGGCCGCGAAGCGTGCTGCGACGAAGGCTGCAACGCCGGCCGCGCAGCCTGCACCCGCGCAGCCTGTTGCGAAGAAGGCCGCAGCCCCAGCGGCCAAACCGAAGGCCGCGAAACGCAGGGCGGCGAAGGCCTCGAAACCGGCAAAGAAGCGAAAGAAGCATGCGCGTTCGTTCGGTGACCGCCTCGGTGCGGCGGTAAGGGCCGTCGGTGCGAACGCAGCGAACGCGGTCGCCGACGCCGCATCGGTCGTGGCCGACGCCGTGCGGAGCGTCGCGAGGTTCAGCCGCTGAAGACCGCGGGCCGAGCGGTGGGCTCATCTCGCGGCTTCGCGCTCCGCGAGTAACCGTCCCTCTTCGCTCGTGTGAATGCAGGTAGCTACACGGCGAAAAGTGAGGAAAGCGTTACCGTCCCCATTCCGGAGGTGGGTAGGCTTCGCGCATGGCAAATGCCGCGGTGCTGTGGGCGCAGTACATGAAGAAGCCCGATCCGCGGACCTTGGCGGTCTATGCGGATGCGTTGCAGCAGGAGGGCGATCCGCGCGGCACGTATCTCCAGCTCAAGGGCATCGCGAAGCCGACCGAGGAGCAGAAGGCGGCGATCGTACGGATGGAGGGAACCAATCGCGGCGCGATCGTCGGGCCCGCGAAGGCGTTCGTGCGCGAGACCGAATTCGGTCCGAACGGCCTTGTCGATCGCGCGCGCACCGAGCTTCCGAATCTCTTGAAAGGGCTCGCGCTGATCAGCGAGCTCAGCCCGCGCTTGATCCTCACGCTCACGTCGGTCAAGACGCTCAAGGATGCGGTCGCGCTCGGCAAGGTTCCGCCCGCGGAGCTCGCGAAGATCTGGTTCGTCGATTTCGGCATGCTCACGGGCTCGCTCGGCGGCATCCAGCTCACCGACAAGCAGATGGCGGCGATCGGACCGGCCTTTGCCGAGGTCGAGCATCTCCAGCTGAGCTGTCGCGGCGCGCCGGGCAAGGCGTTCTCGCCCGAGGGTTTGCGCGCGTTCGGTGCGCACTGCAAGAAGTTGCGGTACCTGTCGTTCGATTTCTATCGCGTCGAAGGTCAGCCGCCAGTGACCGCCTACGCGCAGGTGATCGGGGAAACGCCCGGCTTCTCGACGCTGCGCGCGCTCGATATGGAGGGCGTCACCGAGCATCATCTCGGTTCGTTGAAGCTGAAGCTCAACAAGCTCACGGACTACCTGAACTACGCGCAGAAGGATCGTTACTCGCTCGTGCCGCGGCTCGAGAAGCTCGTTGGCTAGCTGAAATTTTCACGCCGAACCCGACGTTCGTTCGCGATGCGCGTGTGCGTGGTAGTTGCGATGTTCCGGTGCGGGCTGGCGCATGGTGACCCTGCCAAGCTCGTCGAGATGTCGGGTCCATTTTCAGATCTGCCTGCAGCATGCGAGCACCTCGAGGCTGCGCTCGATCCGCCGTCGATGACGAGCTTGCCCGCGCGATGCAAGCAGCTCGATGCCGGGCTCCTCCTGGCCGAGCGCGAAGACGATGGTCGCGTGCAGCGGTTGTATGCCACTGCGCTGCATCGTCGAGATGGCTGGTGGACGTCGCCGGACCTCGGTCACGCGTACAAGGACGGCGATGCCGCGAGCCACTTCGGTAGCAACTGCTGCCATGCCGCGGAGTCGGCGCCGCGGTTTGCGACCTGGCGCGATCACGTGGCCGGGTTTCGAGGTGCAGCAACAGTGCTTCGCGTCGTCATGCACGGTTGGAGCGTCTTCAAGAAGGGTTGGTCCGATGAAGGACAGCCCGGGAATAGCGCGACGCAGGTTTCGCTGACGATCTGTGGAACGACCGCATCCGGAGCGGCGGGTTGTTACTCGGAGCGTGCGAGTTGCGCGTGCGCGGTTGGAAACGGCGATCCAGCGAGATGTCTGCGCCCTCAGATCCCGAGCTTTTCGGTCGAATCGGACCACCTCGTGCTTGTTTGTCCGTGACTGGGACGGCTAGCGCTGCCAGAGCTTCGCGAGGTCGATTGCGTGGGTGAACGGCGCGAGCTTGACGCGCTTGTCACCCCCGACACTGGCAACCAGTTTGTACTGCTTGTTCTCGAGGACGAAGACGTCGATCGTGTGGAGCGCAGGGTCGGCATACCAAACGTGACCGACGCCCGCTTTCTCGTAGATCTCGCGCTTGCGGCCTTTATCGAGACGCGCCGTCGATGGAGAGAGCCCTTCGCAAACCCAGTCCGGCGCTAGTCTGAATGTCGCGACGTCCGGCATCTCTGGCATCCGGCTTCGCCGCCAACCGCATGCGTCGGGGACGAGGAGATGCTTGCCGAACCAAATTTCGACGTCGGTGAGAATGATCCATCCTTCTGGGCGCTCGTTGTCCGAGCGCTCGAGCTGCTGCCCGAGTCGGGTAACCAACCGACCGTGCGTGCTCCGTGGACGCGGAAATGCGTAGAGGTCGCCATCGATGAGCTCGCCGACCCAGGTATCCGGAATCGAATAGAGGTCCGCGTACTTGGCGTTCTTCTTGAACGGCGCGTCATCCATCAGCTGCCAGTCTACCAGCTCGACCGTCATGCGCCGGCGCCAACCCATTCGGCGATCGACATGAACGCGTGATCACCGATCACGACGTGATCGACGATCGGAATGCCGAGCAGCTCACCGACCGAGCGCATCCGATTCGTGAGCTCGACATCGTCGGGGCTCGGCGTCGGATTGCCCGAGGGATGGTTGTGCACGAGCACCGCGCCCGCAGCGGCCATGCGGATCAGTGGCCGAAAGACTTCGCGCGGATGCACCTCGACCCCGTGCACGGTGCCCCGTGCGACCTCGACGACATCTAGAAGCCCGTTGCGAATATCGAGGCCGAGCGCGAGGAACACTTCTTGTTGCAAGCCGGCGAGGCGAGGGCCGACGACTCGAAACACATCTTCGGGACGCGCGACGGTCTCGCGGCGCTGCTCGGCTTCGACCGCGCGGCGACCGAGCTCGAATGCAGCGGCGATCCGCGTGGCGCGCGCGGCTCCGATGCCGACCACCTGCGCGAGCTCGCGCGGCGTGGCGCGCGACACCGCGATCACGCCACCGTTGGCCTTGACCAGCGCGGCCGCGACTTCACGCGCGGTGTGCTTGCGTACGCCCGTCCCGAGGAGGATCGCGAGGAGCTCTTCATCGCCGATCGCATTGGGGCCACGTCTCCACAGGCGTTCACGCGGCCGCTCGTCGCTCGACATCTCGGTCATGCGGGACTCGAGAGCAAAGGTCGCGCCACGTCGTGCGCGTGTGAAACCGGCGGCTTGCGACGCGCGGCTGTCCGAGCTGTCCAGCCGGCGGACACGTCCGACCGGATCTCGGTCGCGTGCTACCTTCGCGGCGATGTTCGTGTGTGTGGAGTGCGGTGCCTCGGCGACGAATGCGGGTCCGTGCCCGCACGACGGTCATGCGCTCCGCGACGCTGGCGATGACCAGATTCTCGGAGCGCAGATCGGGCCGTATCGCGTCGCGCGATTGCTCGGCGTCGGTGGCATGGGCCGGGTCTACAAGGGCGTGCATCCGCAGATCGGCAGCCGCGTCGCGATCAAGGTGCTGTCTCGCGAGTGCAGCGATCGGCCGGATCTCGTCGAGCGGTTCTTCTCGGAGGCCAAGGCGGTCAACGTCGTCGCGCACGAGAACATCGTCAACGTCCTCGATCTGGCGACGCTGCCGGATGGTCGCCCGTACATCATCATGGAGTTTCTCGATGGCGCGCCGCTCTCGGCGATCATCGAGCACGCGCGCGCGGTGGGGCCGCTGCCGCTCGGTGGGATCGCGCGGCTCGCGGCCGAGGTGCTCGATGCGCTCGCGGCCGCACACGCGAAGGGCATCATCCATCGCGATCTCAAGCCCGATAACATCTTCGTGTCGCCCGCGGGGCGCGCGAAGGTCCTCGACTTCGGGATCGCGAAGCTCCAGCCGCAGCTCGGCGGTAGCTCGACGCACACCGGCTCGCTGCTCGGGACGCCGCACTACATGGCGCCGGAGCAAGCGGCCGGCAAGGTCGTCGATGCGCGGGCCGATCTGTACGCGATCGGCGTGATCCTGTTCGAGTGCGCGACGCTGCAGCGGCCGTTCGGCGCCGAGGCGCTGTTCGATCTGTTGCGCCAGCACATCGAGGTACCGCCGCCGCGGCCTCGCGCGCTGCGCACGGATCTGCCGCCCGAGCTCGAAGCGGTGATCTTGCAAGCGCTCGCGAAATCTCCCGACGAGCGGTTCGGCAACGCGAACGCGATGAGCTTCGCGCTGCAACAAGCGACTGCGGGCTTGCCGCCCGAAGCGTGGGCGCCGCTGCAGCCCGACGGCACGGTGACGAGCACGTGGACGCCCACGCCGCCGGCGAGCTGGGCACGGAACAAGACACCGCCGCCCCACACCCAGCCGACGGCGACCGCACCCGCGACGGAGCACGCACGCAAACGCGGTAAAGGCCCGTGGCTCGGCATCGGCGCGATCGTGATCGTGGGTGGTGGGATCGCGGCGGCGACCCTCGCGGGCGGTAGCAAGCCCGCGCAGATCGCGGTGACCGCAGGCTCGGGTTCGGCGATGCCACCGCCGACATCGCCGCCGCAACCGCCGCCACTAACAGTCGTCACCCCTCCCGCTGGCGAACCGGATGAAGTTCCCGACGAGGATTTCAATGCGGCAGCGGATCTCGCCGCCGCGTCGCTCGAGGGCGTGCCGCTCGCATCGCTACCGCCCGGGATCCGCGCGGCGATCACGAAGTATGGCAGCTGGACGACGGTGCCGGTCGCGGTGAAGAAGCAGCTCACCGCCGAGCTCGTGAGCTTCGCCACCCAAGCGGCGCTCGCGCCCGACGAGCCCGCACCACCCGAGTCCAAGAAGCCGGCCAGACCTGCGCCGCTGGAGCCACACAAGACCGCGGACGATCCGACACAGTTGCCCTCGATCTCGAGCCGGCCGCCGGGCTTCGATCCGAAACGCGCAGACTTCTCGGTCATCCTGCCATGGGCGCTCGGGCAAGCGCGGCGCTTTCGCGGAGACGCGCAGCTCGCGCGCGTCGATCTCGCGGGCGTCTACCCCGATGGTCACGTCGAGCTCGGTGAGATCGATCTGCGGTTCGTCTCGAAGTCGCACATGACGAAGGGCGCGCACTTCTACGAGGAGTGCGAGTTTCGCGTCGATGTCACGCCGGGCTCGCTCGAGATGCGGCCGATGTCGGAGATCAACTGCGACCCCGAGCTCCCCGCTCCGAGGTGCACGCTCGCGCAGGTCTGGAAGATGGCGCTCGTGCAGAAGCCGGATCTCGGCAACGTGCCGGCGAACATCATCTACATGTCGAACAGTGCCAACCACCACGTGGTGTGGGACTTCGAGGTCAAGGGCATGTCGTCGCTGCAGTTCGCCGACCGCTGCGGAAGCTAGCTCTTCGACGCGGCGCGCGGTGACGTGCCATCGACGTACTCGAGCGTGTCCTTGCACGACAGTGATTCGAAGCCGCGCAGCGCATCTTCGTCGCTGAACACCTCGGGGCACTCGGTCCGGCAGCGCTGTTCGGCGGCCTTCGGATGGCCGGGCTTGCACTCGACGTAGTGCTCGCATGCGCCTTCGCAGGTGCCGGTCAGCTTCGGCCCGGTCGAGAATTGCTTCACGATGCACGCGGTCATGACAAACGCCACGGCTGCAATCGCTAGCGCTCTCATCGCTAGCGACTGTAGCATCAGAGCCAGATGAAACGGATCGCGATCCTGACGAGTGGCGGCGATGCTCCCGGGATGAATGCGGCGGTGCGCGCGGCCACGCTCGTCGGTCGCGCAGGTGGCGCCGAGATCCTCGGCATCGAGCGTGGTTATCGCGGCCTCCTCGAGGATGCGTTCGTCGAGCTCGGGCCGAACGATGTCGCGGGCGTGTTGCGTGAAGGCGGCACGATCCTCGGCTCGGCGCGATGCAAAGAGTTTCACGAGAAGGCGGTGCGCGATCGCGCGCGCGAGATTCTCGCGCGTCACGCGGTCGATGGCTTGATCGTGATCGGCGGTAACGGCTCGCTCGCCGGCGCCTTGCACCTCGCGGATCCGGAGGAGATCGGGAGCGGTCGTCCGTTGAAGATCATCGGCGTGCCCGCTTCGATCGATAACGATCTCGCGTTGACAGGGTTCTCGATCGGCGTCGATACCGCGATGAACACGATCGTGGAGGCGTGCGACAAGATCGCGGACACCGCGACCGCTCACGACCGCACGTTCATCGTCGAGGTGATGGGGCGCGATTGCGGCTACCTCGCGATGACCTCGGCGATCGCCGTCGGCGCGGATCTCGCGCTGTTCCCCGAGGCCGGCAAGACCGAGAACGACGTGGTCGATCAGATCGTCGATACCGTGATGGCCGTGCGCAAGCGTCCATCGCGCCGCGCGCGCCGCGTGA
>JAYWCI010000317.1:0-57015 GCA_043780895.1 Kofleriaceae bacterium | reverse complement strand
ACTTCGAGGTCATTCAACGTCGGCTCGAGTCGTCAGCTGCCATCCCCATCGCCAGGGCCGCGTGATCGCGATGGATTCAATCCGGTCGGTGCTCTAGCTCGCGCGTCGCAAGACTCCGTCCCTGATCGCCGCTGCGTAGTCCACCCCGTGAACGGGTACCATTTTACGCCCGTCGCACTCGCATAGACGTTCGATGTCGACTCACTGCTGTTGGCAGACAAGTTGATGTTCGACAATTCATTCACGCTGCTCGCGTAGGGTCACTTCGCGGCGAGCGACGTCGTAGAAATTTTGTACTTCTGCAGGAGCGTACCGTCGGCGATCGCGAGACGCGCAAGCGAAAGCCGATAGTTTACGCGAGCGCGTGCCGCGCCGATCTGAGCCCGCGTGAGTTCGTCGGCGACGCGTAGGACGTCGTAGCTGCTCACCGTTCCCGCTGCGAACCGTTTGCGCATCCCGGCGAGCAGACGCTCGTCGGTCTTAACGGTGTCATCGGCCGATTGCTGCAGGGCTGCGTTCGAATCGAGGAGGGCGACGCTCGTCCGAATATCATTCTCGAACTGGACGACCACGGCGTGTTCAGCGAGCTTCACGCGGTCGACCTCGTTCAGCTGATGCTCGTGCCTGGCGAGAGCCGCGCTGTTACCTAATGGCAGGTCGAGGCGGAGGCCAAGCGTGACCGCGTAGTTACCAGCGGACACTAGATTCGTAACGGACTTAGCGTACCCGCCGACCGCTTCCGGGTTCCCCGTGAAGCCACCCGTGCCGATGACACCCGTCGACAGATCCGGCTCTCCGGCAAAGCCGATGAGGTTTGCATTCAACACGACGTCGAGCTGCGGTTTAAGATCGTTGGCCGTGACATCGAGCCCGGCACGGGCCGCCGCCAATTGAGCTCGCACTGCAAGCAGGTCAGGCCGATTCTTCTTTGCCAGCTCGAGGTGCTCCTGCATCGAGATCTTTGTCGGGGTGACGGTAGGATCGTCAGTCGGAATCAGCACGTCTTCGAGCGCCCAATCCGGGCCACCGACGATCAGCGCGCGGAGCCGGTCCTCGCCATCTATGACCTGCTGGCGCGAGAGCAGCACCGCCTGCTGCTCTCGATTGACACCTGATTGCGCCTCGACGAGGTCGAGATCTGAGATCGTTCCGATCTTCACGAGTCGCGTGCTCTCGTTGACCTGTTCTTTTGCGACCTTCAGCAGCGACTCGTGTGCCGAGACCTCGTTGTGAGCGAGCGCGAGATTCCAGTATGCGGTCTCGACCTCGCCGACGATCTGCTCGAGCTTCACGGTGAGCTGTTGGGCGCTGAGATCGCGGCGCAGCGACGCGACAACGATGGGCGCGGTGGTCGCCTTGTTCCATGCGTTGCGCAGTAACGGCTGGGTCACCGTGAGGTTGAACGACGTCGAATAGGTGGGGGCATAGATGGTCTGAAACTGGCTGATGTAGCGGTCGTACGTCGAAAAGACGCCTACTGAGTATGTGGTTCCAGAGGTCGTTAGGCCGCGAAGTTCGAGCGACCCCGCGGTCAGCGAATCGGTCCAGCCGAACCGCGTCGCGCTGCCGAGCTGATTTTCGCGGCCGTAGCGCGTGTTCAGGACGAAGTGCCGATCGAAAATCGATTTCGCAATGGCAACATCGTCGTCGGCGAGCTCCGTATCGACGCGGGCCAAATAAAGTTCGCTATTGTGAGCGAGTGCGAGCGAGATCGCATCGGCGAACGTCAAACTTCGGTTCTCCGCACGCGTCAGGCCGAGGTGACCGACGAGAACCGCAGACAGGACAAGTGCGCGAACCATCGCTCCCATTGTGCGTGAGAGCAGAGGCGCATTGTCAACAACCTGAACGTCTGACCGAGACCGAGAGCGAGACCCGCATGGTAGGATGACGCGAATGAGGGCTGTTGTCTGGATGTCCCAGCCGCTGGCCGACCTGGTGGTTCGCCGGGTTGCCGCCTACGAGCCAATTTGCGTCCGTTCCGCAAAGGAATTTCTCGAGGCGGCCAAGCCCGTAGGCACCGTCGCGTTTTTGGATGCCGAAACGCTCGCGCTGGTCGGGGAGTTGTCTCACGTAGCGCTCACGGCGTATGTGATCGCGGTGTGTTCCGACCAGCTCGCCGCAGCGATCGGTTGGCTCCAGCCGTACCCGTGGGTTTCCAGCGTCGTCAGCGCGGGCATGTTCGAACACCCGATGATCGAGCGTCACCTCGACCACGTCATCCGCACAGGACTTTCGACCGATAAACCCCGCCTGCTCGACTGGCTCGCCGGGAATGTCCAAGGGCGCAGGGTGCGGCTCACGCACGCGAGCAAGCGGGCTTCTCGCATCGACAAGATGGCCGAGTTCTTCGAGTCGCATCAGGTGGGTTCGCGAACATTGCAGCATCTGCGCGACGCGGCCGAAGAGCTCCTCACCAACGCGTTCTACGACGCGCCCGTCGCAGCTGGCGTGATTCCAGGGCCGGTGTCGCGCGCCAAAGATATCGCGCTTCCCGAGGACAACGCGTGTGACCTCGCGTACGGCTACTACGACGAAATCGCGGTCGTTCGCGTCCGCGATCCGTTTGGCGCACTCTCTAGGCGCCGGCTAGTCGAGGTCCTCGAGAGGTGCGCGCGCAGCGATATGTCTGTGGATGTAGACGAGACCATGGGCGGTGCGGGCTTGGGTATGTGGCGGATCTTCTCGACGGCGACCTTTGTTGCTGCGTCCGTCGTGAAGAATCGCGAGACCGAGATTCTGGTCGGGATAGCAAAGAAAGCGAAAGCGGGCACCAAGCCCTTCGCGTTCCACCTCTATTTCCGCGAGAGTAAGAAGCGCAAGTTTTGGCAGGTCTTCAAGGACGAGACGACGGCTCGACCGAGCATCGACCACTCAGTGATAATCAAACGGAATTAGAGATGAGAGGCCGATGGCACGAGATGTAAAGCCGGCAACCGCGGCGGCGCGCGCTACTGCGAACGTCGGAGTGGTCTCCGAACGTGATGTCGCACTGGTCACGATCGCAGGTCTGCTCGACGAGCATTTTGCGGGGTTCGGGAGTTTCGGAGCAGGCGTGCGAACGATCGTGATCGACGTCGGTTCGATGACGCGCATGACGTCTTTCGGCGTTCGGCAATGGCTCAAGGCGATGGACGCGCTGCCCCGAACAGTCAGCGATATTTACTACCTCGCATGCCCCACCTTCTTCGTCGACCAGTTGAACATGGTCCTCAATTTCGGTGGCAACGCACAGGTGCTGACCGTGGTCGCACCCTACACCTGTCCGTCGTGCGGACAGGAGGCAGGTGAAACGATCGACGTGCTCGCGGAGCGTCCAGCTCTCGCGAAGAATGTCGTGCCGGTCAAAGAGTGCCGTCGATGCGGCGGTACGCTCGAGTTTGACGAAACGCCGGAGAGCTACTTTTCGTTCGTCCACAAGTATGCGGCCTCGAGCATCCAGCCCGCGGCGGTCGAGTTTCTCAAGCAGCGAAATCTTTATACGACCACGGTCGACCCCGCTGCTGCCGAAAAGCCGCCACGAATTATCAAGCTCGTCCACGGCGAGGTCACGTACTTCCGCATCATCGGTTCGATCGGCTCGATGTTCCGCGCGCGGCCACTGCTCGTCGGCGCAGAGGGCGAGGTGGTGATCGACCTCGCAGAGGTTCAGCAGATCGACGTGTTCGGACAGCGCGAATGGCGTCGGTTGGTGAAAAGTCTCGCCGCACAAGTGGCGACGGTCACTCTAGTCGACATCAACGAATCGTTTCTGACCATTGCTGCCGACACGATCTCGCTCGCGCGCAACGTCGTGATCGCCTCGCTGCTCGTGCCGTGTGTCTGCATCGATTGCGGGCGGGTCTCGCTCGAGAGCCAGTCGTTGGTCGGGAAGGTGTGGCCGCTGCAATTCTCGGATCAGGTTTGCACGGCGTGCGGTGGAACCACGAACCCTCGGCTGTCACCGAACGTCCTCGCGCCGCTCCAGCGCGCGAGTACCGTCGTCTCGCCCGCGAGCTCCAAGGTCATCGATCAGCGCAACGAGATCTTGTCGCGCGCGCTGTCCGATGCGAACGTCACGCAGGCAGGCGATCACGCAACTGCCGCGCTCTCCGCAGATACAATCCTTGGCAAGTACAAGATCGTCCGCCGCTTGTCGTCCGGCGGGATGGCGGAAGTCTTTCTCGCCAAGCAGGTCGGGATCGGCGGCTTCGAGAAGCCGGTCGCTCTCAAGCGCATTCAGCGCCAGTTACTCGAGACCCGTCACCTCGCGATCGACATGTTTCTGAACGAGGCGAAGATCGCCGGACGGTTAATGCACCCGAACATCGTCCAGGTCCTCGACGTGGGCGAGGTCCAAGGTGCGCTCTATCTCGCAATGGAGTACGTGCGTGGCAAAAACCTCCGAGAGCTGGTCACGAGGCTCCAAGCCGAGAATGTGCTGATGCCGTTGGGGCACGCCTGCTACATCGTTCGCGAGGTCGCGCAGGCGCTTCACCACGCCTATTGGTCCCAGGATGTCTCTGGCCAGCGGCTCTCGGTGGTGCATCGCGATGTGTCGCCACACAACATTATGATTGGCTTTGATGGTGGGGTCAGGCTGCTCGATTTCGGTGTCGCGATGTCGTCGGTCACCGAGTCGAACAACATGATCGTCGGGAAGTGGCAATACATGTCCCCCGAGCACACGGCCAACCAGCCGACCATGCCGCTGGACCATCGTTCGGACTTGTTCTCGCTCGGCGTAATTCTGTATCTGCTGTGCGTCGGCAGGGTGCCGTTCTCCGGTGCCGACCCCAACGAGATCGTTCGAAAGGTGCGCTCAGGGGATTACGTGCCACTCCAACTGATCGCTCCGGACCTGCCGCAACAAATTAGCCAACTCGTGTCGCGCATGCTGTCTCCAAACCCGGCCGAACGGCCACAGAACGGGCGCGAGGTCGTCGCGATCCTGACCGAGGCTGCGCGGAGCTATGGCTTCGAGAGCTCGGCAGCGAGCGTCACGCAGTTCATGGCGAACCTGTTCGCGAATGAAGTCGCACAGGAAGACGTCTTCGGCGAGACATCGCGGCGCCGAACGGCAGTCGAGCTCGAATCGTACACCGTCGGTCCGAATGGGATTCCGCAGTTAACGACGGTCGACGCGCACTCGTCCGCGTTCAACGCGCAAGCGCCGACCGCGCCCGCGCAACCACCATCGTTTCTACCCGTACCTCGCCAAGTTCAAGCCGCGCTTCGCAATATGGAGCCGCGCGCGGAGCTTCGCAGTTTGAGCGAAGGCCGATGGCTGACCTTCCTGGTCGCTGGACTTATCGTGTTGGTGGGCGTGGCCATGTATCTGCTGGTTCGACCCCGATGAGTGACCTCGTGAAATGCATATTACGGATAGTCGTAGCGAGCACCATGTTCGCGGCTACGTCGGTCGTCGCACAACCCGCGGCCACCTCGGACAAGGAGACCTACCGGATGCAGGAGCCGCTCGATTTCGATCGAGTTGGAGCGGAAGCGGGCCTGCCGCAGTCGGAGGTCCAAGCCATCGTTCAAGATGACCTTGGTTTCGTCTGGTTCGGAACGCAGGACGGTCTTGCTCGCTACGATGGCGCTCAAAAGATGCACGTGTTTCGGCCCAGCCCGACAGACGCTGCCTCGATCTCGACTGGCTATGTCACGGCGCTCACCATCGATAAGAGCGGTCAGCTCTGGGTCGGCACCGACACGAAGGGCGTAAATATCTACGACCCGAAGACCGACCATTTCACGCACTACGCTCACGACAAGGCGCCAAATAGCCTCAGCTCGGAGGGCGTAAACGCGGTCCTGCGAGACCACAAAGATCGCATGTGGTTTGCGATGAGCGGCGGTGGTCTGAATCGCTTCGACGAGGCGAAACACGGATTCGTCGACTATCAAAGCGATCCGCTCGACACCAGCATCACCACGATCGCGAACGATGCGAGCAATAACCTCTGGCTCGGCACCACGGAGGAGGGCGTCATCCGATGGAATCCCGACGATGGAAAGTCCACCCGCTACCTCAATGGCCCCCAAGGGCTCAACAACGTAGCCGTCAACACGATCCTCGTCTCTGCGAAGGGAACCATCTACGTCGGTACCGAGGGCGAAGGTCTATTCATCATAGACGTCAAGACCGGCGCAGTCGATCAGCGCCGGCACGACCCGACCAACCCGGAGACGTTAAGCCACGACCACATCTCGACGCTGTTCGAAGATCGTGACCACGCGATCTGGATCGGCACGCACAACGGACTCGACCGGCTTGCTGCGGATGGCAAGCTCACGACCTTTCAGCACGACGCCGCCAACCCGACCTCGATCGTGTATCCGTGGGTAACCTCGATCTATCAGGATCGTGGTGGCGTGATCTGGATCGGTGAGAAGTCGGGCGGCGCGTGTAAATTCTCACCGCAGCGGCCGAGCTTCGGGCACTACCGGATGCGCTCCGACACGGCTAACTCGTTCTTCGAGGACAGCGACGGGACGCTCTGGATTGGCACGTACCACGGTGGCCTCTATCACTACGACTTCGCGAACAAGAAGGTCACGACCTATCACACGCTAGGCACGCCGAACACAGAGGGGGCGGTGCTGCTCGACCTCGCCTGGATCTCGGCGGTTCATCGCGATAAGCGAGGGCTGATCTGGATCGCGACACTCGAGCTCGGTCTCATCGCGTTCGATCCGGAGACGGAGTCGCACAAGCAGTACCGCGCCGACCCCAAGAATCCGAACGCCTTACCCAACGATACGATCTGGGACATCTGGGAGGATCCCAAGGGCGACCTGTGGCTCGCTACGTGGGGTGGCGGGCTCGTTCGCTACGACACGAAGGCGAACAAGTTTACGAGCCTGACGATGGATGACTCCACCGGTCTGTCCTCGAATCATCTTTATCGAATCTATCCCGACCCGAAAGCCGCGAACATGCTGTGGATCGGAACGGCGAAGGGCGGCGTCGTAAAGTTCGATACCGTAGCGCGCACGGGCGTCACATTCGCTCACAAACCAGAAGATCCGAGCAGCATCGCCAGCGATGATATCTTGGCGATCTATCGGGATGGAGCGGGTTCCGTGTGGCTCGGAACGTATGGCGGCGGACTCGACCGTCTCGATCCGAATACTGGCAAGGCCGAACATTTCACGACCGTAAATTCGAAACTTTCGAGCGACGTGATCTTCGGAATTCTCCCGGACGACAGCGGTGCACTCTGGTTGAGCACGAATGGAGGCGGGCTCGTTCAGTTCGATCCTTCCAAGAAGACGTTTTTCGCCTACGACGCGAGTGATGGTGTGCAGAACAACGAGTTCGGGCAGGGCTCGTTCATGCGCGATGCCTCCGGCAAGCTGTTCTTTGGTGGTGTTGGTGGCTTCAACATGTTCGTTGGCTCGGCCATCAAGCGGAACGCCTACCCGCCGCCGGTGGTGTTCACGGGGCTGCGTGCGCTCAATCAAGACGTCGCGCTGGCCCTGCCGATCTGGACGCTGCCGTCGCTGAAAATGTCGTACTCGGACTCGTTCGAGGTTCAATTCGCGGCCCTCTCGTTCGCTGCACCGCAGAAGAATCGCTACGCCTACAAACTCGAAGGCTTCGACGATAAATGGATCGAGACGGACCGTTCGTTCGCGACCTACACGAAGCTAGAAGGCGGTAATTATCGGTTCCGTGTCCGCGCTGCCAACGAGCACGGGGTCTGGAATGAGAGCGGCGTCGCGATCAAGATCGGCGTCTCGCCGCCATGGTGGCGGACGTGGCCGGCGTTCATCGTCTACGTCCTCATCATCATCGGAATCGCCCTCTTGTTGTTCCGCCTCCAGCGGCAGCGGCTCTCCCGCGCCGAGCGCGAAGGCCGCCTCCAGGTCATCGAACGCGACCTCGAGCTCACGGGCGCCGTCCAGAGTGGCTTCCTACCAGAGTTCAACGAAATCAATACCAATCGCGTGAACTTGTACGGCTTCTACCGAGCTGCCGACGCGTGCTCGGGCGATTGGTGGTGGCACCAGATGTTGCCGAACGGCAAACACATCGTGATGGTCGGTGATGTCACCGGTCACGGACCAGGACCGGCGATGGTGACTGCTGCGGTCGCGACAGCGTTCCGCGTGCTCATCAACAATGGGCTGTCCGACATCAAACACGCCCTCGTCCTCCTCAACGAGGTGGTCCTCAGCGTTGCGAAGAACAAGTATCACATGACCATGGCGGCGTTCGAAATCGACGAGGCCACGGGCGTCTGGCAGTTTCACAGCGCGGGCTCACCTCCAATCCTGAGCATCGGAAGCACCGGAAAACATCGCGTCCACTTCTCGGCGGGTACGCCGCTCGGCACCGAGTCCGGCAGCTTCGAGACCGGTCTCGTCGAAGGTCGGTTCGAGCCGACCGATCGCATGTTGCTCTATACCGACGGCATTCCCGAGATCACGCTCCAGAACGGGAACGTCCTTGGCATGCGTCGGTTCGCCCAGATGTTCGAACGGACGAAAAGCCAGACGCTCAAGCAGGCGGCATCGTCGATCGTGGAGCAAGCCGATGCAACTCAGCCGAACCGAGCACAGCAGGCTGACGATTGGACCTTCACCATCGTCGAGTGGAACGGCTGATTACGGCTTCGGAACGACCGAGACGCGACGGTTGCGACCATCCGTCGAACCGTACTTGAGCTTCGTATCCCCGAACCCAGCCGTGTCGATGCGCGACGCATCCACACCCGCAGACACGAGGAACTCTTTCGCTGCCGTGGCGCGCTGCTCGCTCAACGCCATGTTCGCGTCGTGCGAGCCAGTCGGGTCGGCATAGCCTTCCAGGGTGACGCCGACGCTGTTGGTCGTTAGCCACTTTGCTGTGCGTTTTAGCTGGCCCTGGGCGACGCTCGACAGTGAAGCTCCGCCGAGCACGAAGTGAACCTCGGAATCACCGCGGGCGAGCGCGACTGTATTGGTCGGGGGTGGAGTGCGTGCGGGCTTGCTTTCCTCCGGCGCGGGCGTCGGTGCGACCGCAACCATCTCAGGCACCGGCTTCGCGACCGGGGCCGGGTCGGGCCGGACCTCGGGCTTGCGAGTCGCGATCATCTCGTGACGCTCGGGGGTTGGACCCGCGGCGACGGGCTGACGGCCGACGCGAGCTGCTACCACCGCACGCGAGTCATCGCTGCGCGTCGGTCGGCGAGCGACGGTGGTCTCGACCGTGTGAAGGTCCGCGGTCTCATCGCCGGAATCGATCACCACGACGCCGTCTCCGAAAGCCTTGCGGGCCTCGTCGGCCTGCGCAGAACTGACGAGGACGACTCCGTAGCTCGCGCGCTTCGCGGTCGCCGCCGACGACTCGACTTCGACGTCGTGGCCAGCAGCAACGAGGTCGTGCTCGAGGCGACGCGAATGACTACCGAGCAGCAGGACGTGTGAAGGGTTCGACGAGTGCGCGATCGCCTTTTTTGGCGTCGAAGGTTTGATCGTTAGCTTCACGCCGCACGCATCGGCAGGCGCGATCTGGACCGACGACGCGAGCAATAGGCCGAGTACTGCGGCGATGTTCCATTTCATATGCAGAACATAACACGTGCAATATTCACCCTCAATTCTCGTCGACGGTGATGGTCCCGCGCGGTGACGTCACCGTCGACTGCTTCCCCGACGGCCAAGCCACATCGACGCGCTCGACGGTATCGTTGCCAAGGCCGAAGTAGGCACGCGCACGTGGGGAACCTTCCAGCACACCGCCCGCGCCGATCGCGCGAATCTGCGTAGACCCACGTGTCGTGTAGAGTGTGATGATGGCACCAATCCCGTCGCGGTTGCTGGTGCTGCCGCGAAGCGCGACTTGCAGCCAGTTGGTTACCGTTGGCGTGGTCTGGTTCTCGATCACGAGCAAGGCGCCTGCCTTCGGGCTGACGACGAGATCTTGATCGCCATCGCCATCGAGGTCTTCGGCGAGCACCGTGCGCGCATCCATGCAGGCGAGCTCGGGGGTCACCTGGCTGTACGCGTTGGGCCCATCGCGCATGTACAGCGTCATCGGGACAGGATGGTCCAGCTCGGTTTCGCCGTTCGCGATGATGACGTCCTCGTTGCCATCGAGATCGAAATCTCCAGGGGCAGCGCTCCATGACATGTACAAGCACGCCGGATCGCTCGAGTCGACTGGGCACTTGCTGTCGATCCGACGTGGGTCAGCGAGGCCGAGGCTCGGTGCGATATCGGTGTACATCGCGCCCCCCGAGAAGATCTTCTTGGCTCCCCAATTCGTGACGAACAGGTCGAGCATGCCATCGCCATCGAAGTCCGCCAAGCTGCCCCCCATCGAGCTGCGCGGCGCATTGATCCCGAGCTCGCCGGCGATATCCGTGAACTGTGGAACTCCATTCGCGTCGACGCCGTCGTTGCGGAGCAGGAGGTCACCTCGGAGGGAGCTTCGCGTCGTCGAGGTTCCCCCAAAATCAGGAAGCAACGTGTCGTTAGCGACGTAAAGGTCGCGGTCTCCATCTCCGTCGATATCGAGCGCCGTCGTGGCCCACGTAAAGCCCGCGCCGACATCGACTGCATGTGCGAAGGTCAGCTGCGGCCCACCCATGAACACCCGGTTTGTCGTGCGCGAGAGGCTGTAGAGGTCGTAGTTGCTAAAATAAAGGTCGAGAATGCCGTCGTTGTTCAGGTCGACCGGCAGGATTTGTTCGGTCGTGCCCGTATCGGCAAGCGTCGCGATCCGGTCGAAGGTCCCATTGCCGCGATTTTGAAAGACCTCGGTCACGTTCGCCTCGGCGATAACGAGATCGATATCACCATCGTTGTCGAAATCGGCCGCAGCGATAGCCGTCGCGACGAGATCTTGCTCGATGCCCGAATCCTGCTTCTCGAAGCGAAGACCGCCGAGATTCTTGAAGATCTGAAACCCGCCGTTGCGACTGGCCGCAATGATCTCGGGTTGGTTGTCGCCGTCGAGATCAGCGACCGCGAGCGCTCCCGCCTCGATGCCGTCCGTCGCATACGCGAAGTCGACGCCGCTCGCTGCGGTGATGTCTCGAAACATTTTGGTCGTCGCGCCGGGCACGGGCTCGCATGGAACCCACGGGGCCTGACCGTCGCTGGTGCCACACGCAGCAACCGCGAACAGGACGACGCTAGCGGCGCGCTTCTCTCGCAACATCTTCCACAGTCGCGAAGTGTAGCTCGGGCGCAATCCCCGGGTGTGCTGAAACGAGCTGGAGCGCTGCCATGATGCGACCGCCAAACTCGTGCGCTGTCTCCTGATGAAAGCCAAGGACGATCACCACGTCATGACCGGGGTCGCGTCTGAGTTGCTGTTCGGCGGCATCGAAGAATGCGACCAACTCGGGCACGGTTGCGTAGTCCGAGATGCCTGTAATAGGGACTTCGATGAGGCGGTCGAGCTCGTACGGTTGGGACGACGTCGTTGTCGTCGGCCACGTTTCCTTGATTCGGAGGGGTAAATAGGTCTGCTCGTCGAGCTGGCGGTAGTCGGTTGCAGACGAATCGATAGCGAAGCCCTCGGCGACCAAGGCAGCACGTACCTTGGTGCTGGCGAGATATCCGCCCGCTCGAAAGCTCTGCGAAACGCGAATGCCCGTTTGTTCGAGCAGTCTGCGCGACGTTCGCAACATCGCGCGGAGTGCCGGCACGTCGTACGTATCGAGATCGGTATCAAAGCCAGCATCATCCTCGAACATGAGAACGCGTTCCGTGCCCGTCAAAAAGGAAGGCGATAGTCGCGGCCGAATCTGTGCGGCCTCGGCCAACGAGCGCCACGCGTGAAGGTGGACGGCCAGCTCGTCGCCTGGACGCACGGCCTCTACAATCGAGCGCCTCGCGGCCGGGTCGACGCTAGGCTTTGTAAAGTAGGCGGCGGAAACAAAATGGGTGAACGGGAGAGGCCCGAGCTTCGCGCGAAAATCGTCGAGAGCATCGAGCCCGTCCGGTGAGATATAAGCGCCCTCCCAGTCGACGGTTAGCGCGACAACGATATGACCCCGTTTTTCCTGCGGATCCGCGCCACAAGCCACGAGCGCCGCGAGTAGGGCGGTTACCGCCTTTGCGTGCACGAAACTACGATCACTCGGTTCGCCCTCTCTCGTGAATGTAGGTGTCCCGTTTTTTTTGCGTCGTGCTCGGCGCGGAACGCATTCTGAGATAGACGATGCTTACGAAAACCCTATTCGGTGCTCGTATTTGCGGGCGACCCTGGCGCGGCTAGGCTCGCTGCTGTCACGCCACGCCTCGTCCGAGCGTGCGACTTCGATCTGCGCAGGTGTTGGTCGCACAATCAAAAGGCGCTTCGCCGCCGTCGCGTTCATCGATCAATCACTGCTCGTGTTCATCAACCCGAAGCAACTCGAGACCCCGATGCTCGCGATGCTCGCGATACGTGCAAAGTCGAGCGAGACGTTCTACGCTCGCGGTTGCTAAAGACCACGCGTTCCGCACGTCGGGCTCACGTTGCCGTTCGCGAAAGAGACCCGGTATCACTGACACGGGAACTCTCCTGCAAGCCGCATGCAGGAAGCCCGTAAGCGCGGTTTCCACGGCGGTCGGAGCTTTCGCTTCACTGGGCCGACATCCTTTCGACCTCGCCGGTCGGCGGCCAGGTCGAGCGGACCAGTGGAGCTCGTGTCCAGCGTTGCACGAGTCTTTGCCGCACCCGCTCCAGGCTGGCCATCAGCACGACACGTTTCACCGGACCTTCTCGTCGCCGCGCGCGGGATCGAAGCGTTCCAACACGGCGAAATCACGCCCGTCATTGGCGAAGTGCACATCTCAAACACGATGTTGTCGTTGTACGGCCTCCATGAACATCCGGTCGCAGAGACCCTTCTTCGCGCAAACGACGACGATATCGGGGCGATCCGCGTCGCGCCTGTCGAGAGCCGAAGTGTCGTCGGTCGCGGCGATCTGATGAGCTGGTCGCCGCGAGATTTGCACCTCGAGATGGGATCGAGCCGCTCCTGGAATCCAGCGGGCCAGGTCCTCAGAGCCGCTGATCTGTGGGTCGAGAGACGCGATACAGGGTTGACGGTCGTCGAGCGTAAGACCGGACGCGCGTTCGACATCATCGCGTTCCTCGAGCAGTACTTGAACTTCGCGGCCAGCACGCACTTCAAGCCCCATCCTCGTGGTGGTCGGGTCCCGCGAATCACCGTCGATGGCGTCGTCTGGGGGCGCGAACGGTGGGAGGTCGACCCGAAGACGTTTCCAGTCGTCGCCGACCGTAGTGCTCAACTCGTGGCAGCGCGGCGGTGGGCGCGCGACCTCAGGTTGCCACGTTACATTTTTTACAAGATCCCTGAAGAGACGAAGCCGATCTACGCGGACTTCACGAGCCCTATCTTCGTCGAGCTGATGGCGTCCATGGCTCGGAAAGCATCCGCCCTCGTCATTAGCGAAATGTTGCCGTCCGTCGACGAGATGTGGCTTCCAGACAGCGCCGGAGCGACGTATTCGTGTGAGCTGCGCCTGGTGACGGTCGACCCGGTTGCCTGGCAACTGCCGGGCTAACTAAGCAGGCGTCCAAGCTTGCGGGTCCACCGCAACTACTCTGAACTCGCTCGTGTATCGATTGCCTGCTGCGTCCGGCAACCAAAGCTCGTGCGGACCCGGCAGCATCTCCGAGAACGTGACACGACTGGCCCGCTTGATGAGGTGCGCAGCGAGCTCGATAAAATGCGGGCTCGTCAGATCCACGAAGCAGGGTTTCGGCTCTTGTGACACCTTGTAAAACAAGCAATTCGGTATTCGGTGGGCTCGCGCCCAGCGTCGCGCAGAGATCATTCGGTCGAGGGGATCCGCGATACGAGCAAACTCGATCGCCGATGCATCGAAGGACCAGGTCTCTCGCTGGACGACGAAGTTATCGATCGTCACGCGTGGAACGTGCGCGGCTGGTGCGATCATTCGAAACGATTGCGCTTCGATTGTGAGATACGCATCGAGAAATTGCTCGAGCGCGAAGCGGTGGGTGCCGTCACGGGTGACCAATACAAGTGAGCTCCCGGACGGCTCGACACACAGATTGCCGGCTTCGAGAACCTGAGCTCGTGGCCTGTGGGAGCGAGTGGCGCCGTGCTCGAGGTCGAAATCGCTCGCAAGGAACGAGAATCGATCAGCTCGGTTCGTTCGGTCTTTCGAAGAGATGACTTCGACGATCGGGACGTCGCGGTCCGCTTCCATCTGTGCAACCAGCTCGTCCGGATCAGGATGCAATCGGCGCATCCAACGGATTCCGGTCGTGGCGTATGCGAGGTGGAGCTCGCCCGCGACGACCGAGAAGTCGCCGCGCTGGATGCTTTCGACATCTCGCGCCGCAATCATCAGGTCGGGTGAGTGGTGCCGTGCCGACGGCCAACCCGGTCCCGGAGCGGAAAACACGCGCTCGACGACATCCTCGATGTCTTGCGAGCGAACCGCGATCCGGCTGTGCTCTTCGCCCGGTGCAAGATTAAAGATCTTGCGCCAGCGTTCCTGCAGCGTGCTCGTCGTCTGAACGACAATCTCGGATTCGGTGCGGTGGGAATCGGAGACGTCGAAGTGCGCAACGGCCAACCTCCAAAACTGAAGGAAGTCGACGCGAGTCGAGCCCGTCTGCGCCTGCAGATCGCGGTGCAACTCTACCAGCGCCTCGCGATATCGACGCGCTAGCTCGTAGGTATACCAGCGCGCGCTGAGCAGGACCTGAGCGAGTGGCTTCTCGAACGCTGCGATCAATGCTGGGCCGAGAGAGATCGTCAGATCTCGACGACAATCTTCGTATATGACGCCGCGACCGGCATAACTCAGACCCGCGCGTCTCGTGGCATCGTTACCGGTAATACGCTTGAAGGTTGCCTCGAGCTCTTCGAACGCAGCGTCGAGCTTTCGCTCGTCCCCCGCGGCCTGTGTGATGAGATCGCGGGCAGCGATGAGCTCGTCAAGAGCGCGAAGTCCGGGCGCTGCGACCTGGGCATCGTTGACTCGTTCGAGCACACCGCGCAGCTCGTCGACCGGCGAGTCCGCGTACGGTGAGATCTCGATCGTCCACGTAATGAGGTCATTACGGAGCAGGTCACCGAGAATTTCGAACACCTCATCGGGATCTTCGATTTCGGAGCCCAGCGCGTGCGCAATCTCGGAAGCCGTACGCTGACCGTCACATTGACCGAGCACGCACGCATGCAGCGATGGCAAGTTCGACGTCTTGGCGACTGGGTAGTGAAGCGTCGTGCCGTCGACCCGAATCGTCGGCCGGCGGCGGGGGGCGAGGTGCGGAAGCAACTCATCGGACACCAGCGACATCGCGACGGCATCGATACTCCAGTGTTCGAAGTGGACGAACCGGGCGTCGAGCAACGCCTTGCCCGGCCGCACCAGAATCGACGAGGTCTTGGCGTCCGCGACGGCCCAGGAGACAGGACCGAAAAAGCCGATCGATTCGTTCTTGAGCCCGTAGCGTTGCAGATGACTTACGACCAAGCGCTCGTGCTGGCGAGCCTTCGAGTTCTGCTCGAGCTCCGAGTGTCGGAGTAGGACGTCGATACCGTCGTGGAGAACGTGGCGGTTCTGCCAGACAAGCGCTTCCCGGTAGCGTGGGTCAGTTGCCCACGTGCGGATGGCGGTCGTAGCGCGCCGTCGTTCCTCGAACAGGATCGTCTCGGCGATGGCTCGCTGCTCTTGCGCGCGAGTGACTGCAATAGCCAACGCTGCGGCTTCTGGCAGCGACAAGACCACCGCAAAATTATTTGCCCGAAGTTTTTGGATAGCGCGAGTCACCACTCGCTTGCGAGCACTATCTGGCTCCGACGAGAGAGCTGCGGCTAATCCAGCAATCGCGTCGTCGCGGTCCTTGGCGAGCGCCTCGTCTAGATCCAGCCACGTGTCGACGGCCGTCGCGAGAACGAGCGATGACAAGGGCGCGACGACATTCGCCGGAAAGCCTGCACTCCTGACGGCCCATGATTTCCAGAGTGACCAGCCGCCGCACGAGATCGTGGGTCGGTCGCAGAGCTGCTCGTTCGACATCTAGGTCTTCTTCCGCCGGCAATCGCAAACTTTAGCGTGGTTAAGATAGTCCATTCCTGCTCGCCACTCGATGTGCGTAGGCGCGTGATAGTGGCCGTCGGACGAGAGGCCACGATGAGGCATTGTGTTCCGCTTCAATAAAATCTTCAGCCTAGGAGAAATCCTGGCTTCTCGCTGCGACGGGATCAATGGCAGCCGCAGCGGACGCCCCGCACTGTTGCCCGGCGTGTCGAGCTCGATCTCGATCTCGATCCGCGCGCTCGTCCGCCGGGTCACCGTACGTCATCGAGAAGAGAATCGAGTGCAGACATGTTGGCTCCTTTACTCGGGGTCGTTGCCGAGGTTGGTGAGGTCACTACCGGTGGTTTGATTGTCGTAACCTTGGAAGCGTTGGTACTCGGCAGCCTCGGCGGTGGGGACCTGAATTCCCGACGGTGGCGGCCTCACCCAGTGCGCACGATGATCGGCATCGCGGTAGTACACGCGGCCGTTCTTCGAGAGGTAGTACTGGCTCTGCTCGCCCTCGGTGGCGGTCGCAGACTTGTGATGTTTGTAGAGGTAGTAGAGCGCCGCGGCGCCCGCGAGTACGACGACCTTGCTCTTGGTCGACATGCCTGGCTTCTCGGTCGCCGGCGCACCGCGTGCGGTGTCGTCAACTGCAGGAGGTGGTTCGTTACGGCCGCACGCGCCGGCAGCGAGCGCACGGGACAAGAGCAATGCGGTACGTCCCATGACAGAGCGGCAAATGCAAGCATGAGACCACTGGCTCGCGTCTCGCGTAAGGGCTCGACTCAACCCTCACCAAAGGCACCTTTATGCCGCGGACTACTCGTTGGATTGATGGCGGCATCGCTCGGCATCGCTCGGCTTCGCAGGCTGTGACAACAAGAAGGAAAATGCGAACGACGAAGCGGCCAAGGCCCAGAAGCAAGCGGACGACAAGGCTGCTGAAGCGACCAAGGCGCAGCGCGAAGCGGATGACAAGGCCGCCGCGGCGAAGGCGACCGCCGATGCGGAGATCGCGAAGACCCATAACGATGCGCGCGACAAGCTGCAAAAGGCGTTCGACGCGACCGATCGCAAGATCGCTGCGTTGAAGGAGAAGGTTGCGAAGGCGACCGGGACGAAGCGCAAGAACGCCGACGCTGCCGCAGCGGAAGTCGACACGCGCGTAGCGACGGTAAAGACCGACCTCGCGAACCTCACCAGTGCGGCGGGCACCGCATGGGACACGACCAAGACGCAGGTCGAAGCGGATCAAGCGGCGCTCAACAAGGCGACCGACAACCTCGAGACCACGGTCAAGTAGTTATGGCGAAGTACGAGCACAACTCGGACAAGTTCGGCTACCTCGACCTCGATGACCTGGCGGGGTTCAAAAGGCCCTGACCAAGCTCGGCTTCGATCCGGGTACATCGACGGCATCGTCGGTCCGGTCGTGCGCGATGCACTGGTGAAAGAGCTCGCCACGAAGTCGGTCCCGACGGCCGCCGTCTGATCGCGCACGCGAGCGCCAACCGCGCGGAGTGCTACGCTACGCTCGCAGATGACACCTGACCAAGCTCAGTACGAAGCGTGGATCGAGAAGACCCGCGTGACGCAGCGGAGGCTCAAGACGATCTTACTCCCCACGCTGATCATCTCGATAATGCTCCTGTCCGTGTCGCGCATCGCCGGCGCGGTCGGCATCGTGTCGTGCGTGTTGTTCGGGATCTTCGGGTTCTGGATCACTTCGAGCCACGTCACCGGCTGGAACGTCGAGATCGATCGGCTCTCGAATCCTCGCGGTCAGCTCAATCGCGACGGCCGCCTCAAGCGCGAGCGCGATTAGCGCGTCGAGAGATAGACGTCTTTGGTCATCAGCGGCGCGTGGATGCCGGCGAACACGAAGAAGTGACCGTCGGGCGTGTAGCCGGGATCCTCGTTGTCGGTGCCGGTGCTCGGATCGAATGGCGCATCGAGCAGCACCGGCGCGCTCCAGGTGCCGCCGATCGTCGGGCGCGTCGCCGTGTAGATCTGCGACTGGCCGCTGCGGTTCGATGCGAACATCACGGTCAGACAATCCTTCGAGATGAACGTCGAGGTTTCGGTGCTCGCGGAGTTCAGCACGGTGCTCTTGGTGCCGGCACCGTCCGCGAACGTGCCTTCATAGAGCTCGGGATTCGAGGCCACCGTACCGAACCCAGGATCGCGACTCACCATGATGTGCGTGTTGTCGCCGCAGATCGCGAGCCACTTCTCGTAGCCTGCGGTCGAGACACCGGTGACCATCGAAGGCGCGCCCCACGCCGCAGTCGTCGAGGCCCGCGTCGCTTTGAAGATGTCGCCGTCGCGGCCAAAGTAGATCGCGAGGTCGTCGTACGACAGGCGCGGCGATTCTTCAGAACCGGCGGTCGTGTTGAAGCCGGTCAGCGCGGTGGCGGGGCCCGCAAACGCAGCGGTCCTCGACGCGCGCTTCAGCACGTAGAGATCTTTGGGCATGCCACTCGGCTGTTCCGCGAAGTAGATCTCGAGGCCATCGCTCGACAGCGTGGGGTCGTCTTCGTTGAGGGTGGTCGAGGACGCACCGGGAACGACCGCGGGCGTGCCCCACGGACCGAGCGCGACGGTACCGTCCTGCGTGAGGCCACCGTCCTGTACGAGCTGGCCGCCATCGGGGTCGCCCTGGATCACGTGGGACGTCGGATCGCCCAAATGCGCATTGCACGCGCTAGCAAGCAGCGCGGCCGCGATCACACCAGCACCCGCGTGGCGCCCCATGCAACCATGCTAACCGACAGCGTTAACAATGTAACCGCCAATCCGCTCGGATCCAGGTGGAATGGCCCACTCCCCCTGGAGTGTGGTGTGATGGAACGGACACACCGGGTCGGTCATGCCGTTGAATCTTTTCGCGGTTTGGCTGGTCTCAGGTTTGCTCTCTAGAAGGAACACGATGATCAAGAACGCTCTTACTAGTTTGCTGCTGGCAGCCACCGCGGTCGGTGCTGCCGTCGGTGCCACGGGTTGTATGGTCGAGGCTCACGGCCACGTGTCGGCACCGGTCGCCGTCGTCGAAGTCGATGAAGAGCCGCCGCCGCCGCGCGTCGAGACGGTCGAATTTCGCTCGGGCTTCGTGCGGATCGAAGGGCGCTACGTACGCAACGGCAATCGCTGGGTCTGGCGCGATGGTTATTACGAGCGCGAGCGCGTCGGTTACTCCTGGGATCAAGGTCGTTGGGAAGCGCGCGGTAATCGCCACGTCTGGGTCGAGGGTCGCTGGCGCGCTGGTGGCGGTCCCGAGCGGCGCGAAGAAGTTCGCGATCATCGCGCGCCCGAAGGCGGTGCGGTCGTTCGAGATCATCGCTAGAGTCGCCGCGTGATGCGCGCGGCTCTCCTTTTTTTCGTGGCCTGCAACAGCGGGAACGCGGAGCCTGCAGGTCCGATCAAAGGATCGGCGGCGCCTGCGAAGGCGCTCGTCGATGCGAACCCTGCGAGCCTAGACGCGCCGCAGTTGTTCGCGACGTTCTGCGCGCAGTGCCACGGCACCGATGCGAAGGGCTACAAGTCCGATCACGCGCCCTCGCTCGTCAACCCGACGTTCCTCGAGAGCGTGAGTGCGGCCTACCTGACTGCCTCGATCGAGCAAGGTCGACCGGGCACCGCGATGGCCGCGTACGGCAAGGCGGTCGGTGGTCCTCTCGACCCCGCCGCGGTCGAGAAGATCGTCGTGTGGTTGCAGCGCCAAGGCAAGCGCGGCGGCGAGCTCGTCAACGCACCGGGCGGCGACGCCAAGCGCGGCCAGCTGCTCTACGTCGCGAGCTGCCAGAAGTGCCACGGCGATTCGGGGACGCGCGGCGAGTACCTGCTGCTCGCGAACCCGGTGTTCTTGAAGCTCGCGAACGACGCGTTCATCTATCACGCGATCGTCAGCGGTCGACCGGGCACGCCGATGGAGGCGTTCGACGGCAAGCTCGGCATGCAACAGATCGCCGACATCGTCGCGTACATCCGTTCGCTCGCGCACGAGCAGACGATCACGCCACTGCCGGCGCCGACCGGCAAGGAGCCGCTGTTCGTGAATCCGACCGGCAAGCCGCCGGTCTTCAAGACCGTGAAAGAAGATCGCTTCGTGCCCGCCGCCGACGTCAAGAAGGCGCTCGATGCCAAGGCGAAGATGGTGATCATCGATGCGCGGCCGGAGTCCGAGTGGATGACCGTGCACGTCACCGGTGCGGTCTCGATCCCGCACTTCAACTTGAAGCGGCTCGCCGAGATTCCGAAGGATGCGACGGTGATCGCGTACTGCGCATGTCCGCACCACCTCTCGGGCATCGTCGTCGACGAGCTCGTCAAGCGTGGCTACAAGCACGCGTACGTGCTCGATGAAGGCATTCTCGAGTGGCAGCGGCGCGGCTACTCGATCGTCGCCGCGCAAGGTGTGACCGTGCCGCCGAAGGAGCCCGAGCTCCCGGCGGGCGCGATGCGATAGCGCTCAGCGCCGGAGGCGACCGAAGTACTCCTTGGCGACGGCGCTCTGTGGATTCGCGACGACCTGCGCCGGTGGACCGTCCTCGGCGATCGTGCCGCGATCGATCACCCAGACCCGGCTCGCGATGTCGTGCGCGAACTGCATCTCGTGGGTGACCACGAGCATCGTGATGCCGGTCGCCGCGAGGTCCTTGATCACGCCCATCACTTCGTCGCGCATCTCGGGATCGAGCGCGCTGGTCGGCTCGTCGAACAGCAGCACCTCGGGATCCTGCGCGAGGGCGCGCGCGATCGCGACGCGCTGCTGCTGGCCACCCGAGAGCTGGTGCGGATATGCCTCGGCACGCGAGCCGAGCCCGACGCGCTCGAGCAATTCGCGCGCCCGCTTCTCGGCGGTAGCGGGTGCCATCTTGCGCACGACCTGCGGTGCGAGCGTGATGTTGCCGAGGGCGGTGAGGTGCGGGAACAGGTTGAACTGCTGGAACACCATGCCGACCTTGGTGCGGAGCTCGCGCAGCGTCTCGCCTTGCGGCATGTTCGGCACGAGCGTGGTGCCGGCGATCTCGATCTCGCCGGAATCGAACGTCTCGAGATAGTTCAAGCAGCGCAGCAGCGTCGATTTTCCGCCGCCCGAAGGCCCGACGATCGCGATCGTCTCGCCCACAGCGACGGTCGCATCGATCGAGCGCAGGACCTCGAGGTCGCCGTGCTTCTTACAGAGCGTGCGAACGGTGATCACCGCCGAGCCTCCTCTCGAGCCAGCGCGCGAGCTCCGAGAGCGGCACGCTGAGCAGCAAGTAGAACGCCGCGCACGCGACGCCCGCGATGAACCAGCTGCGCAGATCTGCGGCCGCGATCTGCATCTGCTTGGTGAGCTCGATCACGGTGATCACGCTGACCAGCGAGCTATCTTTCAGGAGCGAGACGAAGTCGTTCGTCATCGGTGGCAGCGCGAGGCGCAGCGCTTGCGGCAACAGCACGTGGCGCAGGATCTGACGCGGCCGCATGCCGAGCGCCTTTGCCGCCTCGGTCTGGCCACCTGGCAGCGCGAGCAGCGCGCCGCGATAGACCTCGGCTTCGTACGCGCCGTAATTCAGCCCGAGGCCGAGTACCGCCGCCTCGACGGGGCCGAGGTGGATGTAATCGGCGATGCCGTAGTAGAGGACGAATAGCTGGAGCAGGACCGGCGTGCCGCGGAACAGCTCGATGTAGGCGCGAGCCCCGCCGCGCGCGATCGGGCCGCCGTACACCCGCATCACGGCAAGGACGAGCCCGAGCGGCACCGCGATCAAGAACGCGAGCACCGTGAGCCTGAGCGTGATCAGCGCGGCCCATGCGAACCGGCCGAACATCGCGAGGTCGAATGTGCGCTTGCGCAGATCCGCCTTGCCGAGCGACGTCGCGGTCTCTTGGCGATCGTCCCAGAGGTGGGCTTTTTCGAGGATCTGCTTCAGCTCGCCATCCTTGCGCATGTCGGCGATCGCGCCATTGATCGCCGTGGCGAGCTCGGTGTCGCCCTTGCGCATCCCGATCACGTAGGTGCCGCGCGCGATGTCGTAGGGCACGCACTTCAACAGCGGATGCTTGTCGGTACAGCCGTACCGATCGGCGATGATGTTGTCGAGCAGCACCGCTTCGCTGCGACCGCTCTCGAGATCGAGATACGGCTCCTCGTTGCCCTCGTAGAGTAGCTCGTGGATCGCCGGCATCATGCCGAGGATGTCGTGCGCGTAGGTCTGGTTGAGCGTGCCCACCTTCTTGCCACCGAGCTCGAACAGCGAGCGCAGGTCGCTGTTCGCACGCACCGTGAGGGTCTCCGCGTACACGTAGTAGGGGTCGGATAACAGGATCCGGTCTTTGCGCTCCTGCGTCGCCTCGAGCCCGTTCATCACGATGTCGAAGTCACCGCGCTCGAGCGACTGGACCAGGTTGCTCCAGTTGTAGTTGACCAGGCGCGCCGTCACGCCGAGGCGCCGCGCGAGCGCATCCATGATGTCGACCTCGAACCCGATCAACTTCGTGGGGTCAGAGGGATCCTGGTACACGTAGGGCTCGCCACCGGCCTGGTCGGCGCCCCACGTGATTTCGCCCCTGGCCTGGATGTCAGCCAGGGTGTGACCTTGTTCGACGCCGTTAGCGGAACAGGCTACGCACGCGAGGGCGATCGCGTAAGCTGGTCCCATGGACCTCGGGCGCATGCTCGACAAGTGTATCCGCGATCAGTGGTCGATCGACGACCTCGACTGGACTCTCGCGCCTCCGATCCTGCCGCGCGACAAAGAAGAAGCGGTCGTCCAATACTTCGTCGACATGGCGGGCATCGAACAGCTCGCCGGCGCCTTGTTCGAGGTCCAGCGCGAGAAGACCGAGGACAAGACCCTCGCGAAGATCTTCTCCACGTTCGTCGCCGACGAGAAGCGCCACTCCGCGGTCGCGCGCAGGCTCGCCGATCACTACGACGTCCACCACTATCGGATCTACACGGAGAGCCCGTCGCTCTCGGCGTTCAAGCCGCACTTCCTGCGGGTCGTTCGCAACGCGACCGTCGAGCTCGCGAATGCGTACATCACGGCGGGCGAGCTCATGCTCGATGTCGCGTTGCTTCGCTCGCTCGACGACTACGTCGCCGACGAGATGTCGCACGCGGCAATGCACCTCATCAATCGCGACGAGTCGCGCCACATCGCGATCGATTTCCACATGACGGAGACCTACTCCTCCGACGAGCACATCAAGTTCATGAGCGATCGGCCGTGGCCCGCGCCGCGCGAGCTCGCCGCGAACGTGCGCGCGGTCGCGACGATGATGTGGTGTGCCAAGCCGTTCCTCCAGGAAGTCTTCCTCGCGCCGATGGACAAGACCGATCCGAGCGGCAAGCGGATTCAAGAGGCGTTCAAGCGCGTCCAGCTGCTGACGCGCAAGCCGAACGTCGCGCGGATGCCGTTCTCCAAGTTCATCATCACGCTGCAGGATCTCTACAACCGCCCGCTGATCGGCAAGCTGTTCGGCGGCGTCCTGCTCCGCGCGATCGGTGCCGACGCGCGTGCCGCGAAGTTCCTCTACACCCATGAAGAGCTCGCGCGCAGCCAGCGCATGTCGTTCGACGAGCTCGCCGAAGAAGCCGTCGCCGTCAAATACGCCTGAAACAGCGACGGTAACGCCTTCCTCACTTTTCGCTTTCGAAGTAGCTGAAATCACGTAGTCGAAGAGGGACGGTTACTCGTTTGAACCGCTTCTCGTACTCGTTGGTGGTTCGTCGGTCGAACACGATCTCGCGAGGTCGCCGTGGTGGCGTATTGGTAACCGTCCCTCTTCGAGCATGTGATTTCAGATAGCTACGACGCAAAAAGTGAGGAAAGCGTTACCCTCCCCATTTGAGAGTGGTTCGACCACTGCACGATCGAGCGGGGCTTCGCATCAGAGGGCATGAAGCTCTCAGCCTTGTTATTTTTGGTCGCCTGCGGCGGCGGCGGTAGCAACAACAACGGCACCGACGGCGGTGTGACGGTCGACAGCAGGCAGATCGATGCGCCAGCCGCGGCGGTGACGGTCCACGTGCTGGACAGCACCACACTTGCGGGGCGCCCGGTTGCCTTCTTGCGGAACGACGATTCGGTGATCGCGGAGGTGCTGACCGATAGCACCGGCACGGCGTCGGCCCCGATGCCCGATGGGGGCAGCGTCACGGTGGGCGGAACCGGGGTGGTCAACGCGACGGTCTATACGTACGTCGGCGTGAAGAACGGCCAGGAGCTCACGATCGGCAAGGCGATCGCGGCGGCGGCGAACCCGTTCGCGATCACGGTCACGATTCCCGCGAGCGTCGAACCGACCGCGCAGAACTTCAACTTCAATTCGACGTGCAACATCAACGCGTCGAACGGCACGAATAGCCGCACCGTCGATATGATGATCCGGCCGGACTGCACGACGGCCGACTTCTATGTCGAAGCGCTCGACAGCTCGTACAAGGTGCTCTCGACCACGTACGTGACGGGCAAAGCGGTGAGCGCGGGTGCGAATGTAAATACCGGCACCGCGTTCACGCCGGTCGCCTCGACAACGCTATCGATCACGAACGCGCCGCTCGCGACGATCACGCCGGCTCTCGATGTGGTGGTCGGGTCGTTCTATCCCGTACCGGTGTTGTTCAATAGCGACATCACGATCACGAACGGCAACGGGACGAAGAAGCTCAATCGGGGCACCATTCCCGGCGCATCGCTCGAGACGCGCATCCAGGTGCAGAGCTCGGGCGACCAGTTCTGGGTCAAGCGCACCGCCGCGACCGACTTCGAAGCGTTCGATTTCGCGACGGCAAACCTGCCGGTGATCTCGTCGGGCGTCGCGTACAGCCCGACGGCACGGGCCGTGACCTGGGACGAGTCTGGTCATGCGGTCGATACGTCGGCAGCCGACATCACGGTCCGGAACGGAAGCGCCCGCAACTACGCGTGGTTGATCGTAGGACCGCACACCGCCGCGAGCTTGCACGTGCCGCACTTGCCTGGCTCGCTCGCGCAGTACAACATCGCGTCCAGCGATACGGTGTTCCCGACGGCCGTGATCGGATCGTTCCCGGGTGGCTTTGACCGGATCGTTTCGCACGCCTTCATCGAAAGGTTCGATTTCTTCACCGCGGTGTACGCGGGCGATCGTCGTGATGCGTGGGGCTACGTCCTCGCCGACGGCGACACCGCGATGTTCGCGAGCAACAACTAGGCCACTAACGCAGTGCAAGCCCGACGTCGGTCGCGGGAGAGAGTTGATTGACGGACAAGCCGAACGAAGTGAGTCGCAGGACCGAGCTCGCGGTGGTCGACGAGACGCCGAGCTCACCTTGCAACAAGCGACGCGTGCCGTGGATCAATGCGGTCCGAGCGGCGGCGAGCTTGCGCGCGGCATTGATGCGGTGAATCCCGTAGACCTTCGCGATTTCCGAGATCGAGTGCTTCGCGTGCAGATGAAGCGAGAGGACGAAGCGGTCGTGTTTGGACAGCTGCGCCCACGCCCCCGTCATCGCGCGATCGACTTGCTCGCGATAGGTGTTGCGCAGGAGCTCGAGCTCGGGACCGGTATCGAGCGCGGTGGCGCTGAGCTCGTCGAAATCGACGGTCTTCTTCGCGTCGCGTGCCTGTTGGAGTGCCTGGCGCACGCAGACGACACGGATGAAGGCACCGAGCGCACCGCGACCGTCGAACGTGAAGATCGTGCGGCCGCCCGTGAGCAGTGCGACGCGCGCGCGCTGGGTCGCTTCGGCGGCGACATCGGGGCTGTAGCCGCGCCCGCGAAGATGAGCTTCGGCCGCGGCAAACAGGAGCTCGAGCTCGGCGATCGCACGCGGACTGCCGAGCCCTGCTGCGAACGCGACGAGCACGTCCGCGGTATCAGCCACGACCAGCGACACGACCTGCTCGGTCGAGGTAAGGATGTCGGGAAACGCCTCGACAATTCGCTCGATCTCCACGTCTGTCTCGAACGCTAGCATATGAGTTGCCTCACCGACATCGAAGTCGCGAGCCTGGTCCAGGGCGATGCGGTGGATCACACCGCGCTGATCGATCATGTCGCGACGTGTGATGCGTGCCACGCGCTGGTCTCCGACAGCATGAGTGCGGGCGACGACGAACCCCTGCGGTTCGGCCGCTACGAGATGCTGCGCGCGGTGGCGGGCGGGGGCATGGGCACGGTGTTCTGCGCCTACGATCCGGTGCTGCGCCGGCTGGTCGCGATCAAGATCATCGCGCACGCCGAGGGCGATCAGGCGCACATGCTCGAAGAGGCGCGCGCGCTGGCGTCGCTGCGGCACGAGAATGTCGTCGCGATTCACGATGTCGGCGTGGTCGATGACGAGATGTTCCTCGCGATGGAGTTCGTCGAGGGCGTACCGCTCGAGGTCGCACAGCATCGGGTGAGCTCGGATGCCGAGCGGATGAAGATCCTCGCCGATGTAACGCGCGGCTTGGCTGCGATCCATGCGGCGGGCCTGGTGCACCGTGATATCAAGCCGAGCAACATCATGGTGACGACCGCGGGACGCGCGGTGCTGCTCGATCTAGGGCTGGCGATCGCGCACGGCAGCGAGCGCGCTGCGGCCGGAAGCCCGGGCTACGTCGCGCCCGAGGTGCTCGCAGGTGATCGCGCGACCTCGGCGAGCGATCAGTACGCGTGGTGGCGCGTCGTCGACGATTTATTCGCGGAGTCGGCGAAGAGATCAGCGCTCGCGAGCGCGAGTGCCCGCGGTAAATCGAACGACCCGGCGCGGCGCTATCGATCGATCGAGCAAGCGTTCGCCGCCGTGCGCGACGTCGTCGAGCCCGCACGCAAGACGTGGATCGCGTGGGTCGCCCTGACGGTCGCGATCGTCGCGGGTGCGGTCGGCTGGACCGTGCATCGCAGTCGCGTGACGACCGTCGAGGCGTGCGAGAGAGTTGATGGCTGGCCGGTCGGCGAAGTCAGCGCGGCGTTGGTAGCGAACCAGCTCGATGCACCACGGATCCTCGCCGCGATCAGTGAACGCCAGGCGCAGATCGAGACGCTGCTCGTCGGTGCGTGCCGATCGGATGGAAGAGCCTCGCGGCTGCAGCTCTGCCTCGACACGGTGTGGGACCAGACCTCGCACCACCTCCAGGCTATCGCGCGCGATCCCTCCAAGGAACGCGTGGAGCTCGAGCTCGATAGCTTCGCGCGCGTGCTGCCGGCAGCGCGCTGTGGCGCCGGCGCGCCGCTCTCGCAGGCGCCCGGTGCAACGGCTGCGCAACTCGTCAGCTACCGCGAGCTGCGAGACAAGATCGAGACGATCGCGCTGCACTCGGGCAAGCGCGCGGTTCAAGGGCTCGACGAGCTTCGCCCGCAGATCGACTTGAATGGCTACTCGGGCCTCGTGCTGGTGTGGGAGAGCGCGATCGTCAGCGAGCTCGGGTTCATCGGCGACTATCAACGCGCGATCCGCGAGGTCGATGCGGCGCGCCACCGCGCGCAGACCACCGGCGATGACGAGCAGCTCGGCTGGTTCGACGTGTCGCGCTTGCGCATGACGACCGCGACCCACGCCGATAGCGACGAGCTCGAGGCCGATGTCGCCGCGAGCGTCGCGCGGGTCGATAGCCCGCTGCTCACCGCCGAAGCCCTGCAGGCTCGCGGCGAACGTGCCTATCATCATCAACATCCGAAGCAGTCGATCGAGCTCGAGACCCGGGCGATCGCGATCTACGAGGAGACGACGCTGATCCCGCCGCCGAGCCTGCGCGTCGCGTACATGACGCGAGCCGCGGCCTCTCAGCAGCTCGGCAAGTTCGATGACGCGCAGCAGGATCTCGAGCACGCGTATGCCGCCGCGAGCGCGCGCTTCGCGGTCGGCAGCGCCGAGCTCGAGGAGACCGCCGGTGCGCGCGCGAACAACTTGCTCTACCAGGGCAAGTACCCCGACGCGACCGCAAGATTTCGTCAGCTGCGCGACGGCATGATCGCCACGAAGCGCGATCAAACCGCGACGGGGTTCCGCGTCGACGTCTCGCTGTGCCAGCTCGAGATGGTGCAACGATTGCCTTCGACCGTCGCGACGTGCGAAGCGACGATCGCGAAAGGCGAGGCGCTCTACGGTCGTTCGAGCGAGCTGATCGCGGTGCGCAACGTGCTCGCGCAGTATCTCGTCGAGAAGGACGTCCCGAAGGCGATCGGCATCCTCGAAGAGACGCTGCGACTCGGTGAACAGGGCGGCTCGTCGCCGATGGACGTGCCGTACGCGCAGGCGTTACTCGCACTCGGATACGGTCAGGTGAAGCGTCGCGCCGAGGGCTGCGCGCTCGCCGAGAAGGCGCTCGCCGTGCTGCGCACCACGGCGCAGACCGACATGGTGAAGACGCTCGTCCAGTCGTTCCCCTCGCTGGACAACGGCGGGCACTGTCGCGATAAATAGCCGCGTGGCGCGCAAATTCTGTTCGGTGTGCAAGCACCTCAATGGCGGGCGAGCGGTGGATTGCGTCTGCGGTCACGTGTTCGCCGCATCGACGATCGTGGTGCCGAAGACGACAAAGACCTGCCCGACGTGCCTGCCCGAGCAACCAAAGCTCGCGAACGCAAAAGCGCCGCTCCCGAGCGTGAAGCTGCTGGTCTAGCGCCCGGCGCTGGGTAGCAAAGTTTGGTACTACCGACCTGCGATGGATGACTTCCCGATCGATCTCTCCAAGCTAAAACCTCTCAAGCTGGATCTGAAGCAGGCGACGCTCACTGACGAGCAGCGCGAAACGCTTCGCTTCAACATCGCGCTGTGCCGCGACACGATCATCTTCTTCACCGCACTCGCGGGATCGAAGGGGCTCTCGGGTCACGCCGGTGGCGCGTACGACACCGTGCCGGAGGTGATGATCGTTCGCGCCTTCATCGCGAACGGCGCGCCCATCGTACCGGTGTTCTACGACGAGGCCGGTCACCGCGTCGCGACGCAGTACTTGCTCTCGGTGCTCGACGGTGCGATGCCGGCCGAGCGCCTGTTGCACTACCGCGAATACGATCAGGGCCTCCCGGGTCACCCCGAGAAGGGCCTCACCCCGGGCGTCGAGTTCAGCTCGGGACGCCTCGGTCACATGTGGCCGTTCGTCAACGGCGTCGCGATGGCGAACCCCGGTAAGGCGGTCATCATGCTCGGCAGCGACGGCAGCCAGATGGAAGGCGACAACTCCGAAGCCGCGCGCCTTTGTGTCGGCAAGCAACTCAACGTCAAGGTCCTCGTCGACGACAACAACGTCACGATCAGCGGCCATCCGCAGACGTACATGGTTGGCTACGACCTCACGCGCACGCTCAATGGCTACGGCATGTCGTCCGAGACCACGATGGGCGAAGACATCGATGCGCTCTACACGGCCCTGTGCCGTGCGTTCTCGAACGAGCTGCCGCATGGCCTCGTGATCAAGCGCGAGATCGCGCCGGGTATCGAAGGCGCCGAGGGCAACCCGCACGCGCACGAAGTGCTCAAGACCGAGCTCGCGATCAAGTATCTCGAGCAGCACAAGGATCGCGCGGCCGATGGATACGCGGCCGCGATCGCGATGCTCCAGTCGGCGAAGCCCGACAAGAGCCCGCTCACGTACAAAGGCTCCTCGGGCAGCGGCAACCTGCGCGACAACTTTGGCAAGATCGTCAACACGATCCTCGACGGCATGAGCGAAGCGGATCGCATCGCGAACGTGCGCGTGTTCGACAACGATCTCGAAGGCTCGTGCGGCACGGTCCACATCCGCAAGGCGCACCCCGAGGTGTTCGTCCAGGGCGGCATCATGGAGCGCGGTAACTTCAGCGCGGCCGCGGGCTTCGGCAGCTCGAAGGGCAAGCAGGGCTTGTTCTCGACGTTCTCGGCGTTCCTCGAGATGTGCATCTCGGAGATCACGATGAGCCGGCTGAACTTCAGCAACGTGCTCGCGCACTTCAGCCACTCGGGCGTCGATGCGATGGCGGACAACACCTGTCACTTCGGTATCAACAGCATGTTCGCCGACGGTGGCCTCCAGCCGCACCACGGCGAAGAGACCACGCGCCTGTACTTCCCGGCGGACCAGTACCAGTTCGAGGCGTGCTTGAAGACGATCTTCCCGCAAGAAGGTCTGCGCTTCCTGTTCAGCAACCGCGCGCCCGTGCCCGATCTACTCGACGAGGCCGGCAAGCCGCTCTACAAGGATCAGCCGTTCGAAATCGGCAAGGACTACGTCGTGCGTGAAGCCGGCGCGGGTGGCGGTTACGTCGTCGCGTTCGGCGAGTCGGTCTATCGCGCGCTCGATGCGATCATCACGCTCGACGAGAAGGGCGGACCGGCGGCGGGCCTCATCAACAAGCCGACGCTTAACGTCGTCGATCTCGCGATGATGAAGAAGCTCGCGGCGGCGCCGTGGGTGCTCGTCGTCGAGGCCTACAACGTCAAGACCGGGCTCGGCAGCCGGTTCGGTAGTTACCTCTTGAAGGCCGGCTTCAAGGGCAACTTCGACCACATCGGCGTGCACAAGGAAGGCTCGGGCGGGCTGTGGCAGCAGATGGGGTATCAGGGTCTCGACCCGGCCGGCATCACGGCCGCGATCCAGAAGCTGCGCTAGGGAAAGAGCGCGTGGCGGAGCTCGTCCCTGGGTTTCCGTCGTCGGCGGAGATCGCCGCGCTCCGCGCGCACTCGGCGTCCGATGGTTGGACTCCGGGACGCCAGGGAACGGGCTACGACATCCTGCCACTGCGTGACGTGACGCCGAGCCACATCGATCTACTCGTCCCGTTTACGCGGGCGCGCGATGCCGTACTCGTCGAGCCGGTTGATCAGCGTGCGGCGCGAGATGCCGAGCAGCTCCGCGGCGCGGGTCTGGTTGCCGGCGCACTTGTCGAGCGCTTCGAGGATCCGCTGCTTTTCGAGCTCGGCGACGGTCGCGCGGACCTGGCTCGGCATGTCGTTCTGCGCCATCTGGCCCGGCATCGGCGTCATCGTCGAGGTCGGCGGCGTGGTCGGTGAACGATAGCGATTCGGCGCGCGCTTCGGCTCGTCGATCGTGAGGTGCTGGCGCTCGATCACCGAGCCCGTCGCGAGGAGCACCGCACGTTCGCACGCGTTGCGGAGCTCGCGAATGTTGCCGGGCCAGTCGTGTGAGGTCAGCCAGGTCTTCGCATCTTCCGCGAGAACGAAGTGCCGACCGAGCGGACCCGAGGCCTGGGCGACGAATTGCTCGGCGAGCGGCATGATCTCGTCGATCCGATTGCGCAGCGGAGGGATCGTGAACGACGCGCCGGCGAGCCGGAAGTAGAGATCCTGGCGGAACCGGCCCGCTGTGATCTCGGCATCGAGATCCTTCGAGCTCGATGCGACGAACCGCAGGTCGAGCGGGTGCGGCGTGCCCGAACCGATGCGGCGCACGGCATTGTCCTCGAGGACGCGCAGCAACTTGAGCTGCAGCGTGGGCGAGAGCTCGGAGATATCGTTGAGAAAGACGGTGCCGCCCTCGGTGAGCTCGAACGCACCGGGCTTGTGCTCCGTGCCGAAGATCTCGGCCTCGAGGATCGGCTCGCTGATCGCGGCGCAGTTGATCCGCACGAACGGCGCCGCGCGACGCGGCGACATCTCGTGGATCCGCTCGGCAAAGCGTTGCTTGCCGACACCGGTCTCACCGAGCACCAAGATCGCGAGCTTGCCGACGGCGATCCGCGCGGCCGCTTGCTCGAGCGCCGCGAGCTGGCTCGATTTCGGCGTCGATTCGCGGCGCGAATCGGCGCGCGTTTGCACCATCAGCGTGACGCCACCGACGAGGAACGGGATGCCGATGCCGAGGCGCACGCGCTGCTTGTTCGGCAGGCGCGAGCCATCGACGTACGTGCCGTTCGAAGATCCGATGTCTTCGATCTCGACGTCTTGGCCGAGCACGAAGTTCGCGTGATGGCGCGACACCGATCCGGAATCGATCGTGACGTCGCATTGCTGCGAACGGCCGACGGTGAGGGTGCCAGCGCCAGGCAGCGGCACTACTTGGAGTGACGCACCATCGATCACCAACAGCACCCGATCGCCAAATGGCGCCTGGCGATCGATCTGCTCGGTCGTTGCGCCTTTGTCGTCGTCGAACACGACCGTAGAGTAGGGAAATAGCTCGCTTTCTGCAACCTACCGACACACTGCTCGCGATGGTTCGATCCGGCTACCGACTACCTGGATCGGCACTCGGCAGTCGAGATCGTGGAGCAGCTCCGTGGTCGGCCGAGTATCTCGAGGGATATCGAGCACACCGATGACATAGCCGTCGATCTCGATCCGGCCGTCCGCGAGGACCTGACTGACGACCGCGGGTTTCATGAGGTCCAGGTTCGAGACTAAATTCAGCGTCGTTCGAGGATGATGAGCTCGACCCGCTCGTTGATCGCCATCGAGCCTTTTTGCTCTTTCGGCACGAGCGGCTTGGTGCCGCCGAAGCCGCGGGCCTCGACGCGCTTGGCATCGATGCCGTAGCCCACGATCCAATCGCGGAGCGCCTTCGCGCGCGCATCGGAGAGCGCTTGATCCTTGTCGGGGTTGTCGGTCGGCTGGACGTGCACGGTCACGCGGATGCGCACGATCTCGGTATGCGCGCGCAGCGTCGCGCTGATCTGCCCGAGCAAGTTGTTCGCGGCCTTCGTCGGCTTCTCGCCCCGGAACGGCAGGGCTTCGAGGAGCTCCAACCGATCGGGGCTCATCACGACGAGCGAGTCGCCGCGATCCGGACAGCCGTCCTCGTCCTGGAACCCGTTGATCGTCTCGGGCTCCATCGGGCACTTGTCCTTGTCGTCGGGGATGCCGTCTCCGTCATTGTCGAGATCGGGGCATCCATCGAGATCCTGGAAGCCATCCTTGTCCTCGGCTTCGTTCGGGCACTTGTCCTTCGCGTCGGGGATGCCATCGCCGTCGTTATCGAGATCGGGGCAACCGTCGTCGTCCTGGAAGCCGTCTTTGTCCTCGGGATCGAGCGGACACTTGTCCTTGTCGTCCGGGATGCCGTCGAGATCGTTGTCGAGATCCGGACAACCGTCGTCGTCCTGAAACATGTCCTTGTCTTCGGGCTCGTTCGGACACTTGTCGAGACTATCGGGGATGCCGTCGCCGTCGCGATCGCCATCGATCTTCGGCTCCTCGGGCCGCGACGGCCGGATCTTCGGCACGTACGAGAGGCCGACCCCGAACTCGCCGTAGCCCGCGTTCAAGGTGTACGGCGCTTGCTCCGAAGGTCCGCGCAAGTAGCGACCGTCGATGCGCACCGCGACCGAATCAGTGATCCAGAACCGTGCACCCGCACCGACATGAACAGGGAAATGGGTGCTGCTCCCGAGCAGGTCCGAGGTGGTGTGCATCGTCCCCCAGCCTGCCGCGGCAAACGGCACGAGCCCGTCCGCGAGCGGATATTGAAACACCAGCTGCGCGCGCGCGCTCCAGATCTTCGCCGAGCCATCGGGCCCGGTGCCGTTGACGTCCATGCCCTTCGTCGAGGCGGTGATCATCGACAGTTCGGCTTCGATGCCCCAGTTCGGATGCAAGTAATACGCGTAGCGAACGCCGAATTCGGGGCTGATGCGCCGGAGCTCGGGGCGCGTCAGTCCGGGGAACTTCGAGACGTCGTAGAACTGGTGGAAGTAGTTCGAGATGAAGCCGCCGAAGAACAGGCCGACTTCGCCGAGGCTCTCCTGTTCTTGCGCGTAGTCGTGCGGCGTCGGAGTTGTCGCCGAAGTACCTATGACGTCGTCCGCCGGTGCGACGCGCGAGGCGAGGAGCAGCGCGCAGAGGCTCACCTGCCGGAGATGTGAAGGCGCCCTCAACCTCTGAACTCTAGCGCGGCTCAGGACTGCAACGCCACAGGCAGAACCTGCTGCGCTTTGAGCACTACATAAGCGGTCATGTTGACGATGTCCTCGACCGAGGCGTCGTTCTGGAGCGCCGCGCAAGGCTTGCCGAGGCCGAGGAGGATCGGGCCAACCGCGGACGCGCCACCGAGCTCTTTGAGCACCTGATAGGACGCGTTCGCCGGGTCCAGGTAGGGAAAGACCAGCATGTTCGCCGACCGCGTCAGGTGCGAGAACGGGTAGTACTGCTTGCGCCGGGCCGAATCGAGCGCCATCTCGGGCTGCATCTCGCCATCGATCTCGAGGCCCGGCCGCTCCCTGCGGACGATCGCGAGCGCCTCCTGGATCTTCTTCACGCCCGCGCTCCGGACCGTGCCGAAGTTCGAGTACGAGATCATGGCGGCGCGCGGCACGACGCCGAAGCCCTGGACCGCATCCGCCATCTGGACCGTGATGTTCGCGAGCGTCTCCGCATCCGGATCGATGTTGAACACCGTGTCGCCGAAGAACTTCACCGCGTTCTGCAGCACCATCATGTACATGCCGACCGCGACTTTGCAGTGCGGCTGGAGCCCGAAGATCTCGAGCATCGGCTTGACGGTCTCGGGATAGTTGAGGCGCAGGCCGTTGACGCAACCGTCGGCGTCGCCCTGATCGACCATGAGGGCCGCGTAGTAATCGCTCTTCTGGAGCAGCGCTTGCGCGGCAAAGGCGGTGAGCCCTTTGCGCTGTCGCAACTGGTAGAGGCGATCGACGTACGTCGCGGGCACGGTGATCCGCGGATCGACGATCTCGGCGCCGCGCTTCAACAGATCGAGCGACATATCTTGACACAGCTGCTCGATCTCGGGCTGGCGACCCAGGAGGATTGGCTTCGCGATGCCCTCCTCGGCGATCTGCTGCGCAGCGCGGAGCAACCGCGCGTTCGCCGCGTGCGGGAACGCGATCCGCTTCGGCGCTTGCCGCGCGGTGCGCCCGATCGTGCGCATGATCGAGTACGCGGCATTCGAGCCCTTCGACATCAACTTCTCGCGGTACTCCGCGATATCGAACGTGATGCGCGCGACGCCCGATTCCATCGCGGCCTGCGCGACCGCCGGCGCGACCCACCACAGCGCGCGCGGGTCGAACGGCTTGGGAATGAAGTAGTCGGGCCCCATCTTGAGCGACTTGCCGCCGTACGCATTGATCACCGCATCGGGCACCGGCTCGCGCGTGAGCTGCGCGAGCGCGCGTGCGGCCGCGAGCTTCATCGCCTCGGAGACCTGGCTCGCGCGGCAATCGAGGGCGCCGCGGAAGATGTACGGGAAGCCGAGTACGTTGTTGACCTGGTTCGGGTAGTCGCTGCGACCGGTCGCGACGAGCGCATCGGGGCGCGCGGCGATCGCCTCGGGATAGCCGATCTCCGGATCGGGATTCGCGAGCGCGAAGATGATCGGCCGCTCGGCCATGCCCATCAGCATCGCGGGCGTGACCGTGCCGGCGACGGAGAGGCCCATCAACATGTCCGCGCCCTGCATCGCATCGGCGAGTGTGCGGCGACCATCGTCGGCGGTCGCGAACTTCGCCTTGTGGCGATTGAGGTCCGTGCGGCCCTTGTGAATCAGGCCCTTGGAATCGACGAGGACCACGTTCTCGGCCTTCACGCCGAGGCTGCAGAAGAACTCCACACACGCGATCGCAGCCGCGCCCGCACCGGAGACCACGAGCTTCATCGTGGCGAGGTCCTTGTGCGCGAGCTCGGCCGCGTTCAGCATGCCGGCGCCCGAGATGATCGCGGTGCCGTGCTGGTCGTCGTGGAACACCGGAATCTTCATCCGGTTGCGCAGCTTTTCCTCGATCTCGAAGCACGCGGGCGCCGAGATGTCCTCGAGGTTGATGCCGCCGAACGTGGGCTCGAGCGCGGCGACGATGTCGCAGAACTTGTCGACGTCCTTCTCGTTCACCTCGAGATCGAACACGTCGATATCGGCGAACTTCTTGAACAGGCAGGCCTTGCCCTCCATCACCGGCTTGCCGGCAGCGGCGCCGATATCGCCGAGGCCGAGCACCGCGGTGCCGTTCGAGATCACGGCGACGAGGTTGCCGCGTGCGGTGTACTCCCAGCTCGCGTCTTCGTTCTTCTGGATCTCGAGACACGGCTCGGCGACACCGGGCGTGTACGCGAGCGACAGATCGATCTGGCTGACCAAGGGCTTGGTCGGGACGACCTCGATTTTCCCTTTGCGGCCACGGCTGTGGTACTCGAGTGCGTCTTCCTTCCGACTCATACGCCGAGTCTAACGCCGCCCTCAATCGTTGTCGCGATTCACGAGGTGCACGTCGGCTGGATCAGCGCCGCTTGTAGACAGGCTCGAGACTCGCGCAGGCATCGTCGAGGACGGCGTAGAGCTGATCGCCGCGAAAAGCCATCCGCTGATGCTTCAGCCGTCGACGAGGATCGGGACATCGAGCTTCGCAGCGAGCGCCAAGGTGCGCAGGAAGGCCGCGAACTGTTCGATCTCGGGATCGGGGTGCGAATCGACGCGGGCCGAGGCGAGCACACGCTTGCGACCGGGGCCGTCCTTGAGATCGTGCAGGCTCGTGTCGTGCGGGATCACGCCGGTGAAGAGCGCGAGCATCAGGCAGTGCGCCGGGTTCAACGGGCCGACGAGGAACATCATCTGGAACAGCTGATCGGACGACATCTCGATCAAGCTCTTGTCCGCGGCTTCCCAGCGCACGCCGTATGGAGCGCGACTTTCGAAGTACGTGGTGCCCGCGGCGCGCAGCTTCGCGGTTGGAGCGCCGTCCCAGCTGAACTCGCCGAGCCCACGCACGAGCAGCGCCCCGGCGGCGCATTGCAGATTCGAGGGCAGCTGCGCCATCAGCCACTCCTCGACGCGCTCGGGAATCGGATAGCGAATCCGACGATGACACGCGAACTCCCGGGGCAGCTCGGCCGGGCAGCTCTTGCAGGCATCGGCGACCGCATCGAGCGGGGCAGACTCGTTCAGCAGATCCTGCAGCGTGACGCCGCGAGCGGAGTCGCCCCCGGGGTTGCGCATCGTCAGCTGGATCTCGATCTCGCGGGGCTCGCGGGCGTCGCCGTCCTCGCGCATGTGCATCAGGGCCGAACGCGCCAAAACCCGCGTTCGGTGGAGCTCGACCAGCTTTTCGGCGCCAAGCCCCTGCTGTGGCTCGCACGTCACCGACAGTAAGTAGTCGATTGCCATGGGCCATTCTAACAACCACCCTTGTGCCCGAGCGCGTTAACCGCTAGAAAAAGGTCCCTTCCGCACCCGTAGCTCAGCTGGATAGAGCGTTGGCCTCCGAAGCCAAAGGTCACAGGTTCGAATCTTGTCGGGTGCACGTTAGATGAAGACGCTCGCGGAAATCGCGATAGAGGCCGGGTTGGTGACGAAGGATCAGGCGGTGAAGGCCGGCCGGATCGCGGCGACGCGCGAGCAGCCGCTCATCCACGTCCTCGTCCACGAGTTCAAGGTCGACGAGGTCGCGCTGATCGGTGCGCTTCGCAAGCAGACCCGCGTTCCGCTGATCGATCCGGGCGATATCGAGGTCGACCCCGAGGCGCTGCGCATGGTCGCGCGCGATATCTGCGCCCGGCTGCGCGTGCTACCGCTCTCGCTCTCGCTCGACGGCCAGACCAAGGTCCTGCGCATCGCGATGGCGGACCCCACCGACACATCCGCGATCCTCGAGCTCGAGCAGCTCGCGGCGTGCGAGATCGAGGTCACCGCACTCCCGTTGTCCGCGATCGAGGAGCTCGTCGAGAAGGGCTACAAGCAATTCTCGACCGCTGTGGTCTCGCGCCGGGACAACCTGTTCGTCACCAAGACCCGGACCGGCCCGATTCGCATCCACCACGACTCCGAGTCCGAAGTGAGCGTGACCGCTCAGATTCCGCTCTCCACGCTGATGGGGTCGGACCTCGAGACGCGATTTAGCGCCCTTTGCCAGTTGCTGGTGAAGAAGCAGCTCGTGACCGAGGCGGAGCTGGTCGACGTGCTCAAGAAAACCGAAAAGCCGTAGGTTTTCGTAACAAGCTCGGGCCAGGAGCATGCGCTATGCTAGCCGGGTCGTCCGTCAGGCGACTTATGCCCGCTCATGACATGACCACGGCTTCGATTACCTGCGCTGGCTGCAAACACGCCTACACCGAGAGCGCGCTGTTTTGCCCGAATTGCGGGCGGCCCAAGCTGCGCGAATCGGCGACCGATCCGCTTGTCGGCAAGCTGCTCGGCGAGCGCTTCCAGGTCCAGGAGCTGATCGGGCAAGGCGGGTCCGGCACGATCTATCGCGCCGAGCACGTCACATTGCGCCGCAAGGTCGCGATCAAGGTGCTCCACAACGAGCTCTCGCGCGATGACCTCGCCGTCGAGCGGTTCCGTCGCGAAGCGACCACGGTCGCCGAGATCGATAACGAGCACATCGTCGAGATCCACGATTTCGGGCGGACGTTCGATGGCCGGCTCTATCTCGCGATGGAGCTGCTCGAGGGCGACACGCTCGATCACGTGCTCGCGGCCGAGAAGACGCTCTCGATCGAACGCACCGCCGACATCTTGATCCAGGTCGGAGAAGCGCTGATGGAGGCGCACGCGATCGGCTACGTCCATCGCGATCTGCGACCGCGCAATGTCTATCTCGCCGTGCGTCGCGGCAAGGCGAACTTCATCAAGCTGCTCGACTTCGGGCTCGCGAAGCTCGTCGAGACCGATGCGCAAGCCGCGTCGACGAGCCTCGGCATGACGTTCGGCGATCCGCGCTATATGTCGCCCGAGCAGGCGCGCGGTGATCGCATCGATCGTCGCGCCGATATCTACCAGCTCGGTTGCGTCGCCTACGAGATGCTCACCGGCTCGCCGCCGTTTACCGGCAACCGCGTGTTCGACATCCTCACCAAGCAGGTCACGGACATTCCGACGCCGCTGCCGACCCGCCGCAAGGGCATCCCACTGTGGATGGAAGCCGCGGTCACCAAGATGCTCGCGAAGGATCCGGAGAACCGATTCGCCACGACCACGCGCATGGTCGAAGCGCTGCGTCGCGGCCTCGAGACCGGCGAGGTGATGGACGACGAAGTCGCGCGTCGCCGCGAGAGCGTTCCGCCTCCGTCGGTGTCGCGCGTGATGATGAAGATGGGCATGTCGCAACCCGCCGAGGCGGAGCGCGATCATCAGCGCGAGCTACCCCCGCTTCCTCCCGCGCCCACGCAGCCCGAAGCGGCCGTGGTGGTTGCACCCCCGGTCGAGCGCAAGCGCACCGGGACCCCGCAAGTGGGCGTGCCCGGTGTGCCCGTCGTGCCTGTCGTCGGCACGCAGCCGGCCGTGGCGGGTGCGATCGAGAGCCCGACGTACGACGTCACCGACAAGATCGCGCGCCCGAAGCATGCCAGTAGCGGCAAGGTTGCCGCGCCGATCATCAACGACAAGTCGGCGCCTGCAGGGCGTGCGAAGCCCGCGAGCTCGCACGGCATCGGGGGCATCGGGGAATCGAGTGCGTCCTGGTACGAAGAGGGCGAGCGCGCCGCGGCCGCGGCCGATCACGACGACGATTTCGACGACAACCGCGATCGCGAGACCAAGAAGAAGCGCGCTCGCGAGGTGATCTCGCCGAGTGGCACCGAGTCGATGTACGACGCGCCCGCGAGCAACAAGCGCGGCCTCGTGCTGTTCGCGTTGCTCGGCGTCGCGGTCATCGGTGGTGGTCTCGCCTTCGCGCTCACCCGCGGTGGAGGGGACTCGACCAAGCCCGCACCGCTCGTGCAATCCCTCGCCGCGATCACGATGGATGCGGCGCCGAGTCAGATGATCGATTCGGTCGCCGATGCCGGCGTCGCGATGGCGCCGACCGATGCAGCGCAAGTCGCGAGCTCGCACACGCCGACCACCCACGGCACGCCGACCCCGACCACGCACGTGACGCCGCGGACCCCGACCACCGGTGGCACCTCGCACGAGCACGATCGCAAGGGCGGCCCCAGCGACTTCGACTTCGGGGTCGACGATCCGTCGCGTCGTCACCCGACGACCACCAATCCACCGACGCCGGTCCCGACCCCGACGGGTATCACCGACGGCCCGCAAGATCCGTACAACCCGGGCGGAACGTCCGATCCGGGCGACGCCGCATCTCCCGAGAAGAAGGCCGAGTTCTTCGCGAACCTCGGCTCGCAGCAGCTCGCCTCCGCCGATACCGCCGGCGCCGCTGCGAGCTTCAAGAAGGCACTCGAGCTCGATCCCAGGAGCGTCGGCGCGATCACCGGCATGGGCGAGATCGCGCTGCGCCAGGGCCTGTTCGGCGATGCGATCGCACACCTCAAGAAAGCCGCGCGGATCGCACCGAAGAGCTCGCGCGTCTACACGTTGCTCGGCGAGGCCTACTTGAACAGTGGCCAGAACTCCGTCGCGGCCGACAACTTCAAGAAAGCGCTGCAGCTCGATCCCGACAACAAGCGCGCGCGCGAAGGCTACGACGATGCGTCGAGCAAAGTGCCACCGCAGACCGACGACTGAGCACCCCAACATGGGGACGGTAACTCATTCGTCACTTTGCGGCGTGTAACTCCCTGAAACGACATGCGCGCCGAGGGACGGTAACTCACATCAAGGCTGCGACGTGCAGCAGCCGGATCGCGCGCAGCGATCGAACCCTGCGGCGATGCAGCTGTCATTGCTGTCGCACGACGGCCCTTGTCCCGGGTGATTGCACGCGTGCTGACCACGCGGACGCGCATCGTGGTTCGGTCGCTTCTCGGCGATCTCGCAGCTGCCCGCCGCCGGAATCGTCACGTTCGCGCAGCCGCGCGTGACGCAGCCGTTGTCGTACTGCGCGTTCGTCGTGTTCGTCGGACACGCGAGCGGCTGGGTCGGCAGATCCTTCGCATCGTGCGCGAGACAGAAGCTGACTTGCGAGAGCCGGCACTTCGCATCGCAGCTCAGCAGCACGCTCTCGACCGGAATGCCGAACGAGTGCTGGAGCTCGGCGAGCGGCATCGCGCCGCCGATCGCCGTGCGCAGCGACTCGGGAGTCGGGATGGCCTTCATCGCGCCGAGCGCCGCCGCGAAGTAGGTTTTCGGATCGAGCCCGGTGCAGCTGCCGTGCTTGGGCCATTCGTGCGCGGCGAGAAAATCGTTGTCGCCGATGTAGCCGGGGCCGAGGTCCTTCATCTCGTCGGGGAGCGTTTTCGGATCGGGCTCGCAGCTCGCATCGTGCCGCTGCTTGCAGTGACCGTACGTGCCGCAGAACTGCGGATACGTGAGGCGACCGTGCGATTCGGCGTCGCTGAAGTTGGGCCACAGGCCGTGCAGCGTCAGGTGCGTGCCGGCATAGGCGGAGCCGAGGTTCGCGCACTCTTGCTTGTCGGGATGGCCACAGCAAAAGCTCGGTGCCCACGCCAGCGCGAGCACGTACAACCCGAAAGAACTGGGCGCATCTTCACCGCGGATCGCCTGGACGGTCGTCGGTTCTGCGGACGGTGGGGGCGGTGTCGACGACGACGCCGAGCACGCCACGAGCATCAACAAGAGTCCGCGCATGACGCGGACGATACGCTACGCGACCGGTGGCGCGATCTTCTTGAACCACACGAACGCGACGCCCGCGCCGGCAGCAGCCCAGATCAACATCGCGAGTAGCGCCGCATTGCGACGATCCTCGTGCTTGTGCTCGAGCTGCGTCGCACGAAAGACATCGAGCGAGGCGTACGTATCCGGAGCATCCGATTGCTTCTGGACCTCGTCGACCTTCGCATCGATCTCGGCATACGCGGATTTCTCGCGCATCCCCGCGATGATATGCGCCGGGATAAACCCGACGAGGATCGCGATGATCACCCCCGCCGCGAAGCGGATTTTCGGATCGGCGAGCCCACTCGGGCGCGGACCGACGGGGAGCGTCGGCGCTTGCATCGACGGTTGCGATTGGCGGGTGGGCGGTGCCACTGGCTCGGGCTCGGTCGCGGACGGAACGCTGACGCGCTTGTTCGCAGCGCGCGCTTCTTCTTCGGGCGCGAGGTGGACCTGGAAGTTGTCGTCCTCGGCATCGGGCGGCGCGAACATGTCGATCGGCTCGGCGCTCGCGACGGGCTTGGCTTTCGCGGCTTGCTTCTGCGCGGGCGGACCAATGCTTGCCGACTGCATCGACTGCGCGGGGGGCAGTGCGAACGATGCCACCGGTGGTGGCTCGTCGGCGCCGTCGATGCCATCGACCGAGGACAACTTGAACACCGTGCCGTCATCGTCGAGGGCACCCAAGCCCCCGACGTGTTGCTCGCCGGAGAACGCGGCGGACAGCCCGCTCTGAAAGTTCTTGCTGCCACTGGTCGTGCGCGCGATGGCCGGCATCACCGGCGTGATCGCGGGAAACGGCAGCGGCGTCTTCGACACGTTCGCATCCGATGCCGTCTCGATCGAACAACGCGCGCCGAGCAACTCGAGGTCTCGCAAGTACATATCGGCGGTCGCGCGATCCGCATTACCTTTGACGCGAAACCGACCGGACGCAATTCGCGTGCGGAGCTCGGCGACCGGCAAGCCGTAGTGAGCCGCGATCGCTGCCGCCAGCCGCTCTTTACCGTCGGCCGAAGCATCGACAGAGCCATCCACGAAGACGTGATAGGCAGCCATCCAGTGATCATCATCGCATGGAGAGATCTCGCCACGCGAAAGTGGCTCGGGAAAAGTTGCGGCCAGAGATCCGCGGCTCGTACGCTGGAATCATGCTGAGCGCAACGAAGCGTCCCAAGCTCGGGGTCTCGTTCACGACGCGTCGCTTTCGCCTCGGGGTTTCCCATCAGGGAACCGCCTCCGCCTGGGAGGCTCCCAAGAAGGAAGTCTCCGAGCGCAAGCTCGACAAGAAGCGCCGCTAGTTACTCGCGGAACTTCTCTTCGTTGAGCTTCGCCTTTGCCTCGCGCTTCTTCGTGACGCGCCAGGCAAAGAGGATCGAGATGTTGTAGAGGACGATCATCGGCGTGGCCATCATGAATTGCGAGATCACGTCCGGACCGGGCGTGAGGACCGCACCGACGACGAATGCGATGACGATGAAGTAACGACTGAACTTCCACAGGCTGCGGTGGGTCACCAGACCGACCATCGCGAGGAAGTAGATCAGCAGCGGCATCTCGAAGATCGCACCGAACGCGAGCATCGAGTCACGCGTGATGTCGAGATACTCCTGCATCGTCGGCAGCGAGATCAGCGTCGCGCTGTTGTAGCCGAGGAAGAACTCGTACAGCCGCGGCAGCGCGAAGTAGAAGCAGAACAGCGCGCCCGCCACGAAGAACACCGCCGAGAATGCAGCGAAGGCCACGCCCATCCGGCGCTCCTTCTTGTAGAGGCCGGGCGCGATGAACTTCCACAGCTGATAGAAGACGACCGGCGACGCGATGAAGATGCCGGCCCAGAGGCCGACGGACATGTCGACCCAGAACGGCTGGGTGAGGCTCGTGAAGATCAGCTTCGGCGGGCCCCAGTCCAACTCGGGCTTGATGCCCTTGCCGATGCAGAGCTCGGTGCCGATCACGACGGACTTGGTGCAGTGCTGGTACCAGATGTCGAACAGCGGCTGACGCAGCCACTTGAAGATGCCCTCGGCGAAGTACCAGCTGACGAGGAACGCGAGCACGAACGCGATCGCGGCGTTGCGCAGCCGATCGCGAAGCTCGACGAGATGCATGAGGAACGGCATGCGCCCGCCCTCGAGCTCTACGGCGGGTTTCTCTGGGTTCTCGTCCGCGTCAGCCATGCTTCAGCTTCGACTCATCTGCAGTGACAGGTGCCGTGACGGGCTCGCGAGCAGCCGTCTCGCCCGCGGGCGGCTTGATCAAGGCAGCGAGCGAGCTCGCATCCATCGTGCCCTTGAGATCATGGCTGTCGGCTTCGCCGGCGACGGGCGGCAGCGTGACCGTCGGCGCGACGACAACCGCGGGCGGCAGCTCGCCTTCGTGCGGAACTGCCAGCAGGTCGGCCTCGTGCTGCGCTTTATCAGCCGCTACGATCGCGGCTTCTTCCGGTGTTGGCGGCGTGACCACCGGGCCGTCACCTTCGATCTTGTTGACCGGCTTGCGGATCGGTCGCGGCTGGATCTCGTCGCCGCGGAGCGCAGACTTGAGGTCGCGGATCGCACCGCCGATGTGCTCGTCGTTCTCGACGGTTTGCTGGAGCACTCGCGATTGCCTCTTCAGATCGCGAACGACCTTGGAGATCTGCTTCGCGGCATCGGGGAGCTTATCGGGCCCCAAGAAGAGCATCGCGATCACCAAGATCACGAGGATCTCGCTTCCTCCGATGCCAAACACCTGCGGAGCTTAGCATCGTTAGAACTCTAGAACTCTCGCGTCGTGCGGCCGAAGTCAGTAGGTGATGTGCCAGGCTGCCCCGAGACCTCGGTGGGTGCGGTTCCGGTCCGAAACCACAGATCGAGTCCGCCCGTGCGTGCTGGCGCGAGCAGGCCCGTTTCCCTGTCGATCGCCACCTGCTGCATCCCAGAAGGCGGTTCTCCGGGGAGCGAGATCCTCGTTCTTGCACCCTCTGCAGCTCGGATCGCTCGGATCCACAGCGGGAGGGCGGCGTGCGCGCCATCGCCCTCGGCGCCAAGCTTCGTGATCGGGTCGTCGAACCCGATCCACACCGCGCCGAGCTCGCGCCCCGTGAAGCCGAGAAACCACGCATCGGTGTTCTCGTTCGTGGTGCCTGTTTTACCGGCGGCAGGTCGTCCGAGCGTCGCTCCCGCGCCTGCGGCGGTGCCGCGCTGGACCACCGCGGTCATCATGTCGATGAGCTGGAACGCGATCCGTTCGTCGAGCACCTGGCCGCCCTCGGCGCCGACGCGCTCGGCGGGATCCGTGCCCGCGGTCGCGGCCATGCGATCGTAGCGCCGCGCGGCATCGAGGTTCGGATCCTCGGGCACGGCCGCATCGAAGAGCACCTGATCGCCACGCCGCACGCGCACGGCGAGGCGCGGCGCGACCGCCCAGCCGCGGCGCGCGATGATCGCGAACGCGCGCGCGAGCTCGATCGGCTTGACGCACGAAGCCCCGAGCGCGAGCGGACGCACCGGATCGAGCTTGCTCGTGATCCCGAGCCTCCTCGCGAGGCGGATGATCGGCTCGGGTCCGACGCGATCGAACACGTCGATCGCGGGCGCATTCAACGAGGCGGCGAATGCATCCTGCACGAGCACGACGCCGCGAAACTTACCGCTGGAGTGCGGCTTCCAGTGCACGTTCGTCGTCTCGTCGTACTCGGCGATCGGCGCATCGCGCAGCGCGGTGCCGGGCGTGATCGCGCCGCGATCGAGCGCCGCGCCGTACATGATCGGCTTGAACGCGGAGCCCGGTTGCCGACAACTCTGGGTCATCCGATCGAATTGATCGCCGCCGCGATGGCGACCCCATAGCGTTCCGCCGACGAGCGCCTCGACGTAGCCGGTGCGGTGATCCCAGAGCAGCGCACCGATCTGCGGCACCTTTCCATCCCTGCCGGGGGCCGACCAGCGCTTCGCCTGCGCGACCGCATCGCGCGCAACCTCGGTGCCGAGCGCGGGCAGGGCCGCGGTCTCGACGACCAGCCCGCCGCGCGCGAGCTCGCCGGGTAGGGCGCCCTTGATCAGCTGGCGCACCTGTTCGGCGTACCAGGGCACGCTGTTGCCGTAGGCGGGGCGCGCTCGGCGAAGCACGATCGGTTCGGCCGCGGCGGCCGCGCGCGCCGGCTCGTCGATCAGGTGCGCACGCAGCATGCGCGCGAGCACCTCGTCGCGCCGCGCCTTCGCGAGCTCGACGTGGTGGTATGGATTGAGCCGACCCGGTGCCTGGATCAACCCCGCGAGCATCGCGGATTCCGGGAGCGTGAGCTCGCCGACGTTCTTGGCAAAGTACGCGGTGGCCGCGGCCTGCATGCCGTACGAGCCTTCACCGAGGAACACGAAATCGAGGTAGGTCTCGAGCACAGAGCGCTTGGTCCAGCGCTTCTCGATCATCCGCGCGAGCAGCGCCTCGCGCACCTTGCGCCGCATGGTGCGCGCGCTCCCGATGTCTTGCGGGAGCAAGTTGCGCGCGACCTGCTGCGTGATCGTCGAAGCACCCTCGACGACGCGCCCGACTCTGTAGTTGATCAGGCTCGCGCGCACGATCGCCTGGTAGTCGACGCCGCGATGCTCGTAGAACCGTACATCCTCGGCGGCGAGCACGGCTTCGACGAGATACTTCGGCATCGCGTCGAGCGGCGCGAGCGTGCGATGGCCGAACACGTCGCCATCGCGAAACGGCAATTCGGCGAGGTGCGTGCCATCCGCCGCGACGATCACCGAGCTCTGCGCCGCCTGCGTCCGCCATGCATCGAGATCCGGAATCTCTGGCAGGTCGCGCGCCCAGTGGCGCAGCGTCGTCGCGACGACGAGCCCGGCGATCAAGGGCAAGGCGAACGCGAGCCAGATCATGGCGAGGATCGGAAGCCGCCACCACCACCCACCGTCGCGCCGATTGCGGACGGTGATGCGAGTCATGACGCTTCGCCGAGCGATAGCGTCATCTGATGAGGTGGCCCGAGCAGGCGCGCGCGCTTGCCGAGCGCGGCGACGATCGTCTCGGCACAGGCGCCGGTCACGAAGATGTCCTTGCTCTTGGTCTGCTCGATCCACGCGAGCAACTGCGCGCGCCCGGCAGCGAACGGCCACGCGAACCCGAGCGCGAACCCGGGATGCCCATCGATCGCGCGCGCGGAGACCAGCGCGCTCACGGCATTCGCCGGCAGCGTGGCCTTGTCGCTCGCGACGCGCACGAGCAAGCGCGGCTCCTTGCCGAGCGCCTTGAGCTCGGGGAGCGTCTCGAGGTTGCCGAGCCGTTGCGCGGCATCGCGCAGCGAGCGCGAACCCGCGAGCGGCACGCCGAGCGCCGCGAGCTGCACTGCGACCTCGAGCCCGTCGAGCGCCGAATCGACGACCGCGACCGGCAGCGCGTTGGTCGCGAGCTGCTGTACAGCCCAGCTCGCGAGGGCCCCCGCTAGCTGAGCGAGCGGCTTGAACGTGTGATGGAGCTCGCCGAACGGCGCGGCGACGACGACCGCATCACTCGTGCGCACTTCGGCTGCTTCACGATCATCGACGGTGCGAACCGGTCCGGCGTAGAGCACGGTGCGACCGCGCGAATCGGCGTGCAGCGCAGCAGCGCCGTAGCCGCGGCCTGAAGGAATCAGCTCGAGGCGCAACGTGCCGAGCGTGAACGGTCGGCGCAGTGGCACCGCGAGGTGGCCCGCGCCGAGCCCACCGCCGACCCGCGGTGCGAGCAGCGCGAGCGTGATCGGTGTGGCGATCAACTGGCCGTGCTCGGCGACCGCGATGCGATCGGCCGCGGACACGAAGCACACGTCTCTCCGCCGTCGTGCATCGCACCAGATTGGAGTCCCGGTGAGATGCACGCCGTCACGCCAGGTAACCGGCGCGGTGGGGCGCGCGGGCGGGGTGCGATGTGCCACGGGTTCACCCTGACATATTCGCCACTTACGAGCAAAAATGTAGATCGCTATCGACTCGGCGGTCGGCCGGCCGATTCGACCACCGTGAGTCTGATTGCAGGTCTGCGCGAGCGGCGGGAGCGGGGCGTCCTGGCGGTCGAGCTCGAGGGCTCGCGATCGCGGGTTCAGGTCCTCGAAGAGACCGCGCTCGCGATGGTCGATTGCGTTCAGGCCCTGGTGCTGGATCTCGAAGAGATCGGTGCTCCCGCGCTGCGCGCAACCCTGACGACGCTTCGCGGCCGGCTCGGTGGCGGTGACGATGCCGAGCGGGTGGCCGAACATGTCGCGACCGCCAGGCACGCGACGCTCGAGTTCGCCGAGGCCGAGCGCGAGCACCTGGCGAACAAGGATGCCGAACTGCGCCGGATCATCCGCGTGCTCACCGACGGCCTCACGGGCATCGGCCACGGGGCGACGACCTATCACAAGCTGATCCTCGATACCGGCTCGCGGTTCGAAGCCGCGTCGCGGCTCGATGACTTGCAACGCGTGCGCGCCGCGATCACGACGGAAGTGACGTCGCTGCGCACCGCGGTCGCGAAGCGCCAAGCTGCCGATACTGAGAACAATGCCGCGCTGCGCGCCGAGATCGAGACGCTGCGTAGCCGGGTCGAGACCGCGACGAGTGCGGCGCGCACCGATGCGCTGACGGGGGCCGCAAATCGCGGTGCCTTCGACGACGAATTGCAGCGCCGCTGCACCCTGGCCGCGAGTACCGGTGGCGAGTTCTCGCTGCTGCTCGCCGATATCGATCACTTCAAATCGATCAACGATACGTACGGGCACCCGGTCGGTGATCGCGTGCTGCAATCGCTCGTCACGTTCCTGCGCGATCGCGTGCGTCACGACGACTTGATCGCGCGCTGGGGCGGCGAGGAATTCGCGGTGCTGTTGCCGAAGGCCGCGATGCGCGCGGCGTACACGAAGGCCAAGGCGCTGGTCGAGGATCTCGAGACCACCGATTGGACCATCGATGCCGCGAAGAAGCTGCGGTTCACGATGAGCGTCGGCGTCGTCGGCTGGACGAAGGGCGACGAGCCCAAGACGATGGTCGAGCGCGTCGACAAGGCGCTGTACGCGGCGAAGCACGGCGGCCGCAACCGCGCCACGAAGGGCCAATGAGTAACCGTCCCTCTACGTGGATGTGAATCCAGGTAGTTAGCGGGCGAAAAGTGAGGAAAGCGTTACCGTCCCCCTTCGAGAACTATTCGACGGTGCTGCCGGTGAGCGCGCCCTGATCGAGCGAGGCCTCGAGCTCTTTGATCACGGCGAGCAGGGCTTCGCGCTGAGCGTCGTCGAGCGAGAACACGATGCCCATGCCGGGTGCTTCGTCGTCGATCGCGAGGATCGTGTGCGAGACCTTGCCGACGAGCGACAGCGGGTTCGGTTTGCCGGGCACGGTCACGAGCATGTGGATCTGCGAGGTCTCGGGCAGCGGCTTGTCGGTGAAGAGAAAGAGGCCCTCTTCGTTGATGTCTTTGGTGAAGGTGTTCGCCGGGCCATCGATGGCGCCGTAGGTGACCGCGAGCCTGATCGGGAGGCGACGCTTCTCGCGCAGGTTGAGCAGGCCCCCGCGGACGAAGCCGTTGAGGTAGTTGATCTTCTCGCGCTCGGTCGCGCCGAGCGCGACGGTCACGCCGGGCGGATCTTCGCGGGTGCCGACGACGGTGCCGCGCAACGTGACGAGCCAGCCGGCGACATCGAGATCGATACGGAGCGTCGACCCGTTGTCGATCGACTCGTCCGCGGGCGTGGGAACGAACACGGTCCAATCGCGCGGATCGAAGATCTTGATCCACTCTGAATGGCTGCCCAGCCGCAGCTCGAGCCGAACAGCTCCCACCCGCTCATCCTAACGCATTACTGGAACGCGAGGCGTAGCGTGACGGGCTTGCCAGCACGCTGGAGCAGGATCGTCGCTGCCTTCATCGAGCCGGCGCGGGCATATAAGTTCGCCGCGTCGTCGAGCGAGCGGAGCGGCTGGTTGTTGATCGAGCTGATGACGTCGCCGTTGCGAAGGCCGGCCTTGGCGAGCAGGGAGTCCGGCGAGATGGCGTCGAGCCTCGCGCCCCTGGGCGTGAACGAGCCGCGGATCGAGGAGGCGAGGGCACCGAAGTTGGCGAGCGCGGCGTTGATGTCGGTACGCGCGATCACCGTCGGAGAATCGATCGCAGGGGTGGTCTCCTCGGTGACCGTGATGCCGGTCTCGGCCAGCGCGGTGAGCGCGGTCCGGGTCGCCGGAGCCGCCGGAGCCGCCGGAGCCGCCGGAGCGGGGGATCCGGCGGTCGGGGCATTTCCCCAGGCCGCGGCGGAGGAGGTGTCTTCCGGAGCAGCGGGTGCCGACGGTGCCGCAGGCGCGACGTGGACCGGCGCCGGCGCGGGAGTCGAGACGACGGTGATCCCGGGCGCCGGTGTCGCCGGTGTCGATCCGGGAGCCTCGGCGGTCCGGATCGGCGCGGGCGAGGTGCCTGGTGCTTCGGCCGTGCGGACGCCACCTTCACCAGCGGCGATCGGCGTCGCGTTCGTCGAATCACCATACGGATCCATCGGCGCAGCCGAGGCGTACGGATCGTCGGGAGCTTGGAGCGCTGGAGCGGGTGTGTGGTCCGACGACGCTTGCTTGTCGCCATGGCGACGCCACGAAGGATCGGGTCCGGCGAGCACGACCTGCGCGCCACCTTCGATCGGGGTCAGCGTGACGCTGTCCTCGTCGATATCGTCGACGGTGTAGCCATCGACCTCTTTGCCCATCTCGACGAGGACGTGGGTGTTCTTCGCCTTGTTGAACAGCAGCGCCTGGTGGGTCTCGGAGAGCACCCGAACCACGCGGAGCGGCACCTTCTTCGATGCCGGACCGGCGGCGGGCGCAGGCGCTGGAGCCGCCGGCGCCTCGTCGGCAAAGGCGGCAGAAGAGAGCAATCCCGCGAACAATACCGAGGCAGCCGACAACGCGAAGCGCATGGCCACGAATAGTGCAAAGGCCGATCCTCGGGACCAGCGGCTCGCTCCGGTCGCAACCTATTGAAACTAATTGGAGATTATTTCGGGCAGTGGCCCGTTGTTCACAACCACCCGCCCAAACCCCGTCACGCCTGACGCTACGCCTTCTTGTCCGAGCCGCCGACGTCCGAGAGATCGAGATCCTCGAGCTCCTTGAGATCCTCGGCGGTGAGTGATGGACCGGTCGGACCCGATTTGTCCTCGGCCTTCTGATCGACCTTTGCCGGTGCGCCGGCGGCAGCCACCCCGCCGGAGGCGAGCTGCTTCGCATTATCGCCGGCGGGTGCCGAGAGCAGACCCATCTTGGACTTCAGCTCGGCGAGCGCATCGTCGTCGGAGCCACCGGGGCCCGCTTCGAGCGCCATGAACTTCGATTCGAGCGTATCGCCCGACAGCTCGCCAGCGAGCTCGGCGCCTGCCTCGGCCTCGGCCTCCATGAGCTGGATCCGCTCGGCCATGCGATCGAACGTGTCGAAGGCGCTGGTATCGCCGAGGCCCTGCATCGTGTTGGCGATCTGCTGCTGGGCCTCCGCGCGCTTTTTGCGCGCGATGAGGATGTTCTTCTTACGCTTCGCTTCCTCGATCTTGTTGTTCAGGAGGCGCAGTGCGTCTTTGAGCTTCTCGACGGCCTGCTTCTGCGAGACCCACTGTTGTTGGAACTGGGTGGCGATCGTCTCGTGCTCCTGCTTGCGCGCGAGCGCCTGGCGAGCGAGGTTGTCGTCACCGGCACGCACGGCAACCATGGCCTTGCGCTCCCATTCCTTCGACTTGTCGGTCTCGGCCGTGTACTGCTTCTGGAGCTTCTTTTCGTCAGCGATCGCGATGGCGACAGCCTTCTTTGCTTCGACCAGCTGCTGCTGCATCTCGAGCAGCACCTGCCCCAACATCTTCTCCGGATCCTCGGCTTTCGTGATGAGGTCGTTGAGGTTCGACTTGATCAGCGTGCCCAGTCTGGAAAAGATGCCCATGGCTTTCATCGAGCCTACGAGATCAATGGAGTACCCGCAACGATGACCGCGACCGACTTGCCCGACCTGCCACGCCATGTCGGAATCATCATGGACGGCAACGGTCGCTGGGCGCAGTTGCGCGACCAACCTCGACTTTCCGGGCATAAGGCGGGCGCGGAAACCGTTCGCGATATCACGCGCGCATCGCGCGAGCTCGGCATCGAAGCGCTGACGCTGTACGCGTTTTCATCGCAGAACTGGGCACGCCCTGTCGACGAGGTCGCCGGCTTGATGGAGCTGCTGCGCGACTTCGTGATCGACGAGCGTGCGGAGATCCTCGACAACGGCATCCGCCTCGAGGCGCTGGGCGAGATCGAGCGCCTGCCCGCACTCGTGCGCGAGCCGCTCGAAGAGCTGCGGACCGCGTCGGCGGGAAACTCCAAGATGGTGTTGACGCTGGCGCTGTCGTACGGCGGGCGCGAATCGATCACGCGCGCCGCCCGCGAGGCTGCGCTCGAGATCGTCGCAGGCACGTTGCGCGCCGAGGACCTCGATGCCGACAAGCTCGGCTCGTATCTGCCGACGGCGAAGTTACCGGCGCTCGACCTCTTGATCCGGACCTCCGGCGAGCAGCGGATCTCGAACTTCATGTTGTGGGAAGTCGCGTACGCCGAGCTGATGTTCGTGGACGTTTTGTGGCCCGAGTTTCGCCGAGCACACCTGTACGAATGCCTCAAGGCCTACGGCACCCGCGAGCGTAGGTTCGGCCTGACGTCGGCACAGCTTGCCGAATCCTCGGACGTGTAGTTAGCTGGCCGCCTCTTGGCCCTCGGCAATCTCGCGCAGCGCTTTCTCGTCGCCGTCGTCGCGGTGCCGATCCTCCTGTTGGTGCTCCACTACCATCGGCCCGAGCCGACGCTAGCGATCATCTTCGTCGGCTCGCTGCTCGCGATGAGCGAGTTCTTCGGCATGACGCTGCCGAAGGAAGATCGCCGCGCCGCGCTCGTACTCGGCGGCCTCTCGATCTTCTTGTTCTACTGGCTCAGCCCGCTCGCGCTCCGAGCGACGCTCGGCACGCACAGCCCGAGCTCGCTGAACTACGTCTCGATCGAGGGCGGTACGATCGCCGCGGGCTTCGCGGTCGTCGCGACGGGCCTCTGGTACCTGTTCAAGTTCCGCGACATCCAGACCGTCGCTGCGCGTTTCGCCGCGACAGTGACCGGCATCGTCTACGCGGGCTTTCTGCTGATGTACCTCGCGAAGTTGAAGCTCATCGATCCAAAGCAGGGCGGCGATACCGTGTTGATCGTGCTCCTCATCGCCTGGGTCGCCGATACGGGCGGCTACTTCGCGGGGCGCTTCCTCGGCAAGGCGAAGCTCTACGAGGCGGTCTCGCCGAAGAAGACCTGGGCCGGCGCGTGGGGCGGGCTCGCAGGCTCGGTGCTCGGCGTCGCGATCTTGAAGCTGTTCTTCGCGAGCTGGATGACCTGGGTCGACGTGTTCGCGCTCGCGATTCCGGGCGGTATGCTCGGCCAGATGGGCGACCTCGCGGAGTCGCTGATCAAGCGCTCGACCGGCGTGAAGGACTCGGGCTCGCTGCTACCCGGGCACGGAGGCATCCTCGACCGGATCGATGCCGTGCTGTTCATCGCGCCGTACGTCTACACCTACATGCTCGTCAAGGTCGGCATCCACGGCTTCTGAACCGTCCTCCGTCGCGGTCGTTGCCTCGATCCCGTAGGCTGGTGGACGTGCGGTTGCTCGTTCTTGGGATGGCGCTCGCGGGCTGTGGCCGGCTGAGCTTCGACTCGATCACGAACACCGGTGGCATCGATGCGACCGTGAAGTCGTGCGGCGGTGCGGACGAAGATGGTGATGGCGTCGGCGATGCCTGCGACGACTGCCCGGGCGATGCCGATCCGGCGCAGGTCGATAGCGACGGTGATGGCGTCGGCGATGCGTGCGATCCGAATCCCACCGCCCCGGATGACAAGCTCGTGCTGTTCGAGCCGAACAACGATCGAGCGAGCTCGGGTTACGATCAGTACCTCGCGCAGTCCGCGTTCTCGAACGGAGCGCTCGTCCTGGGCACGCTGACCGATTTCGGCCAGGCGTACTTCGTGATGCCGGTCGATGCGACGCGCGTCGAGATCCAGTACACGGTGATCGACGCGAGCTCGAGCTCGATCCACTTCGCTGGAGTCTGGTACAGCCAGGTCTGTCGCCACAACGAGTGCCAGCAGAGCGTGTTCGCGAACATGTATCAAGCCCCCGGCCAGGACGCGTATCTCCAGCTCAAGGAGCAAGCGACCGGTGCGTCGACGGTAAAGAGCTTCGGGACCCCGACGATCGCTGGCCTGACCTTCCACTACGTCGTCGACATCGATCCGACTGCGAACCAGATGGATACGGTCACGGTCACCGGCGGGCTGAGTGGCACGGCGACGCTGCAGATTCCGACCGCGCGTGGCGCGTATGGTCTTGTCGAGGCGAGCGACATGACGATCGCGTTCGAGTACCTCGCGGTCTGGGGCCACTAGACCGCGGACTACACGGCGATCTGGTCGAGGTAGCCGCGCGCGTGGCCGGCCCAATCGGATCCGGTATCGAGCTCGAGGTAGCGCTCGAGGTGCTGCTTGGCCTGCGTGGTGCCGCCGACCTGCACGAGCATGATGCCGAGGTTGTAGTGGGCATCCGCGAAATCGGGGCACGCAGCGCACACCCGACGGAGCTCGGCGATCGCGAGCTCGGTCTCGCCAAGGTCCTCGAACACGTTCGCGAGGTTGTAGCGAGCCTCTGCCTGGGTCGGATCGTGGTCGAGCGCGCGCTCGTAGTAGCGCCGGGCCTCCTCCAGCTCGCCCTGGCGATAGACCAGGTTGCCGAGGTTCGTGAGCGCGGCCGACATGTTCGGCTCGAGATCGATTGCCTGGCGGAACAGGTGCTCCGCGCTCTCGGAATCGCCGCGATCTTCGGCGGCACACGCTTCGACGAAGTGGCGGTACGCGGTCGTGCCGCCGTTCGCTTCGGTCGGCGAATCGGTGATCTCTTCAGCCGGCACAGCCGACGGATCGACGCGCGGATCGACCCGCGGCATCGAGAGCACGTCAGCGACGTGCTCGCCGAACGACGCGAGCGAGAACGCCATCACGATCTGCCCGCCGATCGGCTCGTACGCGATGTCATCGGCGAGCGCGACGATCGTCGAGCCATCCGAGCACAGCCGCAGGCGCGAGGCCGGGTTGGTCTCGTGCGGCAGCACCTTCTTGAGCGACTCGACCGCCTTGCGCGCACTCTGGAGCGAGACATCCGCCGCGAGCAGGTCCTTCGCTGACTTCACCGCGACGAGATCGCTGAACGTGTAATAGAACCGGCCGCCCTTGCGCACGGTGGGACCGACGAAGCCGGTCTGCATCCAGTAGCGCAGGCGTGACTCCTGAACGGCGAGGATACGGGCGACATCGCGAATGCTGTACAGCTCGATCATAGGATCCTCCGGGCGGCTTCGACGTTGAGACTGAGATAGAGCTCGGCACCACGTGCGCTGCTCTCGATATCGAACTTCGGTGCGGAGAGCTCGCAGCCCGCCGCTCGCTTGGCCTCGGCGAGTGCGACCCGGCGCGCGTGGGCGCGGCAGCGCTCGTCGGAGGCATAGAGCAGGGCGACGCGCTGGGCGGTCGAGGCATCCGGCGGATCGCTGATCGCGTGCCGGGTCGTGGCCAGGTCGACCGTCATCATCGTCGAGCCGGCGTACGCGTTCCCCTCGAGCGAGCCCTCGTGGAGCACCCGCGCGGCCTGGTGGAGCAGGTCGACCGCGATCGGCGCGAGCCGGATCGTGACGGTGCGCTCGAACAGCGACACCCGCCGAGCCATCGCCATCGGCTTGCGGAGCGGCTTCGGGGTCTTCGTCGGAACGCGGCGCCAACTTCGTGCTCGAGCAGTGGCCATTTAATAAATGCTAGAGGACGCCGCTTTCGGCCGCCAATTTCCTACATGCGGGACCAGGGTGAACCCCGAAATCTCCCTGGAAACGTGGTACCTCAAATGGAGTTCATGACGTTGGACGTCAAGCGGTACCCGATCCTGATCGTTGACGACGAACAGGACAACCTCGACGCCTTCCGGTTCAATTTCCGGAAGACGTTCGACATCCTCACCGCGACCAGCGGCGCCGAGGCGCTGGCGATCCTCGCCGAAAAAGACGTCGCGGTGATCGTGACCGATCAGCGGATGCCGCGGATGACCGGCGTCGAGCTGCTCCGGGAGGTTCGCAACAAGACCCCCGAGACGGTCGGCATCATCCTGACCGCGTTCACCGATGTCGACGTGCTGATCGAGGCGATCAACCTCGGCCAAGTCTACCGCTACATAACGAAGCCCTGGGACGCCAAAGAAGTTCGCGGCGTCCTCCAGTACGCGCTCGAGCGCTACCACCTGCAGGCCGAGAACAAGCGGCTCGCGGCGCAGCTCTCCGAGTACACCGGCTACCTCAACCAGCAGCTCCATGGCGAGTTCGATTTCGGCAACATCATCGGCGAGAGCGCGGCGCTCGGCGAGGTGCTCACGAAGATCGAGCAGGTCGCGCCGACCTCTTCGACCGTGCTCCTCCGCGGCGAGACCGGCACGGGCAAGGAGCTCGTCGCCCACGCGATCCACATCAACTCGCCGCGCGAAGAGAAGCCGTTCGTGCGCGTCAACTGCGCGGCGCTCGCGCCGGGTATCCTCGAGAGCGAGCTGTTCGGTCACGAGAAGGGCAGCTTCACGGGGGCGATCGAGCGCCGGCGCGGCCGGTTCGAGCTCGCCGATGGCGGCACGCTGTTCCTCGACGAGGTCGGCGATCTGCCGATGGAGGTCCAGATCAAGCTGCTGCGCACGCTGCAGGAGCGCGAGCTCGAGCGCGTCGGTGGCAACGAGACCATCAAGGTCGATGTCCGCGTGGTCTCGGCGACGAACCGCAACCTCGAGAAGATGATCGAGGAAGGCGAGTTCCGCGAGGACCTCTACTACCGGCTCAACGTCTTCCCGATCAACCTGCCGCCACTGCGCGATCGGCTCGATGATCTGCCGGTGCTCGTGGCGCACTTCGTCGCGAAGTTCGCCCGCTCGATGGGAGCGTCGCCGTCGGCCGCCTCGCCCGAGGCGATCCAGAAGCTGCGCGAGTACAACTGGCCGGGCAACGTCCGCGAGCTCGAGAACATCATCGAGCGCGCGACGATCTTGGCGAAGGGCTCTCCGCTCGCGGCGCAGCACCTCGACTTCGGTCGCCGCGCGCAGCCGTCGTCGTCCGGACCCACGCAGAGCGGCGCGGTGCCAATGCTCGCGGTCGCGCCGGCTGCTGCCGAGGACGGCAAGAGCCTCGCCGAGCGCCTGCTCGACAGCGAGCGCAAGGAGATCATCGCGGCGGTCGAGAAGTCCCGCGGCAACATCGCGAGTGCCGCGCGCACGCTCGGCATCAATCGCTCGACGCTGTACTACCGCCTCCGCAAGCACGGCCTCGAGCACCTGTTACCGACCAAGATCGGTGTGGGCGTCGACGAGCCGCCGCCGCCGGGTGGCTCCGAACCTCCACCATCGACGTGACCGCGGGCGTGAGGGCATGTGGCGCGCCATCCTGATCAGGTGCGAGCGTTGCTGTGGGCGCTCGTCGCGTTCGCGATAGGCGCCGTCATCACTGTCTCCCTGTGGCTCGTCGCGCACCGCGCGGCGCGGCACGAGCTCGCCCGCGAGACGCGCCTTCTCGCGGGCCAGGTCGGAGAGCGAA
>JAYWCI010000316.1:0-7189 GCA_043780895.1 Kofleriaceae bacterium | reverse complement strand
ATCGGTCTGGAACATGAACGCCATCGCATCGGCGGTCGCCTTCGGATCGGACTTCATCGAAGCCGCGAGCGTATCCGTGTGCTTCGCGGGCTCGCGCATGGCCGAATCCATGAACGCCTTCTCGCCCGCGTGAAACGCTTCTGGCGTCGAGCCCATCTGCGTGCGGATCATGCCGGCCTGCGCGGTCGCGGTTTCGACCGTCGCGGCGGGGTTCAAGAGCGATGCGAAGAACGGTGCGCCGTCGACGGCGATCCCACCCGCGACCAGGTCCGGCGCAGCTTCGGCGACCCAGTAGGTCAGGAAGCCACCGAGGCTGTGACCGACGATGATCGGCTTGTCGAGGTGATTGGCGCGGATGTACGCGACGAGCTCGTCGCGCACGGTGCCGTAGCGCTCAGTGCAGGTCGATCGTCGCTTGCCAGATATCGGTCGGCCCGAACATCGCGCGTGCCCACGGCGGGTCTTCCTCGACGTCGCTCGAGTAGTACGTCACGAGGAATTTGCCGGCGGTGTCGATCGGCGCGACGCCCGCGTACGACGTATCGCCCGCCGATGGGAACTCGCCGAGCTCGGTCCACGTGATGCCCGCGAGCTCGTAGAGCGCGGTGCGCTTGCGATTCTCGGGACCGAGCAGATGCTTGCGCGCGACCATGTAGCGGTGGCCGTTGTAGTCGAAGCCGACCGGGCCATCGAGCCGCACGCCATCGAGCTCGGTCGAGCAATCGAACTGGGTGTACGGGCGCGGCGCGGTGCAGATCTTCGTGCGTAGCCGGCCAGCGCTGCCGAGGATCTCGTCGTCGGTACCATCCATGCGGACGTATGCTGTGACCCCGCTCTCGTCGAACATCAGCTCGGTCTCGAGCGGCGTGTCCGCGGCGTTGTCGTAGATCATCGCGCCCGCGGTCCACGTGAGGCCGTCGACCGACGAGAACAACTTCACGCTCGAATCGCCATCCGCATAGGCCGCGGAGTACAGGGTGTGGTCGGTATCGGCCTTGACGCGCCAGAAGCTCCACATCGCCGGACCGATCCGCACGAGCGGCGTCCACCCGCCCGCGACGAGCGAGGTCTGCACGGTGATCGAATCGACGTCCGAATCGCGGGTCGAATTGACCGGCAGGCGCGTGATCGCCTTCATCGCCAGTGCGCCGGTCGCATCGACATAGAAGCTCGGATCGCGCAGATCGCGATCGCTGGGCGCGGGCAGGATCATCGGTTCGGACCAGGTCGCCCCGTGATCGAGCGAGCGGTAGACGCGCAGCGAGCTGTTCGGTCCGAGCACCTGGCTCTCGGCGGTGCGATGCACGAGATACGTCGCGCCTTCGAAGCTCGTGAGATCGGTGTTCTCGTCGTGGATGCACGGCCCCGTGCGGCAATCCGCGTTGGTCTCGGCGTAGCCATCGAACAGCTTGTGGGATTCGAGGATCGGCGACGAATCCCCCCCGCACGCGGCGAGAACGAGCAGCGGCCAGACCCTCATGCCCTGCCGGTAGCATGCGGTCGGAGCGAGTTGCAACGAACGTTTTCGGACATCCAGCACGCCCACCCCGGCTGCGATGAAGCCAGCGATGGCCGCCACGAGCAGCGCGGCGCGCGGCTCGTACGAATCCGCGATCGTAGCGATGATGCTCGCACGGCACGGTGAGGTCGACGTTCGTGGTGGTCATCGTTCACCCCTTCTCGGCAGACCCTCCTTCGAGGATGATCAGCGCCGGAGCGCATCGACGAGCCGCTGGACCACCGCGAGGTCGGCCGCGGATAGGGAGGCGAAGCCAGGGGGCGGCACGTCCGACACCGCTTCCACCTTCGCGACCATGCGCTTGCCGGCGGGCGTGAGGGCCACGAGCTTCATGCGGCCATTCGTGGGGTGCGGCGTGCGGCGAACGAGACCGCGCTCCTCGAGATCATCGACCGCGACCGTCGCCGCGGGTGCATCCGTGCTCATCGCTCGGGCGAGGTCGCGTAGCGGCAGGGGGCCACCGATCAGGCGGCGCAGCGCACGGATCCGGCCGAATGGCAGGCCGGTCGCGGCGACGACATGCTGTCGCCACTCATCGCGGGTCTCCCACACGACCTGGACCAGCTGCTTCCAGACGTACTCGGTGCGGCTCACGCGGCGTCTCCGGCTTCGATCAGCGCGGCCGTCGCGAGCTTCGTCCGTTCGCCCCAGGGCGATGTTGCCAGGAGCCCGAGGGCGATGACGGCGATGCCACCACCGATCGCGATCCACCAGAACGGGTGCGTGGACTCCGCGAAGCCACGGCCTCGCACGCTCGCGATCGCACCTCCGATCGCGACCCCGAGCGACGCCCCGACCTGGCGACTCGTGGAGGCGATCGCCGCGGCCACGCCGGCCTGCGCGCGCGGCATCCCGGAGACGGCGGCGTTCGTGATCGGTGCGTTGACCATGCCGAAGCCGATGCCGAAGATGATGTACGAACCGATCAGCCAGCCCAGCGATGTCTCGGGCTCGAGTTGCGACAGCATCGTGGCCGACAGTGTGATCGCGACACCGGCGATCGCGAGCGGGGTGCGCGCACCGACCTTGCCGATCAAGCGGCCCGAGATCGGCGAGCAGATGATCGTCATCACCGCGAGCGGCAGCGTGTAGAGGCCGGTCGTGAACGCCGAGAGTCCCCGCACCTCTTGCAGGTAGAGCGCGTTGAGGAACAAGAACCCAGCAAACGTTCCGAACATGCATACCGCGATGACCGTCGCACTCGCGAAGGGCGCGCTGCGGAAGAACCGCATATCGATCAGCGGCTCGGCACGTGTCCGCTCGTAGGAGACCAGCGCGATCACGGCAGCACCCGCGGCCGCGAACAGCCCGATGATCAGCGGCGATCCAAAGCCGTGGTGCGGACCCTCGATCACCGCGTACGTCACCGAGGCGAGCGTGCCGAGCACCAGCAACTGCGCGACCGGATCTGGCCGGCGTGCCCGCGGCGCCCGCGATTCGGGGACGAAGCGCTGAGCGAGATAGATCGCGGCGGCGCCGAGCGGCAGGTTGATCCAGAAGATCGCCCGCCAGCCGACGCTCTGCGTGAGGCCGCCTCCGACGAGGGGCCCGAGCGCCATCGAGATGCCGACGACGGCGCCCCACATCCCGATCGCGCGCGCGCGTGCCTTGGGCTCGACGAACGTGTTCGTGATGATCGACATCGCGACCGGATTGAGCATGCTGGCGCCGATCGCTTGCAGCGCGCGAAACGCGATCAAGGCGTTCAGCGACGGCGCGAGGCTACACAGCACCGAAGCGAGCGTGAACAGCACGAGGCCGGTCTGAAACGTGCGCCGACGCCCGACCCGGTCCGCGATCGATCCCGAAAGCATCAAGAGGCTCGCCACGACCAGCGTGTACGCATCGATCACCCACTGGAGCCCCGAGGTATCCGCTGTGAAGTCGTGCCGGATCGACGGGAGCGCGACGTTCACGATCGTCGCGTCCATCGAGACCATCAAGAGGCTCGTGCAGCAGATCGCGAGCACGAGTGCTGGATGGACGGTTTTCTGGACCGTTGTGCTCACACAACGATTGTATAAACACAATCATCGGCATTGTCCAGCCGGCAAGTGACGACGTACCATCCTGCGTATGTTGCGACTCGTTGGTGGACTGCGCTTCCTGATGATCATCGCCGTGATCGGCTGTGCGGCACTCGGCCTCGCCTTGCTGGCTCACACCGCGATCGACACGGTGAAGCTGATCGGCAAGGCGTTCGATCCCGACACCGGTGCGAAGGCCGGCAAGGTGCTCGCGATCGGCGCAATCGAGCTGATCGATCGCTACCTGCTCGCGGCGGTCGCCGTGATCGCTTCGGTCGGACTGTGCGAGTTGTTCATCGACGTGCGCGTCCCGGTGCCGGAGTGGCTACGTGTCGATAGCCTCGATGCCCTCAAGGACAAGCTGCTCCACGTGATCGTCGTGGTGATCACGGTGGTGTTCGTCGGCCAGCTCGCCCAGGCCGAAGGCGGCCCCGACATCGCATACTTGGGGGTCGCGGTCGCGGCGGTGATCGGCGCGGTGTCGGTGTTCTTGGTGCTCGCCAAGAAGGCGAAGCGCTAGATCGACGATTTGAAGATCGTCTCGGTGAACAGGAGCTCGGTCACCTCCACCTCGACGGTGAAGCGCATATTCCGATCGGTGGCGTGCGACGAAGACGGCGCTCTGGCTGTTCGGGGGGGCGCCGGGCCCAGATCGAGGGCACGACCGACGACGAGCTGCGCGCGAAGATCGCGCTCTACAGCTAGCGCGCGCGGTCGATACTCCAGCCATGCGCTTCTCGTGGCTCGTCCTCGCGGGCTGTTCGGCGGCGCCCGTGGCCACGCAGCCCGATGCCACGGAGCTGGCGTGGGCGACCTACCACATCGCCACCGGCTCCCACGCGGCGACGTTGACCGACCGCGAGATCAAGAACCCGGTCGATGGGCTGGTCACGGTCGTCGGACGCGACTTCGACTTCGTGCTCGATGCTTCGGCGATCTACGAGCTGACCATGCCGACCCAGCCCGAGGATCAGCTCGATTGGAACAAGCTTCCAGGCCTCTCCGATTGCGGCATGTTCGATCTGTCGGTCGACGGTGCGATGTTCGCCTGGCGCTGGAACCTCGATGTGCAGGTCCTCGAGCTCATGGCGTACGCGAACAACGCCTCGCAGCACCTGTGGCTCGATGCACCGATCTTCACGCTCGATGCGGACGATCTCGCGGCCCAGGAGCCACTGCGCTACGAGGTGTGGCGCGAGACCGATGTCTATCGCTACCGCGTGACGGGCAGCGTGCGCGGTCGCGTGCTCGACGTGACTGCGACGCAGCCGCGCCGATGTAGCGATCAACCCACCGATCCACTCGCGTGGGCCGGAGGGTTCTACTTTGGCGGCACCTCGGTCGCGCCCCACGATGTCGCGGCGCGCATCCGCGAGCGCGTGTACTAGCTACGCCTATGCCCGAGCCGGTCGCGGTGTGGCCAGCTCGAGAGCTGGGCATGCAGACCGCGCCGTGATCACGTGCCCGTGTGCGCGAGCAGCGTGCCTCTATCGCCGCCGATCCAGACGTGTGTCGCGTCGAGTGCGAAGCCACTATAGAGCTTGGCATCGCCGAGGCCGGTTACCTGCGCCCACGTCGCACCACCGTTACTCGTCGACAGACCGAGCGCGTGGTTGCCGTCGTGATCGAAGCCGACCACCCAGCCATGCTGACCATCCGGCGCGAAGAACGCGCCGTTTAGCTCGAGCCCGTGCGACGCGACCGCGGCCGGCAGGGCGACACTCGCCCAGGTCTTGCCCCCATCGGTGGTGTGCTGGATGTACGGCGTGGCTGTGGTCGAGCCCCAGTACGTGATGCCGTTTGTCGCCGACGAGAACAGCACGCCGCTCGGCGCGTTCTGCGAGGCATCATTGGCGACCGTGAGCAGGCTCGGATAGAACGAGGCGCCGTTGTCCTTGCTGATGCAGATCTGCGGATCGAAGCTCGGCGCGGCGGTGTACGCGATCAGGCCGTTGCCGATGTACGTCGACGATCGCATCACCGGTGCTCCGGCACCGAGCGGACCGCCCTGACATTCGTTCGCGGGCAGCGGCGACGGAATCGGCTGCGTCGCATCGGGCGCCCACACGTCGGTGAAGGTCGCGTTGGGGCCACTGGCCTGCGCCGACGTGCTGACGACGCCCGTGTCGCGGACGAGCGTGACGCCAGCGGAGGTCTCGCGATAACCGATCACCGGCTCGATGCCACCGAGGTTGCCGTTCTTCTCGACCGCGAAGTGACCCGCACTATCAGCGCGGACGACATCGGCGGCGTACGCCATGGCGACCACGCCGGTCGGTGTTTGCTCGAGGCCGGTGAAGTCGATCGTGCCGAGCAGCGAGGGGCCACCGTTCTTGCCGCTGAAGGCGAGCGAGACGACCGAGCCGTTCAACGCGAACACCGCGCCGCCGTCGTCGAAGCTCTGGCCCGCGCCTTGCGTGACGACGTAGCCCTTGTCGGCCGACGTCATCATGATGCCGCTCACGAGATCGTTGTCGATGTGTTGCGTGCTCCCGTCATTGGCGAGCGGAATCGCGGTCCAGCCGTTGGAGGTAGTCCCTCCACCGCCGCCGCCGGAACCAGTAGAGCCGGAGCCGTCATCGCCACCCGACATCGAAGCGGGGGTCATGGCGCAGGCACCGAGGAGAACAAGAGAGACGGCTTTGAGTTGCATGAGCGGGCGTATCGGCCCGCGGTTGTCTCGGTTGCGTACTATTTTTGGGGGCGAAGCTCCGCGATCAGTGTGGTAACGGTTCTCGAAACGATGCGCTCGACGAGCGCACGGCCTAGCGACCAGAGAGAAACCGGAGCCGCTGGAACAACCGCTCCGGCGTGTGCTTGACGATCGGCATGATCGCTCGCCAGAACGAAGGCACGTACGCCTCGTCGGCGCGCTCGTCGATCGCACGCACGATGCCGCGCGCCACGGCCGGTGGCTTGCCGAACAGTGCGTGCTTCGCGTGCGAGCTGGTCATCGGCGAATCGACCGGCCCGAGCTTGAGCGTGGTGACACTCACGTCGGCAGGGTAGAGCCGGGTCCGCAGCCCTTGCAGGTAGATGTTCAGGGCACCCTTCGCGGCGCCGTAGGTGTAGTTGCGCGGGCGCCCGCGATCACCCGCGACGGACGAGATGACGCCGAGCCGACCTGACCTCGCAGCTTCCATCGCGTTCGCGAGCGGCACGAGCAGCGACACGACGCTCGTGAAGTTGACGCGCAGGATGTGCTCGGCCTCGTCGAACCTGCGCTCGCTCGCGAGCTGATCGCCGAGGTCGCCGTGCGCGATCAGCGCGATATCGATCCGGCCGAGCTCGGCGATCGCTCCCGCGATCACGCCCGCGTTGTCGTCGAGCTGGCAAAAATCCGCGGCCTGCGAGCTCGCACCCTTGCAGCGAGCCACCACCGCGGCGAGCTTGTCGGGATTGCGCCCGACCAGGTGGAGCCGATCGCCACGTGCCGCGTACAGGGCTGCGGCTTCGCCCGCGATCGCGGAGGTTGCACCGAGGACGAGGACGTTCATCAGAAGTTGATCCTGCGCATGATGAAGCGCGGCAGCGAGCGAATCACGAGCATCACGAGCGCCCACATCCGCGGCGCATAGACGACCGGTTGCTTGCGATCCATCGCGCGCACGACGAGCGCCGCGACCTTGCGCGGCTCGCCGGC
>JAYWCI010000315.1:0-39456 GCA_043780895.1 Kofleriaceae bacterium | reverse complement strand
TTCGACTTCGGCGCTGGCTTCTTCGCCGTTGGCTTCGGCGGCAGCGGAGGCGGCTCGATGTGACCGAGCTCGACGATGTGGTGATACTCGTGCTCGGCGACGGGTTGCACCGAGAGCCGGCCGGGCTTGAGCAACACCATGTCCGCGAGCGCTTCATCGGCGCGCAGCTGCGGCAAGGAGATGAAGTACGGCAGCTTCTCGACGAACCGCACATCGACGCAATCCCAGATCGGCTTCTCGCGGGTCACCTTTGCATCGAAGTACTGACTGTTCGGATCGAACTGGGTCTCGTCGACGACCGCGACCCGCTCGACCTTCGCGAGCCCGGCGACGCCCGGCGGGGTGGCGTTCGAGTGATAGAACAGCACGGCATCGCCGACGCTCATCGCGCGCATGTGCATGCGCGCGAACATGCTGCGCACGCCGCTCCACGGCTCGACGGTCACGCGTTGCAGATCATCGATCGAGAACGACTCGGGCTCGCTCTTCATCAGCCAGTACCGCATAGGTCTGGAGTCTAAGCGCGGCGACGGCGGCGGAGCACGAGCGCGACGCCACCGATCAGCAACAACCCGGCTCCGAGATCACTCGGCCCGCCCGCACCGCAGCCGGTGCACGTGTAGAAGTTGGTCCGCGCGTCGATCTCGTTGTTGCCGCCATGGCCAACACCCGCGTCATCTCCGCCCGTGACATCTCCGCCTGTGACATCCGATCCCGATCCCGATCCCGATCCCGATCCCGATCCCGATCCCGATCCCGATCCCGATCCCGAACCCGATCCCGATCCCGAACCCGATCCCGATCCCGATCCCGATCCCGATCCCGAACCGGAGCCCGAGCCCGAGCCCGAGCCGCTCCCGGCGGAACCGCCACTCGCGATCGCCGCATCCATGAACAACGTGGTGCTCTGCTCGACACTCTTCGCATCGAGCCCGCAGGCCGCGAACGCAGCCACGACCGTCGTTAACACCACCCAGCGCTTCATCCCACCGATGAGGATACCCCGATCGGTCGACCGACCTCCAGCACACCGATCGGAAGGTCGTGCGAGGCCGCATGGACCTCGTCGGCAAAGCCGGTCAGGTTGATGTTGAACGACAGCTTCGGATCGCCGCCAAGCGGTTGAAAGAAGTCATCGAAATGGCTCGGCACGATGAGCTTGGGCGCGAGCGCCTTGACGACGCGCTGTACGTAATGAGGCGTGAACCTGCGACCTGCGATCCCGCACAGGAACACGTCCATGTCGCGATCGCGGATCTCGTCATCGAGCAAATCGGCCGAGCCCTGGTGATAGAAGCGCATGCCCGCGACCTCGAGCGCGATGCCCCAGACCTGACCGCAGCGATAGCGCTGAGGGATCATCTCGTCGAGGTGCTCGCACGTGAGCTCGCCACCGTAGTTGACACGAAATCCGAGCTGCAGCTTCGAGTGCACGCTCGGCACGAAATGGAACTTGAACGGCCCGACTTCGTAGTCGTGATACGGCACCACGACGGTCGCTCGATCCGCGAGCCCGTGCAGGCCCATCAGGTGCTCGAGCGAGCCTCCTCCGTACACACCGCAGCCGGTGCGCGCCGCGATCACCGGCACATCCATCGCGTGATCGAAGTGCGTGTGCCCGACGAGGATCGCATCCGCTCGATCGATCCAGCGTTCGACCGCTTCGCGCGATGGCGCGACGACTCGCCTGCGCACCACATCTCCGAGCCCCAACCGCGTCACATACGGATCGATCCACACGACCACGCCCTGATATGCGAACCGAAATCCCGCGGTCCCGAGCCACGTCAGTTCGAGACCGTGCGGGAGTGCCACGCTGTGCGGAAACGCGAGCTGCTTGGCTGTTAGCAAGTCGCTCGCATGTTGGCGGCGCGCCGTCGCGAGGTACTTCAAACCGTCTGCGACATGACCGAGGGTTGCCAACACCCTCGGACTTTATGCGGTACAACCGGCGCAGACAAAGGAGTCTTGCAATGGCTTTCACTCTCCCAGAGCTGCCCTACGCGAAAGACGCTCTCTCGCCGACGATCTCGGCCGAGACCATCGACTATCACTACGGCAAGCATCACCAGGCGTACGTCAACAACCTGAACAACCTCATCCCGGGCACGAAGTACGAGTCGATGTCGCTCGAGGACATCGTCAAGCAGACGAACGGCCAGACGTCGGAGAAGAAGGTCTTCAACAACGCTGCCCAGGTCTGGAACCACACGTTCTACTGGCACTGCCTCGCCCCGAAGGCCGGCGGCGATCCGACCGGCAACATCAAGGCCGCGATCGACAAGTCGTTCGGTTCGTTCGCCGACTTCAAGAAGAAGTTCGGTGACGCTGCCGCTGCGCAGTTCGGTTCGGGCTGGGCCTGGCTCGTCAAGGGTGCCGACGGTTCGCTCGCGATCGAGACCACCTCGAACGCCGAGACCCCGTTCGCCGCGGGCAAGACCTGCGTCCTCACTCTCGACGTCTGGGAGCACGCCTACTACGTCGACTATCGCAACGCGCGTCCCAAGTACATCGAGGAGTTCTGGAAGCTCACGAACTGGGACTTCGCGAACAAGAACTTCGGCTAACGATCTCTAAAGGGCTCGGATTCATTAGTGAATTCGGGACCTTCGTGCGACCGCGATGAGAGCCCGCCACCGGTACTGAGCTTTCAATGTTCATCAACACTGAACCGTTCCCGTTCGTGGCCGCACTCGAATCGCGTTGGCGTGAGATCCGAGACGAGTGCGCGGTCGTGCCCGAAGACTCCTTCGCCCCATGGGTTCAGCGCGAGATGTATGGCCAGGGATGGGCAGTCTACGGGTTGATCGCGTTCGGGCGACCGATCGACGCCGCGTTGGCGCACTGCCCGCGGACCGCGGCGGCGATCGCCGAGATCCCGTGGCTCACGACCGCTGGCTTCTCCCGACTCGCGCCAGGAACGCATATTAAACCTCACGTCGGTTGGGTCTCCACGGTCTACCGTTCACACCTCGGACTGATCGTACCGAGCGACTGCGCGTTGCGAGTCGGCGACGAGACACGAGCGTGGGAAGAAGGTCGAACGCTGATCTTCGACGACACGACCGAACACGAAGCGTGGAACCGCTCTCGGCAGACTCGAACCGTGTTGCTGTTCGACTTCGTGCGCCCAGGTTGCGAGCACCTTCCGCAAGACGAGCCGCCGCCCGAAGTTCGTGAGTTGCTCGATCGAGGGGCAACGCCATCCAAGCGTTCGAAGCCCTGACGCTTGGACCTGTATTCGCGATCAAGCTCGAGCGCGTCACGCTATGCGCGGGTGACGACGGTGGTGAGAGCGCCGCGATCCGCCATCCAGCGCGGCTGTCATCGCATCCGCAGTCGGGTGCTCTCAGCGGACGCCAGCGCGTCTCGCCTTTGTCTCCACCGGCGGGTTCGTCGTCGAGGGTGAAAGCACGTTGCTCCGATTGTCGCCATTGCGAAATACCCATGACATTGCGGACGTGGCGATCCGGTCGAAAAGCGCGGCCTTCGGGTCGCCTTTTTTATTGGTTGCTCGACCACTCGAAGAACAGGCCGACGCCACCGCCGACGCGATCACCGGCGCGCACGCCCGCTCCGACGAGGAGCTGGTTGCTATCGATCCACAGGTGATCGAGCTGGAGCTCGGCGGTGCTGCGGCCGGGCTCGGTGGGTCGACCGACGACGCGCGCGCGCGCGCTGCGATCACTCGCGTAGCCCTCCAGCTCGAGGTTGCGGATCCGCCCGTACGCGCCGCGCGGTTCGTTCGGATCGACCCAGCCGACCGCGCGATCCAGGAACAGCAGGTGCGGCAGCGCGTTCGAGAGAAAGCCGAAGATGTAGTAGGTGACGCCGCTCTGCACCTCGGCAGTCGCGCTGGGATACAGGCCCGGCCACGACAGATAGACTGGATGGCCCGCGTGATAGGTCGTGAGGGCCTCGGCGAGCGTCGAGTTGATCGCGCCGCCGAACGAGATCAGCGGCTTGGTCGGCGGTCCGGTGATGCTCGCGCGTGCTCCGGTATGCGCGAGCTCGCGCACGACCTCGGGCGGCAGCTCGTACTCGAACGCGAGCGCGAAGTTGCCGTGCGGATGCGCATCGTCGAACACGATCGAGCCCGAGACCACGTGATGATCGCGGTGGAACAGGTGGAGCTTGCCGCCCGTGACCTCGACGGCGCCGCGCGTCTCGATCCCGGTGTCGCCTACGGCGACGGTGAGATCGCCCTTCGCGAGGAGGTCGAGCGGGCTCTTGAGCGCGTGGATGGGATCTGGAATGTGAATCTTCACGTCGAGCGGCACGACGTGATGCGGTGCACTCGCCACGATGGGCGTGACGGGCGTGACGGGCGTGACCGGGAGCGCACCGGATTTGTCGGCGCTGTAGATCACGTCCCCCGTGACCTGCCACTGCTCGGGCTCGTGCGAGTGCTCGAGCCGGTCGGGCTGCGCGAAATCGAGCTTCGAGATCGTGGCATCGAGCGCGATCACGGGTGCCGCGAGATTTGCGTCGACCTGGGCGGCGAGGTTCATGGTCGCGACGGGCGCATCGCTCAGCAGCGGCGGCCCGAAGCCGAGAGCGAGCCAGTCGTGCATCGCGACGTCGAGGTGAGCCTTGTCCAGTTTGATGACAAGCGCGCCCGCGGCATCGTGGGCCTTCTTCACGGCGAGAAAGCCCGAGATCTGGAGCGAGCGAGCGGGGTCCTCGTGCGCGGACAGCTTCGTGAGTTTTACGCCGTCGGGTGTGCCCTCGAGCTCGAGCTCGAGGTCGTGCCATCGTCGATCGCTATTCGGGATCGCGAACGCACCCTCTTTGATCGAGAGCGAACCGGTGACGTCGAGGTCCTCGAGGGAAAGCTTCTTGCCGTGCAGGACCAGGGCGAGCTTCACCGCGAGATCCGAGCGCAACGTGCCGGGTTGGACACCGTGAAGATCGGGCACGAGCGACGCTGGGACCATCGCCCCGACCGGCGCCGGATCGGCGTGGAGCTGGGTCTCGACCGCGAAGTGCTCGCCGGCGCGGGTGATCGCGGTGTGGATCGCGATCGGGCCACTCGTCACGTTCGCATCGAGGTGCCGCGGCGTGCCCGCGAGCGTGAGCTCGGTGGTGCCGAGGCCGCTGATGATCGGATAGCCGCGCCATGCGAATGCCGCACGAACGTGCGGCGCGTACGGCGTGCCCGTGATCGTCGCACTGCCCCCTATCGTGCCGCCGAGCCGTGCGATCTGGGGCGTGACGAGCGGGAGGTGCGCGAGCTCGCGATCGGGAACCACGAGCACTTCGTCGAACGCGATGCCGCTGCGAAGCCCGGTGACATCGAGCTGGCGACCCCGAAACAGTCGGGGCAGCGTGACCGCACCATCGACGATCACGAATGGCCTCGCGTCCTCGACAGCGGTGCCGTGTGCGCGTGCTTGCACGTCCGGATCGCGAACCGTTTCGCTCGTCTCACGAGTAGGCGGGGCGATCTCGACGTGGGTCGCGATCTTCGTGCCGGCACCCTGCCGCGCGAGCACCGCACGGATCTGCGCGACTTGCGGACCCGCGGGCGTGGCGACGTGCGCGATCACCTGGAGCGAACCGGTCGGATGATTCGGAGTCCCCGCGAGGTCGCCGTGTAGCGCGAGCTCACCCTCCGGAATCGCGAGCTGCGCACGAAGCTCGGGGGGCGCGAGCGCGAGCAACTCGGTCAGGGCGCGCGGAGGTGCATCGATCGAGACCTTCCATGCGCGATCCGGCAGGAGGCCCTGATCATCGTGTGCGACGTGCGCCGTGATCTTCGCGAGCGACGTGCCATGCGCGATGATCGTCGCCGCGAGATCCGCCGCAACTCGGTCGGCCTTGCCGTGGACCTTCGCGACGATCGCCGGATCGTGCAGGGCGATCGTCAGATCGAACGAGGCCGCCATCACGTCACCCGTGAGCTGCACCGCGACCGATCCGGACAGCGAGCCCTTCACCTTCGGCGCGGGTTTGTGCGCGAGCCGTGCGAGAGCGCCGAGATCGAGCCCGTGCAGGCCGATCGTCGTCGAGGCGTGCGTGACGATCCGATGTTCGAGCGCGGCGGTAGCTACCATGCTGATCGAGCCGCCCGCGACGGGTACCTGCATCGGTCGAACCTCGAGCAGCAGCTCGCCCTCGGGCTTGCCCGCAGCGGTGACGGTGACCTCGACATGCGGAAGTAGCGGCACGCGATACGAGGCCGCGATGCCTGCTGCATGCAACACGCGGCTTGCCTCGACGGGACTGCCCGCGACCGTGAGCGAGCCGTGCAGCGTGGTATCGGCCGCGACATCCCCACTCGCATCGATCGTGAAGCCGAGCCCCTTCGCGTGCAGGCGCTCGAGCACCACCCCACCCTTCTGGGCATGCGCTCTCGCGGAGACGCCTTCGACCGAGATCGATCCGATCTGCGTCGGGCCGACCTCGAGCGTGAGGTTCGCATCGAGATCCGGCACGACCAAGCCGCTGCCGACCACCGCGAGCTTCACGTCGGTCTGGATCGGCGGCACGTTCGGCGGCGCGTGCGCCAGGAGGTCCGCGCTCGTACCTTTGCCGACGAGCGTGACGTCGTAGCGTGGCAACGCGGGCCTGGAGAGATCGAACGTGCCATCGAGATCGAGCGTGGTCTCCCGGGTCACGACACCGCCGTGGATGACGAGCTTGTCGAGCGGACCCGTCAGCACTGCATCGAGCTTCACGTCGTCGAGGACCAGCTCCTTGCCGAGCATCGTCGAGAGCTTCTGGTGATCGAGCTTCGCGTTCGTGATCGAGATGGCCTGTGCACCGGTGGGCTTGCCAGCGACGAGCGCGAGCGCCGCGTGGATGCGCTCGATGGTGAGCGCACCGAACGAGACGCTCGCGATCGTCGCCTCGACCGCGCCCGCGCGCTGCGCGAGCAGCACGGTGCCGATCGCGAGCTCGAGCGTCCGCACGGGCGCCTTCGGCACCGCGAGCGTGACCTGCGCCGAGATCCCCGACAGCGAGACATCGGCGAGCTGCTCGCGCGGCTTCACGATCGCCGAGCCCGCAATGGCGAGCTCGGCGATCGTGATCACGGTGCCATCCGAGCGCGTGACGTGCGCCGCGCCGGTAAGGTGGAGCTTGCTCACCGTGATCGACGCGGGCGGTGGCGAGCCCGATGGCTTGAACAAGCCGGTCAGGTTCGTCTTGCCATCGGCGGTCTGCACGATCGTGGCTACGAGCCCGTCGAGCGCGAGGTCCTCGATCACCGGCGCGCCATGCAGCAGGCTGCCGCGATCGACGACGAGGTGCAGCGCCGCGATCGTGATCACAGCCTTGCCATCGCGATCATGGATCACGAGATCCTTCAGCTCGACGTGGCTGAACAAGAAGCCGTAGTCGACCGAGCCGAGCTCCGCGGTGCCATCGACCGCACTCGCGAGCTTCGCGGCGATCCGACAGCGCACGAAGTTCTTGCCGATCGAGGTGTGCAGGACGCCGAGCAAGATCAGCAGCACGACGATCGCGCTCGCGAGCGTGATCAGTGCGATCCGCACGAGCCTGCGCCACAGCGGCCGCTTCAAAACGCTTCTCCGATCCGGACGAACCCGAGCACGCGGTCCCACGCGAGCCCGGTGTGATTCGCGTCGACGATCCGGTACGCGAGATCGAACGCGATCGGCACGTACCACAACCGAAATCGAAACCCGGCGCCGGCCGCGAGCGAGATACCCCCGGCGAACGGATTCAACCCCGCGCCGGCTTCACCCGCATCGACGAACATCGCGGCGCCGTACTGCTTGAGGAACGGCAACATGCGGAGCTCGACGCTGCCTTCCGCGAGGCTGCGGCCACCGACGAGCACGCGATCGCATCCCATCGCTCCGACCGCGCACAACGTGGGCGACAGCTGATCGCGACCGAACCCGCGCATGCCGAAAGCACCACCGCCGAACAACCGCGGACCGAGCGGGATGCCTTCCTCGTTCGCCAGGCCGACGAAACCCGCCGAGGCGCGCAGCGCGAGCGACCACGTGCCGTTCGGCGCGCCGAGAGGAACGAACGCGCGCGCATCGCCGGTGCCGCGCAGCCAGCGATGATCGCCGAGCGGGCCACCGGGCGAATACGATCCGGTCGCGCCGAGGAACCAACCTCGCTTCGGCTCGACGCGGTCGTCACGGCGATCCGCGATCACGGATCCGGTCAGCTCGAGGCCGCTCGCATCCTGCGTGGGTGCGAGCTCGAGCTCGCTCGTCGGCGCGATCATCGGTTGATCGAGCTGGCGCCCGAACCGGAAGAACGCATCGCCATCGATGAACACGCCCGGCGCGAGCGTGCGATGCACGCCCGGGCCCGCGACGACCTCGCGCAACAGCGCCGAGGGATACAGCACGTCACGCCAGCGCGCGGTCACGCGGAGATCCGTCACGTCGAGCGAGTGCACGTACTGGACGAGCGCGCTGCCGTACGCGCCCTCGGCGCGATGATCGTCGCCGACGATCCAGCCGTACCCCGCGCTGGCTTCGAGCACCAGGTGGTGCTGCGGTGCGAACACGTTCCGCAGCACCGTGCGCACGCCGGTGAACACGTCGACGCGGCTCGGATCACCTTCGACCCCGAGCTCGCCGCGCACGCGCGCCTGCGGCGCTTCGACGACGACGACCCGGACCGCAAGAGGTGCGGCCAGCGGGCGCGGCACGATCGCACCCGCAGGACTCATCTGCTCCGCCGCGAGCTGGCCGCCGACCTCGGGATACTCGGGCACGTGCGGAACGTCGGCGTCGCTCACCACGTTGACCGAGGCGAACGCGCCCGTATCGAGCAGCGCGAGCTCGGCGCGCTTGGCCGCGGGGGTCGAGAATGGTTGGCCCGGTGCGAGCCCTGCACGCTCGAGCACGGACCGAGCCGGCACGTGCGCGTTCCCCTCGACGACCACCGATCCGATCGTGGTCTGCGGACCGGGATCGAGATAATAGAACCACGCGACGGTCTTCGCGGTGCGATCGACGAACGCGCGACTCCAGCCGCGCGCGTGGCCGTACCCGGCGGCTTGCAGATGATCCGCGAGCACGCCGCGCAGCGGACGATACGCGACCATGTCGACCGGATCGCCAGCCTTGAACGGCAGCAGCTTGTCGAGCTCCGCGAGCTGGTCCGCCGGTGCGCCGAGGATCGCGAGCGAACCGATGCGATACGTCGGCCCTTCATGCACGGGCCAGCTCACCGCCACGCTCGTGTGCGCCGCATTCCACACCAGCTGCGGCTCGTCGACAATGCCTTCGTAGTGACCGTGCTCCATCACGTACGCGGCGATGCGCCGACGATCCTCGGCGAGCCGAAATGGATTCCAGCCGCGCTCCGGCGTGAGTGGCGCCTTCGGGCGCAAGCCGAGGTTACCGAGGAGAGTCTTGTAGTCGACCTCGAGCACCTCCCCCGCGCGCGGCACGATCGTGACCTGCGAGACATGCAGCGCCGTATCGCCCGCGACGACCGGATAGTTCGGATCGCGACACGCCGCGAGCGCCCAGGCGATCACGAGCAGGCTCGAAACACGGCGCGTCACGGAACCCCGGAACGATATCAGGAAGAGCACTCACGCAGCGGAGGGCCACGGCGCGCGTTGCACCGCGACCGCACATGCCCACGTCGAGAGCGCGACCAGCACGATGCCGCCGAACACATCCGAGGTCCAATGCGCGCTCGCCATCACGCGCGCGCAGCCCGTGAACGCGATCACGAGGACCATCCAGTTGCGGGTCCGCGGATACAGGATCGCGAGCGGCAACGCGATGCTGCCGATCAGCGCGATGTGGCCCGAGGGAAACGCGCCGCCGTGTTGCCACCACGAGGTGCCATAGTGCCACTCCGAAGGCCGGACGCGGCCGGTGATGTGCTTGCCCCAGATCATCGCGTTCGACGCGACGAAGTGAGTCAACGTGACGAACAACCATGCCTTCGCGGCACCGTGCCAGCGAGGAATCGCACGCGACACGATCACGCCGAGGACAAGGATCGTCGTGCCGACCCACCGCCATGGCTCGAAGCCACTCGCGTACTCCAGCGTGACGAGCGCGTTGCTCCACGCGGTGGGATGGGTGTCGTGGGTCGCGACATAGCGCGCGACCGGCATGTCGAACCACACGATGCCGAGCGCACACATCACCGCGCTCGCGACCGCGAGGCGCAGCAACCAGCTCGGGTGATGCAAGCGCGGCATTGCCACGCATGGCTAGCACACTACCGGTGATGACCGCCGCCGCCGCCGCCGCCGCCGCTCGATGACCGACCGCCACCACCGCTCGACGAGTGCGATTGCGACGGTGCCGAGTACGAGCGCGACGGTGCCGAGTACGAACGCGACGGTGCCGAGTACGAACGCGACGGCGCCGAGTACTGCGGGCGGTACGAATTGTTGTTGTACGACCGCGCAGGCGCCTGGTACTGCGGGCGATACGTCTGCTGCTGCTGCGGGCGATACGTCTGCTGCTGCTGCGGCCGATACGTCTGCTGCTGCTGCGGCCGATACGTCTGCTGCGGACGGTAGCCCTGCTGCTGTTGCGGGCGCCACGTCGGCGTGCTGCCGCGATACGGTTGGGTCTGCGCCGGACGGGAGCCCTGAGGACGGAAGCCCTGCGGCTGCTGACCCGCCGGGCGAACGCCGGTGTAGGTCGGCGAATTGGCGCGCGTCGACTGCGAGGCGAGGCGACCCCGCATGAGGCTAGCGCTGCTGACGGGCGCGTAGTTGCCGCGCAACGTCGGCCGCGTAGTCGCGCTCGTCACGCGCAGACCCTCCGCGGGGTTCTGGAACAGGTGACCGCGGATGTGACCGTGGCCGAAATCTTTGTCCGCCGAGAACCGCCACTGCGAATCGCGGAGCTCGCCGAGGTGGCGACCATTGCTGGTCTCCGCATGACGATGATCACGAACCTGCGGACCGAGCGGGCGCCAGCCGGTGTAGCCGCCACCGCCGCGCCACTCGACTGCGGCCGCGGACCAGTTGTAGCCGGGCTGCCAGCCCCAGTAACCATCGAACCAACCCCAGCGTCCGTAGTGGAACGGGAGCCACCCCCAGTTGTAGTCGGTGTTGTAGTTCCATCCGGCATCCGACCAGATCCATGAACCGTCGGTCTCATAGGGTGTGAAATCCACGCCCACTGTCGCAGCGTCCGGTCGCCAGATCCGACCGTAGTCATCGTTCTCTTGCCAGCTGCCGTAGCCATCGAGCGTCGCGTCGATCTCGGGATCGGTAACATCGCCCATGTCGTAGCCGGGCTGACCCGGGGTCGCGGACGGCTCCGGCTCGGCCGCGCCGTAGGCCGTATCCGTCGCCGCCTGACCCTCGGTGCTCGGCGCGTCACCACCTTGATATCCCTGCGGATATCCGGGTTGGTCGGCAGCCTCGGGCGCCTGCTGCGGAGCTTGTTGCGGGTAGCCGTAGCCCGGATCGACGTAGCCACCCGGCGGACCAGCGACCTGGGTCGGCTCGGGCTGTTCGGGAAACGTACTCGCTGCCGGGTCGATCGGAGTGCAGCCAACTCCGAGGAGCAGTGCGCCGATTCCGAGCCACAAGATGGACATGGTCCAACTATGTGCAGCGATCGTGCCCAGACCTATAGCGATTCGGCTACGTAACGGAACTTCATGATCAATTAAAGGGGTTTGTTGCGCCTACACGGGATTTTCCCCGCCCTCGACACTGGTTGTTCGGCCGCTTGACGCGGAGCCTCCTGTCGATTAACAAAGGCCAGCGATTTTAGGGTCCTAACCAATGATTCGAGCAACCAAACTCTCGAAGTTCTACGGCGGTAAACGCGCCTTGGGACCGGTCTCGTTCGAGATCGCTGACGGCGAAACCGTCGGCTTTCTCGGCTTGAACGGTGCCGGCAAGACGACCGCCCTTCGCATCCTCGCTTCCGATCTTCGGCCGAGCTCTGGCTCGATCGAGGTCGGTGGAGTCGATGCCGTTGCCTCGCCACACGAGGTCCGCAAGCGGATCGGGTTTCTCCCGGAGAACCCGCCGCTCTATACCGAGATGCCGGTCGTGGACTACCTCAAGTTCGCGGGCGAGCTCCGCGGCATGACCCGTGTGGACCTCAAGCGTCGGCTTGGAGAGGTCCTCGACATCGCGTCGTTGAACGAGGTCGCGAACGATCCGATCGACACGCTGTCGCACGGGTTTCGTCAGCGCGTCGGGCTCGCGCAGGCGATCATCCACAACCCGAAGTTCCTCATCCTCGACGAACCGACGCGTGGTCTCGACCCCGTGCAGATCGTCGAGATGCGTAACCTCATCCACGATCTCAAGCAGAACCACACGGTCCTGATCTCGAGTCACATCCTCACCGAGATCAGCCAGACCTGCGATCGCTTGCTGGTGCTCAGCCGCGGCGCGCTGGTCGGTGAAGGCTCGGAGACCGAGCTCTCGAAGCACGAGGGCGACATCGGCCAGATCACCGTCACGGTGCGCGCACCTTCGGGCGACGATCCGAAGGCGCAGATCCAGAAGGTGCTCGCCGCGATCGCGAGCGTCACCAAGGTCGGCGAGCCGTTCGAGCACGGCGGTGGATTCACCTACTCGCTCACCACGACCAAGGATGTTCGCGCGGAAGTTTCCCGCGCGATCATCGAGAGCAAGCTCGACCTCCTGAAGCTCGACTACTCGCGCAGCGAGCTCGAGAACACCTTCATTCGTCTTGTGGGAGGCAGCGATGCGAGCAACTAGCATCATCTACCGGCGAGAGCTCGGGCGGTACCTCCGCTCGCCGATCGGCTGGATCATCGCCGCCGCGGCCCTGCTCGTCGAAGGCATCTTGTTCCAGAGCCAAGCGCTCTCGGGCGAGCAGCTCTCGGCGATGGTGCTCGAGCGCTACTTCTACTTCGCGAGTGGCATCCCCACCTTCTGTGGTGTGTTGCTCGCGTTCCGCCTGCTCGCCGAAGAACGGCAGAACCACTCGATGGTGCTGCTGAACACCTCGCCGATCCGCGACACCGAGATCGTGCTCGGCAAGTTCTTCGCAGCGCTCACGTTCCTGACGATCATCTTCGTGCTGTCGCTGTACATGCCGCTGCTCGTCAAGGTGAACGGCAAGATCACGCTGCTCCAGATCTTCGTCGGTTACTTCGGCATGTTCCTGCTCGGCTCGGCCACGCTCGCGATCGGCATGTTCGCATCGGCGCTGACCAAGCATCAGATCGTCGCCGCGCTCATGGGCGCGGTGTTCGTCCTCATCATGTGCATGTTGTTCCCCCTCGCGAAGCGGCTCGATAGCCCGGTGCGCGAAGTGCTCGAACAAGTCGACCTCTGGTGGATCCACTTCCAGAACGGCTTCATGCGCGGAATCATCAATCTCAAGGACGTCGTCTACTACCTCGCGGTCACCTACTTCTTCTTGTTGTTGGCCGTGAAGACGCTGGAGGCAAAGCGATGGCAATGAGAACTGCATCTCCGTGGTGGGCCTCGCTGCTGTTCGGCGTGGGCCTGTTGTTCCTGTTCGTCGGTGAGCGCCTGTTCGGCCACCTCCCCGGCACGCGCATGGTGATGACCGGACTCGGGCTCGTGCTCGTGCTCGGAGTCACCGGCCTGCGCGGTTACACGATGCTCGCGACCGAGGGCTCGCGCCGCAACGTCGAGCGCACCCTGTTCTACTGCCAGCTCGGCGTGGTCGCCTCGCTCGTCATTTATCTGCTCACGACGCCGTGGGGCATGGGCCACTTCCACTTCGCCGAGAAGAGCGCCGATCACGTCGGCACCGCGCTCACGGTGCTGTGGGGCATCGTGATGGTCGTCTCGTTGATCCCGATGTTCATGATCGAGATCTCGCTCGGCGTCGCGCTGCGCACCGGTCTCGACCTTCACAGCGGTAGCGACGAAGGCATCGAGTACATGCGCGTGCGCGACGTCGGGCTCTCGGGCCTGACCGTCGGCCTCGCACTCGCACTCTTGATGGTCACGTGCAACGTCGCGAACGATCGCAACATCCAGCGCGACGTCAGCTACTTCAAGACCTCGTCGCCTGGCGAGTCGACGAAGAAGATCGTCGCGGGCCAGACCGAGAACATCAAGGTGTTGATGTTCTTCCCGCCGTCGAACGAGGTCGCGGCGCAGGTTCGCGATTACTTCTCGGCGCTGTCGTCGGCCTCGGGTCACCTCTCGATCGAGGAGCACGATCGGCTCGGCGATGCCGAGCTCGCGGGCAAGTACAAGGTCTCGAAGGATGGCGTCGTCGTCCTCGTGAAGGGCACTGGCGATAAAGAGAAGTCGCAGACGATCGAGCTCGACACGGATATCGAGAAGGCGCGCAAGAGCGCGCAGGGCAACAAGCTCCGCAACTTCGATCGCGAAGTGAACTCGTCGCTGTTGAAGCTCGTCCGCGAGAAGCGTAAGGCGTACCTCGTGGCGGGTCACGGCGAGATCACGAGCTGGGACACCGTGCCGCCGCAGTTCAAGAACGGCGATATCCAGGAGCGCCACGTCTCGGTGTTCAAGAGCCGCATGGCGCAGCTCAACTACGAGGTCAAGGACCTCGGCCCGATCGATCTGCAGCGCGGCGTTCCGGACGACGCGACCATCGTGATGCTGCTCGCGCCGACCATCTCGCTGGCCGACAACGAGTGGGACGCGATCGACAAGTACCTCGACAAGGGTGGCCGCGTGCTCGTCGCCATGGAGCCGAAAGGCGATCCGTCGCTCGGTTCGCTCGGCAGCAAGCTCGGCGTGAAGTTCAACCCGCTGCCGCTCACCGATGATCAGGTGTTCCTCAACCAGCGTGGCACCAAGTCGGAGCATCGCTTCGTCGCGACCACGCAGTTCTCGGCTCACGCGTCGACGACCTCGCTGTCGCGCGCCGCGAAGGGCCTCGTGCTCGTCGGTGCTGGCTCGCTCGAAGATGCGCCGGTGATCGGCAAGGACACACCGAAGAAGACCGTGACGATCCGGTCGATGGACTCGAGCTTCCTCGACGTCATCGACAACGACACCTTCGATGCAGGTTCCGAGAAGCGCCAGCGCTACACCGAGGCCGAGGCGTTCGAAGGTCCGAAGCTCAAGGGCGATGACGGCAAGGACAAGGATGGCTGGCGCGCGCTCGTGTTCGCCGATGCCGACTTGTTCGCGGATGCACTCGTGCAGAACGCGCAGGGTCGTCCCGGCGTGCTGATGATCGCGCAGCTGTTCGGCGGCGATATCCTCGATGACTCCGTGAAGTGGCTCGGCGGCGAAGAAGTCTTCGCTGGCGAGGTCGTCTCCGAAGACGACAAGGCCATTCAACACACCAAGAGCCAGGATGCCGTGTGGTTCACGCTGACGATCGTCGGCATGCCACTCGTCGTCCTCGCGCTCGGCCTGGTGGGCACGTGGGCCCGTCGGCGCAAGAAAGTGACGACAGAGGTGACGAAATGAGAGGACCGCTGATTCATGGCGTCCTGCTCGCCGTGATGCTCGTGTACGGGTACCGAACGTGGACTCGCGACAAGACATCCGAGCCGAGCGCCGGCAACGTGGTGCTGTGGGATAAGACCGAGGCCGATCTGGTCTCGATCGAATACAAAGCGCCGAAGAAGATCCTCAAGATCGAGCGCAAGGGCCAGGCAGCCGATGGCTACTGGTGGGGCAGCGATACGACGATCGAGACCAAGCCCAAGCCGAAGCCGGCGAACGGTTCGGGCGCCGGTTCGGGCTCGGGCTCGGGCTCGGGCTCGGGCTCGGGCTCGGGCTCGGGCTCGGGCTCGGCAGCGACACCGCCTCCGCCGCCGCCGGAAGAAGAAGAAGTCAGCCGCAAGACGCACGAGTTCCCGCTCGGCGAGCCCGGCGACAAGCTGATCAAGGACTACTCCGCGGCGCGCGCGCTGCGCGACCTCGGCGTGCCGAACGACGAGCAGAAAAAGGACTTCAAGCTCGTCGATGCAAAGACCACGCTGACGCTCACGTTCAAGGATGGGCCCAAGTCGTTCCTCATCGGTGGCCCGGTCTACGGCGGCAGCGATCGCTACGTCGTCGATCTGGCGAGCGGCCGCGCGTACGTGCTCGCGAAGGATCTGATCTCGGGCCTCGATACGGGCGAGACCGCGCTGCACCTCACGGATCCGCGCGGCTTCGACGCCGCGAAGATGGATGCCGTGACGATCGAAGCGGGCGGCAAGAGCAAAACGGTGGTTCGCTTCGATGCCGAGCAAGACGGCACCAAGCGCAAGACCTGGGCGGATGCCGAGACCAAGACGCCGAACACGCTCGCGGCGAACTTCGTCGACGGCGTGAACAACCTACGGCCGACCGAGTATGCGACGACGCTCAAGGCGAGCGACATGACGCCGGTCCTCCGGCTCACGTACAAGAACGACAAGGGCGCCACGCTCGGCACCTTGCAGTTGCTGCGTTACGAGAAGCCGGGCCAACTCGCACCGGATCAAGAGCTCGATCCGGCGAACCCGCCGAAGGGCGAGACCGAGTACTACATCCTCACCGAAAAGACCCGCGTGCCGGGCCTCGTCCGCAAGGACACCGCGCAGCGCACAGAGGGTGATATCGAGAACCTGTTCTCGGGCAAGACCGAGCCGTCGGGCTCGGGCGCCGGTAGTGGCAAGTCGCCCGGCGCCAGCCAATCAATCGAGCCGCACGGCAACCCGCTCGGAAATCATCCGGGTATGGTGCCGAACGAGCACGGTGGTCCGGGTGGTTCGGCACCGCCGATCGATCCGATGCCCGGCATGCCGCACGGTGGTGCTGTGCCACCAGCACCGCCCGCGACGGGCTCCGCTGCGACTGCTCCGACGACGAAGCATGCCGCAGGTTCCGCGGCAGCACCTGCGCCGACCGCGCCTCCGCGGCCTGCGACGAGAGCCGCTGTGCCTGCCGCAGCCGGCTCTGCAGCTCAGTAACCGTCACCGAGCTTGGTGACGCCAAACGGCGAGGGAGTGCTTCCCTCGCCGTTTTCCGTTGTGCCAGCAGGTGTGAGAAATCTGGTCCTGCCCGATCAACTAGTCAGGCCTGCGGAATACAGGCAACCACGACCCCGGTCTGACGTTCGTAGTACACGAGGCCTGTAAAGCCTTCGTTAGGACCTCAAAGGAACCATGCAAGCACTTCGTTCGCTCCTGTTTGCTGCTGTTGCCGGCGCAGCGATCGCTCCATCGATCGCGAGCGCTACCCCGAGTGGCATTCCGACCGATGGCTCGGTCGCGGATACGGCAGAAAAAGTCTTCGATAGTGTCGTCACGATCTCGACGACCTCGCAGATGAAGATCTCACCCGATGAAGCGTTCTTCCGCCAGCAACTCGGCGGCGGTGACATGAGCGATCTCACCGAGCACGCGGCCGGCTCGGGCGTGATCGTCACGGCGAGTGGCCGGATCCTCACGAACGCGCACGTCGTTCAAGGAGCGGATGACATCAAGGTGATGTTGCCCGGCGGGACCGAGGTCGACGCGAAGGTCGTCGGCAAGGACACCCACGCGGATCTCGCGGTACTCCAGCTTCAAGGCAAGCTACCGCCGCTCAAGCCGATCGCGTTCGGCGATTCCTCGAGCATTCGTCTCGGCGACATCGTGCTCGCGGTCGGTAACGGCCTCGGCGTTGGCAAGTCGGTCTCGATGGGCATCATCTCGGCGAAGGGCCTCGCGAACCTCGGCATCGAGGACTTCGAGGACTTCATCCAGACCGATGCCGCGATCAATCCGGGTAACTCCGGTGGCGCGCTCGTGAACCTCAAGGGCGAGCTGATCGGCATCAACACCGCGATCGCCTCACCGTCGCGAAGCTCGGCCGGCATCGGCTTCGCCATCCCGACCAACATGGCGCGCCCGATCATGGAAGCACTGATCAAGGATGGAAAGTTCACGCGCGGCTACCTCGGCGTGAACATCGGCACCGTCACGCCCGCGATGCTCCAGGAGCACAAGCTCGGCGCGTCGCAGGGCGTCGTCGTCGGTGGCATCCAGCCCGGTGGTCCCGCGGCGAGGACAGGCCTCCAGATGGGGGATGTCGTCGTCGGCATCGGTAGTCAAGTCGTGAAGACCGACCAGGAGCTGCGCACCACGGTCGCCGGAACCAAGCCCGGCACCACGATCGAGCTCGACGTCGTCCATCAGGATGGATCGAAGGCGACCGTGAAGGTGAAGCTCGGCGAGCTTCCCGAGAGCACGCAGCAGCTGCAACAACGCGGTCAGCGCCGTAGCCGCTGATCTAGTTCATCGGCGGACCTTTGCAGCACAGCACGCCGCCATTGTTGAGACCTTTGGTCACACCGCCTAGGTGCGTACGAGTACAAACCTTAGTAGGGCGCAAGACCGCTCCACTTCACGAGCTCACTCTCAGTTCTAGCTGCCGGAGATAATTGTCGTCGTCAGCGTGCCCGGGCGGGCGTTCACGGTGTGAGCCGCGAATGTGGCGCCGCTCTTCGTCGCGGTCACGCTCGCGCTGCCCGTGACACCGAGCATGTACGCGATGCCATCAGCGCCGGACACCGTAGCCATCTTGTCCGGAATTCCGGCGGTGGTTCCGTCGTAGCAGTACGACGTTGCGGCAGGCGTGCTCGCCGCGGTTGCACCCGCGACGGCGGTCGTTCCAGAAATGACCTGCACGGCGATCACTCCGTCGGTCGGTTGGATCGCCGAGGCTCCGCAAAACGTTGCGAAGAGCGCGACCGTACTGGTGTTGACGATGTTTATCGACGCGTTGGAGAGGTCTGTCGTCAGTGGCGCGGGTGGATAGAGATACGTATCGAGGTAGCTGGAGATCGTCGCCTTGATGTAGCCATCGATCGCGACACCACCGGTCTCGATATCCATCATGTATTTGCCCTGGGTATCGCTCGTAGCGGTCGCGAGCGGCGTGGTCTCGTCACCATTGCGGTACGCAGCGATCGCCACACCCGCGAGTGGAGTGGCCGACGCACCCTGCGCCTGCGCTGTTCCGGAGACCGTGATCTTCGCGGCGGCCGAGCCGATAGCGGCGTCGGGCGTCTTCGTTCCGCTACCGCTGCTGCCACAGCCGACGAGAGCGAGGAGAGCTGCACAAACAAGGCGAGTGGCAAGGCGAGTGGTCGTCATGCCTCGTTGTATACGATGGCGGCCGCGAGGTGGCGCGCGATCAACGGATGAAGCTGTAGGGCCGGCTTGTAGGTCGCGAGCAGACCTGCGACCGAGGCGAGCACGCGGCCGAGAAGCACGAACGACCTCGGCATCTGTAGGTTACCGATCGACTTCGCATGTCCGAGCTGCTCGGCGAAGGCAGCTTCCCAGTCGAGCTCGGAGACCTTCGCATCCGGCGCGAGCGCACCGACGAGCGAGCTCGCGAGGGCGACGAGCGCGTCAGGATCATCACAGATGAACCCCAGGTCACCCAGCTCACGTGCGGCCGCGTCATGGTTGCGGCCTGCAACCGCCAGTACGAGGCGCGCGTAGGCCGCGCGATCGGCCGGTGTGAGATCGAGCATGCAGCCAAAATCGAGGAGGGCGAGGTGCGCATCCGGCGTGACGAGGAAATTACCGGGGTGCGGATCGGCGTGGACCTGACCACGGGCGAGGATCTGGGCGGCGACCTCGCTGACGAGCTCGCCGAGTACCTGATCGCGATCGGCCGGGGTCGCCTGATCGAGCCACGTGGTGAGGCGCTCGCCCGCGATCCGCGTCATCGTGAGCACACGCTCCGACGAGGCGTGCACGATCGGGCGAGGCACGGCGCAGTCGCCGGCATAGGCGACGAGCGCCGCGGCTTCGGCGCGATAATCGAGCTCGATCGCGAGCGCGCGGCCGAGATCGCGGGTGAGCGTCGGTAGATCGACGCCTGGAATCTTGCCGACCGAGCTCGCGATCGCGCGGAGCGCCGCGATGTCGCCCGCGATCACGTCCTCGATCCCAGGGACCTGGACCTTGACCACGACCGCGGTGCCATTCAAGAGCACCGCGGCATGGACCTGTGCGATCGAGGCCGCGGCGAGTGGTTCGTCGTCGAAGCTCGCGAACAAGGCGGCGATCGGTTTGCCGAGCTCCGCTTCGATGCGCGCGCGGATCGCGGTCGCTTCGATCGCCGGTACATCGGCCTGGAGCGAGGCGAGCTCCTTGGCCCAGATCGGACCGACGAGATCGGGGCGACACGACGCGAGCTGACCGAGCTTCGCGATGCCGCCGCGGAGTTCGCCGGCGAACGCGGCGGTGCGGCGCGCGAGGTCGCGATGATCGTCGTTGGTGAGGCGCGCATCGCCGGTCTTCGCGGCATTCGCCAAGGCGAGCCAGCGCTGGCGCGCGAACATCACCGCGGCGTGCTGCGCGAGCTTCGTGACGCGCGGGGTGGCGCGCACGACCGTGGTGAACTGATCGTGCGCGGCGCCACCGAGCGCCTGCGCGTTGCGCACGACCGCACCACCATCGCGCGCGAGATCGAACGCGAGCGCATCGACGCGCACGCCGACGTGCTTCACCAGCTTCGCGACACCGAGCGCGGCATCGCGCACCGGCGCGAGGAGGTCTGCGAACAGCTCTTGATGGGTCATAGCTTGGTCCCTTCGAAGCACGGGGTGCAGATGATCGGTTTGAAGGAGCCGGTCTCGGCGATGCCGATCGCCGCCGCACTCCCCTTCGCGAGGATCGCGTTGCAGCGCGAGCACACGGCATTCTTTCCGAGCACGATCGCCTGCCACGCGAGGATGTCTTCCGGAGCAGGCTCGGGCTCGCGCGCAGGCTTGCCATCGCCCTTCGCCGCGCGCGCGATCGCATGCGAATCGGCGACCACATCGCCGACGAGTCCGAACGCGTGGCCGAGCACATTGCGGACGAGGTTCGAGACCGACATCCCGAGCCGCTCGGCGCGCTCGCGCAGCTCGGCCTCGAGGCTCTCCGGGACCCGCGTATGGATCACGCGGTCTTTGTGCTCGGGCTCGTCGGACGGTGGTGGCTTGCGCGACACGGTGTGACACATTATGTATCACAATGTGATACAATACAAGCGGTGACTTCGTCTGGTAGTAGAGTCGGCGCAATGGATGTCATCGAGGCAATTGGCAACACGCCGATGATCGAGCTGAAGCACGTCGCCGTCGGTCTGCCGAACCGCGTGTTCGTGAAGTGCGAGCACCTGAACCCGGGTGGCTCGATCAAGGATCGCACCGCCCGAGCGTTGATCCTCGACGCCGAGGCGCGCGGCGTCCTCGTGCCTCACCGCACTCCGCCGATGACGATCATCGAGGGCACCGCGGGCAACACCGGGGTCGGCCTCGCGCTCGTCTCTGCATCGCGTGGCTATCGCTGCATCTGCGTGATCCCCGAGCGCGTCGCCGTCGACAAGCGCGTCGCGCTCCTCCAGCTCGGCGCCGAGGTGTTCGTCGCGAAGGCCGCGGGCATCAAGAGCCCCGACAACTTCCGCAACGTCGCCGGGCGGCTCGCCGAGGAGCATGGCTGGTTCCTCGCGAACCAGTTCCACAATCCAGCGAACCTCGACGCGCACTACGGCACCAGCACCATCCCCGGCACCGGCCCCGAAATCTTCAAGCAGATGAATGGCGTGCTCGGCGCGTTTGTTTCGGCGGCGGGGACCGGCGGTACGATCAGCGGCGCGGGTCAGTTCCTCAAGGAACACGTCCCCGGCGTCCAGATCGTCCTCGCCGATCCGATCGGCTCGGGTCTCGGCGAATGGATCAATACCGGCGTGCTCGGCCCCGACGGCCCCTTCACGGTCGAGGGCATCGGCTCGGCGAGCGTGCCCTCGAACCTCAAGAAGACCTCGGTCGACTACGCCGAGAAGGTCGGCGATGCCGAGGCGTACGCCATGGTCGAGCGCCTCGTGAAGGAGGAGGGTTTGACCGTCGGTGGTTCGGCCGGTGTGAACGTCGTGGCTGCATTGCGAGTAGCGGCACGCACAGATCTGAACGGGCCAGTCGTAACGATTGCCTGTGATCAGTGGGATCGATACCGATCCACGCCGTGGATGAAGGCGTGGGAGGCCAAAGAGGTCGAGAAACTGGTGTTTCTGGCTCCCTCTAAGGCACCCTGAGGCGGCTACTAGCGGCAAACAGTTGTTACGAAGCGCTTCACACGGGCTAAACAGCGGAACTGCTCGTATTGTCCAGATCATCGACACTTGACGCAGCCCGTGATTCCGATACGGTGCGGCCCTAACCTCATGGTTTTGCCTAACCGACGTCCAGACTCCGCTCTCGAGAGCGTGCCACCGGTCCTACCGGCGCGACGCGAGCCATTGCGGATCTGCATGATGGTCACTTATGACCTCGCGTCGCCGTGTGGCGGGGTGAAGCACCATGCTCAGCAACTCGCTTCGGCGCTGCGTCGTCGCGGTGACGAAGTCACCATCATCGGCCCCGCGTCGGCGCCGGTGAAGGACGAGCACACGCACACGTTCTCCGGCGTGGTCAACGTGCCCGCGAACGGCTCGGACAACCAGCTCGGCATTTTCGTCCGGCCCTGGCAGGTCGCGAAGTACTTCCGCCACAACAAGTTCGACGTCATGCACATCCACGAGCCCGCGCAACCGTCGCTCGCGTACTGGGCGACCTGGCTGACCCGCAAGATTCCGCACGTCGCGACATTCCACGCGTACGCCGAGCAAGAGTCCAGGGCGTTCACGCTGACGCGCAAGCTGTGGGGCGCGACGATGTTCCCGTTCTTCCAGCGCGCGATCGCGGTGAGCGAGCCCGCACGCAAGTACGCATCGATGGTGTGGAAGCGGCCGCTCTCGGTGATCCCGAACGGCGTCCCGACCGGCATCTTCACGCCAGCACCGACCAAACTCTACACCGACGTCAGCTCGCCGTTGAAGCTGTTGTTCGTCGGTCGCATCGGCGACTCGCGCAAAGGCGCTCGCTACATGTTCGAAGCGTTCAAGATGCTGCGCGAGCGCGGCGTCAACGTGACGCTCGATGTCGCTGGCGAGCTCGGCCAAGCGCAGCCGCCTCCGGCGATGGACGGCATGACCTATCACGGCCCCGTCAACTTCGACCGTCTCGTCCAGCTCTACCGCGACTGCGATGTGTTCGTCGCTCCGTCGACCGGACAGGAGTCATTCGGCATCGTCCTCCTCGAGGCGATGTCGGCTGCGAAGCCGGTCGTGTGCTCGGATATCGATGGGTACCGTCAGGTCGCCATCCCGGATGGCTCGTACCTCGTGCCGCCGAGCAACGCCGCGGCGCTCGCCGATCGCATCGCCGAAGTGGTGAGCCTCGATCCGGCCACGCGTCGCCGCCAGGGCGAGGTCAATCGTAAAGCCGCGCTCGGTTACGACTGGGAGCGCCTCGCTGATCGCGTTCGCGACGAGTATCTCGCCGCGATCGAAGAGCGCGCAACGGGCCGCTCGCGCTCGGCTGCTCGCGCGACCCCTCTCGCCCAAGAACAGTGACCGGTGGGCGCCGCAAGGCGCTGATGCTGGTCGTTCGAGTCGTCACGATCGCCGTGATCGTGGCGTGCTTGTGGCTGCTGATCCGCAAGATCGATTGGCCCAAGCTCGGCGCCACCATCGCGACCGCCTCGATCTGGCCGCTGGTCGTTGCCGCGATCCTCAACTTCGTGCTGCTCGTCGGCAAGGGCGTGTGCTGGCGGATCATGCTCGCGCCGCGCTACGACGTCCCGACGTTGCGCCTCGTGCGCTACACGATCGTCGCGTTCGCCGCCTCGGTGCTCGCGCCCGCGCGCGCGGGAGAGCTGTTGCGCGTGTGGATGTTGAAGCACCGCGATGGCGTGCCTACCGCCGATGTCGCCGCGGTCGCGATCACCGAGAAGCTGCTCGATGGCGTGACGATGCTGATCCTGGTCGCGCCCCTGCCCTGGCTGCTCCCCGACCTCGCCTCGTGGGTCACCAACTCGATCATGATCCTCGCCGCACTCGCGCTCGTCGCGTTCATCGGGCTCTACATCGCGGTCGGCCGGATCAAAGACCCCACCTCGTGGTTCGCGCGGTTCATCGCGGGCATGGAGATTCTTCGTAGCCCGCGCCGCCTGCTCGCCGCGCTCGCCGCGCTGCTGGTCGTGTGGGTCGCCGATCTGCTGATGATCTGGCTCGTCACACACGCGGTCGGCATCGAGGTCTCGCTCGGCGCGAGCCTGTTAATCCTGTTCACCCTCAACCTCGCGATCACTGCACCGAGCACGCCCGCCGGTGTCGGGGCACTCGAGGTCGGCGTGCTCGCGGCAACTCGCCTCCTTCACATACCCGACGAGCCAGCGCTCGCGTTCGCGCTGCTCTATCACGCGATACAGATCGTTCCACTCATCGTCGTGGGACTCGCGCTCGAGTGGCGCCTCGTCCTCGGCAAGGACAAGCCCGGCGTGGCATAGTCTCGGTGCTCGTGTCGTCACCCGCGGAGAAGTCTCGCCGTTACGTTGCCTGGATCCGCCGCCATGTCGTCGCGGTGATCGTGGCGCACGCGGTGGTGCTCGGGCTCGCCGCCTACTTGATCGCGTTCAAGCTCCCGCTGTTCGCGGACTTCTCGTACCTGCTACCCCAGGACGCGCCCGCCGTGAAGGACCTGCGCCGGCTCGAAGCGCGGGTCAAAGCGACCGATACGATGCTGTACGTCGTCGAGACGCCGTCGCCCGAGGTCCGCAAGGTCGTCGTCGGCGAGCTCGCAACCGAGCTCCGCGCGCTGCCGAAAGATCTCGTCAGCGAGGTCGAAGACGACGATCTCGAGATCCGTACGTTCCTCGGCGACCACCGGTACTTGTTCGTGCCACTGGCGGATCTCGAGCGCGCGCGCGATGCGCTGAAGCAGAAGATCAAGACTGCGAAGCTCCAGGCAAACCCGCTCTACATCGATCTCGGTGATCACGAGCGCGAAGACGCGGCCGCGCAGAAAGAGCTCGATGACCTGCGTGGTAAGCGCCGGGATGCCGAGGCGCGGCTCGCTCGCTCGAGCCACATCAGCCCCGATGGCAAGGTCGCGATGCTCGAGGTCCGGATCGCGTTCCGCACGACCGATATCGATCGCGGCAAGATCCTCATCGAGAAGCTCGAGGAGATTCGCCAGCGAATGACCAAGAAGCATCCCGTCGTGGTGATGGGCTACACCGGCAGCATCGTCACCGCCGTGTCGGAGCACGAGGCCATCTCGAACGGCATCGTGCTGTCGAGCATCGTCACCGCCGTGCTGGTCGGCCTGGTGCTCGCGCTTTACTTCCGCTCCGCGACGTTGTTGCTCTTGCTCGGGGGCACGATCGTCGTCGCGACCGCCGCCGCGTTCGGGGCCGCCGCACTCACCGTCGGGCACCTCAATGCCGCGACCGCGTTCCTCGGCGCGATCATCGCCGGCAACGGCGTGAACTATGGAATTCTCTTGATCGCCCGCTACCAGGAGGAGCGTCGCCGCGCCGAGCCCGACGAAGCGCTCTCGCAGGCGATCATGCACACGCTGCGGCCCACGGCCGTCGCTTCGCTCGGCGCCTCGATCGCGTACGGGTCGCTCGCTGCGACGAGCTTCAAGGGCTTCGCCGACTTCGCCGTGATCGGCGCGATCGGGATGCTCCTGTGCTGGATCGCGTCGTACGTGTTGCTACCCGCGCTGATCATCGTCACCGGCAAGCGGTTGAAGACCCACAGTGAGGACCCACTGATCTCGAAGTTGCTCGTTCGCATCCTCGGGTTCCGCAACTCCAAGGCGGTCGTCGTCGCCTCGCTCGCGATCGGGCTCGGCGCCGCGATCGTGGTCGTGCGCTACGTCGCCGCGGACCCGTTCGAGTACGACCTCAAGAAGCTGCGCAGCAATGGCGCGACCGCGAACGAGTCGCGCCACTGGATGAAGGTCTCGGATAATAACTTCGGTCGCGGCTACGCCGGCCGCACGTTCATCGCGGCCGATCGGCCCGAGCAAGTCCCGATGATCGTCGAGGCGTTCCGCAAGCGTGATGCCTCGAAGCCGGCCGCGCAGCAGACGATCGGGTCGGTCGAATCGATCCTCGATGCGGTGCCGCCCGATCAAGACAAGAAGCTCGCGGTGCTCGCCGAGATCCGCGCGATGCTCGACGACGACGCGCTCGATGCTCTCGACGACAAGCAGCGCAAGGAGCTGCTCGAGCTCGAGCCACCAGCCGATCTGAAGAAGATCACGATCGACCAGCTGCCGCCTTCGATCAAGGACAAACCCGAGGTCACCGAGCTCGACGGTCGGGTCGGGCTCATGCTCTCGATCCATTCGGCGAACGCGATCGACGAGTGGAACGGCCACGACCTCGTGCGGTTCTCCGATGCCGTCCGCCGCGTCGAGCTACTTGATGGCGAAAAGATCATGACCTCGGGCTCCTCCGTGATCTTCGCCGATATCCTCGACAAGATCGAAGCCGATGGCCCGCGCGTCACTGCGGTGGCAGGCATCGGCCTCGTCATCATGGTGTTGCTCACGGTCGGTCGCAATCGCCGCGCGGTCGCCGTGCTCGTCGCGACGGTTGCCGGATCGCTACTGATGGTCGCGACGTGTGCGCTGCTCCAGCTCAAGGTGAACTTCCTCGATTTCGTCGCGCTGCCGATCACGCTCGGGCTCGGTATCGACTACGCGATCAACGTCGCGCATCGCCAGGCTGAGCACGAAGTTCCAGATCCGATCAGGACGCTGCGCACGAGTGGCAGCGCGGTGTTCGTGTGCTCGCTCACCACGATGATCGGCTACGGCTCGCTGCTGGTCAGCGAGAACCTCGCGATCCGCGGCTTCGGCACGGCGTCGCTGCTCGGCGAGGTCGCGTGCGTGCTGACCGCGCTCGTGCTCGTGCCAGCGCTGCTCGTCGTGACCGCGCGCCGGATTCCTCCGTCCGAAGCGATCGAGCAACAAGCAAGGGCCGCATGAAGCTCGCGTGGTTGGTCCTGGCCGATGTCGGTTTGTCGTCGGTGCAGTGATGATCACGAGCACCTCTCTCGGTCGCAGCGTCCTGACCTCGATCTTCACGACCACACTCGATTTCGGCACGATGATGGGGCTCGCCCAGCTCGGCGTCGATTATCGGCTCGCGACGTTCCTCGGCACGCTCGTCGGCTTCCTCGCGAACTTCACGATCAATCGCTACTGGGCCTTCGAGGCGCACGGCGTCTCGATGTGGTGGCAGTTCGCGCGCGTGCTGCCGGTCCAGGCCGGCTCGACCGGCTTGCAGACGCTCGGCGTGTGGCTCTTCGTCGGCGCGCTCGGGGTGCGGCTGTGGATCTCCAAGCTCGTCGTCGCGAGCCTGGTCTATCTGTGCTGGAACTATCCGATGAATCGCTTCTTCGTGTTCGCGCGCAAGATCGAAGCGACGCCACCCCCGAAGGGCGAGCCCGCCTGATGCAACAGGCTTGGCGCCGCGTCGCATTCCTCTTGTTCGTGATCGGGTGGGGTGCGAACCATTTCGGCGCGCTGCTCCTGGTCTATCGCGCGAAACTCCATCTCGATCCGGCCGCACCGCAGCTGTTGTTCGGCATCTACGCGCTCGGCCTCGTGCCCGGGCTCTTGCTCTCGGGTCCTCTGTCCGACCGCTTTGGCCGCCGCGCGCTGGTGCTTCCGGCGGCGGTGGCGTGCTTCATAGCGAGCGCCACCCTCGGCTTCGGCGGCGCTCACTTCGAGCTGCTTCTCCTCGGTCGCCTGCTCTACGGCATCGGCTGCGGCGCGGTGATGAACCCGGGCGCGGTCTGGGTGCTCGAGCTGTCACAGGATGCGATCGGTGGCAGCGGCGCGCGGCGCGCGACCATCGCCTTGTCATCGGGCTTCGGATTTGGCCCGCTGATCAGCGGTGTGCTCGCGCAATGGGCGCCGCACCCCACGCAGCTGCCGTATCTCGTCCACCTCGCAACGCTGATCGCGGCGATCGCGGTCTGCGCTGTCGCACCGGGCGGGCGCAAGACCGATGGCCCGCGCCGCCCGCTCCTCGATGTCGGCATCGATCGCACGAACCGCCGCGGCTTCTTGCTCGGTGTCGTGTGGATGGCGCCGTTCGTCTTCGCGTTCCCGGTGATCGTGTTCACCGTCATGCCCGTGATGCTCGGCCCCGGCGCGCTCGGGAGCTCGCCGATCGCGTACATCGGCCTGCTCGGTGCGGTCACGCTCGGCGCGGGCGTGCTCGCGCAACCTGTCACCCGCCGCTTCGATCCGACCGTCTCCGCGCGGATCGGCCTGGTGTTCGGCATGCTCGGCTGCTTGCTCGGCGCGTTCGTGATCAGCGCGCGCCTCCCGAGCCTGTTGTTGCTCGTCGCGCCGGTGCTCGGCGTCGGTTACGGCGTGTGCATGACCTCCGGCCTGCGCAACGTCGAGATCCTTTCGAAGCCCGAGACCCGCGGTGGCATGACCGGCCTCTACTACGTCCTCACGTACATCGGCTTCGCGGTGCCCTACATCCTCGCGCAGCTGACCAAGACTCTCGATCCGGCGAGCACCCTCGTCGGGCTCGCGGTGTTGTCGGCGATCGCCGCGATCGCGCTACGTCGTCCCAGCCTGACGCGCGCTGTGCGCTGAGCTACCTGGCTCCGATCCTCCGTATCTAGGTCCGCTGGACCCAGACCGTCTGGACGGTCCGGACCTGATCGTCCTCGCGGACGACGATCTCGATCTTGTTCGTCCCCGGCCACAGCTGGATCGAGCCCGCGAGGTTCATCATCGTGCGATCCGTCGCCTTGTCGTTCGAGAGATAGAGGACCTTCTTGTCCTCGATCTTCGCGGTTTGATTCGTCACGAGCACGAACGCATCGCGCACGTGGCGATCGTCGCGCGCGCGGCCCGAGAGCTGCCAGTGATCGGCGGTGGTATCGAGTGTGGCCGTATCGACATCGAGGATCGGCGGCGACACCGCACCGGTCGGCGTGGTCGGGAAGTGCAACTTCTGACCGGTGAGCTCGAGCAACTGCTCGTCGCCGACCCCGACCTCGAGGACGTACGGCGACTTCTTCGGCGTGATCTCGAACGTGACATCCTTGCTCGCGCCGGGCTCGACGCCGCCGAGCTCCTGCCGGCCCGCCTTGATCGAGGCTTCTTTGCTCGAAGCGAGCACCGCCGCGGCAAGCGCCTTGCCCTTGCCGGTGTTCGTGATGTGGACCGCGAGCCTGTTCTTGTCGCCGAGCGTGCCGAGCGCATACGTGAAGGCGAACTGCGGACGCGGCAGCGCTTCGAGATGGAACTTCGGCATCTGGAGTTCGAGCCCCCCCAGCGACCACGTCATCATCTCGGTCCGCGATTCGGCGGCGGCTGGCAGCTTGATGTACGCGACGGCTTTTTTCGAGCCATTCGGAGCGATCTTGCCGAATGCGAGCTCGGTGCCATCGAGGTTGCCATCGTCGCTCGTCGCTCGCGCGTGGACCTGCGACACCGTCGCCGTACCGTGGTTCGTGACCTCACCGGTGATCGTTATGACGTCGCCCGCGACGGCCTCGGGCTTATCGACGGTGAACGTGGCGGACAGCTCCGAGGATCCCGAGGGCTTTGCCGGCTGGCCGGTCCAATCGATCGTCAGCTTCTTCATCGCCGCGGCGACCTTGGCCTGTTCGCGCTCGCGCGTCGCGGCGAGCTCCTTCGCGCTGCCATCGAGTAGCTGCGTTCGCGGTGCGGCTGCGAGGTCGCGTGCGATCCGGATCTCGCCGTCCTCGAAGAACGCAGCGGTTGCCGGCGCTGGTTCGAACAGGTACGAGATCGTCGATCGCGTGGTGCCGGTCACCGCGTGCACCGAGGTCAGCTTGCTCTGGTAGTCCGACTCGCGCGGCAGCGTGGGTGCGCTGAGCCGCAGTACGTCTTTCTCGGTCGCGAGCTTCGTGGGCACGAGCGCCGGATCGAGTCCGATGTCGGGCGTGATGCCGACGCCCTGCACGGACGTATCTTTGCCGACGAGGTACTGCGCGATCGTGAGCTTCAACTTCGAGTGATCCGGGTTATCGAACAACACCTGGACCGAGCCTTTGCCGAACGAGCGCTGGCCGAGGATCGTGGCGCGCTGCAGCTTCGCGAGTGCTCCCGCGGTGACCTCGGCCGCCGAGGCGGTCGAGCCATTGACCAGCACGACCAAGCCGCCGTGCTCGTCGTTCTTGTCGGACGTCGCGTCGCTCTCGTCGTGAATCGTGGCGCCCACCGTGGTGGTGATCGTGCCCGTGTCGACGAAGAGATCGACCAGAGCGATCGATTCGTTCAACAGGCCGCCCGGATTGTCGCGCAGATCGAGCACCCAGCTCCTCGCGCCTTGCTTGCGCAGCTCCGCGAGCGCCCCCGCGACCTCGAGCGCGACGCCGTGCTGGAACTGGAGCACGCGGATATACCCGACGTGGTTCGCGAGAAGCTGGTGCTTCGTGCCCGGCACGATCACGACCGCGCGTTTGATCTGGTACGGCTTCGCGACGCCCTTGCGCGAGATCGTGAGCGCGACGATGGTCTCCGGATCACCGCGCAGCTTCTGCATCGCCGCATCGAGATCGAGGTTCTCCGTCGATTCGCTATCGATCATCATGATCCGATCGGCGACCTGCAGCCCTGCCCTCCGGGCCGGCGTGTTGCCATCGACGAGCCGCTCGACCTCGATGAAGTGATCCTTCTGGCGAATGCCGATGCCGAGGCCACCGAACTTACCGTCGATGCCTTCGTCCATCTCGCGCGCTTCGTCGGGCGACAGCAGATTGCTGTGCGGATCGAGCGAATCGAGCATGCCGTTCAACGCGGCGTACTCGAGCTTCGCGAAGTCGCGCCCCGGATCGAGGTTCGCGCGCGTGAACGCGAAGATCTCGGCGAGGCGATGCTCGAGCGCGTCGAGCGTCGTGACGTCGTCGAGCGCGAACGTCTGGACCTTGGCGTTGACCTGGACCGCGACGTGGACCGGGTCGGGCTGGCTCGTCATCACCTCGGCGATGTCACGCTGCATGCCGTCGAGCGCGGCCGTGAGCATCGCCTGCGGCTTCACGCGCTTCGGATCGACGTAGTCGTTCTCGATGTGCGCGAGCGCGAGATCGATGATCTGGAGCGGCGGCGCCGCGGCGATCGCGGCAGCAACGGAGGATGAAACCGCCGGTGCAGGCGCAGTGGCCTGGCTACCACCGCAGGCAGCCAAGACGAGCGCGAACCAACGCATGCCTGATCGCATGCCTGGATCGTAGCAGGCTAGCCGCGAAGAACGGGCAGCAGCTGGCCAGCGAGACGCTTCACTTCAACCTTCATCACTTCGGTGCGGTTCGAGAACGGCAGCGACGTGTGAATCACGCAGTCGACGCCGCAGTTCTCCTCGCAGCCCTTCTTGCCGCGATAGCCCGCGATCTCCTCGCGCGTGACATCCGCGAGCTTGCGACGCGACGGCACGTGGTAGCAGAACTGGAAGTTACCTTCGGCCGAGACGTAGAAGCACTTGTTGCCGGCCTGGCAGGTCCACTCCATCGGAGTGTCGTTGAGTGCCTTCTCGTAATAATCGATCAGATAGAACGGCGTCGAGATCGGCTTGCCCATCTGCTTCTGGTTCTTGAGCCACTGGACGCGCTCGAGATAGCGAGGCGTGTTCGGCATCTTCTTCAAGCGACCGTGGTCGTGGACCACGGAGAAGTTGATCGCGACGCCGAGATCCCAGCAGGTCTTCGCGACCTCTTCGACTTCGTCGATCGTCTCGTCGCAGATCACGGTGTTGACGCGGAACCAGATCGGATGGCGCGAGACCATCTCGATCTTCTTGCGCAGCGTCTTCAACGACTTCGGGATGCCGTCCTTGGGCTTGAGAGAATCGACCGACATCTGGATCCGGCCCATGCCGGCATCCATCAGCTCCTTGAGCTTGTCTTCGGTCAGCAAAAATCCGTTCGTGGTCATGCCGGTGGTCATGTTGTGACCGACCACGTGCTTCATCAGCGGGACCAGATCCGGGTGAAGCAGCGGCTCGCCACCGATCAGATCGGTGTGGAGCGAGCCGAGCGACTTGATCTTGTCGATCCGTTGATAGAGATCCGCGGTCGGAACGTGATCCTTCGAGTTGTCGTACTCGCTGCAGTACGCGCAATCGAGATTGCACTTGTAGGTAATATTCAGCTGCGCCCAGATGGGGAGATCGTCAAACGCCCGCGGAATCGACCTGAAGAGGGCTTTGGGAGACGTAGGGTCGTTAGCGCGCGCCATAGGATGAAGTGGTTTCCCAGTCCCGGAATCCCTTGTCAAGTGGCAAGGTTCGACGCTACCAGGAGCGTTTCGTTTTTGAACGTCGCTGACCGTACTCGCTGAACCGGTTTCGGACTGCCTCGAGCTCCTCGCGGTCCAGGACGTGGGGCGTCCCCAGCTGGGCTGCGTGCCAGTACTGCGAGGCCAGAGTCTCGACCTCCGCAGCCAGGCGCAACGCGCCGGCCAGGGTCGGGCCGAGCGCCACCATTCCATGGTTTGCGAGCAAGCACGCGTGCCCCCCTCGCAAGGCCGAGACCGCGTTGAGTGCGAGCTTCGCTGACCCGAAGGTGGCGTACTCCGCACACGGAATGGCATCCGAGCCGGCGAGCACGACCATGTAGTGGACCGCCGGGATGTCGCGGCGAAGCATCGACATCGTGGTGCAGAACAACGAGTGGGTGTGGACGATCGCGGTGACGTCCTGACGCGCCCCGAGGATGTCGCGATGGAGCTGCCACTCGGTGGTCGGCGCGTGCTGACCCGGGCGAGCAGTACCGTCCATCTTGAGCTCGACCGCGTCGTCCGCGGTCATGTCGGGATACGGCATGCCACTCGGCGTGACCAGCATGCCGATCGGACTGCGAATCGAGATGTTGCCCGACATGCCCGGCGTGAGGCCGAGCGAGCTCATGCGCTTCGAGGTCGAGACCAGCTCGTCGCGCAAGCGCATGGTCATTTCCCGAACATCCCCGCGAGCGTCGCCGGCGTCGCGACGCCACGCTCGGTGATGAGGCCCGTCATGTAGCGGCGCGGCGTGACATCGAAGGCGGGGTTCGCGACCGCACTCCCGCGCGGCACGATCTCGACACGGCCCGGCTTGCCTTCGATCATCCCATTTACGAACCGGACTTCGTCGCCGCTGCGCTCTTCGATCGGAATCTCCGCGGGCTCGCTGACCGTCCAGTCGATCGAGCTCGAAGGGACCGCCGCGTAGAACGGCACGCCGTTGTCGTGCGCCGCGAGACCCTTGAGGTACGTGCCGATCTTGTTGCAGACGTCGCCATTGCGCGTCGTGCGATCGGTGCCGACGATGCAGAGATCGACCTGACCGTGCTGCATCAAGTGGCCGCCAGTGTTATCGGCGATCACGGTGTGCGGCACGCCGTGCTGGAGCAGCTCCCACGCGGTCAGCATGCCCTGGTTGCGCGGTCGAGTTTCTTCGACCCACACGTGGACGGCAATGCCCGCCTCGTGCGCCTTGTAGATCGGCGCGAGTGCGGTGCCCCAATCGACGGTCGCCAGCCACCCCGCGTTGCAGTGCGTGAGCACGTTGACTCGCGGCTTGTTGATCGCCTCGATGATGCCCTTGCCGTAGTTGCCGATCGCCTCGCACGCGGCGACATCGTCGTCGGCGATCTTCGCGGCGGCGGCATACGCGACGGCTTCCCGCTTGCCGGCATACACGCCCGAGAGCGCGCTCTGCATCTGATCCAGGGCCCACCGCAAGTTGATCGCGGTCGGGCGGGTCTCGGCGAGCACGGCGCAGGCGGCATCGAGGGCGACGCCCGTGCGCATCGCGATCGCGATCCCGTACGCGGCGGTCGCACCGATCAGCGGCGCTCCCCGGATGTGCATGTCGCGAATCGCGCGCACGACATCGGCGACGCTGGTCAGCGTCATCCACTCGATCGCGTACGGCAAGCGCGCTTGATCGATCACCATCACCGAGCGGCCATCGCCGGCGAGCTCGATCGTGCGGCGCCAGATCCCTTCGACGTTCATTACTCGGCTTCGCTGAACGCCGTGAGAGCGTGAACCTTCACGCCGCGCTCTTCGATCCGCTTGCGACCCGGGAGGTCGGAGAGCTCGATCACGAACGCGCACTCCACGATCTCGGCGCCGCTCTTCTCGGCGAGCGAGAGCGCTGCGAGCGCGGTGCCGCCGGTCGCGAGCAGGTCATCGATGATGACGACGCGCTCCCCCTTCGCGAGACCATCGACGTGCATCTCGATCCGGTTCGAGCCGTACTCGAGGTCGTAGTCCTGCGCGACCGAGGTGTGTGGCAGCTTGCCCGGCTTGCGGATCGGGACGAAGCCCGCCTTCAGCTCGTGCGCGAGTGCGGCGCCGAAGATGAAGCCGCGTGCCTCGATGCCGACGAGCTTGTCGACCTTGCCGGCGTACCGCTCGGCGAACAGCTTGATGACGTGGTTGAACCCCAGGCCGCTCGCGAGCAGCGGCGTGATGTCACGGAAGCGAATCCCCTGCTTCGGAAAATCCGGGATGGTGCGAATCAGCGATTTAAAGTTCATGTGAAACGTCCGAGCACACGGCCTGCGACTGCATCGAGCTTCTTGACGAGCTCCGGATCCGCCGAGCCCGGCGCGGTCATGATGGCGTGCTCGAGCGCGCGATCACATCCGAACTCGCACTCGCCCTCGTGCGCGGCGACGACCGGAATCACGTGCGAGAGGAGCTTCCTCACCTTCGCGCCGTTCTCCTGCATCACCTTGACGACTTGCGCGACATCGACGTGGTCGTGCTGTGGGTGCCAACAATCGAAGTCGGTCACCATCGCGACGCTGGCGTAACATAGCTCCGCTTCGCGGGCGAGCTTGGCCTCGGGCATGTTCGTCATGCCGATGACGTCGGCGCCCCAGCTGCGATGCAGCTTGGACTCGGCGACCGAGCTGAACTGCGGGCCTTCCATCACGACGTACGTGCCGCCCGCGTGGATCGGCAGCGCGAGGCTCGTCCCGGTCGCGACGAGGTCCGCCATGATCCGGCGACAGGTCGGATGGCCGACCGAGACGTGCGCGGTCAGGCCGGTCGAGAAGAACGTCTTGGGCGTGCGCAACGTGCGATCGATGAACTGATCGACGATCACGAAATCGCCGGGCGGCCGATCTTCCCGCAAGGAGCCGACGGCGCTCACGCTGATCACCTGCTGGACCCCGGCGCGCTTGAGCGCATCGATGTTCGCAAGGTACGGAATCTCGTGCGGCGGAATCTTATGACCGCGACCGTGGCGCGGCAGGAACACGACCTTGTGCTCGCCGAGCTGGCCGAACAGGAGGTCGTCGGACGGGCGTCCGAATGGCGAATCGACACGGTGCCACTTCTTGTCGGTCAGGCCATCGAGCTCGTAGAGCCCGCTGCCACCCACGATTCCGATGACGGACATGAGCTTGCGGATACCACGCTCGCGGCCCGGCCCGCTACCGGCTAGGCTCGACCCATGGACCCCGTACTCCTCTCCGCGATCAGCGCCTGCCTCGGCGCCGCCCTCGTGGGGACGGCGCTGTTCTACTGTTTACCTCGTCGGATCAATGGCGTGGCCGCCGACACCGTCGTCCTGAAGCTGATCCGCGCCGGTAACCTCGACCGGGTCAAGAAGCTGATCGCGGCGGCACCGAACACCTACCTCGCGGCCTACGCCGCCGCGATCGAGTCGGCCGAGCAACTCGGTTCGAAGGAGCCCGCCGCAGTCAAGACCGCGACCCGGGGGGCGTTCACGACCGTCGCCGATGCGCTCGCGAGGCGCTGGGTCGCCGCGATCATGCGCGGCATCGTCGGCGGCATGCTGGGCGGCGTCAGCCTGTACATCGCCCGCAGCCACGACACCAACTCGCCGACCTGGGTCAACGCGCTCGGCGGGATCGCGGTGCTCGGCGGCGTGTGGTCACTACTTCGCCGCAACGACGTCGCCGGCGTGCTCGCGCACGGCGAGCACGAGGTGCTGCCCGAGATCGATCGGGTATTTACCGGAATCGGTCCCGTCGCTCCGGTAGAATCGGCAGACCAGGAATGAAGGAGGTCCTCAGCTACCTTCTGGCGCTCGGCGGTGCCGGCATCGTCGCGTACACGGTCAGCCTCGCGATGGCCGTGAACACGAACTATCCCGCCGCACGGTTCCGGATCATCAACTCGCTGCGGACCCAGCCGTGGCAGGCCGAGATGATGACCAAGGCCAAGCCCGGCTCGTTCTTCGACGGCATCCACGCCGCGATGAAGACCGGCGGCATGCTCGGCCTTCGGGACCCCGACATGATCGCGCAAGCGACCCGGCCCTCGTACGACGCGGCCGCGATCAGTGTCGGCTTCAAGTGGAAGGCGATCCTCGGCAAGCTCAAGCTCGGCGGCGCCACGGTGATCGGCGGCCTCGTCCTCGCGATCGGCGTGAACACGAACCCGGCACTCCACATCATCCTCACCGTCGGCGCGATCGGAGCAGCGATCTGGATCATGGTCACGAAGAACGACTGCGAGCGCTACGTCACCCTCGCCCGCCTCGAGATCCTACCCGACGTCGATCGCGCGATCGCCGAGGGCCGCTACGGCAAGCCCCCCGCGTATTGAATGCGACCGGAGCACGCCTCGAGGCTCGAGCTCGCATGGTTCGTCCGTTCCTCGCGCTCTTCCTTCTGAGCGCTCCCGCATCCGGCGGCGTGATCACGCCATGGGCGGGCGATCTAGCTCGACCACGAGTGGGCATGCACGCGTCGTTGAAGCCGGATGGACCGTGGCTGCCGGCGGCGTTGTCGGGCTTCACCATCCTCGAGGTCCACGACACGACCGCGAAACAACCGAGGTTCATCGTTCGCCTCGATGGCGCCACGGTGCTCTTGTACGCCGAGGCCGAGAAGCTCGAGACCGTCGCGGTCCAAGACACATCGCTGGTGCCCTCGGCCGATCAGCTCGCCGTGCCCTTTACCGCGAAGACGCCCGGCATCCTGTTGCGCTCGGGGACGCGCCTCGACGCACGAGCTGACATCGACGGTCATAGCTCGGTGCGATGGAGCACGACGGCGGGCGGAGAGAGCTTCGAGGTCCGGGGAGTTGTCGCGACCGCGAATGTCGGCACGGTGTACCGCGCCGGAGTGAGACCTTCCGTGGCTCCTCGGTTCGAACCGACACTCACGCTGCCCGGTGAGTATCAGTTGCTCGACAAACCGAAGGGAACAGCGTTCGTGTTCCACCAGAGCCCTGATCGCGTCCAGGCAGTGAAGCTCGCCGTACAGCGCGGCTTCTCGCTCGTCCGTGTCATCGAAGGGGCGACCGGTTGGATCGCCACCGCCCAGACCCGGGCGCTGAAGCGCCGATCCGGAGACGACGAGCTGACCTTCTCGCGCGACGACCTTGGCATGCTGCTCGGCAGAGATCCGAACGCGGCGGGCCCCACCACCACCCTACCGGTCGGCACGCCGCTCTTCGATGCGATCGACGGTACGCCCATCGGCGAAGTCGAGACCGGCTTCCACGAATCCCCACACGCGACGAACGCCAAATGGGCTCGATACCGGCTGACGAGCGACTACGGCCCGATCGAGGTTTGGGCCAAGAATCCTTGACTTACGTCACAGCGCGCAAATTCAAGCGCGCCGCACGCCAGCGAGCGCGCAACGACAACGACAACGAAGTGCGCAACGACGATGACAACAACAATTTAAGCGGAGCTGGCGTGCGGCACGCGAATGCAAGCGCATGACAACCGCGCGAGCGACCCACGGCCGTCGGCGGTGGTCGCGCGCGGCCTCGCTGGCGCTGCGCGCGAGCGGAGACGACGGGGGTGCGGCGAGCCGTAAATTCCACAGGCCCTGCTTCCTGGCACCAGCCGCTCGCGGTGCGGCGCAGGTGTTCCTGCGAGCCGGGTCGATCGCACCGGCGAAGCCCGCCCCGTCGCGGAGCGAAGCAGCAGCAGCCAGCGCCGGCCGCGCGCGCCTACCGCCAGGCCGTGCGTCGCTCACGCGGTTGGCGCGCGCTTGCTTTCGCGCCGCCCGTCAGCGGAGCGCCGCACGTCAGCGAGCTAGCGCCACCACTTCTCGCGTTCGACGAGATCGAAGACCTCTTCGAGGATCGCTAGCCCGTTCATCGCCGTCGCTTCATCCGTCGTCAGCGGCGGCTGGATCCGGAAGTGCGCCGAGTACGCCATCGTCAGGAGGCCGCGCTTCACGCACTCCATGAAGATCCGATCGGTGACCTTGCCGGTGAGCGGCGTCTTGGCTTTCTTGTCGCTGACGAGCTCGACCGCCATGAACATGCCGGAGCCACGCACCGTGCCGACGAACGAATACTTGTCGAGCCAGGTCTCGAGCCGCTTCAACATCGCGGCGCCGACCTTCTTCGAATTCTCGACGAGGTGCTCTTCCTCGATGATCCTCAGCGAGGCCGCGCCCGCGGCAGCCGCGAGCGGGTTACCACCGTAACTCGACGACGAGCCCGAGCGATTCGACCACGGCTTGGACACGCTGATCTCGTCGGTCGTCGCGAGCGCGGACAGCGGGAAGCCGCCACCGACCGCCTTGCCGATCGTGACGATGTCGGGCACGACGCCGGTGTGGTGGATGCCCCACCACTCGCCGGTGCGGCCGAGGCCCGTGATCATCTCGTCGGCGATGAACAGCGCGCCGACTTCCTTCGCGATGCTCGCCATCGCCGGCAGAAACTCTTTCGGCGGGATGATGTTGCCGGCCGTGCCCTGCATCGGCTCGACGATCATCGCGGCGACGGCGCCGGCGGTCGCGGTCTTGACGTACTTGCGCGCGAAGTCCGCGCACGCGACGCCGCACGTCGGGTACTCGAGCCCGAGCGGGCAGCGATAGCAGTCCGCGTAGGGGACCTGATGGCTGCCAGGCACCATCGGCCCGAGGCCGTCCTTGAACGTCGAGCCCATCAGCGAGAGCGCGCCCATGGTCTTGCCGTGGAAGCCGCCCCAGCACGAGATGAACTCGTACTTGCCGGTGTAGCTCTTCGCGAGGCGCAGCGCGCTCTCGACGGCTTCAGCGCCGCCCGAGTACATCTGCAACCGATGCACGCCGTTCGCGGGCGCGCGCTTCGCGAACCGCTCGAACAGCTCGACGCGCGCATCGCTCGTGAGCGAGCCGACAGCGGCCTTGGCTGCCTGGTTCTGGATCGCCTCGACCCAGGTCGGGTGCGAGTGACCGAGGGCACCGACCGCGATGCCGCCGATGAAGTCGAGGAACGTGTTGCCATCGACGTCGGTGACGGCGGTGCCCGAGGCGGTATCGACGACGATGCCGGCGGCGAGCGCGTAGCCCTGCGCACCCGGCGCGATGTGCTTGTCCTCGCGAAGCCGCAGCGCCTCGCTCTTGGGCCCGGGAACAGCAGTCACTAGGGAGCGGTTTTGATTCGCTGGCTGCGGCATGTAAGCAGCGAGTTCTTACCGCAAAGCTCGACCGATTCGTACAAGCCGTTGCACGGCAGCGATGTTGCCGATCAAGGCAACGATCGCCAGCCCGGCGAGCACGAACGTCGTCGTTGGTAAACCTGGGACGTGGTCGTGGAGATAGGGCCCGGCCATCGCGGTCACGCCGGCACCGACGATCATGTAGGTCGCGCGTTCGTGGCGGCGCATGAGGCCCCGCGGGACTTCGACCTTCATCGCCTCGGCCTTGGCGCTCGCGTAGCTCACCATGAAGCAGGCGAGCAGCGCGCCGAGGCAGATGCCCATCGCCCACGGGATGTCGCGGAACAGGAAGATGCCGCCCCCGACGAACGCGAACTC
>JAYWCI010000314.1:0-3736 GCA_043780895.1 Kofleriaceae bacterium | reverse complement strand
TACACGATCGGTGGTCCGTGGGCGAGGGAGCTCGCGAGCCGGCTCGATCGCAAGGAGACCTCGACGACGAGCCTCGGCAACCTCACGCTCGGCATGGTGCGCGAGCGCAAGCGCCCGAACGACGCGCTCGATCGGCTCGAAGACGCCGTGCGCTCGACGCTGCCGCAACCGCTGCCCGGTACATGGGTCGTGATCGTCGAGCGCTGTCTCGCGAAGGCGCCGTGCGGTGCGCTCGTGCTCGAGCTCGAAGCTCACGGCGAGCGGGCGCACGAGCGCTGGCTCGGCAGCCTGCGGACCGCGACGGTCGCCGAGCTCCGCGCCGCACAGCCCGCGCGGATCGTGATCGCGACGGCTGCCCGCGGCGACGAGCTCCACGCGCTCGTCGCGAGTTGCCCGAACCCGGTCCTCGCGACCACGCTCGATGATCCACACCGCCTCGTGCCGCCGGGCGAATCGTTCAAGTGTACGGACCGCTAGTCAGCTTGAGCTGCGGAAACTCGACGCGCAGGATCTGATCGCGCTCGGGGCACACGAGCAAGATCCCATCGACCGCGAACGCGATGCTGTACTCGAGCAATTGGCGGCGGGTCGCCGCGGTCTCGATCGATGGCGCAGCCTCGCCGGTCTTGACCTCGGCAACGAGCAGCTCGCCGTCGCGCTCGACGAGGTAGTCGACGCGGAGCTCGAGCTCGCACGGCGAACCATCGATCAACGGCGCCCACGCGACCCGCGCCTGGCGCTCGAGGATCGAGAAGCCCGCGGCGACCAGCATCTCGGCCGCGCGATCTTCGCCGGCGCTCGCCCGAGCGGCTCGGCGACGAGCGCGCCACGATCCCCGCCACGCCCGCAGCTTCGCTGCGAACCACAGCGCGATCACGGCTGCGAGGATCGCGACGGCGATCGTTTGGTTCACGCTACGAGCGTCGCTGATCGGTCTGACGGTAACGCAAGAGCAAGAGGACGCCGAGGGCGCGCACGCCGCTGCCGCGTCTGCACGCGGATCGTAGGAGTGCGAGCCACCAGCGCGTCATGCTGCCGACTCGAGCAGCCATGCGTGCAAGCGCGCGCCACGATCTTCCGGAAGATCGACGCCGGGTTGCGCCTGCGCATCTTTCGGTCCGTGCCAATCGGAGCCACCGGTGCACACGAGGCCGAGCTCGTCGGCGAGCTCCGTCCAGCGCGCACGCTCGCGCGCATCGTAGCCCGGGTAGAACGCTTCGACCCCGCCGAGCCCGTCGTGGCGATGGCGCTCGAGCAGCTCGACGCTCAGGTGATCGTAGAGATGAGGGTGGGCGAGCGACATTGCGGCACCTGCTGCGCGCCCGAGGGCGATCGCGTCGGCGATCGGCAGCGCGTGGTGCGGTACGTCGACCGGGCCGCCATCGAACAGGTGGCGCGAGAACGCTTCTTTCATCGATGTCACGTGCTTGGCCGCGACCATCGCGCGCGCGAGGTCGGGCCGACCCACGGACCGCCCGGTCGCCATCGCGATCAGCGGCTCGACATCGATCTTGATCCCGCGCCTCTCGAGCCGCACCGCCATCACGCGCAACCGATTGCGCCGCTTCTCTCGCGTCTCCACGAGCTTGGCTTCGAGCTCGGACCACGCCGCGCCACCGCGATCGTAGGCGAGCATGTGGATCGTTCGACCGGTCTTGGGCTCGTCGCAGGAGATCTCGACGCCGCGTAGCGATTGGCCGGTCTTCATCTTCGCGCCGGTGCACGTATCGTGATCGGTCATCGCGAACACGTCGACGTTTCGCGCTTCGGCGCGAGCGACCACCTCGGCCGGCGCTTCGGTACCGTCGGATTCAGTGGAGTGACAGTGCAACTCGAAGCGCATGCGAGGGGGAAGTATGGTCGCCCCGCGGTCTCACGGGACCTCGGGATCGCGAGATTGTTGGGTGTCGTTGGAGGCTCGAGGGACGCTGTAGGTTGTTTCAGGCGTACCGAAGCGACATGTAGGTAGCTGAAATCGCTTTGAGGTCTTGGGGTCTGCTAAACTTTTTGCGTGCCCATACCGGGGGTTCAAGCTCAGGCACGCCTGGGCCGTTACGAGCTGCTAGCGCGGCTCGCGACCGGCGGTATGGGAGAGATTTTCCTCGCGCGGCTCGATGGTGCGGCGGGGTTCGAGAAGCTCTATGTCGTGAAGCGGATCCTTCCGCACCTCGCCGACGACGCGCGGTTCCGTCAGATGTTGATCTCCGAAGCGCAGATCGCTTCGAAGATGGCGCACGGCAACATCTGCCAGGTCTACGAGCTCGGCGAGACCGGGGGCGTGCTGTACATCGTGATGGAGTACCTCGAGGGTGTCACGCTGCTGCCGCTGCTGCGCCGCGCGTCGAAGGCGCAGGCCCACCTCGATTTCGGCTTCCTCGCGGCCGTGGTCCAGCAGACCTGCGATGCGTTGCACTACGCGCACGAGCTCAAGGATCGCGATGGCGAGAGCCTGGGCCTCGTCCACCGTGACGTCACGCCTTCGAACATCTTTCTGTGCGATTCAGGGGTCTCGAAGATCCTCGATTTCGGTATCGCGAAAGCGAAGGGCGCGACCTCGACGAAGACCGAGGACGGCGCCGTCAAAGGCAAGTACGCCTATATGGCGCCGGAGCAGCTGCGAGGTGGCTCGATCGATCGCCGCGTCGATCTGTTCGCGCTCGGCGTCGTGATGTACGAGATGGTCGCGCTGCGCCGGTTGTTCCAGAGGAAGACCGACTACCTCACGTTCCGCGCCGTGATGGAGCAACCGATTCCGGACATCCGGCGCTATCGGCCCGACATCCCGGATCTGGTCGCGAACGTGCTCGCGAAGGCGCTCGATCGCGAACCCGCGAATCGGTTCGAGACCGCGCGTCAGCTCGGCAGCGCGATGACCGATGCGATGAGCGCCTCGCACCTCCGCCCATGGAGCCAGGGCGACATCGGCGACTTCATCAAGGCGGGCTTCGCGGAGGAGCTGACCAAGCGCAGCCAGCAGGTCGCAACCGCGGTGCATCGCACGCATCCGGGCGCGGTCGGGCGCTCGACAATGCCGCTGATCACGAACGAGGATTCGTTCTCGCAACAAGCCGAGGGCAGTGAAGACGACGAGTTTCCGAGTGTCGAGACCGATGTCGATTCGGCCCCGCACTTCGTCTCGGTCATCACCGATCGTTCGCAGACCGATCCTTTCGGCCAGTCGACGCCGCCGCCGTTCGCTGCCGAGTCCACCGGGAGCGCGGTCCAGTTGCGCCCGTTGCAAGGCACGATGGCGGTGCAGCCGCCGTCCCCGAATATGCAGCCGATCGTGGTCATCGCGGCGCGCAGCATCCTGTGGCCGATCCTCGCGATCGCGATGATCGGCATCGCGGCCGCGGCGTTGTTCCTTGTCTGGAAGCAGACCCAGACCCAGCAGCAGCTCCAGCCGCCGATCGTGATCTCGCAAGAGAAGCCCGATGCACCGCCGGTCGTCGAGCCGCCGCCGGAGCCCGATGCCGGCGTGCCACTCGCCGGCTCGGCGAGCCATGTCGTCAAGCCGCCGCCGCCCGTCGTCCTCCGCCCTCGAACGATCGATGCTGCGATCGCGGCGAAAAAGGCCGCGCTCACTCAATGCATCATCGATAACGCCAAGGGCGTGACCGCCGACATGATGGCGAGCTTGTCGATCGATACGTCCGGTCGCGCCAGCAGCGTGCGAATCTCGCCCGACGCGATGAACATGTCGCCGGTCGGTCAGTGTTTGCGGAACGTCCTCACG
>JAYWCI010000313.1:0-23779 GCA_043780895.1 Kofleriaceae bacterium | reverse complement strand
CGCATCCCCGAGGGCACGCAACCCGGTCGCGTGTTCCGGATCCGCAGCCGTGGCATCCCGCAAGCCTCGGGCAAGAACGCGCCGCGCGGCGATCACATGGTGCATGTCCAGGTCGAGGTGCCGACCGAGCTCACCGCGAAGCAGCGCGAGCTGATCGAGGAGCTCGCGCGCGCGAGTGGCGAGGAGACCGGCGTCGTCGTGCCGAAGAAGCGCCTCCTCGATCGCGTGCGCTCGCTGCTCGACGAATGAGCGCGAGGATGCGCGCGTTGCTCGTCGTGCTCGTCGTGTTTGGTGCGTGCGGTCCCAAGCCGGCGCCGACGTGGGTCGAGCATGACGGTCCGCAAACCCACACGAGCAATCCCAACGAAGCGACGCCGCCACCATCGGGTGGTCGTCCAGCCGCGGGGACTGTCGATCTCGCGAAGCTCTCGCCCGCGACGATCGACGAGCTCGACGAGGCGACCGCGCGCGTCGTCGTCGAGCGGCTCGCGAACGCGGCGCCGGCTGCCGCCGTTGCGATGCGTGCTGCACGCCTCGCTCATCATCGCGGTGACGACGCGACCGCACGCGACGACCTCGCGCACGCAAGTACGGCCGCCGATGCGTTGATTCTAAAAACTCCGATCGCCCAGCTCGCTGGCGAGCTCGCTGACACCCCGCTCCATCCCGAGCGCGTCGCGGTCCTCTTGCCTCTCTCGGGCAAGTACGGCGCGGTCGGCGCCGAGCTCCGCGCCGCGATCGAGCTCGCGCCCGCACAGGGCACCAGGTGGATCTTCCTCGATACCATGGGCGATCCGGCCGGCGCGACCGCCGCCGTCGACGCGGCCGCGAAGCAAGGCGCGATCGCGATCCTCGGTCCCGTCGGTGCACGCGAGATCACTGCCGCCTCGCGCGCGGCTGCCTCGCACGCCATCCCGATCGCGCTGCTCGGTCCCGAGGATGGGGCCGATCCCGCAGCCGGTGTGTTTCGGGTCGTCGGTTCTCCTGCCGACGAAGGCCGCGCCGTCGCCCAGCTCGCGAAGACCAACAACTTCGGCACCGTCGCCGTTCTCGCACCGCGCGACGACATCGGCACCGAAGCCTCCGAAGCCTTCGCGACCGCGTCCGTGCAGCTCGGGCTGCAGGTCGTCAAGCAGGGCACCTACGATCCGACCGGCGGTGACGTCGAGCCCGACGTGAAGCAGTTCCTCGATCTCGTCCCCGCTCGCAACCCCGAGCTCGCCGAGCATCTCCGTCGCGCGAAGACCCCCAAGCTCGGCTGGGAGACCTTCTCGCCCGACATCACCTACTCGTTGCTCTACATCCCCGATCGTTACGACCGAGCCGCGATCGTCGCGGCGTTCTTGCCGTACTACAACGTCGAGCTCCGCATGTCCGAGTTCCCCGACCTCCGCATGCTCGGCAAAAAGCACGGCGGTCACGTTCCCACCGTCGTCCAGCTCGTCGGTGGAGCAGGGTGGCACCACCCCTCGTTGCCGCTCCGCGGTGGCACGGCCGTGCAAGGTGCGCTGCTCGTCGATAGCTTTCCTGGCGACCTCGGCTCCGACATCGCCGCTTCCTTCACCGCCGACTTCCAGCAGCGCACCCGACGCACGCCGACCTCCGCCGCCGCCGAAGCGTTCGACGCCGCGACCCTGATCGCTGCCGCTCGCGCCAAATCATCCACGCGCGCATCGATGCGCGCCGCGATCGCTCGCGGCTCCCTCGACGACGGCGCCTGCGGCGCGGCGAAGATGGATGTCGACGGCGAGCTCTACCGGTCGTACACCACGCTCGAAGTCCAAGGCGACGAGCTGATCATCGCTCCCTAGATGTAGCCCTTGCCGCGCTTCTCGCGGACGAGCTTGTCGAAGATCTTGTCGGCGTCAGCGCGCGAGACCTTCACGGCCTTACTGCCGGTGTCGAGTTTCACGGCCCGCGAGCCCCACGCGACGGACACGGTGAACTTGCCACCCTGCTCGAGGATCTCGGCGTTGTAGACCTTGTCCGAGGCGCCTTCCTGGAAGAACAGTTCGATGGTCTTGATCGTCGCCATGCGCGGGAGCCGATCCTGCCATAGACTGTCGGGGTGCAGATTTCCCGGCGCGACGTCCTGATCCACGTCGGGTTGTTCGTCGCGGCCTGCATCACGACCTCGATCACCGGTGGCTTGGTCGGCGGCGCGACGCTGATGGCGATCCTCACGTGCCACGAATTCGGCCACTACTTCGTTGCGCGGCGCCACGGCGTCGAGGTGTCGCTGCCGTACTTCATCCCGCTGCCGCCGTTCGTCGGGTTCGGCACGCTCGGCGCGGTGATCCGGATGGACAAGCCGATCAGCGACCGTCGCGCACTGTTCGATGTCGGCGCGGCAGGCCCGATCGCCGGGCTCGTCGTCGCGATCCCGCTGCTCGTGATCGGGTTGTGGCTTTCGCCGGTCGGGCCGTCGCCGGCGGATGGCTCGATCGAGGGCAACTCGATCCTCTACGCCCTCTTGAAATACGCGGTCCACGGCCAGTGGCTGCCGAACAGCAACGTCGATGTCCAGCTCCATCCGATGGCGATGGCCGCGTGGGTAGGCCTCTTGATCACGATGATCAACCTGATGCCGATCGGCCAGCTCGATGGTGGTCACATCGCGCGCGCCGCGCTCGGCCAGAGCCACGAGAAGTGGTCGGCGCGGTTGCACACCGCGCTGCCGATCGTCGGCGTGCTCGTCGGGGGCGGTATGTTCGTCGCCGCGAAGCACCACAACTACAGCAACTTCGCCGCGCTCGATTACGCGAAGGCCGGCATCATCCCGTGGCTGGTGTGGACGCTGATGCTCGCGATCATTCGCGGTCGAGCGGGCGAGTATCACCCGCCGGTGGGCGACATTCCTCTCGATCGCACCCGGCGGTGGCTCGCGATCGGGATGTTGCTGGTCTACCTGCTGATCGCGACGCCGGTGCCGTTCCGACCGGTGCTGTGACAAACTAGCGGCTCATGCAGGCGCAAGCGCCCGAAGCCGTGGCGGAAGCCGTAAAAGCCGCCTGGGATCAGGTGGTCGCGCACTGGGCCGAGCCGAAGCGCCACGAGGCCTTGCTCGGGCTGGTCGCGACCTACAACTGCTACGCGTGGGTCGCTGGTCGCTATCGCGAGCGCGCGGGCGATCCGATCGCCGAGCTCCAGCTCGACCGGATCCGCAAGGCCGCCACGTTCGCGTTGCTCGCGACCGCGAGCAAACGCCCCGACACCACGAAGCATGGTGGCCGCATCGCGGTACTCGTGGTGCTGTTGATCGTGTGTGCGGTCTGCGGTGTCTTCTTGTACGGCAAGCTGCACGTACCCACGACGTGAGCTAGGCTCTCGTCGTGGTACAGGTCGACTTCGCGGAGCGTCAGATGACGCTCAAGCTTGTCTACTTCGGCCCACCGCTCTCCGGCAAGACCTCGAACCTGCGCGCGCTCCACGCCAAGGTCGACAAGCTCAACCGCGGCCGGTTGATGACGCTGGATACACGCGACGATCGCACGTTGTTTTTTGATCTACTGCCGATCTTTTTTCGGACCTCGAACTTCTCGTTCCGGATCAAGGTCTACACGGTGCCAGGTCAACACGTGCACGAGGCGACGCGCAAGGTCGTGCTCGCGGGCGCCGATGGCGTGGTGTTCGTGGCGGACTCCGCGCCGAGCGCTGCCGGGCCGAATCGCGACGCGTGGACCGGCTTGCAACAGAACCTTCACGCCCACACGCTCGATACGATTCCGATCGTGGTCCAGTACAACAAGCGCGACCTCCCCGATGCGATGCCGCTCGCGATGATCGATCATTTTGGCGACCCGAACCGCACGCTGATCGAGGCGCAGGCCCGGGCCGGCATCGGGGTGATCCCGACGTTCTTCGAGCTCGTGACCGCCGCCTGGGAGACCTTAGATAAGGACTTAGGGCTGGCGAGCAAATTAGGCATCGATTCCAAGGTGTTTCGCGGGTCTCTGGCCGAGCACGTCGGCGTCCCCGATGCGGTAGACTAGAGACGTGAGCGGAATGCTCGATGTCCCGATCGAGCTGGCGCGCCTGATCCCTCCCGCAGAGCTCGATGAACTAGTCGATGCACTTCGCAAGGCACTCGGCGGCGAGTTCGCGATCTATGACCGGTCCGGAAGGCTCCTCGCGGGCACGGATCTGCCCTGTCCAAGCCAGCCGCTCGATCACGAGGGCGAGCGGGTAGGGGCGCTCGCGAGCGCGGGCCCGAACGCGGCGGCCGCACTCGAGCTGTGCGCGACCCAGCTCGGACTCTTGATCCATCACGCGAACGCGCGCGACCTCGCGGCGGCGACGCACGAAGAAGCAATGCGGATCACGTTCGCGGAGCTGACCGAGCACAACCAGCGCTTGCAGCGCGCGCTCGCTCGGCTCGAAGAGCTCGACAGGTTGAAGTCGAACTTCCTCGCGACGATGTCGCACGAGCTGCGGACCCCTTTGACCTCGGTGATCGGCTACGCCGAGATGATGGCCGAAGGCCTCGCGGGTCCGGTCACGAGCGAGCAAAACGATTATCTCGTCACGATCCTGTCCAAGGCGGATCAGCTGCTCGGCTTGATCACGTCGGTGCTCGATGTCGGCTCGCTCGAATCGACGCCGCTCGCGCTCGAGCGCAGCGCGCTGTCGCTCGCCGAGGTCGTCGAGGCCGAGGTCGCGACATACGTGCCACAAGCGGCGAAGCGCGGCATCGCGATCCAGGTCGAGGATCGCTGCGGTCAAGCGACCGTGCTCGGTGACAAGAAGAAGATGCGCCAGATCGTTTCGAGCCTGGTCTCGAACGCGGTGAAGTTCACCGCCGATCACGGCTTCGTCGGGGTCGCGCTGCGTCCGGGGCCGCTCACGCCCCACGAATCCGATAGCGGTTCGGGCGCAGCGATCCAGCTCGTCGTCACCGATTCGGGTATCGGCATCTCGCGCGAACAAGTCGGTAAGATCTTCGAGCCGTTTTTTCAGGTCGATTCCTCGTCGACGCGCGCATTCGGCGGCACGGGCCTCGGACTCACGCTCGCGAAGGCGTACGTCGAGGCCCACGGTGGCCGGATCTGGGTCGACACCTCGCCGGGCCAGGGCTCGGTGTTCGTGGCGAGCTTTCCGATCCACACGAGCGCAGACGACATCACCGAGCAGCTCCCCCGGTTGGAGGGTGTTTGACCGAGCTATCGATCGCGGTCCCGATCGCCATTCTGTGCGTGTTGGTCGCGGGGTTCTGCTCGGGGACCGAGGTCGCGCTGTTCTCGCTCCGTCGCGTCGACCGTGAGCAGCTCACGCGCAGTGAAGCGCGCGGCGATCGCCGGATCGTCGCGCTGCTCGAGCGTCCGCGTCGGCTGATCGCGACCGTGTTGATCGGCAACGAGGCGTGTGCCGCGGTGCTCGCCGTGATCGCGCTCGGCTTGGTCGAGCGCTACAGCAACATCGCGTCGCCGTGGTTGTGCGCGCTCGTCGCGCTCGCGATCACGCTGCCGGTCTTCGTGTTGATCGCCGAGGTCACCGCGAAGACCCTTGCCGCGAAGGCGCCCCTCGCGTGGGCGCGCGCGGCCTCGGGGCCTCTCCTGTGCCTGACCGCGGTCGTCACGCCGGTGCGCGTGCTCGTGAACGTGTTCTCCGAAGTGCTGCTGCGCCCGCTCGGCGCGAGTGCGCGCACGCGGCCCGCGCGCGACCTCTCCGAACAAGAGTTCAAGTCGCTGGTCGACGCGGGCTCCGCGCGCGGTGAAGTCGATGCGCGCGAGCGCAGGCTGATCCATCGCGTGTTCGAGTTCTCCGACAAGAACGTCGGCCAGGTCATGACGCCGCGCGATCGCATCTTTGGCTTGTCGTACGACCTCCCGATGCATCGCCTCGTCAAGGAGCTCGCGGCGCGCGGGTTCTCGCGCGTGCCCATCTATCAAAAGTCGCTCGATAACGTGCGTGGCATCCTCAACGCGAAGGACCTCGTCCGCGCGGCGGCAGGTCAGCTCGCACAGAAGCCGCTCAACGAGCTGTTGCACGAGCCGTTGTTCGTGCCGCGCACCACGCCGGTCAAGCGGTTGTTCCTGACCTTCAAGCAGAAGAAGGTCCACATGGCGGTCGTCGTGAGCGAGTACGGCAAGGTGCTCGGACTCGTCACGATGGACGATCTGCTCGCGCAGATCTTCGGCGTGATCCGCGACGAGCGCGCCGACCTCCAGGCCTCGATGCCGGGCATGAAGGTCGCGCGCGTGAAGGCCGCGATCGAGACCGGCCCGGTCGCGAAGCAAGATATGGACAGCGGCCCCGTGCCGAAGTTCGACTCCGAGAGTGGCCCGGTTCCGCGCGTGGATCTCCGCGAGGACAGCAATCCCTGCGTGCGCCCCGATAGCGAGCCGGGCACCGGCATCGTCCGCGCGCGTGCCTCGAGCGATGTCTCCGGTGTGGTCTCGCCACCGCTCGGCGGTGTCGTGGGACTCGATCCGCCGGTCCGTCCGATCTATCCGATCGACGAGGTCACGCCGCCAGCCGTCGACATCGACGAGCTCGCTAGACTCCGGGAGCATCGCAAAGTATGATCCCGATGTCGACGCTGGTGCTCGTGATGATCGGCTGCGTGTTCGCGCAGGCGTTCTTCGTCAGTGCCGAGGTCGCGCTCGGCGCGTGCGATCGTCACGCGCTGCATGCGCGTGCGGCAGCAGGTCGGAGCTCGGCCGCGCTCGTCGAGCGGATGCTCGCGGTGCCGCGGATCACGCTCGCGACCACGCTGGTCGGTGCGAACCTCGCGACCCTCGTCGCCGTGATCATGCTCGGCGAGGCGCTCTCGATGCGCGGGCTCTCGGCGCTATGGGCGCCGCTGATCGCGGTGCCGCCGCTCCTCTTGATCGGCCACCTCGTCCCCAAGGCGATCGTGCAAGCGCAGGCAGATCGGGTCGTGGACGTGATGGCGAACCCACTGCGGCTCGCGTCGCTCGTGCTGCGCCCGGTCGTGACGATCGTCGGTGGCTACGCGGCGCTGCTCACCCGGTTAACCCACACCGACCGCGAGAAGGCGTTCGTCACGCGTGACGAGCTCGCGCTGTTGATCGAGTCCGAGCCGCAATCCGACAAGCCCGAGATCAGCGCCGACGAGCGCGAGATGATCGCAAACGTCTTCGAGCTCTCGGAGTACAAGGTCGGCGCGCTGATGGTACCGCTGTCGGAAGTGACCGCGATGCCGGAGGACGCTCCGATCAAAGAGGCCGCGGCCGAGGTCGCCGACAAGCAGCACTCGCGCATGCCGATCTATCGCTCGCGGATCGACGATGTCGTCGGCATCGTCCACGTGTTCGATATCCTACAGGCCGCGACCGGCAAGGTCGTGACCCGCGCCGATGGCGGGCCACTGACCGGCTTCTTGTCGGACCTCGCGCATCCGCCGCTGTACGTGCCCGAGACCATGAAGGCCTCGGATCTGCTCGTCCAGCTCCAGACCGAGCAGACCCACCTCGCGATCGTCGTCGATGAATACGGAGGTGCGGTCGGTATCGTGACGATCGAAGACTTGCTGGAGATCATCGTCGGCGAGATCGAAGACGAGCACGATAAGGAACCCTCGCCGATCAAGACCGAGCGCCCGGGCGTGTGGCGCGTCGAAGCGCGCACCTCGATCGCGCGGCTCAATGCCGAGCTCGGGTTCAACCTGCCGGAGAGTGACAACTACGAGACCGTCGCTGGCCTCCTGATCGAGAAGTTCCGCCACATTCCCGACAAGGGCGAATCGCTCACGCTCGGCCCGCTGATCATCGAGGTCGTCGCGGCGACCGACCGAGCGATCGAAGCTGTTCGCATCACGAAGCGCAAGAAGTAGGGTAGAAGACAGCGTGGATCGCACGCAGCTCCTGGCGCTACTCGACGAGGTCCGAGCAGGGACCGTGTCGTCGAGCGAGGCCGCCCGCCAGATCGGCGAGCTGCCCTACGCGGAGGTCGTTCACGCAGTTGGTGCGTCGATGATCGATCATCACCGCGAGCTCCGCACGGGCGTGCCCGAGATCGTCTACGGCGCGAGTAAGACCGCGGAACAGCTCGCCGACACGCTCGGCGAGCTTGCGAACCGCGGCGCCGCGATCGCGACGCGCGTCGATGCCGACAAGGCCGCGCGCGTCAAGCAGCTGCTGCCGGGAGCCACGATCCACGAGCTCGCGCGGATCGTCTCGGCCGGCACGCCAGGTGTGCGGCCTGCCGCGGCGCGCATCGCGGTCGTGTGCGCGGGCACGAGCGACTTGCCGGTCGCCGAAGAAGCGGCGCTCGTCGCCGAATGGCTCGGCGCACCGGTCGCGCGGATCAGCGATGTTGGCGTCGCCGGCTTGCATCGCTTGCTCGCGCGCCTCGACGAGATTCGCGCGTGCGAGGTCGTGATCGCGGTCGCCGGCATGGAGGCGGCGCTGCCGTCGGTCCTCGGAGGGCTGACAGATCGGCCGCTGATCGCGGTGCCGACCAGCGTCGGCTACGGCGTCTCGGTCGACGGGCTCGTCGCGCTCGGCGCCTTGCTCGCGGGCTGCGCGCCGGGGGTCACGGTGGTCAACATCGACAACGGCGTCGGGGCCGCGGTCGCCGCGGTCAAGATCGCGCGCTTGGCGGTGCGATGACAAAGACGACTCTGCAAGGTAGGCACCTCCACCTCGATTGTGCGAGCGGTGCCGCGGGCGACATGACGCTCGGCGCGCTGATCGATCTCGGCGTGCCGGTCGACGTGATCGGCGACGCGCTCGACGCGATCGGTGCAGGTCGTGGGCGCCTCCAGATCGTGCGCGTGCTGAAGCGCGGCATCGCGGCGATCGATGTCAAGGTCGACACCCGCGCGCATCTCGCTCAGCTCCCAGAAGCCACGGACGTGCCCACCGCGAAGCTCTCGCCGATGACGTTTCGCCTGCAGGCGGACCACGGCCACTACCACTACGGCGCGATCCGGAAGAACATCGTCGAGGCCAAGCTCACCACGGGCACGCGGGCGCGCGCGCTCGACATCTTCGATCGCCTCGCCAAGGCCGAAGCCAAGCTCCACGGCACCACCGTCGACCAGGTCGAGTTCCACGAGGTCGGCGCGATCGATTCGATCGTCGACGTCGTCGGTACCGCCGTGGCCCTCGACTGGCTGGCGCCGGCCTCGGTGAGTTGCGCGAGCGTCGCGATGGGCCATGGCACGCTCAAGAGCGCGCACGGCGTGCTGCCGGTCCCGGCCCCCGCGGCACTCGAAGTGCTGCGCGACGCCGGCGGCGTGATGGCCGATGGTGGCTTGCCGCGCGAGCTATGCACGCCGACGGGCGCGGCGATCCTCGCGGCGACCGTGACGAGCTGGACAGCCGCACCGACCGGTCGTGTGATCGCCGTCGGCTGGGGCGCCGGTGATCTCGACCTCGCGGATCGCCCGAATGTGCTTCGCGCCGTCGTCTCGGAGCCGCTGGTGAAGCCGGCCGAGAGCGTCTGGCAGATCGAGGCGAACATCGACGACATGTCTGGCGAGCTGTGTGCTGCTGCCGCCGAGGCGGTGCTTGCCGAGGGCGCGCTGGATGTGTGGTGGACGCCGATCACGATGAAGAAGGGCAGGCCGGCGCTCGTGCTCGCGGCGCTCGCCACCACCGCCGAGCGCGATCCCGTGATCGCCGCGATTCTGCGCGAGACCTCGACGATCGGGGTCCGGTTCTCCCAGCTCCAGCGCACGATCCTCACGCGCGACACGGTCATGGTCGAGACCCGCTACGGCGCGATCGCCATCAAGGTCTCGCGCGATGGTGAAGCAATTCGCAACGCGGCCCCCGAATACGAGACCTGTGCGGCCGCGGCCAGGCAACATGGCGTCCCGCTGAAGCTGGTGTACGCCGCAGCGCTGGCCGCTTACGACGCGAAAACCTCGTAATCTTGGTACGCTGCAGGCAGTTTGGAGGCCTCGCACGTTCCGGTCGCGATCCTCGGCGGTACCGACGCCGAGCGTGATCAGCTCGTCGCATACCTGGCCTCGACGGGGATGGCGGCGCGTTCCGCGGCGCGCCTCGTGGGCCCCGATGGCCTGCCTCGCCTGATCGTGATCACCGGGGACAACGTCACCGAGCTCGTGACCGAGGCGCGCAGCGTGCCGGCCCTCGCCGAGGTCGCGATCCTCGCGCTCGTGCCCGCGATGCCCCAGACCTGGATCGCGAATGCGCTCGCCGCCGGCGCGACCGACGTGATGCGCAAGCCAGTGACCTCGGCCTTGCTCGCGGCGCGCTGTCGCAACCTCGTCAAAGCCACGCGTCGCGATGTTGCGGGTGTGCTCGCGCGGATCAACGACGTGCTCACCGCGCACGGCGACGACGCCGAGGCGCTCGTCCAGGTGCTGCACCTCACGGCCTCGGCGCTCGGCTTCGATCGCGCGTCGCTCGTCGCGCACATCGAGGGTTCGGATCACGCGTTCGTGATCGCAGCGAGCGATGCGCCGACCGCGGCGCGGTTCACGCTCGCGATCGCGGAGTATCCCGAGCTCGTCGCGGCGATGCGTACGGGCCAGCCGGTGTTGATCGACGACGCGGCCCAGCACCCGCTGACCCGCGACCTCGCGGAGACGCTCGCCACGCGCAACATCACTGGCATCGCCGTGTTCCCGGTGCAATGGCGCGGGCACTCGCTCGGCGCGATCCTGTTGCGCAAGAAGACCGCGGGGGTCCAGTACCTCTTGCCGCGCGGCACCGAGCTCGGCAAGTTGATCGCGAGCATCACGGCGGCCCACTTGCGCCACGGTCCGGTGCTCGAAAGCCTGCGCGATCAGACGCATCGCATCTCTCGGGCGCGCTACGAGACCGAGCGCCGGTTGCGCGGCATCGATTCGCTCAAGGAACACTTCGAGGCCGGTGCCGACGGCGTGGTCGTCCTCGACGACGGCGGTCACATCTTGTTCGTCAACCGCGCGGCCGAGCGGATCACCGGCTTCGCGCGCGATGGCCTGGTCGGCAGCGAGCTCGTCGATCTCGTGCCGGCCGATCAGCGGGGGCAGATCATCGACGCGATCACGCGCGTGCTCGCGGGCGTGAATGTCGATGCCTTCGATCTCGAGCTGTCGACCACGTCGGGCTCGCCGGTGTGGGTCTCGGCGTCGACGTCGACGGTGCTGTCCGGTTCGGGCGCCGTCATTCTCGGGTTCCGCGACGTCACCGCCGAGCGCGCGCTCGAGAACGAGCTGCGCTCGAACAAGGCGTTCCTCGAGCGCCTGATCGATTCGACCGTCGACGCGATCATCGCCGCGGATCTGCGCGGCAACATCATCTTGTTCAACCAAGGCGCGGAGCGGCTATTCGACTATCGCGCGCGCGACGTGATCGGCAAGTTGCCGGTGTGGGAGCTGTACGAGCCCGATGGTGCTCGCCAGATCATGAAGATGCTGCGCTCGACCTCGCACGGAGGTGTCGGCCGGCTCGAGCAGACCCGGCGCGAGATCCGGGTCAACCGTGGCGAGACCGTACCGGTCAGCATGACGGCGTCGGTCGTCTACGAAGGCGATCGCGAGGTCGCCACCGTCGGTATCCTCACCGATCTTCGCGATCGCATCCGCATGGAGCAGCGTTTGCTCGATGCTCAGCAAAAGTTGCAGCTCTCCGAAAAGCAAGCTCTCGTGGCGGAGCTTGCCGCGTCGGCCGCACACGAGCTCAATCAACCACTGACCTCGATCATCGGCTACGTGCAATTGATCCAACGCCAGAGCTCGCGCGATGCTCAGCATCTGAGGGCCGCCGGGATCATCCTGTCCGAAGCGGAGCGCATGGCCGAGATCGTGAAAAAGATCGGTCACATCACGAAGTACGAAACGACCGATTACGTGGGTACCGCCAAGATGATCGATCTCGATCGCTCGACCTCGCGGATGGCCGCGATCGAAAAGCCGATCGACGGCGACGAGAACCTCACCGGCGAGTTCGGCGCGGTCTCGCCGCCGCGCGACGAGCTCGAGGCTGATGTTCCACCGACCCCGAGCCTCGGCGATCTCGGTGATCTCGCGAACCGGAGCGATAAGTGACGCTCGTCGCCGTCACCGAGTCCGCCCAGCTTGCCTCGCAGCGCGAACTCGCGAACGAGCTACCGTGGGATACCAGCGAGCGCGGCGTGATCGATCGCGTCCTCGGCACGCTCGAGAAATTGTTTCCCGGGCGCGCGTTCGCCGTACGCGCATCCGATCTGCGCAATCGCGATCCGATCCGCGCGTACGTCCGCGGCGCGCTGTTGCGCGACACCGTCACGACCGAACCGATGGTGTTGTCGCAGGCCGCGATCGATCGCGCGCGCTTGAAGACCGCCGTCTCGGCGTCGGCGCGGCTCGTCGTCCGCGAGCGCTGGGATTCGCCGTTCACCGGCATCGCGATGGGCTTTGCCGTCGCGCTCGCAGCGGGTGGCGAGCTGTTCGGCGTCCTCGATTGCGGCTATCGCCCGGGCGAGGACCTCGGCGAGCACGACGAAGCGCCGGTGCGCACGTTCGCGCAAGCCCTCTCGCTGGCGTTGCGCACGGTCTCGCTCCAGGACGATGCGATCGGCCTGCGCGACTATCAAGCGCGCCTGCTCGATTCGGCGAACGCGCTCATCCTCGGCATCGATCGCAACTGGCGGATCACCGTCTGCAACCGCGCGCTCCTCGATCTCACCGGCGTGACGCGCGACTACCTGCTCGGTCGCGACATGCGCGATTTCATCTCCGCCGATCAGCGCCAGCAGCTCACGGCCGCGTTCTCGGCCGCGCTCTCGGGCCAGCACCACACCGCGTTCACCGTGATGCTGCCGACCGCGAAAGGGCCAGTCCGTAGCGTGTGGTCGGTCGCGCCGGTCGGCCGCTCCGGTGGACCGATCGAAGCAGTCGTCGCGATCGGTCAGGATCAATCGAAGATCGACGCGCTCCAGCAGCAGATCATTCGCTCCGAGCGGCTCGCCACGCTCGGCGAGCTCGCCGCCGGCGTCGTGCACGAGCTCAATAACCCGCTGACCTCGATCACGGTCTACGCCGAGTACCTCGTGCGCAAGCTCGAGGCCCAGGGCCAGGAAGCACCGGATGTCGAGAAGCTCCGCCGGATCGGCGCGAGTGCGCAGCGGATCTTGCGGTTCTCGCGCGACCTCGTCCAGTACGCGCGGCCGAGCGGCAAGGAGCTCGAGAGCGTCGATCTCGCGTCGATCGTGCGCGCGTCAGTCTCGATCTGCGACCACTTGCTCGAGCGCGGCAACATCACGCTCGACGTCGATATCTCGCCCGAGCTACCGGTGATCCATGCGGTCGGCGGTCAGCTCGAGCAGGTCCTGATCAACCTGATCACGAACGCGGTCCACGCGATCGATTCGAACGGCAAGATCGTGGTGCGCGCCCGGCTCGCCGAGCCGAACGTCGCGCTGCTCGAGGTCAGCGACTCGGGCCCGGGCGTCAAGGCCGAAGACCGCGAGCGGATCTTCGAGCCTTTCTTCACGACCAAACCCGATGGCAAAGGTACGGGCCTGGGTCTCCCGATCGTACGCAACATCGTCGAGCAGCACAGAGGCGCGATCACCGTGGGCCAAAGTGATCTCGGCGGCGCCGCGTTTCGCGTGACGATCCCGGTCGGCTGAGTAGCTGATCCCGGCAGGTGTCTGATCCCGGCAGGGGCCACGGTCCGGAACGCGGACAGATATCTTGCGCTGCTGATCGAGCCTGATAGTGTGGTCATCGGTATGAAGCCAGAAGTGATGCTCGAGCTCTTGGAAGGCGTTGCCGACCAGCTCGCGATCAAGGTCACCTACGAGCCGCTCCAGATGGCGAGCGCGACGAGCTCGATGCGTGGCGGGCTGTGCCGGGTGAAGGGCGCGTACCGGGTGATCGTCGACAAGCGCGCGACCGACGAGGAGCGCGTTGCCACGCTGGCTTCCGCTCTCGGCCGGTTCGAGATCGGCGAGCTCCAGGTCCCAGCCTCGGTGCGTGCCGTGATCGCGATGTACGAGGGCACTGGCCCGAAAAAAGTCGCCGCCGCGTAACCGCGCTATGGTTGGCGCATGCGCGCGTTGCTAGTCGGCCTGTCGCTCTCGGCGCTCGTGGCCTTCGTGTTTGGCGGTGCGTGCAGCAAACCCACGCGACGCGAGCTCGATCTCGACCTGATCAAGATCACCGGCGAAGGCAAGCTGCGCACCGATACGGTCGGCGATACGGTCCAGGAGACCGCGACGTTCGTCCTGGTCGATGCCGAGAACACCGGGCGCGAAGGCGCGTTCGTCACCCTCGCGGGCGATCTCGCGGACGGCAGGGGTCACGCGGTCGGCCAGTTCAAGGCGACCTCGCTGTGGATCCCGGCGGGCGAGAGCCGCACATTCGCGCTCGTCGATCGCGAGCGCAAGGCGCGGCCCGAAGCGCATGCCGCGAAGGTCCTCGTGCGTCAGGCGACGATCCCCTCCGAGCCGCCCGCGGCATATGTCGACCACATCCGCGAGATCGCAGACAACGGCAACCTCGTCGTCCAAGGCGTCCTGCACAACGACGCGAAGCGGCCGGGGCAGATCGTGGTGATCGCGTCGTTCCACGCGGCGGACGGGCGACCGATGACGCGACCGTTCACGATCCAGCGGGTCGCCGCAGGTACGACGCAAGCGGTGCAGTTCGTGAGCACGCCGGGCGCGATGCACGGCACGATCTATGTCGGCGACACGGCTTACTGACGCAGGCCGTGCTTGCGGAGCTACGGGCGATCCATGCGCGCGAGCCGCGCGGCCTCGCTGGCGTTGCCACCGGCACGATGGTGCGGCACGTTCCGTGCTGAAGGGACGGGCAAACCACCTGGCGACGACATGACAGTGACCGGTGTCGACGAAGCGCTGACGACCGGCAGCCGATCGTTCTTCATCGATGCGCGGCTCGTCCTCGACTGGTTAGGTAGCTAGATCCGGCCGAGCAGGCCTTGCAGGTGCGGGTCGTTCGCGACGAGGTCGGCCATCATCTCGCGTAGCTCGGCGCGGTCCGCTGGATCGAGCGCGTCGGTGCCCGCCATCTGATCGACGAGCTTGTCGACCGCTTCACGCGGCGTGAGCGTGCCGGCCGCGATGTCCGAGGCGATCGCATCGAGGCTCGCATCGCCGGTTGCCGCGACACCGGTCGTTGCCGACTCGGTTGCAGCGGCATCCGTCGCGCTCGTTTCATCCGGGCCGTCAGGCGCATCAGGACCCTGCGGACCTTTTGGTCCGCCAATCCCGCCCGGTCCGCCGATGGTGCTCATCCTGCTCCTGGAGAATACATGGCGGGGCTATCGACCGCCACGCGCAGTGGTTGCGTGACATGCTCCGATTGCGATGCGATTCACGACGAGCGCACTGATCTCGCTAGTTTGCGCCTGCGGCGGTGGCGGCCAACGAGGCGCCGAGGGCCCTACCGCGTTGGCCGATGTCGCCGAGTACGCGGCGCTGGCCTACGTGCCGAACCAGCCGACCTACCTGGTCGCGGCTCACACCGTGCGAGACGCCCAGCGCAGCGTCACCGACACGATCGACTCGTTCGGGATGCTGGTGGGTCAGGGCTCGCGCGACGCTGGCAAGGTACTCGAAAGCGTGCTCGGGATGGACCCGCTGACCGAGCAAGGGCTGGCCAAGCTTGGCGTCGATCCACTCGGCTCGATCGCGCTGTTCGCGGAGCGCGCAGATCCCACGATCCTCGTGAAGCTCGCGGCCCCGGAGGCCGCGCAATCGTTCTTCTCCGACATTCGAAATCGCATGGTCACCAGGTCGGTCGTCGTCGAGAGCGTCGAGGTCGTGACCGCGCCCTTTCTGGACGGCGCCGAAGCGAGCTGGGCGATCGACAAGCAGTGGCTGTGGGTCCATTTCGGCAAGAAGGGCGGCGATCCGAGCGCCGACTGGTTCAGCCACTCGCATCACGCGACCGGCAACGCATGGACGACCGGCTTTGGCTGGGCCAAGCAGGTACGCGAGACGCTGGAGCGGCGGCCTGGGGAGCGGCGGCCAGGGACGACGCGAGGTGACGGCCTGCTCGGCTTCTTCGATAGTCGCGCGCTGCTCGCCCTCGTTCGGGGCGCGGTACCGGAGCTCGATGCATGCCTCGATCGCTTTCAACCGATCGGCTTCGGCGGCTTCGCGATCGAGGGCGATGGCCATCACGTCGGCGGACGCCTCGCATTCGATCTCGGTCCCGCCGCACAGAACATTGCGGCCGCCGTGTTGCCTCCACCTCCTGGCTTCGAGGCCGTCGCGGCAAAGGCGCCGCTCGCGGTGCAGTGGAACCTCGATCTCGGCGCGATCGCGAGCTTCATCGCGCCGTGCGTGGAGACCGTGGGTGGCACCACGAGCTTTATCACGAAGTACGGCGTGCGCACGATGCGGCTCGCGGTCCAGACCCTGGATCCCGCGGACAAATCCGGTACCGGCGTGATCGCCGCGGACCTCTCCGACAAGACCTTCCTCGCGCAGCTGCTCGATCAGATTCCGAAGCGCTCGTTCTTCGAGAGTGATCACACGTTCGGCTCGTTCGCGGGGCATCGCATCTCGATTCCCTTTGTCGCGAAGCTCGACTACGTGCTCGACGGTTCGCACGGATTCGCCGCGATGGGCGATGGCTTGATGGACAAGCTCGTGATGGGTGCGAGCCCGAGCGCGCCTCCGGTGTTCTCCCTCGATCTGGTCCCATCGGGGTTCTCCGAAGCGGTCTGGGACGTTGTCATCTCGGCGGTCACGAACGAGTGGTTTGCCAAACGGGCAAGCAGCGCGTTGCAGGCCTGGCAGGACGGCCACATCCGCGTGACGATCGATCGCGATTCACTCGTGATCGACGCAGCTGGCAATCGCCGGTAGGTGGCCTGTAGTGCCCCCGAGCGTGTGGTAGGGTCCAAACGCCGTGGCAGCGAAAGATAGTACCGGCCCCGTCGTGCGCTTGCGCGACGTCGCCAAGGCATACGGCACCGGCGCCGCCAAAGCGCACGTGCTTCGCGGAGTCAGCTTCGATATCGAGAAGGGCGAGCTGATCGCACTGGTCGGTCAATCGGGCTCCGGAAAATCGACGTTGCTCAACGTGATCGGCGGGCTCGACAAGCCGGATAGCGGCGAGGTCGAGGTGTTCGGCGTCGATACGCAGAAGGCGAACGACGCGCAACTCGCGCACCTGCGCAACGACAAGATGGGCTTCGTGTTCCAGGGGTTCAACCTGCTCGACCACCTGAACGTCCTGCGCAACGTGACGCTGCCTGCCGCCTTTCAGAAGGACAACCGCGAGACCGAAGACCGCGGTCGCGAGGCGCTCCGCAAAGTCGGGCTCTCGGACTTCGCGCATCGCCGGCCGGGAGAGCTCTCGGGCGGCCAGAAGCAGCGCGTCGCGATCGCGCGCGCGCTGTTCGCTTCACCCTCGCTGCTGCTCTGCGACGAGCCGACCGGCAGCCTCGATTCGGATACCGGCCGCGAGGTCATCGAATTTCTTCGCGAGCTCAACGCCAAGGATGGCGTCACGCTCCTCATCGTGACGCACGAGCGCCGGATCTCGAGCGTCGCGAAGCGGGTGATCGCGATGCGCGATGGCCTGATCGTGGAGACCACCGACGAAGCGCTCGCCGACGAGCACGTGGCAGGTCCCGCATGATGCCCGTCAACAAGCTCGCGCGGATGGTCGTCGCCAACACGCTGCGCTCGCGCCGCCACTTCATCCTCTCGGCGTTCGGCATCGTCATCGGTATCGCGACGTTCGTCGTGTTCTTGGCGTCGACCGAGCAGGTCGGCACCGTGCTCGAGAAGATCTTCCCGCTCGAGCAAGTCTCGGTCGTGGCGCCCCGTGCGTCGCTCGCCGGCATGGATGTCTCGAAGAAGCTCGACGACACGATCGTCAAGACGATCCTCGCGCGATCCGAAGTGAAGTCGGCGCTGCCGCGCATGACGCTGTCGTTCCCGGCCGCCGGTCGCGGCGACTTCGAAGGGAACGATCTCAAGTTCGAGGTCGGTGGGTTTGCCGACGGTATCCAGCCCGATGTCGTCGACGACGACGCACGGACCAAGGAGCTGTTCCGCGACTGGGACGCCGATCCGAGCGACACCAAGCACCACGTCGCGTGCGAGTACACGCCGCCTGGGAAAGACGGCGACATCATCCAATCGCCGCGCAGCAAGCCGAAGAACTACAAGCCGCCCGAGCCCAACCCGCTCGTCCCGGGCGGCCCGCTTGTCGAGGCGGAGCCCGAGTACTTCAACACCTGTCCGGACTCGGATCGCTACTACTGCGACGACAGCGATCACATGTGTCACCACCGCGTGCCCATCGTGATGTCGCCGACGATGATCGAGCTCTACAACGGCCAGTTCGCGAAATCGCACGGCCTGCCGATCGCCGATCAAGACTTCGTGAAGTTCGTGACCCAGCGCGGTGGTCTCAACGCGATGCGGTTCTCGATCGGCCTCGGCTCGACCACGGTCGCTGGCTCGAACACCAACATCAAGCACAAGCCCCGCCGCGTCGAAGGCGTGCTCGTCGGCATCAGTAACAAGGCGATGCCGATCGGCATGACGATGCCCATCGGCTACGTTCAGCGCTGGAACCGCGAGTTCCAGGGCGACGAAGCGGCCTCGACCTACTCGTCGATCATTGTCACGTTGAAGGACAAGCAGTCGATCGCGGTGTTCTCGCAGTGGCTCCAGGACAAGCTCGACCTCCGGCTCGACGATTCGCTCGGCGAGAAGTTTGCGACCGTGTTGTTCGTGATCCGGCTGGTCCTGGTGCTGATCTCGTTGGTGATCATCGGGATCAGCGCCATCAATATCGCCCACAACTTTTTCATGCAGGTCACCGAGCGGCGCCGCGAGCTGGGCCTGCTTCGGGCGGTGGGCGCGACCCAGCAGGACGTCCGGCTGGTCGTGCTCGGCGAGGCCGGCCTGATCGGCCTGATCGGCGGCGTCATGGGCGTCTTGTTCGGGCTGCTCCTGGCCAAGACCGTGGACTACGCCTCGAACCACTACCTCCCGCGATTCCCATACAAACCGACAACTTGGTTCCACTTTAGCTGGTGGATCTGGGTCGGTGGCCTGGTCTGCTCGACCGGCTTTGCGGTGATCGGCGGCTACTTACCAGCACGCCGGGCCTCGAAGATGGAACCCGCCCAGGCCCTGACTCAAAACTAAGTCTGGAACTGGTCCGATCTCTACGGTAATCCCGAGGGTGGTGGGTGACCCAAACGGCTGTGGCCGAGAGATTCGTTTTGAAGTAGGGTCCGTCCCCAAAGCGACCGGCCTCTGCCGAGTCGAACTACAACCGTGAAGAAGCCGGCACCGTTCGGAAAGTACTACCTGCTCGAGCGGATCAACGTCGGCGGCATGGCCGAGGTGTTCCGCGCGAAGGCCTTCGGCGTCGAGGGCTTCGAGCGGCTTGTCGCGGTCAAACGCATCCTGCCGAACATCGCGGAGGACAAAGAGTTCATCCGCATGTTCATCGAGGAGGCGAAGCTCGCGGTTCAGCTGAACCACGCGAACATCGCCCAGATCTTCGATCTCGGCGTCGTCGACGGCGCGTACTACATCGCGCTCGAGCACATCCACGGTCGCGATCTGCGCGGCGTGTTCGATCGCTGCCGCCAGCTCGGCGAGCCGATGCCGGTCGCGCAGGCGTGTTTCGTCGTGATGAAGCTGTGCGAGGGCCTCGATTACGCGCACAACAAGCGCGATCAATCCGGCCGCGAGCTGCATCTCGTGCATCGCGATGTCTCGCCACAGAACGTGCTCGTCTCGTTCGAGGGCGAGGTCAAGGTCATCGATTTCGGCATCGCGAAGGCGGCAGGCAAAGGTTCGAAGACCCAGGCCGGCATCCTCAAGGGCAAGTTCGGCTACATGTCGCCGGAGCAGGTCCGCGGCATTCCGATCGATCGCCGGAGCGACGTGTTCTCGTGCGGCATCGTCCTCTACGAGCTGCTCACGGGCGAGCGCTTGTTCGTGGGCGAGAGCGACTTCTCGACGTTGGAGAAAGTTCGCAACGTCGAGATCCTGCCGCCGTCCACGTACAACCGCCGGATCCCCGACGAGCTCGAGCGCATCGTGCTCAAGGCGCTCGCCAAGGATCCCGAAGAGCGTTACCAGAACGCGATCGATCTCCACGACGAGCTGCAGGCGTTCGTCTACACCGCAGGCGAGTTCTACTCGCGCAAAGACCTCGCGGGATGGATGAAGAAGACCTTCGGTCGCGAGATCGAAGAAGAGACCGCGAAGCTCGAGAGCTATCGCCAATTGAAGGCGCCCCTCGATACCCAACCGGGTCCAGCGGTCTCGCGCACCGCCACGGCATCGAAGCCGCCGGCGATGCCGGGTGCGCCGCGTCGATCGACCGGCGGGATGGCGGCGGTCAGCGGTACGAAGCCGCCACCGCCACCGAGCTCGGGACGGATGTCGGCGCAGATGCCGGCGATCTCGTCGCAGCAAGCGATCACCGCGCCGACCGGCAAGGTCGGCAGGCGCGACGCGGATCCCGATGGCCTCGCGTGGGATGACGACGAGCTCGAGACCCAGATCTACGACAACCCCGAGGACGATCCGAAGAATCAGCAGCGCGCGGCGAAGGCCCCGAGCAAGCAGATGCCGCTCGCGCCTCCGCCGTCATCGCCCGAGATGCTCTCGGCCGCCCCGTCTCCCGCCGCGACGCTCCAGGGCACCCGTGGACCGGATCTGTCGTCGCTGGTCTCGACCGTCAAGGGGTGGGAGGGTGGACCGGCTCCGCAACTCGGGATTCCCGGCTCGAACGGCCACACCACGCAACCGCCGCCGTTCGCAAATGGTTCGGGCAAGGGCCCATCGCCCGCCGCGCCATTCTCCGAGACGTTGTCGCCGTACGCGGCGCCGATTCCGAGCATCCCGCGGCCGCGTGAGACCGCCGCGCCGACGCGCCTCGTCTCGCACGGCGAATCGGTGTTCGATCCGATGGCCTCGTTCGGTCAGGGCATGCTCGCACGCAAGCAGGGCGGCGGCGACAAGACCAAGAAGATGATGTACCTCGCCGTCGGTGGCGCCGTCGCCGCGGTGCTGCTGGTCGTCGTGATCATCTCGCTCACCGGCGGCAAGAAGCCGGCGACGACTCTGACTGCGGGCTCGGCGGAAGGCTCGGTGACCGCGCCGGTCGTCGCGGGCGATCAGAACACCGGCTTCGATCTCTACGTCCTGCCGGGCGGCGTGACCACGTGGCGGCTCGATGGCGAGTCGCGCACCGACAAGCTGCCGTCGCGGATTCGCGGCATCTCGCCGGGCTCGCACCACGTCTCGATCGATGCGCCGCCGGGCTTCATGAGCCAGAACATGCCGATCACGGTCGATCTGGGTAAGAGCCAGAAGATCGAGATCGCGCTCAAGCCGATCGAAGGCATCAACGGCGATTTCGAATCGACCCCGCCAGGCGCCACCGTCTCGCTGATCATCGACGGCAAGCGCGAAGCGCTCGGCACCAGCCCCGCGAAGTCGCCGCTCGATCCGCGCAAGACGTACCAGGTGCTGTTCGAGAAGGCCGGCTACGTCTCGGTCAATCGCCCGATCGTGTTCACCGGTTCGCTCGACGAGAAGATTGTCGTCAACCTCGAGAAGGCCGGCGGCGCGACCGTCGCCGATGCCGGCTCGGCGGCGGCGAACCCCGGTGCAGGCAGCGCGGCGGTCCACGTGCCGCCTCCGCAACCGGTGCAGCATCCCGTGGTCGTCCAGCATCCCGTGGTCGTCCAGCATCCGGTCGGTCCCGTCGCGCACCCGAACGCGGTCCCGGGCGAGCACATCGCGAATGGGGGCAGCGCGCCGCTGCCGGGCGACAAGCCGGACAACAAGACTGGCGGCGACAAGCCTGACAAGCCGAGCGGCGATGGTGGCGAGAAGCCGGCCGCAGGCGGGCAGGGCACGTTGCTCGTCGGCTCCAAGCCGCCGTGCGACATCTTCATCGACGGCAGCTCGACCGGGCTGCACACACCGGCCAAGGACATCAAGCTCCCCGCCGGCAAGCACAAAATCACGCTCGTGAACAACGAGTTCGGAATCCGCGAGACCTTCACCGTCGATATCAAGGCAGATGCGATCGAGAAGGCCATCAAAGACTACTCCGACAAGATCGCGAAGTAGGCGCTACAGACTCGCGAGCACCGAGCGCGCCTGGCCGCCGAGCAGGCGGTCGCCGAGCACGGAGGCGAGCAGCTTCTTCGCATCGATCACACGCCCGCTATCGATGTACGCGAGCGCGAGGTTGAAGCGGTTCGCGGCAACGTCTGGCTCGAGCAGATACGCGCGCTCGAACGCGTGGCGCGATTCATCGCGTTCCCCCGCGAGCCGAGCTGCCTTGCCTCGGATCCGGTGGGCGTTCGCGTAGCTCGGTTGCGCGATCGTGGCTCGCCGCGCCCACACCAACGCCTCGGGCAGGCGCCCCGCATCGGCATCGAGGTTCGCGAGGTTCGCCATCGCGCGCGGCTCGCCGCGATTCGCCGCCTCGGTCATGAGCGCGAGCCCCGCGTCGTGGTGACCCTCGCCGAGCTCGTTCAAGGCGGCGTGGAGCACGAGGCGCGCCAACCTCGAATGCGTGAGCGCCTGCGCGACGACGCCTTGCGTGGGCACGCCCTGCTCGTCGAGCGCTTCGAGATACATCGCCCACGAGTTGCCATCGTTCGGGTTCGACGCGATCGCGCGCTGCCACAACAAGGCATTCGTGCTCCAGCTCGTCTGGGCGTCGAGCGCACGCCCACCGAACGCCAGGACGATCGCGGCCGAGACCGCGATGCGCAGCTGCGGCCGCGCGATCTTACAGACGGCAAAGGCAACGACCAGGGCGAAGCCGAGTGATGGCACGAGCAGATAGCGATCGGCGACGAACACCATCTGTAGCGGCAACAACAGATGGCCGACGGGCAACCAGCCGAGCAGCCAGATCACGCAGCCGGCGCGCAGGGCGGCGTGCTTCGTGCGGAGCGCCACGACGAGCGCGACGAAGCCGAGCGCACCGAGCAAGAGCTGGATCGCGCCCGGGCCCGCGCTCGAGATCGGGTACGCGACCGCGTTCTTGACTGCACCGGTGGCGAGCTCGAGATAGAAGCCGTGCACGCCGAGCACCGACGCCGCGCGTGCCGCCGGCAACGGCGCACTCGTCGAACCGACGATCGACCAATGGATCGCGAGCACCACGACCGGGATGTACGCGAGCAAGGCCGCGCCGCCGATCGCGACGAGCCCGCCGAGGCTGCGCTTCCAGCTCGTGCGGCGCTCGGGCAGGACAAGCTCGAGTGGCGCGATCGCGGCGACCGCGAACGCGGCGATCGCTTTGCTCCACACCGCGAACACTCCGCACGGCACGCCGAGGAGTAACCAGGCCACACCCTTGCCCGCGCGAAATTTTGCGTAGCCGAGCGTGCACGCCCCGGCGAACATCATCCCGAGCAGGCCCTTTCTTTCGGCGAGCCACGCGACGGATTCGGCATGGCTCGGATGCACCGCCCACACCAGCAGCGCGAGCCCCGCCAGCGGCTTGGGAATCCCGAGCTCGGTCAGCGCGAAGAACCACAGCGCGATCGCCGCGAGATAGACGACGAGGTTCGTCAGGTGAAACCCACCGTACCAATCGCCCCACAGGGCGTAGTCGGCCATCACGGAGAGGTCGCGGATCGGCAGGTACTCCGGCGACAGCTGGAACCGCTGCGGTGAATCCAGATCGGTGAACACCGTGACCACGGCCGCCCACGACGGGTGATGCAGCAGGGTGTTGTCGCGGTACAGCCACGGGTCGTCGTAGTTGACGAGGCCACGGCCGATCGCGGGCGCGTACAACGCGGCGGCCGCGACCAGCGCGAGTACGAACAGCGCCGTGCCCGGGTCCCGGCGAATCCGCAGGATCAGCGATCGCACGCGAGAG
>JAYWCI010000312.1:0-23829 GCA_043780895.1 Kofleriaceae bacterium | reverse complement strand
TCGTGTTCCTTCACGATGCCGTAGCTGACCGAGAGCCCGAGCCCCGAGCCCTTGCCGACATCTTTAGTCGTGAAGAACGGCTCGAAGATGTGCGGTAAGGCGTCGGTTGCGATTCCGATTCCTGTATCGACCACTTCGATCCGCGCAGATGTTCGATCGCGGGTGACGGAGACGTTCACCCGACCGACAGATCCGATCGCTTGAAATGCATTGACGACGAGGTTCGTCAGCGCTTGTTGGATCTGTCCGTGGTCGGCACTGCAAACCAGTCCATCACCGACCACGTCGACGGCCACCGTGATGTGCCGTTCGGCGGCGAGCGGATGGAGGAGAGCAAGCGTCTCCCGCACGAGCTGTCCCAGGTCGATCTCGGTACGCCGAGGCGAACGTCGCCGCGCGAAGTCGAGGAGCTGTCGAATGATCTGTGCCACTCGCTGGGTTTGCTCGATCACTATGGTGCCATTCTCGAAGTCCGCAGAGCCGGGCTCGTGGTCGTCGGTGATCAGCTGCGCGTGTCCACTGATCACGTTGAGCGGCGTCCCGATCTCGTGCGCGACACCGGCTGCAAGCTTGCCGACCGTTGCGAGCCGATCCGCGTGGCGAACCTGCTCGAGCGCGGCGATCTTCGCGGACGTCTCGGCCGTCAGCCGATCGCGCGCCTCGACAAGGCGATCGCACATGGCATCGATCTCGTGGCCGAGCTGACCGAGCTCGTCGCGTTGCGCGAGTCGCAACCTGGTCGAGAGGTTGCCTTCGCCGATCCGACGGGTCTGTGCAACGAGGCGGCGGACGGGATTTCCAACGAGGGCGACACCGAGACCCAGTGCGAGGACGCCGCACACACCCACGACCACCGCCGTGACCGTCACGGCATGTTCGATCGCATGACGCACGAAGCTTTGTTGCGCGGCGAGCGAGCGCCGGACCTCGATCGCTCCCCGTCGACCGTCGGGTGACGTAACGGCGACATAGGTCAACAGCGAGTCCGTGGCATCGCTCGGATGAAGGCGCGTGTGGATCGCTCTCGTGCGAACGACAAGCGGGCCGGGATCGACGAGCGGTGCGTCGTGATCGCGATCAGCTGCGCCGAGCCAGACCCATCGAATCGTCACGTGGTGTTCGCGTTGATTTGCGCCATCGACCAGAAGTCGCACCTCGGCCTCTCCGGCCGCACGCCAGATCGTGGTAGCGGCTCCAGCAACGGTGCGCCCCAGCATCACGTCGTCGTCGCGGAGATCTGCCTCCGATGCCTTGATCTCGCGATCGACGCGGACTCCGGAGCTCACGGCGATCACCGGAAGGATCGCGAGCACGAGCCCGATCGTCAGCTTCAACGAGAGTCGCATCCATGACGTACGACGATGCAGGCAGCATCCCGTTCAGGGTTTTCGTCGAATCCGGAGATCCGCGTGCTCGAGGAACATTTCAGCTTCGAGATCGGTTTACGTCAGGTACTTCGCCGCTGATGAGCCGGCCCTTGCTCGCTGGCAAGATTGCGCGCGCTGTTGATCAGCGCGACATGGGAGAACGCCTGTGGGAAATTGCCCACCAGGCGTTTTGCGGTCGGGTCGTATTCCTCGGCGAGCAGTCCGACATCGGTGCGAATCGCGAGCAACCGGTCGAACAGGGCTCGTGCATCGTCCAGGCGACCGCACAGCGCGTATGCGTCGACGAGCCAGAACGAGCAGGCCAGGAACGCGCCTTCTTGCCCCTCGAGCCCGTCGCTGTTGGTGGCGGCGGATGTCGGGTACCGCGCGACGAATCCATCGCGCAACAGGTCGCGCTCGATGGCGGCGATCGTGCCGAGCACGCGCGGATCGGTCGCTGGCAAGAAGCCGACGGCCGGAATCAGCAGCAGGCTCGCGTCCACGATCGTCGCGCCGTAAGACTGGGTGAACGAATTCATTTCGCGATCGAATCCGTTCGCACAGACGTCGGCGTGGATCGTGGCGCGCAGCTCTCGCCATCGCTCGACGGGGCCCTCGAACCCTTGATGCTCGACAGCCTTGATCGCGCGATCGAACGCGACCCAGGTCATGACCTTCGAGTGCGTGAACTTGCGGGCGGGACCACGAATTTCCCAGAGCCCGTTGTCCGGCAAATCCCAGTGGCCTTCGAGCCAGTCGAACAGCACTCGCTCGAACGACCACATCGCGTCGTCACTCGGCAAGCCCATGCGGCGCGCTTGATGGAGCGAGTCCGCGACCTCACCGCGAACATCGAGTTGGAGCTGTCCGGCGGCCGCGTTGCCGATCCGGATCGGCCGCGAGCTTTCGTAGCCGGGCAGGTCCTCGATCACTCGCTCGTCGAGGCGCCGCTCGCCCGCGACGCCGTACATGATCTGGAGCTTCGAAGGATCGCCCGCGACCGCGCGGAGCAACCAATCGCGCCATGCGACCGCCTCCTCGCGATATCCCCCATGCATCAGCGAGAACAAGGTGAACGTCGAATCGCGCAACCAGCAGTAGCGATAGTCCCAGTTGCGCGACCCGCCGATCGCTTCTGGCAGCGATGTCGTCACGGCTGCGACGATGCCCCCGGTCGGCGCGTAGCTCAGCGCCTTGAGCGTGATCGACGAACGCACGATCGCGTCCCGGTCGGGACCCACGTCCTCGCACCGCGATGCCCACTCGCGCCACCATGCATCGGTCTCGCTGATCGACCGGTCAGGATCGTCGCTGTCAGGCGCCGCCTGGTGCGACGGGTGCCACGCCAACGTGAACGGGACGCGATCGCCCGCACTCACGAAGAAGTCGGCGATCGTCGTCGCCCCTTCACCGCGCGTCGCGACCGATGTCGTTAAAACAAGGGCATCGGGCCCGGCGACCGCGTGCAGTCGTCCCTCGGACGTGCGGACCCACGGCACGATCGAGCCGTAGTCGAACCGAACGACAAGCTCCATCCGCATCGCGACGCGCCCGGAAACTCCCTCGACGCATCGCACGACCCGGGGGTAGTCTTTGCGGATCGGCATGCAGTCGATGACGCGCACGACCCCCTCGGCAGTCGTGTAGGTGGTCTCGAGCACGAGCGAATCCTTGCGGTAGTGGCGCTCGACGTGGCGGTCGTTCCCGCTCGGAGCGATCGACCACCGGCCGTGGTCGGGCGTGCCCAACAACGCCGCGAAGCATGCGCCCGAGTCGAAGCGCGGCACGCAGAGCCAGTCGATCGAGCCACGCTTGCTAACGAGCGCTGCCGACATCGTGTCTCCGATGACGGCGTAGTCCTCGATCGGAGAGCTCATGGTCCCACCGTACGACATCGCGAGATCGTTTGTGTCCAAACGATCTGTCTTGTCGAGACTTCGCTCGGGTGGTAGCAAGATATTCCCCATGGCCGAGCTCGCCCTCGCCGGCGCGGTCGGGACGTCTCGTCATGGTTCGCACGAGGCTCTCCAGGACCGTGCGCGCGAAGTGGCAGGACCACGGCTCGCTTAGAGAGGAGGCGCAGACGAAGCCGCCGCCGCTGCTCGGGCGCCGTTACCAGGTGTATTGGAGCCCCGTCGCGAGTGAACCGGACTTGCTCACAGCACCCAGCTGATCGACGTCGCGAGAACCGCTGGCCTTGATCCAGACTTTGAGTCTCCGGTCATCGTCGAGCTTGAACTTGTACTGCAGCCGCAAACTCGGGGTTACGTTGTAGCCGAGCTCGTCGGCATATTTCCCGTACGAGAGGCTCGTCAACGCCATCAACGGTCCCCAGCGATGGATCACGCTCGGTGCGATCGCATACTGAAACGGCGCGATCCCGATGACCCCGCTGCCGATCGTGCTGCGACCCAAGCCGACCGTGGTGGAATACCCCGACGTCGTGGGGTCCTTGTCGTAGAGGTAGTAAGCGCCATCCAGGCCAACGTCCGTGTTCTTGTACAACTGTTCGGTGAGCGCTCCATCGATCACGAGTTGGTCGAGCGTGGTCGATTGCGCGGCGAGCGCGGCGACGAGAGTGGGTGAGCACGGATTCGTGGCGCAGGAGTCTCGCACCTGTTGTGGCGTGACCATCTGGCCGCTCTTGCTACGAACCGATGCGAGCTGAGGAAGCGTGTCGTAGTGAGTACCGTTGAGCGAGATCAGGGCGCTGGTTTCGTAGTTGCTGTCACCGTCGGTATCGTATCCAGCCCAGGCGCCAGCGCTGATCGAGGACGCGTCGGATTGCACACGCGTATCGCCGCGGATGATCGAGGTGGCTGTGTGGACCTCGACGTTCGACGTGGTGAACGAGGTCGAGGTCGGCGAGCCGCCCGCGATTAGCTTGAGCGTCCAATGGGTGTCGGGATCGTATTCGACACCGAGGTTCACCAACAGGATGTCGCTCGCATCGCCTTTACTCTCACTCGTCCGCGTCCCGGTGACGTCGAGCCTGACCTGCAGCGCCTCGGACGGCTCCCAGAACCCGGCGAGCTTGTCGGCGAGCCACGTCGATTGCGGAGTCGACGCGGTCTGTGGAACGGTGCCCGCCGAAAGCTCCTCGAGTGCGCCATCCGCATACGCGCGCGTGTGCAACGCGGCGAGAGCGATGGTGACCAGCAGGGTACGCATGGGAGTCGTCCGAGCCGACTCGATTATTTGCGAGCGTGACGGTCGTTTCGTAGGTCGCGACGGTCGTTGCGAAGGTCGCGGCGATCGCTGCGGATGTCTCGTTTGTCACTCAGCTCGTCATGTCGATCCTTCGCGAGGTCCTTGTGATCCGCGTGGAGGTCCTTGCGGTCAGCTGAGAGCGCGGCCTTATCCTTCTGGATGTCGGCGCGATCCTTGGCGGCGTCGGCTGTGTCGCCCGCCTTCTCGTCGCGCTTTAGATCCTTCGCGTCCTTCGCGAGATCTTTCCGATCCTGCGAGGCGTCGTGCTTGTCCTTGGCCATGTCCTTCTTGTCGTGAGCGACGTCGTGGCGATCTTTGGTGAGGTCCTTCTTGTCGTGCGAGACGTCCGCACGATCTTTCACCATGTCGATTCGATCGGCTTTGGTGTCATTCACCGCCGCGCCATTGGCAAAGGCCGTTACGGGGATGGAGGTTGCTGCGATCACGAGAGCTACGCGAATGAAAGTCTTCATATCGATCTCCTTGGGGGTGTCGAGACTTAGTGCAGCCCTCATGCCGCGTCCAAGGCTTTGACTTAGGTGATCCGGTGGAACCGAATGGGACCGTTTCCGCGGAAATATCGGGATCCGTCTGGTACCGGTAGGTGCCGGGACTCAGGACGGAACGTGTCGACGCGGTTAAGACCGAGCCCTGGGAAGTTTATGACCTCACCTCGTAGTTCAACAGCGCCCCACAAGCGCGCATGAACGATGATGAGATCGCCTTCGGATCGAAGGTCGTCACCGTCATGAACGGGCGTGCCACAGGGGATCGACATCGCCCTTGATGAGCTCCCCCGTCCAGAAACATCCTACCGAAAGGCGGTTCGCCGCGTGGAGCTCTTTCATCGTGGGCGTCGCCGCCTTGCGCTCCGCGAACGTCGCGATGACGTGAACGCGAAGTAGGTCCTGTTTGCCCAGGCGATATCGGCGAGGGCGATCCACTGGTCGGGATAACGCGCGCAGATCTCGTTCCACGTTCCCGGAGCGCCGGCCCGGCCCGGGTGAGATTCGCGTTGCGGTCTCAGCGTGTGGTGTCTGCCGGACGGATCTGCACGTCGTGGGCGGCGGACTACCAACGCCACGCGTTCCGATCATCGATCGCCCAGCCGCAGAGCGAGCTCGCGGCACTGTACGTGATCTTCGACGAGATTCGGCGGAACGTCGGAGTGCTCGAGCACCCGTTCGTCGCGCTCGAGACGGTCGCGAGCTTCACCCCGCTGCCGCGGCGTACCGAGCTCCGGCGCCACGCCAGCTCCGCGCGCACCGTCGCGGCACTCGACGCGCCCTACAGGCCGAGGTAGCTGCTGGCGACCGACCGCGTGCCCACATCGGCGAGCACGCCCGCGATGATCAGGACGACGAAGCCGAACGCGACGATGAACACGATCCGGTGGAGAGGTGGGCCGTAGGCGAGGTGCATGAACACGCCGGCCACGAGCCCGGCCTTGATCGCGGCGATCGCGAACGCGACGACCACGTTCCAGGCGCCGAGCGGAGCGTACGAGAAGAGCAGCGAGCCCGCCGCGAGCGCCGCGAGGACGGCCCACACGATCACGTACGTGAGTACACTCGGTTCGCGGGTTGGCGTGGGTTCGGTCATCGGATGAGATAGATCAGGGGCCACAGGAACAACCACACGACATCGACGAGGTGCCAGTACAGGCCGCCGCACTCGAGCGCGATGTGAGACTGCGGTGTGAAGTCGCCGCGCCGCGCCTTGATCGCGAGCCAGATCAACACGACGAGGCCGCCGGTGACGTGGATCGCGTGGAGCCCGGTGAGTAGGTAGTAGAGCGTGAAGTACAGCACCGCGCCGTGGGCCGGCAGCGCATCGAACGCGTAGTAGTGGCCTGGCGCGATGCCCTCGGCGAGATGCTCGGCGTACTCGATGCCCTTCAAGACATCGAAGGTGATGCCGAGCACGATCGTGGTCGCGAGGAACATCACGATCTGGCCGCGCCGGCCGTGGCGCGCGGCGTGGATCGCGAGCGCGACGGTGAGGCTCGAGGACAAGAGCACGAACGTGTTGACGCTGCCGATCAGGACATTCGCACGCGCCGATGCGGCACGAAACTCGGCGGGGAACTGGAACCGGTACGCGACGAACAGCGTCAGCAGGCCCGCGAACAGCAGCAGCTCGCTACCGAGGAACACCCACATGCCGAGCCGAACGCTCGCGTGCTGGCGCTCGATCGAGTCGTACTGGATCTCGGGAGCGGTCACTCCGACTCCGTCGGGTGTTCCGGAGGCGGTGGCTCGTTGTAGGCGTACGCGCCTTGATCCGGATCGAACGGCCCGACGAAGTTGTGGACCGGCGGCGGCGAGGGCGTGCGCCACTCGAAGCCGCGCGAGCCCCACGGATTCGCGGGTGCGCGCTTGCCGTACTTGAGCGACACGATGAGGTAGATCAGCGTGATCGTCATCGCGAGACCGAGCAGGTACGCGCCGCACGTCGAGATCACGTTGAGCACCTGATAGTGCGCGGGGTAGCTGTAGTAGCGCCTCGGCATGCCCGCATTGCCGAGCAGGAATTGCGGGACGAACGTGAGGTTGAAGCCGACGAACACCAGCGCCGCGGAGAGCAGGCCGAACCGCTCCGGGTACATCCGGCCGAACATCTTCGGATACCAGTAGTGGATCGCGCCGAGGAACGCGGTCAGGGTGCCGCCGATCATGATGAAGTGAAAGTGAGCGATCACGAAGTAGGTATCGTGCCAGTGGACATCGAGCGAGGTCGTCGCGACCGCGACGCCGGTCATGCCGCCGAACACGAACAGGTAGACGAACGAGAAGAAGTACAGCATCGGCGTGTTGAACGTGATCGAGCCGCGATACAGCGTGCCGACCCACGTGAACACCTTGATCGCGGAGAAGATCGCGACGAACATCGAGAGAAGGCCAAACAGCGCGGCATCGAACTGCGAGATGCCCGCGACGAACAGGTGGTGGCCCCAGGTCAGAAAGCCGACGAACGCGATGCCGAGCGAGGAGTAGGCGAGGGCATTGTACGACAGGAGGTTCTTCTTCGAGAACGTCGGCACGATCTCGGCGATCACGCCCATCGCCGGCAGGATCATGATGTAGACCGCCGGGTGCGAGTAGAACCAGAATAGGTGCTCGAACAGCACCGGGTCGCCGCCGAGCGCCGGATCGAACATGCCCATGTGGAGCGCGCGATCGAGCACGACGAGGATGACCGAGAGCCCGAGCACCGGCGTCGCGAGCACCTGGATGACGCTCGTCGAGTAGATCGTCCAGACAAAGATCGGCATCCTGAACCAGCCGAGCCCCTTCCGGCGCAGCATGTGGGTCGTGACGATGAAGTTGATCCCCGTCATGATCGACGACACGCCGATCACGAAGACGCCGAGCGTGATCGGCGCGACATCGGTCGGCGAGGTGGTCGCGTACGGCGCGTAGAACGTCCAGCCGGTATCCGCGCCGCCGTGGATCATCCCCCACAGCGTGAGCCCGGCGCCCGCGAGATAGACGTAGAAGCTCGCGAGGTTGAGGCGCGGGAACGCGAGGTCCTTCGCGCCGAGCATCATCGGCAAGAAGAAGTTCCCGAACACCGTCGGGATCGCGGGGATCATGAACAGGAACACCATCGTCACGCCGTGCAGCGTGAACAGCCGGTTGTAGGTGAGCGGAGTGAACATCGCGGGACCGGGGACGAGCAGCTTCGTGCGCAGGATCATCGCGAACGCGCCGCCGAGCATCATCGCGAGGAGGACCGCGACGAAGAACATCAGCGCGATCCGCTTGTGATCGGTCGTGGTCAGCCACGATCTGATCCCGGCCTTCGCGCGCAAGTAGTCTGTCATGGGGTCGCTCCTTGCGGATAGCTGATCGGCGCGACCGGCGGCGGCTCGGCCACGTGCGGCGTGACATCTCGCAGCGAGCGGATGTACTCGACGAGGGCCGAGATGTCTTCGGGCTCAAGCAGCCCTTGATACGACGGCATCACTGGCGCGAAGCCCGCGGCGACCGCGGCGCGCGGATCCATCATCGACTCGGTCAGGTAGGCCTCGTCGACGAGCAGCGATCGACCATCGGACGTCTTCCGCTGCGTGCCGAACACGTTCGCCCAGGTCGGACCGATGAACGGCGTGCCATCGACGGAGTGACAGCGCAAGCATCCATGATCGGCCGCGACCGCATGGCCGCGGGCGGCGAGGCCGCTGCCATCGCCCTTCGCGCCGGGTAATGCGAGCGGGCCGTGAGCCGCGGCGAGCCAGCGCGCGTAATTCTCGGGCGCGAGTGCGACGATCTGCGCGCGCATCTGCGAATGGCGTGTCCCGCAGTACTGCGAGCACAGCACCTCGGAGGTGCCCGGCTCGATCGCCTCGAACCAGGTGGTCATGGTGCGGCCGGGCACGACGTCCTGTTTGATCCGGAAGTCGGGGACGTAGAAGCTGTGGATCACGTCGCGCGACGTCATGATCAACTTGATCGGTTGGCCGACCGGCACGGTCAGCACGTTCGCGGAGGTCGGGCCGCCGGGATAGTCGAACTTCCACATCCACTGCTTCGCAGTGACGTAGACCGGCATCGCATCGGCGGGCACGGATTCGATCGTTCGATACTGCGAGAACCCGACGAACCAGAAGCCACAGAACAAGGCGAGCACGCCGACGATCACGCCGGCCTCGAGCCAGCGTGGCGCGACGACGTAGGGCGTGAGCGGAATCGTCTTGCTCTGCCGGCGATAGCGGACGAGGAAGATCGCACCGAAGCCGGCGGCCAGCAGCGCACCCCCGATCGTGCAGAGGATGACCGTGTAGTGCAGGTAGTCGACCGATCGTGCGATCGACGAGCGCTGCTCCGGCAGGTGCAGCAGGTGGCGCAGGAGCTCGTTCACGTCGCGTCCTCTCGCAATTTCTCGTGACGCCACAGCACACGACCGATGCCGAGCGCGATCGCGAGGATCACGAGGCCGCCGATCTTCATGAACCGGCTGATGAACAAGCCGTAGCGCCGGCTCGCCGCGTCGTAGTGGAAGCAGCGCAGCAGGATCTTGTCGCCGACCGAGCCGGTCTTGCCATCGGAGGCTTCGAGCAACGCGAGCTTGAGATCGCGGGGCGCGTAATCGGTGCCGTAAAGGTAGCGCGAGATGATGCCGGTCGGCGTGAGGACGAACACGACCGCGGCATGCGCGATGTTGCCGGTCCGCGGATCGCGCAGGAACTTGAAGCCGAGCCGATCGGTGAGCGCCTGCACGTTCGCTTCGTTGCCGGTGAAGAACGGCCATGCCGCGAGCGGCTTGCCGAGCGAGCCGACGACGATCGCCTGCTTGCGTGCTGCCTGCGCGAACTGCTCCGTCGCATCGAAGCTGATCGTGGCGACGCGATACTGCGGCCCGAGCTGGAAGCCGAAGTGATCGAGCTGGGTCATCGCGGCGACCGCGCCATCGAGGACGAGGCTGCACAGCTGCGGGCACTCGTAGTACGCGAGCACGAGCAGTACGGGATGGAGGCCATCGAACAGCTGGCGCAGCTGCGCGGGATGGCCCGTGCTGTCGGTGAACACGAGGTCGAGCGGGAGCTGGGCGCCGAGGTGCTCGGTGACATCGGCCTGTTCGGCCCACAGGGGCGAGCCGGGCGTGGGTTCCGCGGCGCGCGCCGAGACCGAGAGGCACATCGCGATCGCCAGGACGAGCCGGGTCATCGGTGACCGCCGATCAGCGAGGGCTTCGCGACGACCGCATCGATCGCGCGCTCGATCGGGAGCTGGACGAGCTGGGCGCCTCGATCGATCCAGCGGAACCGATCCAGGCGTGCGGCACCGCCGGCGTTCGCGTCGGCCCCACCGCGGGCTTGATCGAACAAGCCGTGCTCGAGCACCGACGGTGCGGGCTCGCGCTCCGCGACCGGCGGGCGTGCGACGAGCAGCCACGCGATGCCGACGAGCACGAGCGTGAGCGCGACGACCGCGCCGCCGACGGTCACGATCGCGCGGATGCGGAGCTGATCGGGTTCTTGTGCTTCGGTCACGAGCCCTCGTAGCGCACGGCGAGGGGGAACCGCGGATCGTCGGTGGCGATCGGCCCGCGGCTGCGCGCGACGGCGAACGCGGTCGACAGGCCGACCACCGCGAGCGGTGCGGCGACGTCGAGCCAGTGCAGCGAGAATGCGGGGTGCAGGATCGGCATCACGATCCAGTAGATGTCGACGTAGTGCATGAGCAGCAACCACCAGCCGACGAGCGCGAGCGGGGTCGGCTTGCGCTTGAGCGGCTTGGCCAGGAGGACGAAGAACGGCAGCGCGAAGTGACCGATCAGGAGCACCGCGAACATGCTGCCCCACGCGCCGGCACCGCGTGTGACGTACCAGGGCACCTCGCCGGGCTTGTTCGCGATCCAGATGATCAGGCCCTGGGAGAACTCCATGTATGCCCAGAACACGAGGAACGCGAACAGCAGCCGGCCGATCGCGCCGGTGTGTGACGGATGGATGTGCTCCGCGACGGCCGGTACGCGCCGCGCATCGCGGGCGATGACGGCGATCGCGGCGAGCGCCGCGACGAAGCCGCCCGAGAAGTAGAGCAAGCCGAAGACCGTCGAGTACCACAGCGGGGTCATCGACATCAGCCAGTCGAACGACGCGAACGTGAGCGTCAACGCGACCGCGGGGAGCGCACCGCAGGCGAGCGCGCGCAGGCGATAGAGGTGCGCCGGCACGTCGCGATCGGAGCGCGCGGCGAACCGCGTGAGGAGCCCGGCGATCGCGATCCAGAACGCGAAGAAGATCGCCGTGCGGACGATGAAGAACGTCGGATTCAGGTAGGGCGCCTTGTGCGCGATCGTCGCGAGCGCCTCGTGATCGAGCGTGGCGGGCGGGTGGACCCAGACGTAGATCCGGCCGAGCTCGAGCGCGATCGGGATGAACGCGAGCGCGAGGATCGGAAGGCTCGCGACGATCATCTCGCCGAACCGGCGGAACACGATGAACCACTTGCCCTGGGTCGCGTGCGCGATCATCAAGAAGATCAGCGCACCGAGCGCGATCGAGACCGCGTAGACCCACGCCGTGAGGTAGGAGAACGCGGCCTGGGTCGGGTCGGTGATGAAGCCGATGATCATCCCAATCGTGCCGAGCCCACCGAGCACGAGCGAGGCGATCAACAGCGCGCGCTTGCTCATGGCAGCACCTCGGGCGGCAGTGTTCGAACATCCACGCGCTGGGCGAGCTGGAGCGTGCGGACGTACGCGATCACGGCCCAGCGATCGGTCGGCGAGAGCATCGCCGCGTACGAAGGCATCAGGCCGTAGCCATCGACGACCGTGCGATACATCGCGCCGGGCGACAGCGCGAGCAGGCGCGGCTCGTAGAACGACGGCGGTCGGCGGCGCTGCATGTTACGCGCGACGGCACCCTCGCCATCTCCGGCGATGCCGTGACAGGCCGCGCACACGATCGCGAACCGCTCGTGACCGCGCTCGAGGAGCGGTCGGGTGATCGCGACGGGAAGGGTCTCGACCGCGGCGCCACCGGCCGTGCGGCCTTCGCGCACCTCGGGGTCCGCGATCCAGTCGCGCGCGACCGTGCCGGCCGGCGTCGGGCGCATCGCCATCCCGTCGGCGAACAGCGTGCTCGCACCGAACGGCAGGAGCTTCGGCTGGGTGATCATGCGCGACCAATCGGGCGTCGAGCCACCGTTGTCGCAGGCGGCGATCGCGAGCATCAGGAGCGCGGCCTTCATGGCGCTTCTCCCAGCCACACCACGCGCAACGCGCCCGCGGTCTCGAGTAGCACCGTCGCGCGCGCTTGATCGAGGGCCGCATCCCCGCGATCGACGGCGAGCCAGAACCGATCGATCGTCGCGCGCTCGAAGCCCTCGACCTCGAACACCGGGTGCCACAGCGACGGCAACCCGCCGAGGACGAGCGCGCTGATCAGCGCCGCGGTGGCCGCACCCAGGACGATCATCTCGAACGTGATCGGGATGAACGCGGGCGCCGAGTGATGCGGCCGGCCGCCGATGTTGAGCGGATAGCTCACCACGTTGATCCACCACTGCAGCGCGTACGCGGCGGCGCCACCGAACAGGCCGGCGGCGAGCACGATCCACGGCAACCTCGAGCGCGGCACGCCGAGCGCGGCCTGGAGACCATCGACCTCGTAGGGCGTGAACGCATCGAGCCGCGACAGCCCCGCCGCGTGAGCCGCGCGCACGCCCTCGAGCAGCGCGGGCCCACTCTCGAACTCGGCCATCAGCGCGGGCTGGCGCTTCACGAGCGCTTCTCCTCGGCACTCGTGGCAGCGACCAGTTCGGCGCGCATGTGCTTCATCTCGGCGATCGGGATGAACGGGACGAAGCGCAGGAACAGCAGGAACAACAGGCCGAAGAAGCCGAGCGTGCCGGCGAGCAAGCCGAGGTCGACCCACGACGGCACGAACACGTGCCAGCTCGACGGCAAGAAGTCGCGCGATAACGAGACCACGACGATCTCGAAGCGCTCGAGCCACATGCCGAGGTTGATCAGCAGCGTGACGACGAACAGTACCTTCAGGTTGCGGCGCATCTTGCGCAACCAGAACAGCTGGGTGACGACGCAGTTGCAGAAGATCATCGTCCAGTAGGTCCACGCGTACCAGCCGGTCGGCCGGTTGACGAGCGCTTGATAGACCTCGAACTTGTCGTTCGAGTACCACGCGAGGAAGAACTCGATCAGGTACGAGTAGAACGCGATCCAGCTCATGATCAGCATCATCTTGGCCATCGCATCGAGGTGCGCGGCGGTGATGACGTTCTCGAGCTTGAACACTTTGCGCGCGGGGATGATCAGCGTCATCACGAGCGCGAAGCCCGAGAAGATCGCGCCGGCAACGAAGAATGGTGGGAACACCGTCGAGTGCCAGCCGGGCAGGCCGGTGATCGCGAAGTCTAGGCTGACGATCGAGTGGACCGAGATCACGAGCGGCGTGGCGAGGCCGGCCAGCAGCAGGTAGGCCACCTTGTGGTGGCGCCACTGCTGGATCGAGCCGCGCCAGCCGAGCGCGAAGATGCCGTAGATGATCCGGCGGCGCCGTGTCGGCGAGCGATCGCGGAGAGCCGCGAGATCGGGAATCATCCCGAGGTACCAGAACATCAGCGAGACCAGGAAGTAGGTCGAGACCGCGGCGGCATCCCACGGCAGCGCGCTGCGCACCTGCGGCCAGGTCCGCATCACGCTCGGATATGGGAACAGCCAGTACGCAAACCACGGCCGGCCGAGGTGGAGCAGCGGGAACAGGCCCGCCTGCATCACCGCGAACAGCGTCATGCCCTCCGTGAACCGGTTGATCGAGGTGCGCCAGTTCTGCTCGAGCACGAGCAGGATCGCCGAGATGAACGTGCCGGCATGGCCGATGCCGATCCACCACACGAAGTTGATGATCGCGAAGCCCCACGCATTGGGGATGTTGTTGCCCCACATGCCGATGCCACGCGTGATCGTGAGCGTGACCGCGATGCCGAGCAGGCCGGTGAGCGTGCCGCAGATCGCGAACGCGATCGTCCAGCCCCGCGTCCACGGGCGGGTCGTCGTCGAGAGGAGCTGGTCCGAGAGCTGCGCGTCGTCGGGACGACCGATCAGGATCTCGTCGCTCGCTTTCAACGCGGCCTCGTTCATCCGAGCTCTGGATTCGGATTGCGGATCCGCGCGAGGTAGGTCGTGCGCGGGCGCGTGCCCTGATCGTGGAGGACCTCGTAGCTATGTGGCCGCGTGCGCTGCTCGGTCACCGATGACGCGGCATTCGTGATCGAGCCGAACGTGATCGCCTGGGTCGGGCAGACCTGCTGACACGCCGTGCGGACCTCGCTCGCACCGATCGGTCGACCCGCGACGCGCGCATCGATCTCGGTACGCCGGATCCGCTGCACGCAGTACGTGCACTTCTCCATCACGCCGCGATCGCGCACGGTGACGTCGGGGTTGCGCGCGAGCAGCTGAAGCCCGTCGTGCTGCTTGAAGTCGAACCAGTTGAACCGCCGGACCTTGTACGGGCAGTTGTTCGAGCAGAACCGCGTCCCGACGCAGCGGTTGTAGGTCATCTCGTTGAGGCCGTCGGGGCTGTGGGTCGTGGCCTCGACCGGGCACACGTATTCACACGGCGCGTCTTCGCAATGCTGGCACAGCATGGGCTGCACCGAGATCACGGTGTCGCCGGGCGCGCTGCCGTCGTCGATGTAGCGATCGATGCGCAGCCAGTGCATCTCGCGGCTCTTGAGCACCTCGGTGCGGCCGACAACGGGGGTGTTGTTCTCGGCGGCGCACGCCATCACGCACGCCGAGCAGCCGGTGCAGCTCGTGAGATCGATCGACATCGCCCACTGCTCGCCCGGCGTCGGGTACTTCTTCAGCAGGCTCGGCGAATTGCCGCGATGGCTCGCGAGCTCGGTGCGCCACGCATCGCTCGCGAGCTCGGCGAGGCTGCCACCGAGCGCGATCGGGCGGTGCTCCATCCGCCAGTGCTCCTGCGTGATCGCGAGCTCGCGATGGCGATCGCGGTTCGCGAGCGTGACGCTGGTCTGGAACGGGCCGCGCCACAGCGCGAATGCGTTGACGCCGACACCGTGCGCGATGTGCTCGTCGCCGCTGCGCCCGTAGCCGGCGTGGAGCGTGATCGAATTGTCGGCGTGGCCTGGCACGAGGATCACGGGCACGTCGAGCGTGCGCCCTTCGACGCCGAGCGCAACGAGGTCTCCGGTCGCGAGCCCGAGTCGGCTCGCGGTCTGCGGCGAGAGCTGCGCGGCGTTGTCCCACGTCAACTTCGTGATCGGTTCGGGCAGCTCGAGCAGCCACGGGTTGTTCGTGTAGCGACCGTCGTACATCGCGGGGTGCGGCCGTAGGTCGAGCTCGAGGCTCCTCGGTGGCCGAGGCGCCGCGGGCGCGATCGCCGCGGGCGCGGCGACGGCGACCGAGGTTGCGGCGGTGTCGCGTGCACACCCGACCGCGAGCCCGGCGGCGAAGTCCGTCGCGGGCTGCAAGCGAGTCCACGCGGCGGCGACGCGATCGCGCGCGTGCGTTGGCGGATCTCCGAGCAGCGCGTCGAGCAGCTCGGCGGTCGAGTGACCGCCGAACACGGGCTCGATCAGCGGCTGGACCGGGGTCAGCGTGCCATCGAACGCGCGCGCGAGGTCCCACTGCTCGAGTGCGTGCAGCGCGGGCACGACGTGGCGGCACATCTTCGCGGTCTCGTTCGCGTAGAGGCCGAGGTACAGGCTGGGGACGCGCGTGAGTGCCGCGGCGAGCCCGGCGTGCGCGGTGTAGACCGGATTGCCGCCGAGGATCATCAACGTGGTCGCATCGTGGACGTCGAGCTCGTGGCTCGGCAGCCCGGCCTCGAACGCGACCGGCTCGGTGTACGTGACCGTGGCGCCGACGTTGGCGAGCGCGTGGTTGATCGCGGCGACGATCGCGTGAACGCTCGCGGGCTGGCGCTCGCCCGCGGCGACGACCGAGCGACCGCGCGCGCGACCGAGGTCCGCGGCGATCGCGGTTATCCAGCGCGCACGATCCGCCTCCGGTCGGATCGGTGCGCCGACACCGCAGGCCGCCGCGAGCTCGCGCGCGACCGCCTCCACCTCGCCGCTCCGCAACCGGATCCGGTGGTCGGCGAGCGTGCCCGTCGTCGTGTACGCGGCTTCGATCGCGTAGATCCGGCTCATCGCGGCGCTCGCATCGGTCACCCGCCGGCGATCGGCGAGCTGGCGCGCGTATGCGAGCCCCATCGGGTGATCGCCGAGCAGATCGGCGTCGAGGGTCACGACCACGTCGGCGTGACGCAGATCGAGCTGGGTCTGCAACGGCCGACCGTACGCGATCGCATTCCCGGCGAGCGACGCGCGCGGCTCGAACGGCGCCCAGAAGCTAACCACCGCACGAGGGAGTGCTGCACGCACGCGGGTGACGAGCTCGATCACGATCGGCGAGGTCGTCGGCTCGAGCACGAGCTGCAGCCCGGCACCGCCGTTCGCGCGCGCGGTCGCGAAGAACTGCCGCACGCCATCCCACGTGCCGGGCACGCCGCGATCACCGATCGCGCGCAGCCGCTGCGGATCGTAGAGCGAGAGCACCGCGGCTTGCTCGATCGCACGCGTCGCGCCAAGGCTCGCGGGATGATCGGGATTGCCCTCGATCTTCGTTGGTCGCCCTTCATGCGCCTCGACGAGCACGCCGGTCGCGAAGCCATCCTCGATCAGGGCGCTCGCGAAGTATTGCGCGACACCGGGCGTGAGCTCGGGCGGTTGGTGGACGTACGGTCGGATCTCACGCGCGGGGCGCGACGAGCACGCGGCGATGCCGGCGACCGCGGCGCCCGCACCGAGCCACTTGAAGAAGCCACGCCGGCTGACCTCGTCGAGTCCCTCCACCGGTTCGGGCTCGCGCCAGCCGCGGTCGGCGGTGCCGCGCCTGATCAGGTGCTGGACGCCGGCCCATCCAGCCGGGAGCTCTTCGTCGTCGTGGATCATCGGTGGCACGTGGAGCAATGGGTCAGGCTACGCGTGGCATACTCCGCCGCGAGGGCGGTCGTGACCTCGGCGTTCGCTGCTTGCCACGTCGTGCTCGTGATCTGATCGAGCGGCCGCAAGTGCGGCACCGGATCGCGATGGCAGTCGATGCACCAGCGCATCGAGAGGGGCTCGACCTGGTAGACCGCAGCCATCTCGTCGACGCGGCCGTGGCACGACACGCAGCCGATGCCTCGCGTGACGTGAACGGAGTGATCGAAGTAGACGAAGTCCGGGAGCGAGTGCACGCGTTGCCATGCGATCGGGCGGCCGGTGGTTGCGCTATCGCGGACCGGGGCGAGCAGCGTGCTGTCATTCCAGATCTGGTTGTGGCAACCGAGGCAGAGCTCGGTCGCGGGAACGCCCGCGTAGGGCGCGCGCTCCACGGCACTGTGGCAGTACCGGCAATCGATGCCGTCATCGCGCACGTGGTGGCGATGATCGAACTCCACGGGCTGAAGTAACGGATCGCTCTGTCCCGTCGCGAACGGCGAGCGCGCGTAGATCATCGGCGCCGCGAGCAGCGCGCTCGCCCCGATGACGACGGCGATCAACACCACGCGCGTCGCGGTGTTCGTCCACGGAGCGAAGAGCGCCGCCACTAGTCCTCCGATCCCGCCAAGGGCGACACGCTACGCGGCGCGATCCCCTCGGTACAACGTGCGCTTTTGACAATCGTCGTCGGGGCGAACTGGCGGTCATCCATCGAGCCAGCCGCCGCGAAACGACGCTCGCTTCAACCCGGTGATGATGTACTGGCTGCGCGCCGCGAGGTTCCAGAGCAACCCCGACGCGTGATTCTCGAGCATCAGCACGATCGGCCCTTCGTTCAGACCGAGCCGCCACGGTGCCACCCACCCGCGTGTGTTCGCGGTCGTCTCGGGAAATGTCGGATTGAAGCTGGCGTCGAATCCGGCGCCGTTGTGTCCTTTAAGATCGAGGCGCTCGATCGCGTGACGGAGCGTGGGGCCGACGATCTCGGGTGCGAACGGGAGCGAGGCCGCGACCGCCCACGGTGCGATCGTGCCGTCGTCGATCCCACCCGGCCCACCCCGCGCGACGTATCCGTAGAACTCGCGCGTGACGCCGTCGACGATCCTGGTCGCGGGTCCAGGCCCGTTGCATGCCGTGAGCCCCCACATGTTCTTGCCATAGTGCGCGAAGCCTTGGGGATTCTCGATCGCGTAGCGCTGCTGCGCGAGTGTCGCGCGCCGGCTGTTCTCGAAGTAGTCGCAATCGAGCGCACGGTTCTGATCGTCACGGATCCCCCGGAAATCGATCCACATGTGCGAGAGCTGGTGGATGAACAGCGGTGCTGCAAAGAAGTACTCGAGGCCGTAGTACGTGCGCGGCTCGAACGTCGCGATCCACTGCTGGTAGCTCGCCGGATCGAGCGGAAAGGTCGGCGAACCGAGCGCGAGGATGTACAGCAGCAACGCCTCGCAATAGCCCTCGCTCCACGTTGCGGCGAGAAACCCGTGCTCGGGCGACCAGCCATGGGTCACGTGCGCCGTGCCGTTGCAGGCCCAGACCCAGTCGACGCGGCGATACAGCTTGTCGGCAAGGTCTCGGACCTCCTGCTCGTGCGGATCGCCGCCATCGCAGTAGCCCGCGACCGTGAGTACGCCGGCGATCATGAAGCTGGTGTCGACCGTCGAGAGCTCGCACAGCCCGGAGCGGCGCCCGGTCCTCATGTCGAGGAAATGATAGTAGAAGCCGTTGTGCCCGGTCGCGTCAGGCTCGGGGCCTTGCTGACTCTTAGCGAGGAAGCGCAACGTCATCAGGATCCGCGCGACTGCGGCCGCGCGCGACATCCAGCCGCGCTCGACGGCGACGCAGAGGATCGCGAGGCCGAACCCGGTCGCGGCGATGGTCGCCGGGCTGTCGGGCTCGGTGCTATCCGCGACGAGGCCGGTTTGCGGATCGACTTGGCGAACGAAGTAATCGAACGTGTCGAGCTGGAGCGTCGCGAGCACTTCGGTCTCGCTCGCCGCGCGCTCGACATCCTTCGCGTCGGCGGCAGCGATGGTGTGGGTCATGCGAGCGCCACCGTGAGCAGGATCGTGCCTTGCGGCGGCACGATCAGTCCAAACGTCGCGGCCGTACCATCGACGACGTGCCGCGCCGGTTCGCTCACGAGTTCGGACGCCCTCGCGAGCGCCGCGACCTGATCAGGATGCGGACGCATCGGTTCGCCCATTGCGTGCCAGGCACGCCGTGGATTCACGTGCTCGTCATCGATCCGCTCCGGAGTCGCCTTTGCGATTCCGGCTGCGTGGGCCAGCACGAGGTGAACCAGCTCGGTCGTGATCGGATGCTGGGGTAGGGCACCATTCGTGAATATGATCGCTAGCTTCGCGGCGAGATCCGGGTCTCGAGCACGACCTTGCCGGTCGGCGCAGCGACGGTCGCTGTCGCTTCCGGGGTGATCGTCAGATCGAACGATCGAAACACCGTTAATGTCTCGAGGCGCCCGTCGAGCTTGTCGTTGACCTTGAGTGCTCCGAGGCTCGACGGCGGATTGTTCGCGTCCAGCTGCTTGGCCCACACGACGTAGACCGCGGAACCCTGGACGACACGGTCCGGAGGCGACAGGTGGTGGACATCGATCGTCAGGTTGGTGTTGCCGTTCGCTCCGACCGTGGTCGTCACGCTTCCGAGGGCGGCCGGAGTGACTGGACTGACACCGAACTCGAATGTCTCCGACGGCTGCGAACAGCCGAGGAACGCCAGAAGTAGCGGAGCGAGAAGTTGTTGCATCGGGTGCTCGGTACTTACGCATGCGTGACGGGTTGCGGATGCACTTCTGGTTTCCACTCGGGACACGCCTTGATCGCATCACGCGAGAGCTTCACGTACAGCTTCCGACCGACCGCATCGATGTAGTTCGCGAACCGCGCGGCCACCATCACGTGCTTTCCGAACCACCAGTTCCGAGTATCGATCACCAGATCGATGATCTCCCACGAGCGATCATCTACAAGGAAATCCGCGATGTGCCCGATGGAATCGTCATTGCCTTCGACGTGATACCCGGCCACGGCATCGACGCTGCGAAGGTTCGGGTCGCCTTTGGGCGAGGGCGTCGGCGTAGGCGGTGGCACGTTGCCACCCATTAACAGTTGCGGATACGGCCCCATCCCCCACACGCCCGAGTAGCCCCAGTACTGGCCATAGCCGTAGTGCTCGATAAAGGCGGCTTCGTGCTGTCGAGAGACAGGGAGATTCGAGTCGATCGAAGGGCTACTCCTCACCAGCTCGACAGTGAGCGCGACCTTGATGGAGCGCTGCGGCCAGTCGATCTCACCGAGAGAGATGGGAGAAATCAGGACGCGGCGGCCGTCGAGAAAACCTCCGGTCTCGACCACGAGATAGCGCACGACCCAGCGATCGTCGTCGAACAAGAAGTTGACGACCTTGCCGATCGTGCCGTCCGTCGCTTCGATCGAGTAGCCCTCTAGTTCTTTCAGTGCTCTCAACATCGTTTCCTCCATCCCCCGTGAGTGCATCGATCGAGCCGGGCGTTCTCGCGCGTGGTCTCGTCACGAGGGCTCGCTCTGAAGTCACGTGAGACGCGAGAGACAATCGGTTCGCACAGCGAGCGACTGCGCGCGTCCTCCCCCGAGTGGCTCGACTCGATGATCTTGGAAAGACAACCGAAACCGCGGCATCGTGAACGCCGAAGCCGCGTATCGTGAATGCTGACCGGACCAATTAATCGGACCGTCAGACGCTGGGTAGACCCTCGGCGTTCGGTTGGCGTCAGCTGACGCAGGGATGGTCGGTGCTTCGAAGTCGCACCGAAATGAATGCCTGTGCCCACGGAGCGACTGTCGATGCGCAAGACGAGGAGATCCTGCGACTGCGTTGGAAACAGGATCGAAGTTTTCGAGAAATCGCGAAGGCGTTATGCGTTGGCCTCGGCACGGCCAACGAGGTCGTGTCGCGCGCCACGCACATCGGGCTCACGTGGAACGAGGTCGAGCTGATCGCAGAGGCGGAGCTCGAGGCGCGGATGTATCCGCCGGCATCAACCGCAGCACCGCCACGGAACCGAGTCCGACCGCGATGCACATCGAGCTGCGGCGGACGGGCGTCACGTTGCGATTGCTGCACGAGAAGTACGTGCTCGCGAACTTGAACGCCAGCCCGTACGGATACAGGAAGTTCGTGGAGCTGCGGTATTTTGCTCGGACAATTTATCCGCCACGATGGATGAACTCGCTGAAGGAGGAGCTCGCAATCGGCTCGTTCATTGACTGCGTCTTCGCCATCGCGTCAGTGGACTGAGACGCCGCGCGGTTCGAGCCTCGCCTGCTACCAGGCCTCGCCGGAGTCCGAGACGAGAGCAGAGTGCGTACGCCCCAGCCGCTAACGACTCGACGGCAGTCGTGAGCGCAGCCGGCGTAGCGAAGTCTTCACGACCGCCAGATAGTCTTCACGTCGCACAGGCGCGCGCACGGCGCATGCTGTCGTGCATGCGCATCATCGCCCTCGTTGCCTGCTTGTTCGCGTGTGTCCATCGGGTCGACATGACGCGCGTGACGCTGCGCGATTCCTCGGAACTCGCGATCGAGGGCTCGGGCTCGGTCCCACAAGTCGAAGGCGCCGTCACAACCGGCCTCAGCGACCACGACATGGTGCTTGTCGGCCGGCCCTCTGACGTGCTCGCGTTCGACGACGACAAGCTGCGCATGCATTTGACGCAGAACGAGGTCCGGTATTGCCGCGGTCAGCGCTGCGACCGACGTGTGCTCGATCTTCGGGTCGACACACCGCTCGCCAATGTGCGGTCGATTTCCGCTGTTGGTGTAGTCGTCGACCGCCGCGTGATCCCGCTCGGTATCGTCGTCGGCAGCGTGCTCACAGGATGGGGCGGCGGCATGCTTGCGTACGAGGTTGCCGAGCGCGAACACTTGGGCTCCGGGCCGGCTCCCTTCATGTTTGCAATCGGGCTCGCGCTCCTCGCCGTCGAGATCCACGCTCGGATCGCGAGCGATACGGTGACGGTCGTGCGGTAGGCGTGTCACTTCAACGTGAACGGCAAGGGCGCATGTGGTGGGCCGAGCGAGCGCATCGCCTGCGCGGCCTGCGCGGCCTGTGTCCGCGCGCGAGCAAGGAACCATTTCTCACGCTGAGCTTCGCGCCGGGCTCGGCGTTTCAAGTCGACTGGGCGGACTTCGGATTCGCGGTGCCGGGATGTGCTGAGCGACAATTACATCTCCCCGTTGGGTGGATGTAGTTGACGTCAAGCACGTGGTCCGCGCGTGCGACCAAACGTGATCACCGACGGGGCAGCTTCCCGGACTACTTGAGGGTGCAGAGCACGAGCGGCAGGCGGTCGGCGGTCGGGTTGACGATCTGACACTTTGTTGCGGTGACGGCATCGCCTGCCTTGAGCCCCTTCGCCTTCGCCGTTGCGCCAAAGTCCGAGAACGTCAGCACCACCGTGTGCCCGCTCTTGGCATCGAGGGAAACCGCATACTCGCCGCCGGCGGGCTCGTCGACCTTGATGATCGTTCCGGTCACGGTCACGCCGTCCTTGAACTTTTCCATGATGTCCATCCGCGACACTCCGTCGGTGGCCTTCCAGATCTCGTCGGGCTTGTACTCGGACTTCGCAGGTTCGGCCGAGGTGGGAATCGGTGCGGTGTGTGTGGCCGGCTCGGAGAGCTCGTGCTCCTTGGTTTCGGACTTCCTACAGCCGAAGGCGAACGACAAATAGACACCCAAGAATGATCAAGCGATTCATGGAACCCACCCCGAGCACGTTCCGTGCCCACTGCAACCTGTGAGTACGAGGGATGTCACCGCGGAATATGGGTCTCGTCGGCCCCGAGTTGCCCGTCAACTGGGTCTGTGAAAGCAGCATTGTGCGGCTCGGTGCGAGTGTGTGGCAGCTCGGATGGCAGTGCGCGCGGTGTACCTCAGCGCTTCCGGACGGCCTTCCACATCGCGGCGGTGATCGCCTGCTTCGTCGCCGCGTAGTCCTTCCACGGATCTTCGCGCAGCTCGGCCAGCCGCTTCGGTACGGTCCGCGTCGTGAACGCGCGCGGATCGACGCCTGCGGCCAGCTCTTCCCAGGTGATGGGCACGGCGACCGGTGCGCCTTCGCGCGCGCGGGGCGAGTAGGGCGCGATGAACGTGGCGTTGCGGCCGTTGCGGAGGTAGTCGAGAAAGATCCGCCCGGCGCGGGCGCGCTTCACCATGTTGGTCGTGAACCGCGCGGGGGTGCGCGCTTCGAACGCTTCGGACACGAGCCTGGTGAAGTCCTTGTGGTCGTCCCAGCCGAGGCCGCGCTTGACCGGCACGGTGACGTGGAGCCCCTTACCGCCGGTCGTCTTCACGAACGAGGTCAGGCCGAGCTCGTTGAGAAATCCACGGAGCTCGAACGCGGCGAGCGCGACCTTGTCCCACGCGAGCCCTTCATCGGGATCGAGATCGAACACCATGATGTCGGGCTGCTCGACGTGGTCCGAGTGCGAGCCCCACGTGTGCAGCTCGAGCGTGCCGAGCTGCGCGGTCGCGACGAGCCCGGGCATGTCATCGACCTGCATGTACGTGACCTCTTCGCCGTCCGCCTCGGTCAGCACGAGCTCGTGGATCGCCGAAGGTGATCCTTTCAGGATGCGCTTCTGAAAGAAGCACGGCTTCTTGCGACCCTCGGGGCACCGCACGAGCGTCAACGGCCGGTTCGCGATGTGGGGCAGCATCCACTCGGCGACCACCACGAGGTACGCGAGCAGCTGGCCCTT
>JAYWCI010000311.1:0-22732 GCA_043780895.1 Kofleriaceae bacterium | reverse complement strand
CACACCGGCATGGTCACCGACTTCGTGTCGTGGGACTTGAAGTTCATGGTGTGGCCGACGTTCAACGTCGCCGACATCGTCCTCGTGATCGGCGTGATCTTGATGTTCATCGACATCCAGATCGAGGGTAAGCGCGAGAAGGCGAAGAAGGCGGCACGGCAACAGAAGGCCAAAGCCGCCGGACTCGTCAAGGATCTCGAAGCGTGAGCCCGATCAGTCGGCGCACGAAAATAGCGAGCAGGGTCGCGAGGGTCTTGGACCCCTGCGCGCTCGGGTCCTGATCTTTATCGCGATCTTCTTCAAGTCGACCCGTGATCGCGCCCATCTTCAACGTGGCGGATGCTTCACTCCTCGTCGGTGTGGCACTTTTCCTGGTCGAGGCGTGGCGAAATTCTAGGCATCTGGCACCGGCGGCGTAAGCTCCGAAGCATGAGGACCCTGGCGCTCGCCTTGCTTCTGGTCACCGCATGCAGCCAAGGTGACGGCGCGCTGTTCCCGTTGAGCGGTGGTGGGGGTGTTGGGGGTGGCGGTGGGGGTGCCGGTTCCGACGCGAACGTTGGAGATTCGCCCGGCATAGCCGATGTGATCGCCGCCAAGGTCTGCCTCGTTAAGGATCCCCGCTCGCCGGAGGTCTGCTCGACCGCGAGCGCAGCAGGGTTCACCGTCACGCTCGATGGTCACACCGCTGCGACGGCAGCGGACGGCACGTTCGTGATCGATACGCCGACGAGCTCGAACCTGGTGTGGACCGTGACCGGTAACGGTGCCGCGATCATCACCTCGCTGATGAGCTTCTCCGCCGCCCGCGTGATTCCCGTGATGAAGAGGGACGACTACATCAACCTTCAAAACGAGAGCGGCGTCGTCTACACGCCCGGTTACGGCGACGTGTTCATCCACGTCGGCCGGGCCGGTGCGAACGTCGCGACGGTCGTCGCTGCACCGACGCCCACGCCGCTGTACTCGCCGCAATACGACGGCACCACCGCGACCTCGTGGCAGGTCACGGGCACGGGGTCGTTCGGCATGGTGTGGCTCGCCGGCCTGCGGGCCGGCCCCGCGTCGACGACGCTAACCCCGAGCGGAGGCACCGCGACATCGGTCGGCGGCATCCCGATCCTCGACAACGCGCTGACCTGGGTCAACGCCGAGCTACCGTAGCCAACGCTGCGATCCACCCCGCCGCCTTGAGCTCGGTCTCGGCGAGCTCGGCTGCGGGATCCGAATCCGCGACGATGCCACCGCCGACGTGAATGCGAAGCTCGTGACCATAGAGCACGCCGATCCTGATCCCGAGCCCGAGGTCGAAGCCCGTCGGCGCGAAGTAGCCGAACGCGCCGCAGTACGGGCCGCGCCGCGCGGGCTCGAGCTCGTCGATCAGTTGCATCGCGCGCACCTTCGGCGCGCCGGTGATCGATCCACCTGGGAACGTGGCGCGCAACAGCTCGGCATAGCCGACGCCTGCACGCGGCCGTGCACTCACGCGCGAGACCTTGTGGAACAGCGTCGGTAGCTCGATCACGTAGCCGAGCTCGTCGACGCGGACCGAGCCGGTCTCCGCGATCCGCCCGAGGTCGTTGCGCTCGAGATCGACGATCATCACGTGCTCGGCCGCATCCTTTGCCGAGGCGGCGAGCTCGGCGGCGCTACCGGCGCCAGGAGGACGCGTGCCTTTGATCGGGCGCGTCTCGATCCGATCACCGGTGCTCGCGAGGAAGCGCTCGGGCGAGCTCGAGATCAACGCGAGCTCGTCGGCTTCGATCAGCGCACCGTACGGGGCAGGGGACGCGGCGGCCAGCGCCGCATATAACGCGAGTGGATCGCCAGGTGCCGCGACGCGCGCGACGTGGCGGCGCGCGAGGTTGACCTGATAGACATCGCCGGCGGTGAGGTAGTCGCGAATCTTCTCGACGCGCGCCATGTGATGGCCACCATCATCATCGGCGGTGAGCGGGCCGAGGCTCGGTGCGAGGGCGGGGTGGTGCGGACCCGCGGCGAGCGCGGCGGCGAGCGCGCGCGGATCCGGGCCGACGAGCTCGTACGCATCGGCCGTGGTCCACCGCGCGACTCCGTCGTACGCGGCGAGCCAGAGATCCGGGGTGTCGGCGCCGAGCGTCGGGCCACCGGGCAAGGTCTCGACGACGCGCGCGAGGTCGTATCCGAAGTAGCCGATCACGCGCGGCGCGGGTGGTGCGCCGCGCGCGCCGAACGCACTCTCCGTGGTGCAACCGTGCTCCGCGAGGAATGCTTCGACGGCGGTGAACGGATCGGCGGTGAAGCGGTGTACTGGACGGCCGGTCGCATCGAGTCGCACCAACGATCGACCGCGACCGATCAACGTGGCGCTCGGCATCGCGGTCGCGAACGACCAGCGACCGAGGCCATCGTCGTCGCGTGCGGAGTGGAGCAGCACGCGACCTCGCTTGCCTGCGAGCCGCGCGGCCGCGGCGATCGGCTTCACTAGATCTCGTCGCGGCCCGGCTCGCTCGGCGCGTCGTCGCCCAACCAGTCCGCGGTCTTGGTGATGTCGAGCTCGGCGGGCTGCGCGGGCTTATCTTCGACGGCCGGCGCGGCGGGCGTCATCGGCGGCGGCATCGTCTTGGCTTTCTTCGCTGGTGCCACCGTCGTCATCACGACCTCGGGGGCCGCGATCGAGTCGATCAACACGACGCCTTCGCCCGTGCACTCGACGCAGACGTCACCCATCGGCGCGCCTGGTGGCGGCACGACCGCGCGTGGAATCACGCGCCCGATCCAGCCGGCGAGCCGCGACGCATCGACGTACACGATGCCGTTCGGCGGCAGCTTCACCCGCGTCAGTGGCTGCTCGCTGCGCAACACCACCGAGCCGTCGCCGCGGAACTGGACGACCGGCAAGCGTCCGCGTAGCCCCGGCACGTGGCCGTTCTCCCAGCGCAGCGTGGCTTCGAACGCGAACACGAGGTCTTCGCGGAGATAGAAGATGTCGTCGTCGAGCGTGACCGCGGTGAACGGCTTCTTGCCAGGCACCGCGATCATGTAGCCGTGACCGGTGACGACGTGGAGCGGTGGCCCGCCGTAGTCGAAGCGCTCTTCGCTCTGGTGGCCGCGCGAGCGCCGCAACGCCGGCTCGAACGCGAGGTCGCCACCGGTCGCGTGCACGCCTTCGAGGCGTGTGAAGAGGCGCTGATCGACGCGGATCACGAGCGCACCCGACGCCGAGATCTCGAAGCGCTCCTCGCCCTCGTCGGGACGAACCAGATCTTCGGTCGCGAGCTGCGAGAGCGGAATCGGCGGATGCGACGAGGACGCCGTGCGTGCTCCTGGAATCGAGCTCGCCGGGGTGGCGGTCTCGAGCGCGGCGGAGAGCCTCGAGCGACCGTCGACGACCTGCGGTGCCGGGCTCTTCGGCAGCACGAACTGCACCGATTCCGAGTTGCGCAGCGACGAGCGCGGCGACAGCATGTGCGGCACGGCAGGATCCGGCGCCACGGGCGCGGGCTCGGCCTTGAACTCGAGCTCGGGCTCCGACGCCGGATTCTTCGCGTTGACCGCGTCGTTACTCTCGCGTGGTACCGCGCGCGCCGCGGGTGCGAGGCCGAGCTCTTTCGACGACGTACGCGCTACCACGGGGATGTCGCGCGACGAGGTGCGTGCACCAAGATCGAGCCCGGTGCGCGCGAGTTGCGCATGAATACCCTCGCGCTCTGCGGTCGTGAGGTTGGTCTCGATCTCGCTCGCGAGCTCGCTCTGACCGGCGAGCAAGAACGAGCGATACGCCTCGGCGTAGCGACCGGCGCGCGCGTACGCGAGGCCGAGGTAGCTCACGGCGCGGCCCTGGCTCGGATCGAGCGCACGGCTCGCTTCGAGCGAGCTGATCGCCTTGGTGCCGTCGCCGAGCTTGAGATAGACGAGGCCGAGGTTCAGCCGGTGCGAGGCATCGGTGGGCGCGCGCTCGACGAGGTCCTCGTAGATCGCGCGCGCTTGTTCGAACTGGTTGCCGCGAAAGTGGACCAGGCCGAGCAAGGCCAGGACGCGCGTGTTGTTGTCATCGATGAGCAGCGCGGCGCGGAACGCCTTCGACGCTTCGTCGAGCTTGCCCTGTTTGAGGGCCTCGCTACCGCGCACGACTGCCTGCTCGATCGCCTCTCTATCGGCTGCCGGAGTCGCCACCGCCTGCATGATCACACGACATCGCGCACGCTGTCACAACGCCGCGTGCCGGAATCGGTCGACCTCGAGCCGCCCGTCGGGTTCGATCGTGACGGTGATCGCGCCGCTCGTATCGGTGCGTTCGACCTCGGCGCCGACCGCGCGCCAGCGGGCCATCACCGCGGGCGACGGAAACCCGAACGTGTTCGCGACACCGCACGAGATCACGGCGGTCCCGGGATGGGTCGCTCGAACGAACGCTTCCGACGACGAGGTCGGGCTGCCGTGGTGGCCGACCTTGACGACATCGACGTGGCGCAAGCCCGCCGCGACGACCGCCGCTTCGCCTTCGGCCTCGGCATCGCCCGCGAACAAGATCGAGCGCCCCGCGAACCGGAGCTCGATCACGAGCGAGTTATCGTTCACCGTGCGGACCGGATCGACCTCCTCGCGCTCGGCCACCTGGTCGCTCTCGCGAAACCGCGGCCCCCAGACCCAGACCTCGACGCCGGCCTCTTCGCGCACGAGTCCGAGCGGCGGATGGTGGAGCGGCGCGGTCGCGAGCGTCGCGAAGCTCGGCAGCGTCGTTGCTTCCGCGTTTCTCGCGCTCAGCGGTCGCTTCATGCCGTCGCGCGGGGCGGGCTCGCCCGCGGGGCTCCACATCTCCGCGATCGGCGCGGTGAGTGCGGCAAGACCGAGATAGTGATCGGGATGTGGGTGCGAGATGATCGCGAGCTCGATCGCGGCGTGACCGTATGCCTCGAGCGTGCGCGCGACCGCCCTGCCGGGCGCGGAGGCCGAGGCGAGATCGTAGCGACTCGCGAGTCCGCCCGCATCGACGATCCAGGCCGCACCATTGGGCAGCTCGATGATCGCGCCATCGCCCTGGCCGACATCGAGGAAGGTCACGCGCAGCGCACCCGGTGCGGGTGGCACGCGTGCGCACAACCACGTCGCACACAGCGCGGCCCACGCGAGCGCGTCGAGCTTCGTGCGCGTGGTGCGCGCGAGCAGGACCAGCGCGAGCCCGACGAGGACGATCATCGCGAGGATCGAGCCGACCGCGATCTGCCCGACCGGCGCTATCCGCGCGAACCAACCCGCGAGCAGGTCGACAAAGCCAACCGTCGCTGCCGCGATCCGGATCGCGAGCGTGCCGGCGGCGGGCCACACCGCGCCGAGCAACAAGCCCGCGAGCCCGAGCGGCAGGGCAACGAGCTCGAGCAGCGGCGTGAGGATCAAGTTTCCGATCACACCGCCCGGCTGGATCTGGTGAAAATGGAGTGCGGTGATCGGTGCGGTGACGAGCGTGACCCACGCCGAGGTCACGACGCCTTCGCGCAACCAGCGCAGCACGCGATTGCCCGGCGCGAGCCCTTCGACGCGGCGGGGGCGCAACGCGAGTGCGAGTGCGGCCGCGAAGCTCAGTTGAAAAGATGGATCACGCAGATCGCTCGGGTGCCACGCGAGCAACCCCAGCATCGCGATCCCGAGGGCATCGACGAGCCGCATCGGCCGGTCGAGGAACTGAGCGATCAACATGATCGCGATCACGACGAGCGAGCGCAGCGTCGCGATCTGCGCCCCGGTGACGAGCGTGTAAGCGATCGCGAGCACGAGCGCCGGTGGTACGGCCCATCGCGCGGGCCTCACGCGACCGCCCCACGGCGACCCCGCGATCAATCGGCGTAGCAGCGCGAACGCGAGGCCGGCGACCACCGCGAGGTGCAACCCACTCACGCTCAGCGCGTGAAAGATGCCGCACGCGCGCCAGCGGTCATCGAGCGCGACAGGCACCGTGCCGCGATCACCGGTGATGATGCCGCGCAGCGCAGCGGCCCCGTCGCTCGGGCCTGCCGCGTCGTCGATCGTGGTGACCCACGCGTGTTGCATCGCACTCGCCCAGCGCAAGGTACGGGTGCGCCACGTGCTCGCATCGCCGAGATGTTCGATCGTTTGCGCGGACATCTCGAACGCCGCGCGACTCGCGAGCGGTGGCGAGCCGGGATCGAGGAAGCCACGCGGGGTGCGCAACCGACCGGTTGCGGCGATCCGCGCGCCCGGCTCGAGGCGCTCGGGGCTCCACAGCCAGATGTCGTCGCCGGTCTCGGGCTCCGGACGGAGCAAGGCGCCGAAGCCGAGCGCCGTCGTGATCGGCAAGCCATCGATCACTCCGACGATGCGCTCGGTGCCGCGATCATCCGCCACGGTGCCGGTGGGGGGGCGCGCATCGCTGGGACCTCGCGTGGCCTGGACGATCGCGAGCATCGCGGTGAACGCGAAGGCGACCGCGAGCGGGCGGCGAGGCAGGATCATGGCGGTGGTATCGACCGGACCACGCCAGGGTTTCGTGCGAACCCTGTCAACACCGTGCCGGGGCTGCTTTCCGCCAAACCGGCTAACGATTCCGGTTAGGTAGGTTGCAGCCTAGCTCCCGCTCCACGTACGCTTGCGGCGCATGCGCATGGCTCGTGGCCTGGTGGGCGCCGTTGCTGGCGCCGTGTTGGCATTTGTCCCCGGAACTGCACTCGCGGGCACGTTGGTCGGCAAGATCGACCTGCCCTCGGCGCTGCCGAATCGGCCGAAGCCGGTCGAGCCCGGCTTCGTCGAGCGGTTCGAGAATCCGGTGACGCCGGTGCGGCCGATGGCCGTCCTCGCACGCATGGTCGTCGTCGTCGAAGGCGACGAGAAGCCGGCCGCGCCACCACGCGTGCAGTGGAACCTGGTCGGCGAGTCGTTCAATCACCCGGTGATCGCGGCACCCGCGGGCGCCGAGGTCACGATCGTCAACAACTCGAAGACCGCGCGCACGCTGATCGCAAAAGAGGATCCGAAGTTGATCGAGGCGGGCCCGATCAACCCGACGGGTCCGAAGACGTTTCGTCCGACCGAGAGTGGCAAGGTCTACACGATCACGGACAAGGACGCGCCGCACCTGATCGGTCGGGTCGTCGTCGTGAACACGCAGTACATCGCGTACCCGGATGAATCGGGTCACTTCGAGATCGAGAACATTCCGGCCGGCAGCTACAAGCTGAAGATCTGGTACGACGAAGGTTGGATCAAGCGCACCGACGACACGGTCGAAGTGACAGCCAAGGGCAAGACCGACATCAACCCCAAGATCGCGAGCGACGCGTTCGCTTCGCCCAAGAAGTGAGCTGAACCCGTGTTCCTCTCGAAGATCTGGTTCTTCCTCGTGGCGCTCGGCGCCGCGATCGCTCTCACCATCGCGCTCGTGATGCCGCGCCCCGCGCAGCGGCAGCTCGAGACCGAAGAGACTGCGCGGCTGACCACCGCGTGTAGCGTCATCGACATCTTGCTCGCCGATGCCGCGCGCGATCGCGTGGCGTTCAGCGCGACGTTCGCCCGTGCCCCCGAAGTCATCAGCGCGCTCGATGCGGCGACGGGTGCAAAGGAACTCGATGCGAATCGCATGAAGCAAGTGCGCCAGGCGATCGAAGATCTGATCAAGAAGGCGAACGGCGCGTACGTGCCCGACTTCGCGATCTTGATCGACCACAAGGGGCGCGTCGTCGCGCGCTACAAGATCGATCAAGACGAGTTTGGTGACGTCGTCGCCGGCCGTCCGCTCGTCGACGATGCGCTCGCCGGCTACCTCCGCGATGACCTGTGGACCGCGAACGGTACGATGTACTTCGTCTCGGCCGCACCGGTGATTCGCACGAACTCGCCGATCGACTACGTCGGTGCGGTCGTACTCGGTCAAAAGGTCACGAACGAGTTCGCCTCCGATCTCTCGCATCGGCTCTCCGCGATCGATACCCAGGTCGCGTTCTATCTCGGCAACGACGACGTCGCGGCCTCGCGGCCGCTCGCGATCGATCACAAGCCGATGCTCGACACGCTGGCCCAGCTCACGGGCCCCGATGTCAGCCGCGACTGCGAAGCGAACCATCAGATTCCGGTGCTCGCGGGTTCCGACCGATACACGGCGATGATCGGCCGGCTCCCCGGCGAGGCGCGGCTCAAGAGCGCGTACTACGCCGTGTTCGCGAAGACCGTGCAAGCGCGCGGCTTCGGCGGCACGCTCGCTGCGGTTCGCAAGAGCGACCTGTCGGTCAAGATCCTGATCGTCGTCGCGATCGCGTTCTTGATCGTGCTCGCACTCGGCATCGGCTTCATGTTCATCGAATCGGATCGGCCGCTGCGCCGGCTGACGAACGATGCGGTCAAGCTTGCGAAGAACGAGAGCGAGCGGCTCGCCGAAGATGCCCACGGCGGCAAGTACGGCTCGATCGCGCGCTCCGTGAACATCCACATCGACAAGGTCGGTCGCGATGCCAAGGCCGCGCGCACGAACCTAGACCAGCTGCTCGGCCCGGCGCCGGAAGGCAGCCTCGGCACGATCGATCTACTCGCTGGTGCGCTGCCGTCGGCACGCCCGGGTGGCGCGGTCGCGGCCGCGGCGCCGCCGCCATCGGACTTCAAGTTCCATGACCCGGCGCCGATCCCTGCGCCGTTCGCGTCCCCCTCGAGCGCACCTCCGCGCGCGCCCACACCACCGCCGGTTCAAGTCCGGCCAGCGGCGCCGCCGCCGCGCCAGGCGCCGCCGGTTCCTTCCGCGACGCCACCGCGTGGCATCCCGGGGCCGTCGCCCTCGCACGGCACGACGCAACCGCTCAGCCTCGATGACGACATCCTCGGTGGCCTCGCACCGTCACCTGTGCCTGCAGCCGTGGCCGCGCCCGACGGCGATGGCTACTTCAAGCAGGTGTTCGAGCAGTTCGTCGCCGTGAAGAAGAGCTGCGGCGAGAACACCGCGGGCCTCACGTACGCGAAGTTCGCCGATAAGCTCGTCAAGAACCGCGATGACCTGATCGTGAAGACCGGTTGCCGCGAGGTTCGCTTTACCGTCTACGTCAAGGACGGCAAGGCCGCGCTCAAAGCGACGCCCGTCAAAGACGAGTAGCCGACCGGCGTTGTGGTGCGCGCGGTCACGCCGCACCGGCCGCGATGATCCGCTCTTTCAATCGCTGCGCTTCGGCGAGCGCCTGCAGCGTGGTCGGGCGCTTCGAGGCATCCGGATCGGCGAGGTGATCGATGTGAGCTTGCACGCTCTCGCTGAGCGACGGTGCGTCCTCGAAGATCGATCGAGGTAGCTGGAAATCGCTCGCGCGGCGCGTCCCGGCCATCACGGCATCGCGCGACCAAGGGACGCGGCCGGTGAACATCTCGAAGAGCACTACCCCACTGGCGTAGAGATCCGAGGCGGGGGAGACCTCACCTCGGCGCTGCTCGGGAGACATGTACGCGAGCGTGCCGACCGCCTCGGCCGCCGCGACGGCACCGGTCTCGTCGGGGAGGTGCGCGACGCCGAAGTCACCGAGGATGACTTCGACGCCTGGCTTGTCGGCATCTCGACGGAACATGAGGTTGCCGGGCTTGAGGTCGCAATGGACGATGCCGCGACGATGCGCCGCCGACAGCGCGCTCAACACCTGCGTGTGACGTTCGATCGCGCGGCGTAGCGTGCGCGGGCCGCGCTCGCGCAACAGGTCGCGCAGCGTGCCGCCGGCGGCGAGCTCCATCACGATCCGGCGCGAGGCCTCGTCGAGATCGAGCACCGCGACGACGTTCGGATGGCGGAGCGACGCCATCACGCGCGCTTCGTGGAAGAACCGATCGAGCGCGCCTTGTTGCTCGGTGCCCGCGAGGTGCGGGTGGAGCAGCTTGATCGCGACATCGCGATCGAGCTCGGCATCTCGAGCGAGATACACCACGCCGGTCGCACCGCGGCCTAGCTCGCGCACCAGGCGATAGCGCGCGCCGGCTTGCACGCCGACGACATCGCCGGCGGCGATGGTCTCACCCGCGACCGGCGCGGCGCGACCGGTGAGCTGGCGCAGGCGCTCGACGCGGACGCGCACGTTGGGATAATCGACGTCGCGACCGAGCACGGCCTCGTAGTGCCGCAGCGCGCGCTCGTGATCCTCGCGGCGGCGCGCGTGCTCGGCGAGCAGGTAGTGCGCGCGCAGCGCGTGCTCGTCGATCGCGATCAAGAGCTCGAGGTGGGGGAGGGCGGTCTCGAGCTCGCCGCGTTGCTCGTAGCGCTCGACGAGGATCGCGCGCACCGCGGCGGTCTGGCCGTCGGGAACTTCGGGCACGCCGAGCAGCTTCTCGGCCCATTCGATCGCGAGCCGCTCGTGCCCGGACTTCCACAGCCCTTCGAGCTTCGCGAGCACGTCGCGGCTACCGGCTTGGTCGCGGCGCTTGCCATCGCCGAGATCTTGAACGAGCTGCGCGAGGAACACTTCTTCTTCGCTGCCGAGGGTCTGAGGCTGGCTCGTGGCGGTGAGTGTCGGTTGTGGCAACGCGACGGCCGTGGCACCGCCGCCGAACAGTCTTCGAAGCCACGAGTGCTGTGCCACGCTTCGAGCTTAGCTCACGCCGTGAGCTGCGCTCGTACAACGAGGCGTCTTCGTCGACCAGATGCTGCATTCACGAAACGCGATCGAAACGCGATGTGGCGATGATGGGCGCGATGTCTTACCTCGCGGACTGGGATGGCCAACTGCCGGCGAGCGTGGAGCTCCCCGACGGCATCGTGCTCACCGTTCGCGAGCTCCACCCGAGCGACGAGCCGGCGTTGCGCGCGTGGTTCTCGACGCTGTCGAATCGTTCGCGCTACCAGCGCTTCCACGGCGCCGTCGCGGATCTCTCGCCCGCGCACTGGCGCTACCTCACGCGGATCGACGGGATCCATCACGTCGCGGTGATCGCCTTGCGCGACGGCGCGGTCGCGGGCATCGCGCGGATGATCCGGCTCGAGCAGCATCGCTCTGCAGAGATCGCGTTCCTGATCGACGACGATCTCCAGCGCAAGCGCATCGGCTCGCTGCTGCGCGATGTCCTGTTCGTGCTCGCGAAGTCGCGCGCGTATCGAACGCTGTTCGCGTACGTGCTGCCCGATAACATCGGGATCCGGAAGCTGCTCGCGGGTACGAATACCGCCGATCGCGGCAACGTGCTCGAGCTTGTTCTGTAGCGCTACGTTAGCCGATATCGATCTCGTCGCCATCGGCGACGATCCGATCGCCACGAATCAGCTGGACGCGAAGCTCGCCGAGCGGCTCGCCATTGAACGTGACCTCGCGCGAGGTGCCACGCCCGAGCATGGGCCGGCCGCGGTGGAAGATCAGATCGAGGCCACTGCCGAGAGATCCGAGCGCGAGCTTCGCGCCGTCGTCACCCGCGATCAGCGCGACGCCGCGATCGAGGCCGTTACCGATCCGCAGGAGCAGGATGCCCGCGACAACCTCGAAGTCGATCACGCACTCTTCACCGAGCCCGAACCGGCCCGTGGCGACGAGTGGGACCTTGCCGACGAGTGGCATCCCCGCGAACGAGGTGCCGTTGCGAGAATCGAGATCGCGCAGCTGGAACGTGTTGCCATTGACACGATCGATTTCGGCATGCTGCCGTGAGACGCCGCCCGCGCGCAGCGGGAGGTCGCACAGGGCATCCCGACCGAGGACGATTTTCGGCACCGCACACGCGACGATCGCCGGCTTGCCGCGGCGCTTGAGCTCGACGCGCGCGCCGGTCAACAGCGCGGTATCGAGCTGATCGAGCAAGCGGCGGTACTCACCCGCAGCGGCCGCACTCGCGAGCGCACGCGCGAGCTCGGAGCGCGCTTCGTCGCGGCGGCCGACCTGCATATGGACCTCGTAGTTCGCGAACGCATCCGCTTCGTCGCGCGCCTTCTCGACGGCGGAGTCGTCTTTCGCGAGCACCGCTTCCATCTTCTCGACGTAGCCACCGGCCGAGTACGCCGAGGCGGCGCCTTGCAGATCGCCGATCAGCTCGAGCGCTTCACCGGCGGTCTGCTGGTCATCGCCGATCACGAGCAGCTCGGCCGCTTCACGGACCTTCGCGCGATCGCGTTCGGTCGCGACACCCTCGACCTTGATGTTCTCCCAGATCGCGCGGCCGAGGGCCTTCGAGGCGCGGCGCAGGAGCTCCGGGTCGTTGCCTGCCCAGCGCATCGCATCGCGCAGCGCGCCGAGCTCTACCTGCCGGGTGCCGGCGCGCGCCGCACGCGCGATGTGCATGCGCACCGCACCTTCGGCCTCGCCGGCCAGCGCGTAGCGCTCCGCCGCGAGATCGACATTCCCCGCCGCTTCGGCCGCAACCGCGGCGCGATAGTCGGCAGAGAACACCCGGCGGAAGAAGCTCACGTGGCGATTATACGAACTCGCGCGCGATCAGGGCAGCGCCTGACCGAACTTCGCCAGGTACTGCGTCGCGAGGACGTCGTGCGCCTGCTGATCCTTGGCCCGGTCGTACGCCTTGGCGAGCGCGCGCCAGGCCTGGCCGAGTTCGGGATCGACGGTGATCGCGTGCTTGAGCTTGTCGACGCCAGCCTTGGTCCCCGAGGCGCTCGTATCCTTGAGCGCGAGTACGCCGCCGAGGTACAGCGCCCAGGACTCGTCCGGATCGACCGCGAGCGCGCGATTGCAGGCGGCGCGAGCGGCCTCGATCTGGCTCTGGCGGAAGTGCAGGTCGCAGCGCATCGCCGCGAGCCCGGGCGCGTTCGGCCACTTCCGCTCGGCGGTCGCGAGCGTGCGCTCGCTCTCGGCCATCTTGCCGGTGCCGATCATCGCGCTCGCTTCGCGGGTCGCCGCGAGCAGCGCACCTTCCGCTTCGGGCTTCACGATCTTGGTGTTCTTCGCGATGCCGTAGCGCACGCGCAGCTGCGCGGTCTCCTTCGCGACGGGATTATTCTCGAGCTTGCTCACCGCGAGCGCTTCTTCGGTCCAGGTCAGCGCGCCCATCGCCGCGTAGATCGTGACGAGCTTCTGCCACGCCTCGGGCTGGCCGGCCTTGAGGTTCGTGATCTTTGCCGCGGCGAGGACGAGCTCGGCGCGCGCCCCGGCGAGATCCGGTTTCGGCAGCTGCGCGAGCGCTTCCCCAACCGCGAGGTGCGGGCTCGGGTCGCCGGGCGCGAGCTCGGTGACTCGCGCACACGCCTGACGCGCGGCCTTGTCGGTGACGCCGAGATGATCAGGAGGCACAACGGGTGGCGGCGCGGAGGGACGCAGCTGACCCTTGGGCGGCGTCGCCGTCGGGGGTGGCAGCCTGGCAGGCGGTGCGGCGTGCAGTGGCTTCGCGATCAGGATCTCGCACTTGGCCTCCTGCATCGTCGAGTTGCCGGGATACGCGCTCATGACGTTGTCGAGCTCGCGCAGCGCCTGGGTGAAATCACCGCGCTTCGCGAGCTCGCGCGCGCGATCGAATTGCTCGTATGCGGCGGGCGGCACGTCGGCCACGGTCTTGCCGGCCTTCGTCGCGTCGATGATGTTGCGCAGCGTCTGGGTGACGGCCTCCTTGTCGTTCGGGATCCAGCCGCCCCATTCACCCTTCGAGATCGCCTCGAGGAGGTCGTGCGCGATCGCGGGATTGGCACTGCCACCGAGGCGCGCATCGATCGCGAGCTGCATCAGGTCGCGCCCGCGCTCGCTGAACGTATTTTGCTTCGACGAGTACAGCGGGTGACCGAGCCACGATGGATCGGCTTCGTCGATCGCACCGAGCGACTTCGCGAGTTGGTGGAGCAGGATCACGGTCTGCTTGTGCCGCTTGTGGGCGGTGATGACTTCGGTGCGCTGCGCATCGTTCAGCTCGGGGATCACCACGGCGAGAGCGGCGATCTCCGGCTTCTCGGCCCAGCTGCGCACGACCACGTAGCGCCCGAGCAGCTCCGAGCTACCGAGCTCGTCGAGCGACTTCTGCGCGGTGTCGGCGGGCTTGATGTACCCGATCACCCAGACCGTCTCGTCATCGGGCTTCGGCTCGAGTGCGGCGAGCGCCTTGAGGCCCTCGCGCGGATCACTACCATTGTGATCCCAGTCCTTGATCGCATCGACCGTGAGCCGCACGCCGAGCATTGGCGACAGCAGCTGGCCCGCGTAGTCGAGCTGATCGGTGATCTCTTCTCGCCACTTCGGTAGCTCGCGCGTGGCGGTATCCGCGTAGACGTGCACGTGCAGCGGTCGCGGATCGCCGGACTTCGCATGCGTCGCTTCGAGCGTGGCGGGCAAGCTCTTCGTGACATCGGCCTTCGGCTTTTCGTTCACGACCTGCGAGCCGCCACAGCCAAGAAACGACACGGCGTACAGGAGAACGAGCAACCGAGACATGCAGAGACTTTCCTGTAGGATGCTCGCGATGGCAACCCGCCTCCTCCTCGACGAGCGGATTACTGCGGACGGCCGCCACGCGAAGACCTACGCGAGCTTCGAAGAGGGCCGGTTCCTCGTGCACGATGACGAGGGTCCGGCAGGTGCACTGTCGCTCGTGGCGCTCGAACGCGTCATGCAGAAGTACGGCTTGCCACTGGACGAAGAGATCGATCGCGCGCGCGCGGGTGGCGAGGCGCTCGACCTCGGCGGAGGTCGTTGGCTCCGCCGGTTCCGGTACCACGCGATCGTCGACACGGAAGGCCGGGATTACCTGGTCTGGGAGGTTCCGAACGAGCCTCCGAAGGCGGTGATCGCGACCCACGCGACGGCAGCCCTCCGCTACCTCGCTCGTCCGGTGCCCTCAGAAAACTGAGGGTCGGCGTGGCGTCCGCCCCACGATCCAGGGGTGGGCGGGGTTCCAACATGGCTCCTCCCGAGCACTTGGAGGTGGCACGTAGGCTGCTATTACCCGTACCCGTGCTGCGGACTCTATACCTGGCGTGCGTGCTCGTGATGGCTCCGGCCATCGCCTCGGCGCAGTCCGTCCAGCAGACGACCGCCGCGCAGACCACCGTCGCCACCGACGAAGCGGCGGTCGGCCAGGCCGCGACCAAGCGCGCGCAGACCGCGCAGCGCTACCAGGATCAGCTCGCCGCGATCGACCGGCTCAAGAAGCAAAAGGCCTCGTGGCGTCGCGATCGCGAGCTCCGCACCGACCTCGCGGATTCGGCCGATACCGCGAACCAGCTCGCCACGCTCAACCAGCAGCTCGCAACCGCGACGCGAGCGCTGATCGCGGTGCGCAAGGAGCTCGTTGCCGCGATCGATCGCGAGAAGCCGGCCGCGACCGGTGCGCGGGTGGCACAGCTCGATCAGCTGCGCGCGAAGGTCACGGCCACGTTCGGCCCAGCGCCGAGGAAGATCGTGCTCCCCGATGCCGAGGTCGATCCGCTCGCCGATCCGGAAGAGCTCGATCAACAAGCACAGGTGATCGCCGAGACCGAGAAGCAGCTCGCGAACGAAGTCGCCGGGCTCGACGCGCAAGCCGGCGAGCTCGCGCATGTCGCCGACCTGCGCAAGCACAACGACCGCGCGAAGGACCTGATGCTGTCGGAAGACGATCAGCCCCACCGCAACGTGCAGTCGTCCTCGGGCGGCAGGTCGAATGCGCTCGGCGAGGCGGCACCTGCCACCTCCACCGACACCGGAGGCGCCGGCGGTTCGACGACTGGCGGTAGCTTCAGCTCGGGCTCGTCGGCGGCGGCGTTCGAGACCGAAGCGACGTTCGTCCTCGGTGAAGTGATCGATCGCAGCATGATCGACGGCCTGACCCGCGCGCAGCGCTCTGGTGATCCGGCGAAGCGCGCCGAGGCTGCACGCCTCGCTCGCGATGCCGTCGCGCAACGCCTCGAGCAGCTGAAGAAGAAGCGCGCGCAGATCGAAGCGCGCTCGAAGCAGCTCCGCTCGAGGTGAGCCTACATGTGCGTCGGTGATCGCGACTAAGCGCGGACACCATCTCCCGCGTTCCGCGATGGGCTTTGTTCGTTTGTGATCGCGGCACCTACAGCGCGATCGATCAGTGAATTTGCTGGGGACGGCTGTCCCCTTTCGCGATCGTGGATTGCACCCTAAAATTCGAACATGGGGAACCTGTTCGTCGCGGCAGCTGCCGCAACGCTATCGCTTGCTGGCGCGTGTGCACATCATGGAGGCGGAGATGATGACGGTGGTAACGGCATGTACACGTCGATCCGAATCTCTCCGGATCCCGTCACGCTCACCGTTGCACTCGGCGGCACCGCGACGCAGGACTACGTCGTGCTCGGTACGGAGGATACCGTCGAACACGAGATCACGAGCAAGTGCGCGCTCAGTGTAGAGGGTGATTTCGGATCATTCACCAACTTCACGTTCAACGCCGTGCCGCACGGTGGCGTCACGAACGTCAACGCGACGTGCAACGGCGCGACCGGCTCTGGCAGCCTGACGATCAATCTCACCGGCACCGCGATCCTCGGCAACGCGCCGGCGAACTCGGACCAGCTGTTCGGTGGCGCGACCGTCACGATGGACATGACGCATCAGCCGACGATCGAATATCCCCTCGATCAAGCGGTCGCTCCGTTGAACATTCCGCCGATCGAGGTCCAGTACACCAAGGCGAACAACGATCTGTTCCACATCAACCTCGCGTCGACGCACGCCGCGATCGACGTGTACACGACGGATCCGCAGCAGACGTTTAGCCCCTCGGACTGGACCGCGCTCGCGAACACCGCGGTTGGCGATCATCTGAAGATCACCGTCGAAGGCATGCTCCAGGCGGCGCCGACGATGAAGTACACGAGTGTGCCGGCGACGTTCAACCTGTCGCACGATACGATCGATACCTCGGCGATCTACTGGTGGGCGTCGTCGCAGGGCAACCTGATCACGCAGGACTTCGGCAAGACCGATGCACCGACGGTGGTGAAGGGTGATTGCACCGCGTGTCACTCGCTCTCGCGCGCGGGCTCGCGCATCGGCTACAGCCGCTGTGTCGGTAATGATTGCGGTCAGTTGTACGTCGGCTTCTTGAAGTACGACGACGTCGCCAGGACCTGGAACGAGCAGGTCAACGCGAACAACAAGGCGATCCACGGCACGTACACCACGTTCGCGCCGACCGGTTATCCCTTCGTTGACGACACCCAGTCGGTCGCGCTCGTCACCTCGATCACGGGCACGTTGAGCCTCTACGATCCGGATACCGGACTCGTCGTGCCGTCGAACGTCAGCACCACGGCGCCGGCCGCGAATCACTCGGCGCTGATGCCGGACTGGTCGCCCGATGGCAAGAAGATCGCGTTTGCGAACACCAACAACGCCGGCAACAACGTCGATCTGACGACCAGCTCGATCGGCATGATGTCGTACGAGTACGTCAACGGCACGACGCACACGTTCACCGCGCAGCCGAACCTCGTCACCGCGCCGATCACGGTCAACAATCAAGCGTACACGAATCTATTTTTTCCGAGCTTCTCGCCGGACAACGCCTACATCGTGTTCAACGCGGCGCGCGCGCAGTGGCGAAACTTCACCGACGCCAAGGTCGCCGGTCAGCGCTTGCTGTTGATCCCCGCGGGCGGCGGTACCCCGATGGACCTCACGAACATCAACGGCGGTACCGGCGACCACGACATCACCTGGCCGCACTGGGCCCCGGGCTCGACGACCGACTACTACTGGATCGTGTACTCGAGCGAGCAGAACTACGGCCACGAGGTCACCGCGACGAATACGAACGCGACGTGCGTCTCGAATGGTGTGAAGCAGTGCAAGCAAATCTGGATCGGCGCGATCAGCAAAGCGGCTCTGATGGCGGGTAACCTCGATCCGAGCTCGCCGCCGGTGTGGGTGCCGGGCCAGGATACGCAGGCCGACAACATCAGCCCGTACTGGACGGTTCCTGCCGGCTTGTTCTAGGGCTGGAGCTGGATCGTGAGCTCGCCAGCATTGGCGCTCGATGCGCGAGCGGCTCTATTTCGAGTAGACCACGCCGGCGTAGACCACGGCGCGCGAGAACGACAGGTCCATCGTGTTGCCGAGGATGTTGCGCCAGTACGCGACGCGACCCTCGACTGACCACTCCTCGGTGAGCTTGCGCGAGATGTGAAACTGCGCCGAGCTCCGGTTCTCGTCCTCGATGTTCGTGAACTCTTGGTGCTGGAGGTCGGCCTCGACCAGCAGCCCATCGAGGTATTGATCGATCTGGAGGATCGCGAGCAGCGACAGATAGTTCTTGCCGATCGACATCGTGCCCGAGGCGAGCACGCGGTGGCGTGCGAACGATTGCCCGAAGCTGTTCGAATCGATCACCGTGAGCTGGTAGCCGAGCGTCGCGATGATGCGGCCGACATAGGTGAGCTCGACACCGGCACGCGACGCGCGATCGCGACGCGCGAGGCTGGTCGGCGCGGTGCAGTTCGGATCGGGCGGCGCACTCGGCGCACACGCGTTCGCGACCGCGTTCGATTCGTACGTGCGCGCTTCGAACCCGAGCGTGGTGGCGAGCTCGAGGCTGCGCATGTGACCCGAGGGTTGCCACAACACCAGATCGAGCCGCGCATCGGCGGCAGGGCCCGACCAGTCGTAGAGATGCACCGGCTCGGTGAGCGGCTTGTAGCGGAACTGGCGAGCACCGAACCCGAGGTTGAAGCGGTAGTCGTCGCCCGAGTGAGCGTTGATCACGAAGTCGGCGGCGAGGTTCCGAAAGGTCCGCGCGCCGTAGTCGTCATCGAGCGGAAACGCATCGATCGCGGAGACCGCGACGCCCGCTGCGATCGGGCGTTCGCCGACCGGGTGGACCCAGCGCAGATCCGCCGCGAGCAACGTCACGTCCTCGACCGAGACCTCGCGGTCACCGACGATCCGGGTGAGGTCGCCTAGGTGGAGCGAGTAGGCTCCGTCGGCGAGCTCGCCCTTCTTGTCGGTGCGGACGCCGAACTGCATGATCGGGGTCGCGACCGGCGCGTTCGTGAGCCCGGGGCCAGTCTCCGCGCGCTGGACGTTCGAATCCTCCTCGACCCCGACCTCGGCGGTCACGCTCCACGGGGTGGCGTGGGCACGGGTGGCCACGGCCATCCCGAACAGCACCACGGCGCGACGCACGGCCGCATCGTATCCCGAGCGCGATCGTGGTAGGGCAGGGGATGCGCGCTGTCACGCTCCTCTTGGTCTGTCTCGTCGCTTGTGGTCGCCAGGGGGATCCCGAGAAGTGCGAGCAAGCTGTGCGCAACTACGCCACGCTGATGTACTGGCGCAACGCCGACAAGGACATCGAGAAAGCGCCGGCCGCGCAGCGCGAGAAGCTCCGCAAGGAGCACCTCGCCGATTTCTCGGCGCACATGGACAAGGGCGTTCAGACCCTCGTCACCCAGTGCGTCTCGGCGAACGACACCGATACGATCAACTGCATGATCTCGGCGAAGACGGCAGAGCAGGCCGAGAAGTGCGCGCCGCGCGCCGAGACGAACTAGGACGCATCTCGAAAACGGACTAGTGGCGGTGGTCGCGGACCTTCGGGTCCAAGGGTGCGGGCGCTGGCTTCGCCGGCCGGTGATCGCGGACGTCGCGCACGGGCTCGCTGCGAAGCGGAACGCGAACCGTCGTCGTGCGGTGATCGCGGACCGGTTCGACCACGTTCGTGATCGTGATCGTGCCGGGCACGCGCACCGGTTCGGTGATGATCGTCGCCGAGGTCTCCGCGAGCGGCGCGACGTAGACGGGCGCGTGCTCGACCGCCGCTTCACCACCAGCCGCGCCGAACGCGACGCTCTGATCGGTCCAGCCGCCCGCGTTCCACGCCCACGCCGCGCTGGACCAGGTCCAGTGGCCCGCGATCCAGCTCGCGCCATCGAACGGCACCGGGCCACGGTCTTCGATCCGCATCGCCGGCATCGGCGGCCGCGCGCGCGCACCGAGCATCACGAGGTACGAGCGCACGCTCGTGCGGGCACGGATCGAAGCCTCGAGCGCGAGCGCCGCGGCTCGACCGCGCGCATCGAGCTCGGCGTCGAGCCGCGCGCGGTCCGCGAGCTGCTCGCGTTCGTGCAGCAGCTGCTGGTGCATGCGCCACTCGACGTCGGCGCCCCACGAGATCAAGAGCAAGCGCCAGCGCACGCGCGCTTGCATCGCGATGCGATAACGCCGTGCCTCGAGCTCCGCCGCTCGCCCGCGCAGGCGCGCGCGATACTCGGCATCGGCGCCCCACGAGATCAGCAGCAAGCGCCAGCGCGCGCGCGCCTCCATCACGATCTGCAGACGATGTGCGACACGCGTGCGAGTCTCGGCCTCGGCACGCGCGTGGAGCGCGAGCTCGGCGTCCGCTTCGGCCCCGACCTGGATGCTCACCTTCGCGGCTTCGCGCTCGGCGGCTACGTCGATCTTCGCCTCGCGCTCCGCGTGCAGCGCGGCGGCCGCGGCCTGTTGCTTCGCGCGAGCGTTCACGTCGGCGCCGAACGCGACGAGCTGCGCGTTCATCGCGGCGCGTGCGTGCTCGGCCGAGGTCACGATCGCGACCTCTCGATCGGCGGCTTCCTCCCAGAGATCGCGGAGGTGGAGGATCTCGAATCGCCCCAGCACCGGATCGTCCGCGATCGCGGTCACCGCGCACGCGCCGGGCGTGGTCGTGACGAGGTGGACGACGGTCTCGATCGGGCCTGCACCGACATCGCCGGGAGGCAGCTGGACATTCATGTCCATCGATCCGGCGACCGCCGCACCGGCTGCGGCTCCGGGCGAGCCCTGTGCGTCGACACGCACCGGTCCCGCTTGGGCGGTTGCCGTCGCGTTCGGCACGAACGCTCCGACCAGAGCGCTCGTCACCGCGCTCGCGTTGCGCCGATCTTGTTCGCGCTGCGCCTGGAGCTGCGCGAGCCGGCGCGTGCGATAGGCCTCGAACGGCTCGCCGAGCGAACCTCGCGACTCCGCGCCCGGGCACGCGACCGTCCACTCGACCAGCTGCGCGCGCGGCACGTCGAAGTGGAGGCGCAGGTCATAGGCACCTTGGCCGATCGCCACGGATTGCGCTGGCAGCGCCACGCCACCACGCGGGGTCACCGCCGCGATGCCGTTGCCTGCGTACTCGGTCTTGAACCGCGCCGCGCCACCACAAGCCGAAACACAAGCCGAAACCAGGACCAAGGAAGCTAAGCGTCGCATCACGAGAGCTGCCCTTTGCCACGACCGTGCCGAAGCCAAAATTTGGCTAAACGTGACCGGTGGCGCGACGCTTGCGATAGCGAATCCCCGAGACCTCATGACTTCCCACCTCGCCTCCTCTAACTCCGCGCACTTCACCTCTTCGACCGCCGAGCGCTCGGCAAACCGTGAACGGTTGGTAACTCCCGTTCGCACCACACTGTATCTGGCCGTTCTGGTCGCCCTTGTAGGTGCATGCGGCGGCGGTTCCAAGCCGAAGGACTCCAACACCTATGCGCGGGCCTCGTCGGCCCAGCAGGAGTGCTGCGAGCACGCGGGCGCGAACCGGGACAGGTGCCTGGCGGACATCGTGCGGGTCGAGGACTTCGCCCAGCAGTCGCCTCAGAACCAGGCGACTTATGCCTGTGTGGCCGATAACTTCACCTGCGATCCCGCCAGCGGACACGCTACCCAGCCGAGCGCCCAAGCCCAGCTCGATTGCATTCAAGACCTCCACTGACTCCTGCTACGGTTAAGCGTGACAGCGAACCTGGCCCGGCGCGCCCGGCACGCACGGTGGCTCGAACGTTATCGCCACCGGATCGCGGTCGTCGTCGGCGTGCTCGCAGCAGCCGTACTGTGGTTCGAGCTGTCGTGCTGGATGGGGCCTGATTGGCCAGTCATCCACGCGCGGCTCACGGCGCTTCTCGCCGGCAAGCTGCTCCAGATCGCGGTCGAGTTGGTCCTGATCGTCACGACCACGTGGTGGGAGGTCCAGACCGGGCGCGCCGCGCGCGAAACGTCTCTGCCGCAAGCGATCGTCGTCGATCGAAGCTCTGAGCAGGGCTCTACGCGAGCAGCTTGTCGAGCTCGCCCGAGGCGAGCAGCGCCTCGAGATCCTCGGCGCCGCCGATCAACGTGCCCTTGACGAAGATCATCGGGAACGTCGACCAGCCGGTCCACATCTTGAGCGCGAGCCGCTTCTTGTAGTCGCCGAGATAGCTGCCGTACTCGAGGTAGTGAAAGGTGGTGCCGTGCGCCGCGAGCGCCCTCTTTGCACGCTTCGGATACGGGTTCTGCTTCATCCCGATCACGACGACCGGATGCGCGGCGATCGCAGCCGCGGCTTCCGCGATCATCTCGGGATGGAAGCCCGCGATCTTCTCGCGAATGGCAGGATGAACCTTGGACTCGTCGAACAGTGCGCGTGACATCGCGCAAGCTGTAGCACGGCATCGGAGCGAAGCCGGGGCGTGCGCCGAACGCCCCTCCACGCCGAAACGAAAACAGCCTCCCGCGTGGGAAGCTGTCGACGTAGCCGTGAGTGAGAGACGTGGGAGGTGGCTTAGAAGCCCATGCCGCCCATGCCGCCCATACCCATACCGCCCATGCCGCCGCCACCGCCGCCGCCGCCGTCCGACGGAGCCGGGGCATCCTTCTTCGGACGCTCCGCGATCATCGCTTCGGTGGTGAGGAGGAGCGACGCGACCGAGGCCGCGTTCGTGAGCGCCGTGCGAACGACCTTCGTGGGGTCGATCACGCCGAGCTTCACGAGATCACCGTACTCGAGCGTCTGCGCGTTGAAACCAAAGGAGCCCGAGCCCTCTTTGATCTTCGACACGACGATCGAGCCATCGACGCCCGCGTTCTGCGAGATCTGGCGAAGCGGCTCTTCGATGGCGCGACGGATGATCGAGACGCCGAACTGCTGG
>JAYWCI010000310.1:0-7027 GCA_043780895.1 Kofleriaceae bacterium | reverse complement strand
CCTTCTGCCAAAGAAGGGCTCTACGAGCTCGGTGATGTTCCCGAGCTCGGTCGCGTTCCTGCCAAGATGCTCGCGCAGGTGATTCGCGCCGAGCGTTTCGGTGAGCCGCTCGACGCGTTCAAACAAGAGGCTCTCGACGTGCCCACGCTCGGCGCGCATGAAGTGCTCGTCTACGTGATGGCCGCGGGCGTCAACTACAACAACGTGTGGGCCGCGATGGGCATCCCCATCGACGTGATCAAGACCCGCATGAAGCGCGGCGAGCTCGAGGCATTTCACGTCGGTGGCTCGGATGCGAGCGGCGTCGTGTGGGCGGTCGGTCCGGACGTCACGAACGTCAAGGTCGGTGACGACGTCGTCGTTCACTGCGGCATGTGGGATCACGACGATCCGAACATCATGGCCGGCAAAGATCCGATGCTCGGCCCCACGCAAAAGATCTGGGGCTACGAATCGAACTGGGGCAGCTTCGCGCAGTACACGAAGGTCCAGGACCACCAGTGCGTGCCCAAGCCCGAGCGCCTGACCTGGGAACAGGCCGCGTCGTACATGCTCGTCGGTGCGACCGCGTATCGCATGCTGCACGGCTGGCCGCCGAACATCGTCAACCCCGGTGATCCGGTGCTCGTGTGGGGCGGCGCCGGTGGGCTCGGCTCGATGGCGATCCAGATCGTCGCCGCAGCCGGCGGTCGCCCGGTAGCGGTGGTCTCGGGCGATTCGAAGAACGAGTTCTGCAAGAAGCTCGGCGCGGTCGGCGTGATCGATCGCCGCAAGTTCGAGCACTGGGGCAAGCTCCCGCGCTGGTCCGACGAGCTCGAGTACAGCGTGTGGCTCAAGGGCGCGCGCGGTTTCGGTGCGGCATTCTGGGAAGCGCTCGGCGAGAAGAAGAACCCCACGATCGTGTTCGAGCATCCCGGCGAGACCACGCTGCCGACCTCGGCGTTCATGTGCGACACCGGCGGCATGGTCGTGATCTGCGCAGGCACGACTGGCTACAACGCCACGCTCGATCTTCGCTATCACTGGATGCGCCAGAAGCGCCTCCAGGGCTCGCACTTCGCGAACGACGCCCAAGCGATCGGCATCAACAACCTCGTCGCCGAGGGCAAAGTGGACCCGTGCCTGTCGCGCACGTTCACGTTTGACGAGACAGGCGCGTGTCATCAACTGATGCGCGACAACAAGCATCCCTCGGGCAACATGGCGATTCTCGTCAATGCGCCACGCCCGGGTCTACGAACGATCGCCGAAGTAAGAGCGGCAAAAATATGAGTGATACCGACCGTCCGTTTCGCGTTCTCGGGGTTCAGCAGATCGCGATCGGTGGTACCGACAAGTCGGCGCTCCGCGCGCTGTGGGTCGACCTCTTCGGCATCCCCGTCCAGAGCAGCTATCGCAACGAGCGCGAGAACGTCGACGAAGACATCCTCTCGCTCAACGGCATCGAGATCGATCTCATGCAGCCGATCGATGCGGCGAAGGCGCCCAAGGTCCACGAGCCGCAGCTCAACCACATCGGCCTGTGGGTCGATAACCTCGTTACTGCGGTCAGCTGGTTGACCGACAAGGGCGTGCGGTTCACCCCGGGGGGCATCCGCAAGGGCGCCGCAGGCCACGACGTGTGCTTCGTCCACCCCAAGAGCAACGACGAGTTTGGGCGCTCCGGCGAGGGCGTCTTGATCGAGCTCGTCCAGGCGCCGGCGGACGTCATTGCCACGTTGGGATGAACAACCGCCAGCACACCACGAGCCTTCCTCGGCGGCGGACTCTTCATCGCGGGGCTCGCGAGCTGGACGGTGGCTGCTGTCAGCTTTCGCGAGGGCCACGTGGGCGGGGTGCTCGGGACCATCGGCCTCGTCGCGATGATCGCTGGCGCGGCATTCTGGCCCTACGGCAGCAAGACCGACTGACCACGCGAGGCAACCCTCGGCGTTCTGCAACTTCATTGCAACTTCATAAGGGCTCGTGCCGGGGCTTGTTAGGCTTTGGAGGTGCGCAGGTCCACGCTCGTTCGGCTCACGCTCCTCCCGATGCTCGCATCGGCCGCGGTGGCGAGCGCCGATCCGCCGGGGGAGACCGCCCCGATCTCGGAGCCACAGCTCGGCCCATCTGGCATCGCCGGCGGGGACGAGATCCTGATGCCTCCGGGCGTGACGCCGCCGCTCGATTGTCGCGAGGATCCGGAGTGGGAAGCGCGACCCGAGTGTGATGTCGCGGGCGTGACGATTCGCGGCGGCATCATCCGCGGCGGCTTCGGCCACTACTTCTGGGCCGCCGGTGGGTGAGGTGCCTTAGTGAAGCGGCGCGAGGTCGCGACGCGCCCCGATTGGCGGGCACGAGTCGAAGCACAAGGGCTGGTGTTTCACACGACCGAGCAGACCGGCGTGTACTGGGGCGAAGGCACTTGCTACGAGCTCACGTCGGCCGAGGCCGATGCGATCACATCGGCCTCGGCCGAGCTCCATCAGATGTGCGTCGCCGCGGTCGGCCGCGTCGTGCGCGACCGCCGGTTCGCCGAGCTCGGGCTCGATCCGCTCTCGGCGCAGCTCGTCGAGGACAGCTGGAATCGCCGCGACCCCGCGCTCTACGGTCGCCTCGATCTCGTGCTTTGCGACGGCGTGCCGAAGCTGCTCGAGTACAACGCCGATACGCCGACGAGCCTGCTCGAAGCCGCAGTGATCCAGTGGCAGTGGTTCGAGGACACGGCGATCGCGGGTGATCAAGCAAACGCACTGCACGAGAAGCTGATCAAGCGCTGGCGCGAGCTCCAGCCTCGCTTGGGTCCGCTCGTGCACTTTGCCGCCGTCGACGATCTCGAAGATCAGATGACGACCGCGTACCTGCGCGACACCGCCTATCAAGCCGGCTACGCGACCGCGAGCATCGCCATGGAGGATCTCGGTTGGGATCCGACGCAGCGGCAACTCGTCGATCTCGAAGGACAGCCGATCACGAGCCTGTTCAAGCTGTATCCGTGGGAAGGCCTCGTCACCGACGAGCTCGCGCCCGTGCTCGCGCAAGTTCCGACGCTGTGGCTCGAGCCCGCGTGGAAGATGGTGCTGTCGAACAAGGCGATCCTGCCGATCCTGTGGCAGCTGTTCCCCGAGCATCCGAACCTGCTCCCGGCCTCACGCGAACACTCCGCATTGCTCGGAGAGGCGTGGGTGAGAAAGCCGTTCCTCGGTCGCGAAGGCGCGAACGTCACGCTGCACTCGCCCGGGGTGAGCGACTCGACCAGCGGTCCGTACGAAGCGGGCGGCTACGTGTATCAAGCGTACGTCGACCTCGGCGAATACGACGGCATGCACCCCGTGATCGGGTCGTGGCTCGTCGGAGACTCCGCGGCCGGTATCGGCATTCGCGAGAGCGAGAGCCGGATCACGAGCAACACCGCGCGGTTCGTCCCGCACGTCATCGTGTGACGTCTGACCGCGCAGGGCCATCGACAAGGCTGCGCGCCGGACTTGTTCAGTCCTGAAACAGGTTCCGCTGCTCGGTGTCTTCGCCGTGCTTGTCGCCGTGGAGCGCGTCGCTGAGATCGTGCGTGGTCTTGCGCAGGCGCTGACCGAGCACCTGGACGAACGCCCAGAGCATCTTGACGGCGCTCTCGGGCTCCTTCTTGATGATGTCGTAGAAGTCCTTGCGAGTGATCGAGACGAGCCGCACGCCTTCGTCGCTGGTCGCGACGGCCGTGAGTGAGCGGACCGAGCGATCGACGAGGGACATCTCGCCGAAGTGCTGGCCGCGATGGAGCTCGGCGACGACGGTCTGTTCGGAGCGGAGCTCGACCTTGCCCGCGAGCACGACGTACATCGCATCGCCGGGTTGGCCCTGCGCGAAGATCGTGTCGCCCGCTTTGAAGTCGACCTGCTCGGCGATCGCGCCGACCTGGACCAGCTCCTTGTAGGAGAGGTAGCGGAACATCTGCATGCCCTTCAAGACGTCGAGCTTGAGCGAGACCTCGCTGCTGCGCGGCGCGAGATCGGGCTGCGTGTTCTCGCCGACGCGAACGACGACCGCGGTGATGTTGTCGTGGCCACCGCCGGCGTTCGCCGCATCGACGAGCCGCTTCGGGACCTCTTTGATCTCGGCGCCGGCGAGCTGGCCGGGAAGCTCGGCGTCGTCGATGTACGCGTACATGCCGTCGGAGGCGAGCAGGAAGCGATCGCCGGGCAGGATGTCGAAATCGAACGTGTCCACTTCGACGGAGCTGTAGACCCCGACCGCGCGCGTGACTGCGTTCTTGTACTGCTTGTACGGCGAGCTATCGATCTGCTCGCGGGTGAGCTTGCCGCGCCGCACGAGCTCGTTCATCAGCGAGTGATCCTCGGTGAGGATGTGGCTCTGGTTCTGGCGTGCGAGATAGACCCGCGAATCACCGACGTGTGCGATGAATCCGCGCAGATGATCGCCGGCCCCCGCGATCAACAGCACGGTCGCGGTCGTGCCCATGCCGCGCTTGTCTTGTTCGGCTTGCGCGCGTGCGAACACGGCCGCACACGCGGCCTGGACCGCGTGCTCGAGCACCTGCAAAACTTCATACGCTTGAACGCCGGGGTGATCGACGCGATAGCGATCGATCAGGTCGCGGCTATTGTTGATCGCATCGCGAATCTCGTGGACCGCGATCGAGGACGCCACCTCGCCAGCGGCGTGACCACCCATGCCATCCGCGACCAAGAACAGCCGGAGCTTCTTGTCGATGAGGAAATTGTCCTCGTTGTGGTTGCGCGTTTTGCCGACGTCGGTGGCTGCGGCAAACGAGAGCTCCATCGCCTCTCTCGCATATCACGAGACCCCTCACGGCGACGGCAAAAGAGTCAGCGCTTGCGCCAGGTCGGCGCGTAATCATCGAGCCGCAGGCACCCCGAGCAGTCGCCGGGCTCGAGCTCTGCACCGACGAGCTGCTGCAGCGTCGAGGCGTCGGTGATCGACGGGTAGACCCGGCCCCCGACGACGGTGCTCGGCGAGGTCCGGACCCCTGCGTGGCGCGCCTTCTCGATCCAATGGATCGCGGCGCCGGCCTGGTTCGCGCGACAGGCCGCGAACGCTTGCTTGTCGACATGCAGCTTGTCGCTGACTTTTTCGAGCAGCAGCTCGGGCGGGAGCTTCTTGTCGCGGCGGCCGAGGTTGCTCTCCGCGATCATGCTCGACACCCAGCGCCAGCCCTGCGAGCCCGGTGCATCGAGATCGTCCGAGCTCGTGCCGACGCGCTCGGCGCACAGCGCCGCGTCGGCGAGCAAGCCGAGGTCGGCCGCATCCTCGCGCGCGACATCGAAGAACGGCGCCCACACGATCCGGACCGATTCGGAATACACGTCTTGCGCGGTGACCGCGGCCTCCAACGCGCGCTTGCAGTTGAGGCTCGCGGGGCTACACAGGATCGCGATCGTGACCTGGGCGTTCGCCGGGCCGAGCGAAGGCATCCCGCGCAGCTCGAGCGCGGGCGTGGCGATCGGTGGCACGTCCGGCAGATCGTCGACGGTCTCGTCGGTATTGCCGATGGGGATCGCGAGGTCGAGCGGGTTCGGCGCGGTCTGTTGGTCGTACGCTTCCGGCAGCGAGCGCGGATCGGCGCCGCGATCGAGGAGGTCCTCGGCAGTCTCGAGCGCGGCGGCGTATTCGATCTCGAGGTCCGCGATCGAGCCCTGGCTGCGCGGCACCTTGCCGTTGATCAGGATCAGCGGCAGGCCGCTCCCGCGGACCTTCTGCTTCTGCCGGCGCTGGTTCGCATCGAGCACGCGATCGTAGCCAGGTGGCGGATTCGCGATCGCGAGCGCGAGCTGCTGGGGATCCATCCCGACGCTCTTGCCGAGCTCCAGCAGCGCTGCATCGGTGAGGCCCATCCGCGACGCCGCGTTGAGCGCATCGAGGAACGGTCGGAACTTACCCTCGGCATAGGCCTCGAGCGCGGCGTAGTGCAGTCGAGACGAGCCGGTCGCCTTGACGATCCGGTAGATCACGCGGATCCGGCTCGGGTGCTTGGCCTGCAGGGTCTCGACGAGCGTCATCTCGCGCTTGCGCTGGTTCTGGACCGGCTGGAAGAACAGCTCGATCGTGACGGGTGCGGTCGCCGGGCCGAGCGTCGGCAGCGCGTCGACGGCATGATTCTCGACCCGCACGACATCACCGTGCGCTGGACCTCGCAGCGGGCCGGGAGCTGGCGCAGCCGGGCCCGCGGCGAGGCACAAGGGCAGGGCCGCCAACACGAAGCGCTTCATGCGTCACGAACCTTCGGTGCCCCGGGTGCCTCGGGTGCCTCGGGTGCGGGGCTGGCCGGGTCGTCCAGGTCTTCGGGCTCGACGCTGGGCCACAGGTACGCGAAATACAGGCCGGCCGAGATAACGAGGCCGAGCACCAGCGCGAGCACGAAAGGGCCCCAGATCACATCGGGATGATAGCGCGAGGTCACGCTTGTTGTAGGCTGCACCCGCATGTCCGTCGCAGCCCTGTCCGCGTCACTGCCGTACTTCCATATGGGATCCCTGGATCTCGGCATCCCGATCCAGTCGTTCGGCATGATCGTGGCCGCCGGCGTGCTGATCGGTGCCGCGCTGCTCCGCCGCTATGCCGAGTGGCATGGCGTGAGCGACGAGCACATCCGCGGTATCACGGGCTGGATCACGGTCGCCGGCTTCATCGGCGCGCACGTGTTCGACGTCATCGCCTATCAGTGGAACGACCTGATGGAGAACCCGCTCTTGTTCGTCGAGATCTGGAAGGGCATCTCGTCGTACGGCGGCTTCATCGGCGGTGCGATCGGGTTCGCGATCTACGTGTGGTGGAAGCGCCTTCCGGTCCGTTTGATGGCCGATATCTGCATCGTGGGCCTGCTCCCTGCGTTCTCGATCGGTCGAATCGGCTGCACGGTCGTCAGCGATCACATCGGCGCGTTCGTCGATCGCACGGCCTGGTACGCCGGCCTCGCGATGAACTACCCGATCGGCTCGGCGCAGCCGATCATCGACATCCAGAAGGCTCACCCGGAGGTCGTCGTCGACAAGCACATCCTCGCGTGGAACCTCGG
>JAYWCI010000309.1:0-44636 GCA_043780895.1 Kofleriaceae bacterium | reverse complement strand
CCCGAGCGAGACATCCGCGACGTCGCCGTAATCATGTCGATGCGTCGAACGTGCGACGGCGTCGATGGCGAGCGAGCGAGCATCGACTACGTCCAGTGGCGAGCGCCGGCGCAGCCGTCGTCGCGTCCAACAACTCGTGCTACCGGTCGTGGTGCCGCTGGTACAGCTAGCGGCAAGCGCGCCGAGCATCACGACTCCTACACGGTGCTGCGAAAGGTGCATCCGAACAGACTGCTCACGGCTCCGCGTGTCACAAGCTGACCGGTCAGGTAGATCGATCGCGCAGCGAATTCGTATCGACGCGCAGACTTTGCGTCGACGTGGACGGCACGCGGCGTGCTGATGGTTCGCGCATGCACGCGATGGTTCTCGAGAAGCTAAAGACGGCGCTGGTCTGGACCGAGCTTCCCGATCGTCGGCCGGGCCTCGGTGAGATTCGCGTTGCGGTTGCAGCGTGCGGGGTGTGCCGGACGGATCTTCACGTGGTCGACGGCGAGCTCCCTACTCCGCGCGTTCCGATCATCCCGGGGCACGAGATCGTCGGGCGAATCGATGCGGTAGGCAGCGGTGTAGAAAGTCTTCGGCTCGGCGAACGCGTCGGCATTCCGTGGCTCGGTCACACGTGCGGCGTGTGTTCGTACTGCGTCGCTCGAGAGGACAATCTTTGCGATCGCCCGCTGTTCACCGGATACACGCGGGATGGTGGGTTCGCGACGAGCGTCGTCGCCGACGCGCGGTATGCGTTTCCACTCGGAGAAGCAGGCGAGGACATCTCGCTCGCCCCCCTGTTGTGCGCCGGGCTCATCGGGTGGCGCTCGCTCGCGATCGCAGGCCCGGGCAAGAGACTCGGGATCTATGGATTCGGTGCAGCAGGGCACATCCTCGCGCAGGTGGCGCTCTTTCAGGGCCGGTCCGTCTACGCATTCACGCGACCCGGAGATACCACCACGCAGGCATTCGCTCGTTCGCTCGGCGTGACGTGGGCAGGTGGTTCCGACGAGCGTGCACCGCAGGAGCTCGACGCCGCGATCATCTTCGCGACGGTCGGTGACCTGATCCCCTTGGCTCTCGCGGCCGTTCGCAAAGGCGGTCGAGTCGTGTGCGGTGGCATCCACATGAGTGATGTGCCGAGCTTCCCGTATCGCCTGCTATGGGAAGAGCGGCAGCTGGTCTCGGTCGCAAATCTAACGCGTCGAGATGGCATCGAGTTTCTGCGTATCGCGCCGCAGATCGGCATCGTCACCAAGACTACGGCCTACGCACTCGAGCGCGCGAACGAGGCGATCGCGGATCTTCGCGCGGGTCGGTTCGACGGCGCAGCGGTGCTCGTACCGTGACGTTGGGAGGCACGCGCCTTGCTGACTGCACGCGTATGAGCAAACACAAATCAAGGTCTCCTTCGCCGGTCGTCCATCGTATCGAGCACGCGGGCGCGGTGTCTTCTGCTGTCGCGACGACCGACGTCGCCGAGCTGGACATCGGCGCGGCGATCGAGAATCCGGCAAAGGATGCGAGTGTGTCGCGCCAAGGCATGCACCCGACGAAGCCGTAGCGCGAGGAAGTCGCGATCCGATCGAGGCGCTGCGGTTCGAGTGAACCCGGGCGGGGAGTCAGCTGGCAGCAACCGTTCGCGGCCGCCTTCGCTCGACTCGATCGTTCGTGCGGAGACAAGGCCGTGACTGCTTAGCGGCCCGTAACCCCGACGCCAACTCGAGCGGGACGCAGGAGCTTGGCTTCGAAGCGGTAGCCCGGCTCGTACTGTTCGATGACCGTGCCGACGCGGGCAGGATCGGTGACAGAAACCGTGGCGACGGCCTCGTGGAGCGCAGGGTCGAATGTTTGGTTCTTCGCGTCGATGCGCTCGACGCCGTAGCGGAGCAGCACGCCTTCGAGCTGGCTGCGCACCATCGTGACCCCTTCCACGAGCGGCGTGATCTCGTGGCCTTGTTCGGCCGCGATCGTCCGATCGAGGTTGTCGAGGACCGGCAAGAGCTCGAGGACGAGCTTGCTGCGAGCGTCGTCGTAGACCTTCTGGGCATTGCGGCGCACTCGCGCTTCGCTTGCCTGGAGATTATTCACTGCTCGCGCGAGGACAACTCGATCCGGGTCTTCCAGCTTGATGGTTTCATCCATCAGCGGTTCGATCCCGTCCGGCAAGGAGCTCATCGGCTTGCCACTGCGATCGTGCCGGCAGGCAGCTCGAGCTGATCCATGAGCTCGGTGCCGCGTTCTTCGCGCAGGACACGCTGAATGCCCACGTCGAGATCGAGTCGCAGCTTGTACTTGTTCAACGCCGGATATGCGGTCAGTGGCGTGGGAGTACGATCTTGCCAGCTGCACATCACGTACAGATACGCATCGACCACGGTGCGGCGGTCGAACAGCCTCCACGTGCGGTCGCGCATCAGCTCGTCCAGCCGACTGTAGTGGATGCGAAGCTGCGCGAGAGCCGCCCGCTTCGCATCCGCTTGGTTGTCTTCGACGGTGACGTAGCGCTCCGGGACCATGATCGGAGACCAGGCCGTGTGCACGTCACTGACGAGCTCCGCGAGTGCTTCGGCGAGTCGAGCGCGACCGACCAGATCGTCCGGTTGCACGCCCATGCGGGCCTTCGGATATTTTTCGGCGAGGTACTCGAGAATCGCGAGCGATTCGGTGAGGACCGTGCCGTCGTCGAGCTGCAGCGCAGGGACGACTGCCTTCGGATTGATCTCGCGAAACGCTTTGCCGCGCACGGTGTCGCGGCTGAGCCGCTTCACCGTGTAATCAGCATCGGCCCATGCGAGCGCGATATGGGTCGCCAGCGAGCAGGCGCCCGGCATCAGATAAAGGATCATGCGATGCGAGTCAGCACGATGTGTGCCGCGAAATCATCGCTCGACATGTCGCGCTGGTTACGTGGGCAGCGCAGACGATGCGCGCGTCACGCAGTTTCTGCATCGCGCGTTGATCATCCGGTCTCGTAACGACGCGCGATCGCAGGCACGCATCGTGCTACTTGCCGCGACAATCTCGAGTGCGTTCGTGACCTCGATGGACGGCGCGTTCCGTGCAGCGGGCTCGTGAATGACCGCGCGTCGAGTCCGCATCATCGCGACGATCGCGGGGCTGAGCGTGGCCGTGAGCGCAGGCGCGCTCGTAGTCTACCTCGTGCGGAGGCCGCCCGAGATCAGCGTCTTCGCAGCCCGTCTCGGCGATAGCACGCGTCCTGCCGGCGTGGTCCGCCGCTCGGATCGATCCACTCGAGGCGATCCAGTCGTGAGCGTGCTCGAGGCTCGAGACATCACGAAGACCTTCGGCGAGGGCGACACGGCGACGCAGGTACTTCGCGGTGTCTCCGTGACGATCGAGCGCGGAGCGTTCGTCGCGCTCGTCGGCCCGAGTGGTAGTGGCAAGAGCACGTTCCTCTCGATCGCCGGGACGCTGCTGACGCCCACGAGCGGTTCGCTGCGGATCGCCGGCCTCGAAGCGCTCGGCTTGCACGAGCACGAGCTTGCGCCCACGAGGAATAGCCATCTCGGGTTCGTCTTTCAGTTCCATCATCTGCTCGAAGATTTCACCGCCCTCGAGAACGTCCTCATGCCCGTCTACGGTGCCCAGCACGCGCTCGACGCGACCTCGCGAAAGCGCGGCCGCGAACTGCTCGTCAGGCTCCGCAGACCGGGCACGTCGTGTTCCAGATGTCGTTGTTCACGCGAGCCCGTACTGCACGTGGGATACCACTGGTCTATTCGCCGAGCCACCATCGCCGGCGCGCGCGTGGGCCATAGCTGAGGCCGAACGACGACATCGCTACCTCGCGGATCGCGTCCACGGCCTCCTTCGGATCGTCGGTGATGATGATCCGATCGAGATCTTCCGTGGTGATCGTCGACTGCGCGATCAACGTTTCACGAAAGAAGTCGATGAGCCCCTTCCAGTAGTCGCGCCCGAGTAGCACGACCGGAAACGCCTTCATCTTACCGGTCTGGATGAGCACGAGGATCTCGCTGAGCTCGTCGAGCGTGCCGAAGCCGCCGGGCGCGGCGATGAACGCGTACGAGTACTTCGCGAGCAGCACCTTGCGGACGAAGAAGTACCGGCACTCGACGAAGCGGTCGAGGTACGGGTTGGGTCGCTGTTCGACCGGCAGAACGATGTTGCAACCGATGGAGCCACCACCCGCGTCCCTCGCGCCTCGGTTCGCAGCCTCCATGAGCCCCGGCCCGCCACCTGTCATCACGGCAAACCCCGCCGCCGCCAACTCGGCACCGACGCGGCGAGCGAGGCTGTAATACGGATGCGAAGCGTCGAAACGCGCGGATCCGAACACGGTGACGCACGGCCCGATGAAGTGGAGCGCGCGCAAGCCACGCATCAGCTCCCGAAACACGTCGAGTGCGAACCGCAGCTCCGAGCCGCGTGGCCGCGGGCCCGAGAGAAACTTGCGCTCGGTGGGATCCGTGGATCCCTTGCCCCATTCTGGAAAGATCATCGCTACGTCCGCAGCCCTTGCGTATCACCGCGCAAGTTCTGCACTCGCAGGTAGCGGGTTCGGAGCGGTCATGCCTTCTCCGGTGCTCGGACGAGCAACACGGGACACGTAGCAGAACGCACGACCGATTCGGCGACACTGCCCAAGAGCATGCGCTTGAGCCCGCGACGCCCGTGGCTGCCCATCACGATCAGCTGCGCGTCGAGCTTGAGCGCTGCCTGCTCGATCACGACGCGTGCATCTCCGACCTCGTAGATCGAAGCTCCGAACGAACACTGGCCCTTGCGCGCGGCGATCAGCTTCTCGACCTCCTGGGCATTGCTCTGCATGATCGAGTCGATCATGTCGGCGCTGACCGAGATCGGGTACTCGGCGAACTGCAAGCTCATCGCGTTCAGCACGTAGACCGTCGCATCGAGCTTGTGCGCGAGAGCCACCGCGTAATCCAGCGCACTCGCGGCATGATCGCTAAAGTCGGTCGGCACGAGGATCCGAGTCGGGAGCTTCATGCCGATCGACTCGTTCACGAATCACGCCATCACTGCGCGAGTGGTGTCACGAGCTGGGCGACGGTCTTCGTCCACGTCGCGTCCAAGACGGACTTCCTTGCCATCAAGTTCGCCATCGGCTCCGCCAGGGCGCGGTTTAGTTCACGCACGAAATCTTCATGTGGTCGACGACCTCGGTGACGCCCGGTGCTGCCCACGCTGCGTTCTCGGCATCCTTGCTCGAGCGCCACGAGGATGCGTTGCCACTCAACGTAACCTTGCCGCCCAAAGTCGCGATCTTGATCGAGTCCGCGTCTGCCGTCGCTTGACGTTGGAGTGCCGCTTCGACGTTCTCCTTGATCGCCGTGGCCGAAACATTCGATTTGAGCGTGACCAGGTCGATCACGTCGGTAACGCCGGTAAGGAATCGCACCGCCTGTCGCGCCGCTTCGCGCTCGTAGTTCCAGGTGCAATGCCCTGCGAGCGTGACCATGCCGTGTTCGACCTTGGCTGTGATGCTGTCCGGTACGTAAACGTACCACTTGCATGCGTTGACGATCGCGACCGCGATCTCCGTGTCGTTGCGCTCGTGATGACCGGTGAGCTTGACCGCGAGATCCTGCGCGAGCGTTCGGACTCCGCAGACACGCCTCGCCGCATCTTCAGCAGCGAATTTCTCGACGTACGTTTCGACCGTACCGACCGACGAGCTGCGCGGTTATCACATCCAGGGAAGTGATGAAGCGATCGGTCACGTCGAGGATTTTGTCGTCGATGACGAGAGTTGGACGGTCCGTTACCTGCACGGGTACTACGGGGCTCCCGCATACTGGGCCAGCGATCCCACGCCAGCATCGTCGGCTGTAGGCGCCGAATACCTCGCACAACTGTGAGCTCGGCGAGGTCTCGGTGCGGGGACGGCACGTCCCGTTCCTGCGTAGTTTCACGCGCGGCACCGTCGCCCGCCGAGCGAGGAACCGCGCACGGATCCGCCATGGGTCTACTGGTCGACACGAACGGTGACGCGGCGGTCGAACGGCCAGCCTGCCGACGACGGATCGGCATCGGACTCACCCTTGGACAAGGTTTCCATACGGGTGTCCATCAGACCGTCTCCTTTGAGATAAGCAGCGACGGAATCGGCGCGCGTCATGCCGAGGGTCTTGTTGTAGCCGTCGGTGCCGCGTGGGTCCGTGCGCCCGACGACACGCAGGTGCGTACCCTTTGCGGGGCCAGAGATCGCGCAGGTGGCGATCTGGTCGAGGGTCTGTTTTGACTCCGGCCGAAGCTTCGCAGAGTCGAACTTGAAGTAAATGCGGCTGTCATCGATGCCGCAGAGGCAGCAACCGGCGCGCTCATGGGCGCTGGCGCGAGCGCCTCGACCGGCAGGTTCGCGGGCGCATCGTGACCACACCCAAATCCGAGCAGGCACAGCAACGACAGTCTGATAGTTGATCTGATCATTCCAGACCGCACTTGCAACATCGAGCCTGCGTCGCAGGGCCTCGCCTGGACGTCAGCTGACCTGCGTTCGAGCGTGACGCGCTGCGCAGAACTGCGTCGGCGCGATCGACTCGCTACGCCGCCGGACGCTCCACACCGGGCATGGAACCGAGCCGATGAGATCCCAGCCGGACGTGAACCTCGTGCGTGCCGGCGATGGTCGGATCGAGGCCGACTCGATTCGCATCGAGCGCCACACCGTCGAGCGTCATCGTGGAGACCCCGCCCGACAGGCGGTCCGGATTCTCGACGATGACATGAACGCGCTGGCGTCCGAGATGGACCCACGCCTCGAATCCCGGCCAGGACGGTGGGATACATGGTTCGATCCGCAGCTCGCCGCCGGTTCGTTGAAGGCCGAGGATCGCTTCGACGCCGAGCCGCCACATCCACGCTGCGGAGCCCGTGTACCAGGTCCAGCCACCCCGGCCGACCCACGGAGCACAGCTGTAGACATCCGCCGCGACCACGTACGGTTCGACTCGATAGCGCTCCGCATCGCTGGCGGTCTCGGCGTGAAGGATCGGGTTGAGCAGGCGGAAGATGCGAGCGGCGAGCTCACCTTCGCCGAGCGCAGCGTGAGCCCACCCGAGCCACGTCGCAGCATGTGTGTACTGGCCACCGTTCTCGCGGATCCCAGGAGGGTACGCACGCACGTATCCAGGGTCGTGCAACGTGCTATCGAACGGTGGCCAGAACAAGAGGACAAGCCGATCGGCCTCGCGTACGAGGTGCTCGTCGGCCGCGTGGACCGCCGAGCGATCGCGCGCATCGGCCTGCGTGCGATCGCCGAGCACGGCCCAGGACTGCGCGATCGAATCGATCCGGCACTCGAGACTCGTTGCCGAGCCCACGAGCGAGCCGTCGTCGTGGAAGGCGCGCAGGTACCACTCGCCATCCCACGCGCAGTGCTTGATCGTGGCGCGGAGCGCGTCCGCGCGGGTGGTCCACGTCGAGCCGGTTGCCGCGTCGCCACGCTGCGCGCACAACCCGGCAAAGCGATCCATCGTCGCGCAGAGGAACCAGCCGAGCCATACGCTCTCGCCGTGACCGGCGGCGCCGACGAGGTTCATGCCATCGTTCCAGTCGCCATCGCCCATGAGCGGTAGGCCGTGGGCACCCTCGGTCGCGCCATGCTCGAGCGCGCGCCGGCAGTGCTCGTAGAGTGGCGCCGACTGCTTGGACTCGTACTGCGCGAAGCGATCGTGCTCGTCCGGTCCGAGTGGCTCGGCTGTCAAGAACGGGACCTGCACATCTAGAATCGCGACGTCGCCGGTCGCCGCGACGTACTCGGCGGTCACGAACGGAAGCCAGAGCAGATCGTCGGAGCAGTGCGTCCGGACGCCGCGGCCGGAGGGCGGATGCCACCAGTGCAGGACGTCGCCCTCCTCGAACTGATGGGCGGCAGCCTCGAGGATGTGTGCGCGCGTCTTTTCGGGCGCGCCGTGAAGCAGCGCGAGGACGTCCTGGAGCTGGTCGCGGAAGCCGAAGGCGCCGCTCGCTTGATAAAAGCCGATGCGGCCGAACAAGCGCGACGACACCGACTGATAGAGCAGCCAGCGATTCAGTAGCAGATCCATCGCAGGCTCCGGCGTCTGGACCCGCACGTTGCCGAGCAGCGCATCCCAGAATTCGCCGAGCTCTCGCCAGGCCTCGTCGACGATAGCGGGATCGCGAAACCGTGTGACGAGCGCGAGCGCTTCGTTGCGACTGGCGGTTTGGCCGAGCACGAAGTGGATCTCGCGCTCTTCGCCAGGGTCGAGCTCGAGATGGACCTGCAGTGCGGCACATGGATCGAGGCCGGGCTCGAGCGATCCGGCCAAGCCCCAACGCTCGAGTCCGGCGGGCCGCGCGTACTCACCTCTCTCCCCGATAAATTCGGTGCGGTCGCTCGTAAACCCGTGCAGCGGTTCGCTGGAGGCAAGGAACGCGACGCGATCGGCGAGGTCCGCCTCCCAGCTGCACGACGCGAGCAACGCTCCCGTGTCGTGATCGCACTCCGCAACGATGAAGGGTGTCTGGTCGTCGCGCCGAGCCCCGAGCACCCACTCGGCGTAGTACGTCGCGGTCAAGCGACGGTGGCGAGCCAGGCGATTCTTGGTGCGCAGCCGCACGATCTTGAGCGGCGAGTTGGGTGGCACGAAGACCGTCATCACCTGATCGAGGCCGTGGCTGGTGCGCTCGTAGGTCGTGTACCCGGCGCCATGGCGCACGACCACGGCGCTCGCGCGACCGGCGGGCAGCGGCGTGGGGGACCACACCGCTGCCGTTTCTTCATCTCGCAGGTAGAGCACCTCCGAGGGCGAATCGAGGACGGGATCGTTGCGCCAGGGCGTGAGCTTGTTCTCGCCGCTGTTGAGGGACCACGTGACACCGAGCGACGACTCGCTGACCATGCAGCCGAACTGTTCGTTCGCGATCACGTTGCACCACGGCGCGGGCGTCGCGCCACCAGGCGGGAGCGAGATCACGTACTCGTGGCCATCCGCGGAAAAGCCGCCCATGCCGTTGTCGAACGCCAGTTTCGGGTGCGGGGTAGGTGGGTAGGTCGCGCCATTCGCGAGCGTCGGCTCGAACTGCGGCAGCTTCGCGCGCGGCTCGGTGACTCGATTCAAGCGGGTCGCGAGCGTCCCGTCGCGCGTATCGAGCACCACGCGGGCGGCAGCTTCGAGCAGGCGGCGTTCGTCGTCGGAGGATTGATCCGCCGCGAGCACGTGAATGCCGCCATGACGGCCGAGCCAGTCGTGATCGCCGTACTGCGCGAGCACCCGGCGAAGGGTTCCCGAACCATCGCTCGCATAGCCGGAGGCTTGCTGGTCGATGAGGACGAGATCGCAGCGCACGTTGCACGATCGGAGGTAGCGCTGAGCGGCGAGCGTCTCCCGCAGCAGCGGAGCGTTCGAGTCGTGCACGCGCACGAGCACGATCGGATCATCTCCGGAGATGCCTCGCCCCCACAAGCGTCGCTTGTGCGGGCGAGGCGTGGTGCCGCCATCGCTCGCCGAGCGCAAGCTCGGATCTGCGAACAAGAGACCGGAGAACAGGCGCTGGATGGATGGGACGAGTGCGGGCTCGACATGCGTTCGCTGGAGCCGCCGCGGCGCATCGAGCGCCGCGTCGCGAAAGGCCCAGTGCACCGCATGCATCGACCCGTACCTGCGCGCGAGCTCGACCGCGGCACTTCGCGAGCGCCCGACCGAGGTGACGAACGCGAGGGTCACGGTGCCCTTCGGCGCGAGCACGACACGCGCCATCAGACTCATGACCGGATCGATCACGGCGCCGACATGCCCGCGCAACGGGCCCTGTTCGACGGCGAGAGCGACAGGCGCATGTCGATCGCGACACCTGCCCTGGAAGGCTTCGCGATCGGTCTCGTATCCAGCGAACGTCACCGCTGGACCCTCGCAGACCAGCCGGTGGACGAGCACCGCCGGAGTTTCATCCTTGGACTTCGGGCGTCGAGCGAACACCACCGCATCGAGCTCGGCAAGCAGCTCGCTGCCGACGAATATGCTCGAGAACGCAGGGTGAACGGGCGCCTCCCTCGTGGCGACCAGCACGGGTCTGCCCGCGCTCGTCACGGAGATCTGGCGAGGCTCGTCGGTCTCGTTGTGCAACGTGATCTCTCGGAGCTCGACGTCGTCGGGCGAGGCGACCGCGATCCGCACGTGCACCGAAATCCCTTCGTTGCGGCGATGGATCTCGACCTGGTGCATCGCGTATGTCGTCTGCGCCTGCGGCGAGGTCGCGAGCCACACGCGATGACTGACCTCGTCGCGCAGGTAGATCCAGATGCCGTCCGCGTCATGGGTGGCATCGGGCTCGTAGCGGGTCAGCGCGAGTCCGTGCCAGCTCAGCCCACCACCACCCGAGTCGGTGACGAGGCTCGCCAACCGACCGTTGCCGACCACGAAGGCCTGGCGGCGCGTCGGTTTCAAAACCGACCAAGGCGCTGGCGCTCGTGGCAGCGCGCGCTCGGGGACCACGACGGGGTCAGGGGGAGACGCGATCGGCCATTCGGTCGACGCCCCGTTCGGTGCTCGCTCGTCGAGCAAGAGCTCACCTGTCGCGATCACCGGATCCGCGTGGAACCGATCCACCATGGAGCGAGCGTTCAGCAGATTGCCTAGTGCGACGAGGAGCATCCCCTGGTGGTGCGCCATGTACGAGCGGATGATCGTGAACGGACGACCATCCGTGGCGCGCTCGGGGGTGAAATCGAGCGCCTCGAACAGACCGTAGGTGCCGCGCATACCGAGCGTCTCCAGCGCGGCGAGGTTGGCGGCGACCGCACGCGGCTGGATCGAAGCCGCGAGGGCCGACGCGTAGGGCGTGACGACTCGATCCTCCTCGAGCCCGCGCTTGAGGCCGAGTCCCGGTACGCCGAACGAACGGTACTGATAGGTCTCTCTCGCGTCGCGACGCGCGAACGCGGACTCGGAAATTCCCCACGGCTCGTCGAGTTGCTTGGCCCAGGCGATCTGCGCGGCGACGACGAGCTCGCCGGTGTGAGCGAGCAGCGTCCCCTCGCGACTTCGCATGATCAGGTTTGGCATCAGGTACTCGAACATCGTGCCGCCCCACGACAGGAGCGCTGGCGAGTGCGCCACGGCGATCATCGGTCGGCCGAGCGCGTACCAGTGGGTCTCGGGGACATCGCGCTTCACGATCGCGAGATAGCTCGCGAGTCGCGCCTCCGAAGCCAGGAGATCGTAGTAGTTCGGGTCGACGTGATCGGCCGTCACGTTGTAGCCGATGTGAAGAAGCTCGCGTTGCCCATCGAAGAGCAGGCGGAAGTCGGCGCCGTGCACTTCCTCGTCGGCGCGTGCCGCGAGTGCGAGGAGCTCGGTGAGCAAGGTCCGGGCGTTAATCACCGCGAGGTGCAAGGCCGCCGCGATGCGCCCGGCAGATGCATCGAGCGCCGGCGTGAGTTGGTCGCGCTCGTGCTGGTCGAGTCGCCAAGTTTCCAACTCGCCAGCCAGCCGGTGCGCCACGGCAGGAATCTCTTCGAGCCGGAGCTGCGTCGGCAGCGCGATCGCGACCCGAGCAGGCTCGTCCGCAAGAGCGAGCCAAGGCATCAAGGCCTCGAGCTCCCGCCGCATCTGCCGGAGCTGTTGATGCAGCCGGTCGATCGATTCGCGAAGCGCGAGGAGTAGATCGGCGTCGTGGCGATGGGCGCCGCTCTCGAGAAACTCGAGGACCTCGCGATCGAGCTCGAGCGCGGTCTCGTCGCACAAGCTCAACACCCCGTAAGCATCGTCCGCCTGACGTTGTCCGTGCTCGGCCGCGGCGCGCACGCGCTCGATCGCCGCGCGCAACGAATCCGCCGCGCGATTGCTGATCGAGGCAGCGACCTCGCGAAGCAGCTCGACCGAATCGCCGAGACCTTGCCACGTCTCGGCACGGACGACAGCGGACGTCGCGATGTCGCGACATCCCTGCGCGAGCGCGACGAGGCAACCCGCGAAATTTCCGCTGTCGACCGTGGACACATACCGCGGCAGCAAAGGTTGGAGGGTCCTCGTGTCGTACCAGTTGAGTAGATGGCCCTGGTAGTGCTGCAGGCGCGCGATGCTCTCGAACGCTCGGCGGATCCGAAGCGAAAGCTCGCTGGGGCCGAGGTAGCCAAAGTCATAGGCCGAGAGCGTCGCGAGGAGCATCAGGCCGATGTTCGTCGGCGAGGTGCGATGCGCGGTCTGTTCGTACGGCTGTTCCTGGTAGTTGTCGATCACGAGCCATTGATCGACCGGCCCGACGAACGTATCGAAGAACCGCCACGTTCGTCGGGCGAGCAAGCGTAGCTGCGTGCGTTCGTCGGCCCGCAGCGGCTCGGCACGGTGTCGTCGCGGCTTGCTGACCTGGCGCGCGACCTCGGGAGCCAGGAACCACAGGGTCAGGAAGGGTGCTGCGGCAACAAGCGCCGTCGGCCGCAGCCATCCCACGAGTCCACCGATCCCGATCGCCAGAATTGGCGACCACGCGAGCGCTCGCCAGTACAGCGCACGCGGCGCGGCGCCCAGGCTCTCGCGCTCGGAGCTCGCGGCCGTCGTCCACTGCAACAAGTGCTTGCGGGTGACCGCCGTGCGCACGCCCACCCGCACGATCGCATCGACGACGAGCGCCGCCTCGTGGGCGAGGAACACCAGCGCGAGCCCGCAGCGCGCGAGTCTCAGCCCGGCCGCGTGGCGGTCGGCGACGAGCGCGGGGACCTGCGGGGCGAGCACGAGCGAGAGCGCGCCGAGCGTCCACCCGAGGGCCGAGCCCGGCAGCCAGGTCCACGCCAGGATCAGCAGCAGGAGCGCGGCAGCACTCGCCAGGCTGCGCCGCAGGTTGTCGACGATCTTCCAGCGGTCGATGCCCGCGAGCAGGTTACGGAGGCGGGGCCCGCCGCGGGAGGGCACGTGCGGGAACAGCCACGGCAGCAGCTGCCAGTCGCCGCGGACCCAGCGGTGCATGCGCTTGGCGAACGCCGCGTAGGTCGCAGGATAACTCTCGTAGAGCACGATGTCGCTCGCGAGCGCCGCGCGTCCATGGACCCCTTCGAACAGATCGTGACTGACGATCGCGTTCTCCGGCGCGCGTCCCTCGACGCTGCGCGCGAAGGCGTCGATGTCGTAGATCCCTTTGCCGCAGTAGATCCCGGACCCGAACAGATCCTGATAGAGCTCGGAGACCGCGTGACTGTAGATGTCGAAGCCGAAGTCGCCCGCGAAGATCCGGGAGAAACACGTCGGACGCGCGGTCGTAGGCGACGTCTCGATGCGCGGTTGCACGATCGTGTACCCGGCGATCACCCGCCCGGTGGCGGGGTCGAGCTCCGCCTGGTTCAGTGGGTGGGCGAGGGTACCGACCAGGCGATGCGCGCTCCCCATCGGAAGCAGGGTGTCGCTGTCGAGCGTGATCACGAAGCGGATGCCGACGAGCCCGGCCGGATTGCCGACGCGACGCGTGAAGCTGGTCTCGGCGTCACCGCGGAGTAGGCGATTGAGCTCTTCGAGCTTGCCGCGCTTGCGCTCCCATCCCATGAAACACTCCTCGTGCGGATTCCAGCGCGCCTCGCGGTGCAGGAGATGAAACGGACCCGGGCTGCGGTCACCATGCTTCACGTTGAGCGCCACGATCTCGTGCGCGGCACGGTCGATCAGCGTCGCATCGGTCGGCGCCGTCTTCGAGTCGACCTCGTCGGTCAGGAGCGCGAATTGGAGCTGCGGATCGGGGTTCGCCAGGTAATGCAGCTCGAGCTGCCGGATCATGGCCGCGACATCGTCGAGCCCGCCGATCATCGTCGGAGTCACGATCAGCGTCCGGACGTCCTCGGTCATGCCCTTCGTGAAGTCGAGCTTGGGGAGCGTGCGTGGGTCCAACACGCGCGCGAGCACGGCCTGGATAATCGCCACCGCGATCGCCGATACCGGAATCGCAGCGACGATGATCGTCACCGCGATCATCAGAGGTCCCGCCATCGCGGCCTCCAGGATCCAGCCTAGCGCTGCCAGCGGGACGACCGTCAGCAGTGCGAGGGACCCGAGATAGGAGACCGTTGGCCAGCGCATCAGTGATCGGCGGACGCGGGCAAGACCAGCCGGACGGTAGCCGAGGCGCTCCTCGAGGATGGATCGGCCCGGACCGACAAGGTATTGCCCCACGTGACCGTGACGATCGCCCTCGGCGCTCTGGCTCGCGAGATCGATGGCGAGCTGCGCGACCGCGTGCTCGGCACGCTTGGTGTCCCACGCAAGCGTTTCGACGACGCGACGGTACGAATCGCAACTCTCGAAGTCCATCCGCCCATACACGCGTGCCGGGTCGGCGGCGAGGATCGCCTCGACGCGATTGGTCTGTTCGAAGAATTTCTTCCAGTCGATCACGTCGAGCACGCGCAAGGCGCGAATCGAGCGCTCGACACCGACGCCAGGATCGAGTGCGATCTGATCGTCCGCCGCGCGCGGATCCTCGGGGACCTCCCCGTCGGGACGGAGCGGAAGATGAAGCTCGTCGAGAAAGCGCACGAGCTGGCGCAGGACTCCGGTCCGGAGCATGGTCGGAAGCGCCCAGAGCTCGGCGATCGTGAGCGGGTCCACCGTCTGGTAGGCGTCGACGAACCCGCGCACGGTAGCAGCATCGAGCTCGACGCTCGTGGCCACGATCAGCTCGCGCGCGAGCCGGTCGATCCGTAACCAACCGGCCGCAGCGCCTGTAGCGATCTGTGGGAGACGCAGGATGAAGCCGCGCGGCAACTCCTCCTCGATCTGCCGCGCGACACGCCGGAGCAAGTAATAGTTGTCGAGGAACCATTCGGCGGCGCGTGGCAGCGTCGTGTCGTCGGTCGGCATCGCGGCGAGCTGACGCTGCGCAGCTACCAGGATCCGAGCTAGTCGAGTCACGTCGGCCACATGCGATGGTGCGCTCGTACAACGCTGGACCTCGCGCTGACCCCCTGCGAGCGCGACGGCCCGGCTGGCGATCGACGTGATCTCGGCGCTCACGCGAGCCCCGGCGGGAAGCTCGCGCGCAACGCTGGCGCGGCCTTCTCGACGATTTCGGGTGCGTGCAGCTCGGCATCGGGAAGGTCCTGCATCACCAGCAGGGGTCCGTGTGCATGCGCGAGGAGAAACTCGGTCACGCTGCCGAATGTTCGGTCCGGATCGCAGGCGTTCCCGTGCGCAGCGACGATGATCAGGTCCGCGTTCTCGCGCTTCGCCGTGTCGACGATCGACTGGCGTTCGTTGACGTTCCGCGTGACGAGCGTTTGCACGGTCACGCCCTCGCGGACCAGCCCCACTCGGAGACCTTCGAGGTACGCCTTTGCGCTGATCTCCAGATGCTCTGCTAGCTCGCGCGCACGCTCGAGGTCCTCGGTCGCGCGGACGATCAGCGTCGGGATCAGCTCGTGGACAACGTGCACGAGGATCAGGTCGGCGCCGTACGCGCGTGCGATCCGCGCAGCCGTGGGGAGCACGCTCTCGGTGCGCCGGGATCCGTCTAGCGGAACGAGGATTCGCCGCGGAGGGACCACCTTCGTCGTGCCCGACGTCTGTGCGATGAACACGGAACCGCGCGACACCGCGATCACGTGATGTACGGTGCTACCGAGGTTCCAAGGGGTCACGCCTCCCTCGCCATGACTCCCGAGCACGGTCAGGTCCACATGAAGCTCGCGCACGAGAGCGATGATGCGCTCCGGTGGGTGGCCCTGCTCGAGCCGCACGTCTACGGTTCGTCCTAGCGTTCGAGCTGCTTCAGTCCTCAGGTCCTCGAGGTAGCTGGTCGCTTCTTGTCGCGCGATCTCCCAGTCGAGTGCGTCGGTAGGCGTCGTGTGGCGGCGGTGGGTCTCCATCACGTGGACCAACGTGAGCTCGCTGCTCAACGCTCGCGCGAGCGCGATCGCGAACTGCATGCAGACCTCACCGACCTCGGAGCGATCGACGCAGACGAGGATGCGATGTGTGTGCGTCTCGCTGTGGGCCATCAGGTCGCTAGCAGCAAGCCATGTGCCGCAACACGACGAGACGCGCTGAGTTGCCTCGGACAAAGGGCCTCGTCGCTTATTCACGCGCGCGACATCATCACCCTTCCGCACGCGGTCGTGAATGCCGGCGAATGCGCACGGATGGCGACGTGCGAGACGTGGTCTCGACAGCGACTTGGTCGGCGCGATAGGCGACCGGGCGTTCGATCCCTCGAAGCTCTTTGCTGGCGGGCAACGCGTTTCCGTCAGCGGTTGTCGAGTCCACCCATCGCGCTGTTGCATCGATTGCATCGTCGAGGTCGACACCGTCGCGACGCGTTGTTCGGTTCTTCACGTTGTTCACGTCGCCCTTCTTGTGCATCCGTCGCGCCACCGACCGCCATCGGCGCATGAACCGCGTACGTCGGTTGCTCGGGTGACCGACCACCTACCCAGCATCATCTTGGAACCAGGCGGATTCGAGCAGCGTGGCGAAGCCTTCGGGTGCAACGATTGCGTTCCGCTCGCAGAATCTGCACGCGCACCCATCGATCCGGAACGCTCGTCGATCGCGGGAACGTCTCGAAGCGTTGCCACGCGAGTAACTCGCGGGCTCCACGGATCGATCCATGCAGCCACTCGAGTGGTGACCACGATCGATGCACGCGCGGGCCAACCGGCTCGCTCCGACGAGCTTGTCGATCTCGCAAAGCTCGTCGCTGCGTACTATCGCGTACGACCCGATGCGAGCGTAAGCGCTCAGCGCATCGCATTTGGCACGTCCGGGCACCGCGGATCATCACTCGACGCGAGCTTCAACGAGGATCACGTACTCGCGATCAGTCAGGCGATCTGCATGTATCGCCACGCGCATGCGATCGATGGTCCGCTGTTCATCGGCATCGACACCCACGCGCTCTCGGTGCCGGCCTTCGAGAGCGCGCTCGAGGTCTTGGCCGCCAACCACATCGAGGTCCGGATCTCGCTGGGCGGCGAGTACACGCCGACGCCTGCGGTCTCGCACGCGATCCTGGGCTACAATCGCGGGCGAACCTCGGGCCTCGCCGACGGCATCGTCCTGACGCCTTCGCACAACCCGCCCGAGGACGGTGGGTTCAAGTACAACCCGCCGCACGGTGGTCCGGCGGAGACCGACGTCACGGCGTGGATCCAGGCAAGAGCCAACACGTTGCTCGAGGACCACCTCGTCGGCGTGACGCGCGTACCGTATGACCGGGCGCGACGTGCATCGACCACGCGCGAGTACGACTTCGTCACCAGCTACGTCACCGATCTCGCGAGCGTGCTCGATCTCGAGGCGATCCGCAGCGCCGGCGTCCGGATCGGCGTCGACCCGCTTGGTGGAGCCGGCGTGCACTACTGGCCGCGGATCGCCGAACGCTACGCACTCGATCTCACCGTGATCAGCAACGTCGTCGACAAGCAATTCGGGTTCATGACGCTCGACTGGGACGGTCGGATCCGGATGGATCCTTCATCCCCCTACGCGATGCAGCACCTGGTCGCAGCCAAGGATCGCTTCGACATCTCGTTCGCCTGCGATACCGACCACGATCGACACGGTGTCGTGTCCCGCGCCACCGGCCTGATGCCACCCAACCACTACCTGGCCGTCGCGATCGAGTATCTGTTCGGAGCGCGTAGCGCGTGGACGGTGCGGGCCGCGATCGGCAAGACGGTCGTCACGACCTCTCTGATCGATCGCGTGTGCACCAAGCTCGATCGGAAGCTGTACGAGGTTCCGGTCGGTTTCAAGTGGTTCGTCGAGGGTCTCCACAGCGGCGCGATCGGCTTTGCCGGTGAGGAGAGCGCCGGAGCATGCTTCCTGCGGCGTGACGGTACGGTCTGGACGACGGACAAGGATGGGCTCGTGCCCGGCTTGCTCGCGGCAGAGATGACCGCGACCGGCCGGGAGCCGGGTATGCGATATCGCGACCTCGTCGCCGAGCTCGGCGAACCGATCGCGACGCGGGTCGAAGCGCCCGCAACCCCCGACCAGCGCGCCGCGCTAGGCAAGCTGAGCGCGCACCAGTTGAACCTCGCCGAGCTCGCCGGTGAGCCGGTCGTCCGCGTGATCGACCGAGCGCCGGGCAACGACGCGCCGATCGGAGGGATCAAGGTCATCACCGCGAGTGGTTGGTTCGCAGCGCGCCCTTCGGGCACCGAGGACATCTACAAGATCTACGGCGAGAGCTTTCGCGACGAAGATCACCTCCAGCGCATCATCCGCGAGGCGCAGCGAATCGTCGATCAGGCACTCGGGAGTCACCCATGACCGCGCCGGCGGTCACGTGTTTGTTCGTCGACATCGGAGGAGTTCTGCTCACGGATGGCTGGGATCATCACGCTCGCAGGCGCGCGATGAAGACCTTCGGCCTCGCGTGGACCGAGATCGAGCCGCGCCACCAGCTGATGTTCGCCAGCTACGAGGAGGGCAAGCTCACCCTCGAGGACTACCTGGGGCGCGTCATCTTCGCGAAGAAGCGCTCGTTCACCCGAACGCAATTTCGGCGCTTCATGTTCGCGCAGTCGCAGCCGTATCCCGCGATGATCGACTTGATCGCGCGGCTCCGCGCGCGCTACGCGTTGAAGGTCATCGCGGTCAGTAACGAGGCACGCGAGCTCAACGCCCATCGCATCCAGACGTTCGGGCTTGGCCGGATCATCGACGCGTTCGTCTCGTCGTGCTTTGTCCACGTGCGCAAGCCCGACGTCGACATGTTCCGGATCGCGCTCGACATCGCACAGGCGCCGGCTCGCAACGTTCTCTACCTCGAGAACACTGCGATGTTCGTCCAGATCGCGGAGGGGCTGGGGATCCGGAGCATTTTGCATACGGACTACGTATCGACGTCGGCGAGGCTCGCCTCGCTCGGATTGGATCTTGCTGTGCCGAAGGCACGCATCGAACAGAGGAGCTCGACGTGATGGAGCATGGAAATGGATGGAGCACCGCGATGTGGCTCATGGTGCTGATCGGCGGAGCGATCGCAGGCTCGCTGATCGTGTTGGCGCTGAAGCGCTTCGCGAAGAGTCGCGGCCGATGACCGCGAATCCACTTTCGCCGGAGCTGGCTCACAGGATCGATGCCTACTGGCGCGCCGCTAACTATCTCTCGGTCGGCCAGATCTATCTGTACGACAACCCGCTGCTCGAGGAGCCGCTCCGACTCCAGCACGTCAAGCCGCTGGTCGTCAGTCACTGGGGTACGACGCCGGGCCAGAACTTCATCTACGTGCATCTGAACCGGGTCATCAAGAAGTACGACCTCGACATGTTCTACATCGCCGGCCCGGGGCACGGCGGCCCGGCGCTGGTCGCCAATACCTATCTCGAAGGCACGTACAGCGAGATCTATCCGGACATCAGCCAGGACACCGCGGGCATGAAGAAGCTGTTCACCCAGTTCTCGTTCCCCGGCGGGATCTCGAGTCATGTCGCACCGACGACCCCGGGATCGATCCACGAGGGAGGAGAGCTCGGGTATTCGCTCAGCCATGCGTTCGGCGCGGCATTCGATAACCGCGACCTGATCGTCGCCTGCATCATTGGCGACGGCGAGGCGGAGACCGGGCCGCTCGCCACGGCCTGGCAGTCGAACAAGTTTCTCGATCCGCTAACGGATGGCGCGGTGCTGCCGATCCTGCACCTCAACGGCTACAAGATCAGCAATCCGACGCTGCTCGCACGCATCCCGCACGAGGAGCTCGAGCAGTTCTTTCGCGGGTGCGGCTGGGATCCGATCTTTGTCGAAGGCCACGAGCCCGTACGGATGCACCAGCTGATGGCGGCTGCGGTCGAGCAGGCGGTCGAAAGCATCCGGCGCCTCCAGACCGACGCGCGAACCAAGGGCGATACCACGCGACCGCGCTGGCCGATGATCGTGCTGCGCTCGCCCAAGGGCTGGACGGGACCGAAGTTTGTCGACGGACTCCAGATCGAAGGCACGTTCCGCGCGCACCAGGTGCCGCTCCTGGTCGACGCCGAACATCCCGAGCACGTCGCGCAGCTCGAAGCCTGGATGAAGAGCTACAAGGCGGAAGAACTCTTCGATAAGACCGGCCGGCTCCTGCCGGAGCTGGCAGCGCTCGCGCCGGTCGGTGCACGGCGGATGGGAGCCAACCCGCACACCAACGGCGGCGCCCTCCTGCGCGACCTCCGCATGCCCGATTTCTGTGCCCACGCCGTGACCGTTCCGTCGCCGGGTGCGGTCGACGGTCAGGACACGATGGTGCTCGGCAAGTTCCTGCGCGACGTGGTCGCGCTCAACCAGGAGCAGCGCAACTTCCGGATGTTTGGACCCGACGAGACGCTGTCGAACCTGCTCGGCGCCGTGTTCGAGACCACCAACCGCCAGTGGGACGCGCGGACACAGGCCAACGACGAGTTCCTCGCGCCCGCCGGACGCGTACTCGACTCCATGCTCAGCGAGCATCAGTGCGAAGGTTGGCTCGAGGGCTATCTCCTCACCGGCAGGCACGGGCTCTTCAACAGCTACGAGGCGTTCATTCGCATCGTCGATTCGATGTTCAGCCAGCACGCCAAGTGGCTGAAGGTGACCGCTGAGCTGCCGTGGCGCCGCAAGATCGCGTCGCTCAACTACCTGCTCGCGTCGCACGTGTGGCAACAGGACCACAATGGCTTCACGCATCAGGATCCCGGCTTCCTCGATCACGTGATCAACAAGAAGGCCGACATCGTACGGGTGTACCTGCCCCCCGATGCGAACTGCCTGCTGTCGGTGTTCGACCACTGCTTACGGAGCCGGCACTACGTCAACGTCGTCGTCGCGGGAAAGCATGCGTTGCCGCAGTGGCTGACCATGGACGCGGCGATCGTGCACTGCACCGAGGGTATCGGGATCTGGCAGTGGGCGAGCAACGACCAGGAGGCCGAACCGGACGTCGTGATGGGCTGCTGCGGCGACACGCCGACGCTCGAGGTGCTCGCCGCCGTCTCGATCCTGCGCGAGCATCTGCCGGATCTCAAGATCCGCGTCGTCAACGTCGTCGATCTCATGCGCCTGCAGCCCAAGAGCGAGCACCCGCACGGCCTGAGCGAGACCGACTACGACGCGCTGTTCACGAAGGACAAGCTGATCATCTTCGGCTTTCACGGCTACCCGTGGCTCGTCCACCGGCTGACCTACCGCCGGACCAATCGCAACCTGCACGTCCGCGGCTACAAGGAGGAGGGGACGATCACGACGCCGTTCGACATGCGGGTCCAGAACGATCTCGATCGCTATCACCTCGTGCAGGACGTGATCGATCGCCTGCCGCACCTCGGAACGAGAGCCGCCTATCTCAAGCAGGTCATGAAGGACAAGCTGATCGAACACAAGCGCTACATCGACAAGCACGGCCAGGACATGCCTGAGATTCGCAACTGGAAGTGGAACGCCACGGCATGACCGCCTCGACGAACGTCGGGAAGGTCGTGGCCGTGCGCGGCAGCGTCGTGGATGTCCGGTTCGACGATCACCTGCCGCCGATCTACACGGTGCTTCGCGCCGGCGATCGGGACCACATCGTCATCGAGGTCCTGGCGCAGCGGGACGCGCACCACGTGCGGGGAATCGCGTTGACGCCGACCCAGGGGCTCGCGCGCGGGATGGTCGTCCACGACTCGGGCGGACCGTTGAAGGCACCGGTTGGCAAGGCGTTGCTCTCGCGCATGTTCGACGTGTTCGGCGACGTCATCGACCACGGTCCACCGCTCGCAGACGTCGACTGGAGGTCGGTCCATCGGGCACCGCCACCGCTCGCGCGACGCGCCACGACGTCCGAGATCTTCGAGACGGGGATCAAGGTCATCGATGTGCTCGTGCCAATCGAACGCGGCGGCAAAGCTGGGCTGTTCGGCGGGGCGGGTGTCGGCAAGACCGTGCTGCTCACCGAGATGATCCACAACATGATCGGTCACCACAAAGGGGTGAGCATCTTCTGTGGCATCGGCGAGCGATGTCGCGAGGGCGAGGAGCTCTACCGCGCCATGAAGGAGGCTGCGGTGCTGCCGAACATGGTGATGGTGTTCGGCCAGATGAACGAGCCCCCGGGCAGCCGGTTTCGGGTCGGTCATGCGGCGCTCACGATGGCCGAATACTTTCGCGACGACGAGCACCGCGACGTGTTGTTGCTGGTCGACAACATCTTTCGGTTCATCCAGGCCGGGATGGAGGTCTCGGGGCTCCTCGGCCAGATGCCGTCGCGGCTCGGCTATCAACCTACGATGGGCACCGAGCTCTCCGCGTTCGAAGAGCGAATCGCCAATACGGAGACCGGCGCGATCACGTCGATCCAGGCGGTGTACGTGCCCGCCGACGACTTCACCGACCCCGCGGCGGTGCACACGTTCTCGCATCTGTCTGCGTCGATCGTGCTGTCGCGCAAGCGAGCGAGCGAGGGCTTGTATCCGGCGATCGATCCGATGCAGTCGAGCTCCAAGATGGCGACGCCCGGTATCGTCGGCGAACGGCATTACCTCCTGGCGCAGGAGATCCGCCGAACGCTCGCCCAGTACGCGGGGCTCAAGGACATCATCGCGATGCTCGGCCTCGAACAGCTCTCGCCCGACGATCGCAAGGTCGTCGGGCGTGCCCGCCGCCTGGAGCACTTCCTGACCCAGCCGTTCTTCACGACCGAGCAGTTCACCGGCCATGCCGGAAAGCTGGTCAGCCTGAAAGATGCGCTCGATGGCTGCGAGCGGATCCTTCGCGACGAGTTCGCGGACTATCCGGAGAGCGCGCTGTACATGATCGGCGCGATCGGAGAAGCAAAGAAGCAGGCCGCGCCAGCCACCCCGAAGCCACCGCAGGAGGTCGCCCATGCCGGCTCCGCTCATGACGCTTGAGATTCTCCTGCCGTTTCAGATCTTCGCGCACGAGCCCGGGGTGGCCCGCATCGTCGCGGAGACCCAGGAGGGCTCTTTCGGCTTGTTGCCTCACCGCCTCGATTGTGTGGCCGCACTCGCGCCGGGAATCCTGACGTACCAGACCCAGACAGACGGCGAGGTCTATGTCGCCGTGGACCAGGGCTCGCTCGTGAAGACCGGCACGCACGTCGTCGTGTCCGTGCGTCGAGCGCTCGCCGGCACCGACCTGAGTCAGCTGCACGCTTCGATCGAGAGAGAGTTCATGACGCTGGACGAGCGCGAGAAGAGCGTGCGCGCGGTGATGGCCAAGCTCGAAGCAGGATTCCTGCATCGCTTCGCGAGCCTCCAGCATGAGTAAGCCGACGCCAGCACCGACGGTGCCCGAGCAGATCGGTGTGAAGGCCGCGCGCAAGCTCGCCGCGCGCAGGGCTCGGCCGCACGGCGTCGGGTTCGGGCTCGGCATGATGGGGCTCGTCGGCTGGTCGGTCGTCGTGCCGACGATGATCGGTGCCGCGCTCGGCGTCTGGTTGGACGCCCGCCATCCGGCTTCGTTCTCGTGGACGCTCGCACTCCTAGTCGCCGGTCTGGTGCTCGGCTGTCTGAACGCGTGGCGCTGGATCGCGAAAGAGCAGAGCGTGATGAGCGAGGGCGGCGACGATGAGTGAACCGCTGACATTGGCGCTGGCGGTGGGTGCCGGGCTCGGGATCGGTGCGCTGTACTTCGTGGGCCTGTGGTGGACGGTCAAGAAGACCATGACTGCAACCACGCCCGGGCTGTGGGTGGTGATCAGCCTGCTGCTGCGGGTGGCGACCGCGCTCGCCGGGTTCTTCTACGTCGCCGGTGGTCACTGGCAACGGTGGCTCGCGTGCCTCGTTGGTTTTATCGCCGCACGCCCCATCGTCACCGCGCTGACCCGGTCGAGACCGACACCCGAGGCCGGTCATGCATCTTAGCGCGGACCAGATGATCTTCTGGAGTCACGGGTTGTGGAAGCTCAACGGCACCATCGTGTTCACGTGGGTGGTGATGTTCGTGCTGGTCGTCGGTTCCAAGCTCGTGACGCGCAAGCTGTCGACCGAGCTGAAGCGCTCCCGCTGGCAGAACGTGCTCGAGATCGTCGTCACCGGCATCGCCAAGCAGATCGAGGATGTCGGCCTTCCCGATCCCCGAAAGTATCTCGGCTTTCTCGGAACGCTGTTCCTGTTCGTCGCGACAGCGAGCTTGTTCACGATCATTCCTGGCTACCAGCCACCGACGGGCTCACTGTCCACGACCGTGGCGCTCGCGATCTGCGTGTTCGTGTCGGTGCCGTTGTTCGGCATCCGGCAGCGTGGCGTCGGCGGCTATCTGAAGTCGTACCTCGAGCCAACGCCCTTGATGTTGCCGTTCAACATCATCAGCGAGGTGTCTCGCACGCTCGCGCTCGCCGTGCGCTTGTTCGGCAACATGATGAGCGGCGTGATGATCATCGCGATCCTCCTGACCGTCACACCGTTCCTCTTCCCGATCGTCATGACGACGCTCGGTCTGCTCACCGGCATGGTGCAGGCCTACATCTTCGGGATCCTTGCCGCGGTGTACATCGCCGCCGCGACCCGCGTACGCAAACCGAAGCTCGCTCCGGCCACCTGAACCGAAGGACACGATATGGATAACAAGACGATCATCGCGGTAGCCTCCATCGTCGTCGCGGGACTGACCATCGCGATCGGTGCGCTCGGGCCCGCGCTCGCGGAGGGAAAGGCAGTCGCGACCGCACTCAGCTCGCTGGCCCAACAGCCCGACGCGTCCAAGACCATCACGCGCACGTTGTTCGTGGGCCTGGCGATGATCGAATCGCTCGCGATCTACTGCTTCGTGGTGTCGATGATCCTCATCTTCGCCAATCCATTCTGGAAGTAGCCCAATGCTGATCGATTGGTTCACCGTCGCTGCACAGGCGCTCAACTTCATCATCCTCGTCTTCTTGATGAAGCACTTCCTGTACAAGCCTGTCCTTCACGCGATCGACGCACGCGAGAAGCTGATCGCCGGAGAGCTCGCAGATGCGGCCGCGAAGAAGGCCGAGGCCCACAAGGAACGCGACGAGTTCGAGCACAAGAACCAGGAGCTCGATCACCAGCGTGCGGGCCTGCTGAACAAGGCGACCGACGATGCGAACGCCGAGCGCGAGCGCCTGCTCGGGGAAGCCCGTGCGGCGGCCGACGCGCTGACGAAGAAGCGCGAAGCGACGATGCGCGCCGACGCCGCGACCCTCGATCGCGCGATCCAGCGCAGGACCCAGCACGAGGTCTTCGCGATCGCGCGCAAGGCGTTGACGGAGCTCGCGACCACGACCCTCGAGGAGCGCCTCGCCGCGGTTTTCATCCAGCGGTTGCGAGCGCTCGACGCCGCGGCCAAAACGGGGCTTGCTGCGGCGTTCGCCTCCGCTCCCGGAGCCGCGATCGTGCGCAGTGCGTTCGAGCTGCCCCCCGACCAGCGCACGCTGATCCAGAAGGCGGTCGACGAGACCTTCCCGGCGCACGTCCAGCTGACGTTCGAGACAGCGCCCGACCTCGTGAGTGGCATCGAGCTCGCGACCAACGGGCAGAAGATCGGCTGGACGATCGCGAGCTACCTCGAGTCGCTGCAGAAGGGTGTCGACGAGCTGCTGGAGAAGAAGACGGCGCCGGCAAAGCCGAAACCAGCACCGGCCCCTTCACCACAGGTGAAGAGCGCATGACCACGCCGCCTGCCAGCTTGCAGCACCTCTACGACGAGACGTTCGCCGCCGTCGGTCAGGTGCGTGAGGCGTTCGAGCCCTCCTTCGCACCTCGCGAGATAGGTACGATCGTCAGCGTCGCGATCGGCATCGCCAAGGTCTCCGGGCTTCCCAGCGTCGGCTTCGATGAGCTCGTGACGTTTCCTGGAGGCGTGCTCGGGATCGCGTTCAACGTCGACGAGGACGAGATCGGGGTCGTGCTCCTCGGCGACTACTGGAACCTGCAGGCAGGGGACCCGGTCGAGCGTACCGGTCGCGTGATGGACGTGGCGGTCGGCGACGCGCTGATCGGTCGCGTGATCGACCCACTCGGTCGAGCGCTCGATGGCCGGGGTGCGCTCGCTGCCGGCACCCGGCTCCCGATCGAGCGTCCGGCGACACCGATCATGGATCGCGCGCCGGTCACCGTGCCGCTGCAGACCGGGATCACGGTCATCGATGCGCTGATCCCGATCGGGCGTGGTCAGCGCGAGCTGATCCTCGGCGATCGGCAGACCGGCAAGACCGCGATCGCGCTCGACACGATCCTGAACCAGCGTGGTCAAGATGTCCTGTGCGTGTACTGCGCGATCGGCCAGCGGGCCTCGGCCGTGGCCAAGGTCGTGGCGATGCTGCGAGAGAAGGGCGCGATGGACTACACCGTCGTGGTCGTGACCGAGGGCAACGATCCTCCGGGCCTCTCGTACGTCGCTCCCTATGCCGCGACCAGCATCGCGGAACACTTCGCGAGCGCGGGGCGCGACGTGCTGATCGTCTATGACGATCTCACGCATCACGCGCGCGCCTATCGCGAGCTCTCGCTCTTGCTCCGTCGTCCCCCCGGACGCGAGGCGTTTCCCGGCGACATCTTCTATATCCACTCGCGCCTGCTCGAGCGTTCGACCCACCTCCGCAAGGAGCAGGGCGGTGGTTCGCTCACGGCCTTGCCCATCATCGAGACCGAGGCGCAGAACATCTCCGCCTATATCCCGACCAACCTGATCTCGATCACCGACGGACAGATCTATCTATCACCAGAGCTCTTCGAGCTCGGCGCGCTCCCCGCGGTCGATGTCGCGAAGTCGGTCTCGCGGGTCGGCGGCAAGGCGCAACGAGCCGCCTACCGTGCGGTGGCAGGCGACCTCAAGCTCGCCTACTCCCAGTTCGAGGAGCTCGAGACGTTCGCGAAGTTCGGCGCTCACGTCGACGACCACACCCGCCAGATCCTCGACCATGGTCGTCGCATTCGCGCGTGCCTCAAGCAGCCCGAGTCCTCGCCGGTGTCTGTGCCCGAACAGATCGCGATCCTGCTGGCGTTGACCGCCAAGCTATTCGATCCGGTTCCACTCGATCGGATGACCGACGCCGAGCACGCGGTGCGCGCGGCCGCGGCGCACATCCGCGCAGAGGTGATCGCGCGCTTCGCCTCGACGAAAGAGCTGAGCGACGAGGATCGCAAGGCGATCATCGAGCTCGGTCGCCAGGCGCTCGTTGCGTTTCAACCCCCGCCGAAGCCGCCGGCTGCGGCAAAGCCATGAGCGACACGACCGAGAGTCTGCGGCGCAAGCTCGCCGGTGCGGGTGACCTGCAAGCCGTCGTCCGCGCGATGAAGGCCTTGGCCGCATCGAACATCGGCCAGTACCGGAAGTCGTTGCTCGCGTTGACCGGCTACGTGCGAACGGTCGAGCTGGGGCTCGGTGCGTGCTTTCGCGCCCGCGAGCTCGCCATGTCGCCGAGCCCGCCACGCTCTCATGCCGGAGCGGTCTGCACCGTCGTGTTCGGATCCGACCAAGGGCTGGTGGGGCGATTCAACGACGTGGTGGCCGTGGATGCCGCGGAAGCGCTGGGCCCGACGAAGCGCACGACCAAGGTGTGGGCCGTCGGAGAACGGATCGCCGCGCGCCTGGCGGATGAGGGCATCACGGCGACGGGCGTGTTCGAGGTGCCGGGCGCGGTCGACGCGATCTCGCGACTCGTCGGCCAGATCCTGGTTGCCACCGAGACGGCCGACGGGAACGACGAGGCCTCGGAGCTTCACCTGTTCTACAACAAGTCGACGAGCGGAGCTGGTTACGCGCCTGTTCGCCAGCGCCTTCTGCCGCTCGACCTCGCGTGGCGCCGCACGCTGGCCGAAGCGCCGTGGCCGACGAAGCAGGTTCCTCAGGTGATGGGCAGCAACGCCACCACGTTGCGATCGCTGCTTCGCGAGTACCTGTTCGTGTCGATCTTTCGCGCATGTGCAGAATCGCTCGCGTCGGAGAACGCGAGCCGGCTCGCAGCCATGCAGCGTGCCGACAAGAATATCGACGAGCTCCTCAAGACCCTCCACGGTGCATTCCAACGCGTACGTCAGAGCGGCATCGACGAGGAGCTCTTCGATGTGGTCTCCGGCTTCGAGGCGTTGCGACCAGAAAACGGGAGAGTCGGATGAACGAACGCGAGCTCGTGGCGACCGTGACGGCATTGACCGCCGATGGCAAGGGATTGCTCGCGATCGACGAGAGTACGCCGACGTGCAACAAGCGCTTCGCCACGCTCGGGATTCCCGAGACCGTCGAGGCGCGGCGCGCCTATCGCGAGATGATCGTGACCACGCCACGACTCGACGAGTGCATCAGCGGAGTCATCCTCTACGACGAGACCATCCGCCAGCAAACCAAGGGGGGAACAGCCTTCGCGACGTTTCTCGCGAGTACCGGGATCCTGCCGGGCATCAAGGTCGATACGGGAGCGAAGCCGCTCGCGGGCTATCCAGGTGAAAAGATCACCGAGGGCCTCGATGGCTTGCGCGATCGGCTCGCCGCGTACCGCCGCATGGGCGCTCGCTTCGCGAAGTGGCGCGCCGTGATCGCGATCGGCGACGGTCTCCCGAGTCGCGGGTGCATCGCGGCGAACGCCCATGCACTCGCGCGCTACGCGGCATTGTGCCAGGAGGCCGGACTCGTCCCCGCCGTCGAGCCCGAGGTGCTGATGACCGGCGACCATACGCTGCAACGATGCTACGACGTGACCCTCGAGGTGCTGCGGACCGTGTTCGACGAGCTATATGCGCAACGGGTGCTGCTCGAAGGGATGATCCTCAAGCCGAACATGGTCGTTTCGGGGCTCGCATGCAGCGAGCAGCCATCGCTAGACGAGGTGGCGGACGCGACGGTCGGTTGCTTCTTGCGGGCGGTGCCAGCTGCCGTCGCTGGCGTCGCGTTCTTGTCGGGCGGGCAGAATGGCGAGCTCGCGTCCGCGCGGTTGAATGCCATGAACGTGCGCTTCGCGTCGCGGCGGCCGTGGGCCCTGACCTTCTCGTTCGGTCGCGCGATCCAGCAGCCCGCGCTCGAGATCTGGCACGGCGACGAGGCGCGGAGCCCGCTCGCGCAGCGCGCGCTCTATCATCGCGCCGCGTGCGATCGAGCCGCGCGTCGAGGTCGCTACGACGCGACGACGGATAGCGACCGCGGAACCGCACACCGGGCGCCGTGAGCGTACCGGGTAACACGCACGCGCCGTCTCGAGTCTCCGGCTTGCATTCGAAGCCATGCAGATGCAGAAGAAAAGCGCGTTTCCGGTCCTGTTGTTGTTTCTGATCCTGGCGGCTGGAGGTGGGCTCACCTATGCGGTCTTCGATCCCGTTCATCCGGCCGCCGCCTACGTCGTCGGCTCGATCGCCTTCGTCATCGGACTGATCGTCGCCCTCTCGATCAAGGTCGCCGCGCCCTGGGACCGCGCGGTCGTCTTGCGGCTGGGCAAGTTTCGAGCGCTGCGAGGTCCTGGCGTGTTCTTGATGGTGCCGATCGTCGACACGGTCGCGTACTGGCTCGACACCCGCGTGATCACGACTGCCTTCAAGGCGGAGAAGACGCTCACCAAGGACACGGTGCCGGTGGATGTCGACGCCGTCCTGTTCTGGAAGGTGATCGATCCCGAGAAGGCGGCGCTCGCGGTGGCCGACTACGCCAGCGCGATCAGCTGGGCCTCTCAGACGGCGCTCCGCGACATCATCGGCAAGACGCTGCTCGCCGAGATGCTCGAAGGTCGTGACAAGATCAGTGCGCAGCTTCAAACGATCATCGACCAGCGCACGCAGCCGTGGGGCGTCAACGTGATCTCGGTCGAGGTGCGCGACGTGCTCATCCCGCCGTCGCTCGAGAACGCCATGTCGATGCAAGCGCAGGCCGAACGAGAGCGCCAGGCGCGCGTGATCCTCGGCGATTCGGAGCGTCAGGTCGCCGAGAAGTTCGGCGAGGCGGCCAAGACCTACGAGCACAACCCGGTCGCTCTCCATCTGCGCGCGATGAACATGTTGTACGAGGGCCTCAAGCAGAACGCCACGATCGTGCTCGTACCGAGTAGCGCGCTCGAGACCATGCAACTGGGCGCGCTCGCCGGGGTCACCACGATGACGGCGGCGCTCGCTGCGAACGGCAAGACAAAGGACGTCGCGACCGCGAGCGCAGGCCCGGCATGACGGTGAACGGCATCGCGGATGCACGAGGAGTCGGCGTGCCTAAACGAACGGACGTTCCGGAGAGCTACGAAGAGATCGTTCACCACACCATGCCAGAGCTCGACATGCTCGGGCCAAGCCCGTCACCCCCTCCGACGAACCGCGAGCTCGCGAACCGGGTGAGCACGGCGTTCCGAGCTGACCCGAGGCTGATCCAGACCCAGATTCACGTCCGTGCGAATGGCTCTCGCGTGTGGCTTAGCGGCGCCGCGATCGGTGCGGGAACCGTCGCGTACGCGGCGGATGTCGCGAGAGAGGTCGAAGGAGTCAGTGTGGTCTACAACGAGCTCGGGATCGATCCGGACGCGTGATCACGCGCGAATCGTCGGAAGACTGCGGGTAGCAGGTCGGGGAGGTCCTCGGCAATCAGGCCGGGCCCGAAGTCGGTGGCGGCGGCACCGTGGAGCCAGACCGCGGCGGCTGCGGCGAGCCACGGCTCCATACCTTGGGAGAGGAGTCCCAACACGATGCCACCGAGCACGTCACCCGAGCCGGCGGTGGCCAGGGTCGCGGGCGCGTTCGCGTTGATGATCGCGCGACCATCCGGGGCCGCGATCACCGTGTCGGTGCCTTTGAGAACGAGGATCGCGCCACTGCGCCGGGCCGCGCGTCGGGTCCGGGTGAGCTTGTCGCCGCTGGCGTCGAACAGCCGCTCGAACTCGCCGTCGTGTGGAGTCAGTACGCACGGGCCGGTGATCGCGCGATCGAGCGTGGATGGATCGCCACGAAACGAGGTCAGCGCGTCCGCGTCGAGCACGGTCGGCTTTCCCGTTGCCAGCATGGCGAGCACGCGCGCGCGCGTCTCGTCACCGAGGCCCGCTCCAGGACCGATCAGCAGCGCGGAGACCCTGCGATCGCCGAGTAGCGCATCGAGGCCGGCGATAGGTTGCACCATGACGCTGATCGACGCCGCCGCATAGATCGGCAGCGCGAGCTCGGGCACGACGATCGTGGTCAGCCCCGCACCCGCACGCGCCGCGGCCCGAGCGGCCATGCGTGCTGCGCCCGTGGTCGGATACCCGCCGACCAGGACCGCGTGGCCACGGTTGTACTTGTTGCCGCCGTCGACCGGATGCGGCAACACGGGCAACCACAGGGATGGATCGTTCTCGAACGTGTCGGGTGCGAGGCCCGCGAGGATCGCCGCTGGAATCCCGATCTCTCCGACGACGATCTCGCCGCACAACAGCCGCCCGGGCAGCAATAGATGGCCCGGCTTCTTGCGCGAAAAGGTAACGGTCAGCGCCGCGGCGACCGCACCCATCGCCTCGCCGGTGTCGCCCATCACCCCACTCGGAATGTCGACCGCGACCAGCGGAAGCTTTCGCTGTGCAGCCGCAGCCAGCGTCGCGGCAGCGGCGCCCTCGAGTGGCCGGCTGAGGCCGGCGCCGAACAGCGCATCGACGCCGAGCTCTGCACCCTCGAGCGCGGACGACGTGAGCCGCTCGACGCGACCGGCCCAGCGCTCGGCGTGATGGCGCGCTTCGCCCTTCAATCCATCGCGCGCGCCGAGTAGCGCGACGCGTACGTTCCAGCCGACCTCGGCGAGCTTGCGAGCAACGACGAAGCCGTCGCCGCCGTTGTTGCCGGGCCCGCACAGCACGATCACCGGCCGCGCGGTCCATCTGGCTACGATCGCAGCCGCCACCAGCGCGCCGGCATGCTCCATCAGCGCGATCGCTGGTGTGCCCGCGGCGACGGTCAGCCGATCCGCCTCGCGCGTGCGCCCGACATCGAGCACCGCGTGCGTGTTCAAGCCTTGCTCGTGAAGTCGAGCACCACGCGCGATGCGACGTCGCCGTGCTGGAGCCGCTCGAACACGGAGTTGATCGCCGAGAGGGGCTGGAGCTCGATATCCGCCTTGACCTTACCGTCGGCGGCGAACGCGAGCGCCTCCGCCATGTCCTCGCGGGTGCCAACGAACGAACCACGGATCGTGATGCAGTTCGCGACGACATCGAACAGCGGTACCGGAAAGTCTCCGGGCGGGAGCCCGACCAGCACGCACGTGCCGCGCTTGCGTGCCATGCCCACGCCTTGCTTGAACGCGCCGAGCGAGGGCGCGGTGATCAGCACGCCGTGCGCACCGCCGCCCGTCGCCTTCTTCACCGCGGCCGCCGGGTCGCCCGCCTTCGCGTTGATCGTGACTTCGGCGCCAAGGCGCTTGGCATGAGCGAGCTTGCCCTCGTCGATGTCGACGGCGCAGACATGGAGGCCCATGGCTTTCGCGTACTGGACGGCGAGGTGCCCCAGTCCGCCGATGCCGGAGATCGCGATCCACTCGCCGGGCTTGGCCTCGGTGACCTTGATGCCCTTGTAGGTCGTGATGCCCGCGCAGATCAACGGAGCAGCGTCTTTCGCGGCGAGGCTTTCCGGGATGTGCGCGACGTAGTTCGGATCGCCGATCAGGTACTCGGCGAAGCCGCCGTTCTTGGTGTAGCCGCCGAACTGCGCCTCGGGGCACACGGTCTCCCACGCCGCCAAGCAGTACTCGCAGTGTCCGCACGCCGAGTACAACCACGGCACCCCGACCCGCTCGCCTTCCTTGACCTCGGTGACTCCCGCGCCCATCGCGACGACGCGCCCGATGCCCTCGTGGCCAGGCGTGAATGGCAGCGTCGGCTTGAGCGGCCAGTCGCCTCCCGCCGCGTGGAGATCCGTGTGGCAAACCCCGCACGCCTCGGTCTTGATCAGGATCTGCCCCGGCCCGGGCGTCGGGATCGGAACCTCGCGAAGCACGAGCGGCTTACCGAATTCCTCGACGAAGGCAGCCTTCATTTTACCTGACATGGACATTCTCCTTGGGGGACGTAGATCGAATCATTCACGCCGCCTTCGCGGCCGAGCCGAGTCCGCGGACGGCCTCGATCATCTGGATCAGCACGGCCTGCGCATCGCCGTAGACCATGTTGCAGTTGTCGCCGTAGAACAGCGGGTTGACGATGCCGGCGTAGCCCTTGCCGGTGCCGCGCTTGACGACGTAGACCTTCTTCGCCTTGTCGGCGTCGAGAATCGGCATGCCGTAGATCGGCGAGGCCTTGTCGGTCCGCGCCGCGGGATTGACCACGTCGTTCGCACCGATGATCAGCGCGACATCGGTGGTCGCGAAGTCCGGGTTGATGTCCTCGAGCTGGACGATCAGGTCGTAGGGCACGCCCGCCTCGGCGAGGAGGACATCCATCTGACCGGGCATCCGACCCGCGACCGGATGGACCGCGAACCGGACCTTGACGCCTGCCGCCTGGAGCAGCTTGACGAATTCGTACAGCTTGACCTGGCCCTGCGCGACCGCGAGGCCGTACCCCGGCACGATGATGACGCTCGAGGCATAGCGCATGAAGATGCCGGCATCGCCGGCATCGACCGGCTTGAGGCTGCCCTTGATGTCGCCCTGCTTGTGGCCCGCTGCCACGCCGAACTTCTTGAACAGCACATGCCCGATCGAGCGATTCATCGCTTTGGCCATCAGCATCGTGAGCAAGAGCCCCGCGGCTCCGACGACCATGCCCGCGATCATCAGCGCGGGATTCTGCAGGACGAAGCCTTCGAGCCCGACCGCGAGCCCGGTGAGCGCGTTGTAGATCGCGATTACCACGGGCATGTCGGCGCCACCGATCGGCAGCGTCATCAGCACGCCGAACAGCAAGGCGCCCCCGAAGAACACGCCGATCGAGCGCGGGAGGTCGAGCCAGGGCGCGGTGCCAGTCACCGCGGCGACGACGATGTAGCCGCCGACCGCGAGGGTCGCGAGGAATACGGCGGCATTGACGATCTGCTGCCCGGGAAGGTGCAGCGGTTTGTTGAGCACACCGGCGAGCTTGGCCCACGCCACCAGCGATCCGGACAGCGAGACCGCACCGATCAAGGCGCCGATCAGCGTCACCGCGAGCGCGATCGAGCCGTGGGTTCGGGCACCGAACAACTCGGCCGCCGCGATCGCGCCGGCCGCGCCACCTCCCATCCCGTTGAACAGCGCGATCATCTGGGGCATCGAGGTCATCGCGACCTTTTTTCCGCTCCACCACGCGATGCCCGCGCCGACGACGAGCGCGCCCACCGCGAGCGGGACGTTGATCCACAGATCGGAGTGCGCAGTGGTATCGAGCTCGACGACGTAGAGGAAGCTCGTCACGACCGCCGCGAGCATGCCGAGCCCCGCGACGAAGATGCCCGAGCGCGCGGTCATCGGCGAGGACATCCGCTTGAGGCCGTAGATCAACAGCACCGCCGCGATCAGCTGGGTGCCAGCGATCGCGAGCTTGGAGACTTCGATCATCGCTGCCTCGTGCCTTTGTGGGCGCGTTTGTGAGTGGGTTTGGCGTGATGCGCGTGCGCGTGGGCGGCCTCGCTCGGCTTGAACATCGCGAGCATGCGCGCCGTGACGGCATAGCCGCCCGCCGCGTTCCCCGCGCCGAGCACCACGGCGACCACGCCGAACACGCGTTCGATCGTCGAGTGCGCACCGAGCATCGCGTACAGGCCGCCGACGACGACGATGCCATGCACGAAGTTGGAGCCGGACATCAGCGGCGTGTGCAAGATCGCGGGGACGCGACCGATGATCACCCAGCCGGTGAACGCGGCGAGCACGAAGATGTAGAGTGCGGCGAACGCGGTGATCGAAAAGCTCATCGCGGTGCTCCGGCGGGTAGCGGGGCTGACTCGTGACCCGTCGCGACCGGCGCCTTGACGGTCGGGCGATCTTTGCGCTCGCCCGCATGAGTAAGCGCGGTCTTGGCGAGCACTTCGTCGCCCCAGTCGATGGTGATGACGTTGTCCTTCATCATCAGGGCCAGCAGGTTGGATTGGTTCTTCGCGTAGAGCTCGCTGGCGTCTTGCGCGAGCAGCGACGGCACGTTGAGCGGCGCGACGATCGTGACGCCGTGGGAGAACGTCGTCTCGCCGGGTTTGCTGCCCTCGCAGTTGCCGCCGCCCTCCGCGGAGAGATCGACGATGACGGCTCCCGGCTTCATCCCGGCGACCTGCGCATGACTGATCAGCTTCGGCGAGGGGCGGCCCGGGATCGCGGCGGTCGTGACGATGAGATCGGCATGCTGGATATGCGAGGTCAGCACGGCGGCGACCTTCGCGTGCTCGGCGGGGGTGAGCTCGCGGGCGTAGCCGCCTTTGCCGACCCCATCGATACCAGTGTCGACGAACGTCGCTCCGAGCGACTGCGCCTGTTCCGCGGTTTCGGGCCGAACGTCGTAGCCTTCGACGACCGCGCCGAGGCGATGCGCCGTCGCGATCGCCTCGAGCCCGGCGACTCCGAGGCCCATCACGAGGACCTTCGCCGGACCGATCGCACCGGCGGCCGTGGTGACCTTGGGCAGGATGCGGCCGAGATGAGTCATGCCCATCCCCACCGCATAGTAGCCAGCGAGCGCCGATTGACTCGACAGCGCGTCCATCGCCTGGGCGCGCGTGATCCGCGGCACCCGCTCCATCGCGAAGCAGGTGATGTGCTTGTCCAGTAACGCCTCGACAAGTGCGGGCTCGTGCTCGGCGTAGATGAACGAGATCAGGATCGCGCCACGCTTCATCGCGTGGACGACCTCGAGCGCGGGCGGCTGGACCGCGAGCACCACATCGGCGTCGCTGACCAGCTGCCTGCGATCGGCGAGGAACACGACGTCGGCATACGCCGAATCGGGGAGATGAATCGTCGCCGCGGCGCCGCACTGCATGTGCAGCTTCGCGCCCAGCTTGGTCAGCCGGGACACCACGGAGGGCACGAGCGCGACGCGGCGCTCGTGCGGACGCGTCTCTTTGAGAACAGCGATGTTGACGTACATGATCTCGTCTCGGGTTACGCCGGCGCGTCCATCGAGGCGACGCGAACCAGCTTCTTGTTCACGAACTCCTGGATGCCCATGTCGCCGAGCTCGCGCCCGTACCCGGAGTTCTTGATCCCTCCGAACGGCAGCTCGGCGTCGGACCACGAGATGTTGTTGATGAACATCATCCCGGTCTCGACGCGGCTCGCGACGCGACGACCGCGCGCGATGTCCTTGGTGAACACGGAGCCGCCGAGCCCGAAGTCCGAATCGTTGGCGAGTGCGATCGCCGCATCCTCGTCCTTGACCCGGAAGAACAGCGCGACCGGGCCGAAGAACTCCTCGCGGAACGCCGGGTTCTCCGGCTTGATGTCGGTCAGGATCGTCGGCGTCATGTACGAGCCCGCACGGTCGATGCGCTTGCCGCCGAGCACGACCTTGGCACCGTGCTTGACGGCTCCGTCGACCTGGGCGAGCAGGTCCACGAGGGCCGACTCGGTCGAGAGCGGGCCGAGCGTGGTCTTCTCGTCCATCGGATCGCCGGGCTTCAGCGCGGCGAGCGCAGTCTTGAACTTGTCGAGGAACTGGTCGGCGAGCTTGTCGACGACGATGAACCGCTTCGCCGCACAGCACGTCTGTCCCGCGTTGTACATACGGCCCCATACGGCCCACTTGACCGCGTGTTCGAGATCCGCGTCCTCGAGCACGATGAACGCATCGCTGCCGCCGAGCTCCATCGACGAGATCTTGAGATTCTTGCCGGCTCGCGCGGCGATCGCTTGCCCTGCCGCGACACTACCGGTCAAGGCGACGCCCTTGATGCGCGGGTCGTCGACGAGGTGCTCGGATTGATGATGCGAAATCTGGAGGTTCGTGTACAAACCCGCCGGACCGCCCGCCTCGGTCCACAGTTTCTCGAACGCGATCGCGCATTGCGGAACGATGCCGGCGTGCTTGACCATGATCACGTTGCCCGCCATCAGATGCGGTCCAGCGACCCGCGCGAGCTGGTAGTACGGAAAGTTCCACGGCTCGACGCAGAAGATCACGCCGATCGGGCTGCTCTCCATATGCGCCTCGCCGACGGTCGGATGGAGCGTGACGGGTGAGAGGAACTTCTCCGCGTTCTTGGCGTAGTACGCGAGAATCTGGCTGCTGAACGTGACCTCGCCGCGCGCCTCGTTGATGCGCTTGCCCATTTCGAGGGTCGCGAGCTTCGCGAGCTTGTCGACGTTCGCAGCCATGAGCTCGCCGGCCTTGTTGACGATCTTGGCGCGCTCCGCGTAACTCTTCTTGCGCCACGCGAGGAAGCACGTGGCCGCGGTCGCGGTCGCCTCTTCGAGCTGCGCATCGCTCAGCTCTTCGAACGTCTTGATCGTTTTGCCGTCGCTAGGATTGATGGACTGGTAGCTCATGGTGCCTTTCGTCGACTCGCACGACAGCGCGGGCCGCTGTCCCGCTCGTGCAGAGATCGCGCCGCATGTGCGAAGGCGCCGTCTACCCCCTCACGCGTTCGCTGCTGCAGTTCCTGCGCGAGCCGTGCAAACGCTGCATGCCCCAATGGGGCGATCGCGTTCGCGACCGAAGAGCAGGATCAACGCGATCGGTGCGGCACGTCCCTCGCACAGAGGGAGCGCATGATGAGTCCCTTCTGGCTAATCTGGCTCGTGTTCCTCGGCATGTTCCTCGTGATGCCCGTCGGGTATGGATGGGGCTATCGCGGGTGGGGCGCGCCGTACCCGCGGTATGTTCAACAGCGTCGCGCGCTGCGAGCGAGCGCGAACGTGTCGTCGTTCAACCACCAGGCGTGGGGCAGGGGCGGCGACTTCGTCTGGATCGTGATCCTGATCGTCGGCATCTGGGCCTTCTCGGCGCTCTTCTTCATGCGCTAGCGCTGAAACGTCCGGACGTACACGACCAGCGCTTTGAGCTGATCGGCCGTGAGCGCGGCGAACCCGGGCATCAGCGCCTTGCCGACGCGGATCTCCGTGGTGATCTCCGCGTCACTCAGCGCGTTGAGCATTTTGCCGTCGCTCCAGTCCTTCATGGTGAGCTGCTTGCCCATACCCGTGTGGGCTTTGCCGTCGGGGCCTGGCACATCGCGCACTTTTCACCGAACAGCTTGATCGTCGCGCTGTCGTCGGCGCCTGCGACGCCCGAGATGGTGAGAACCGCAAACGAGACCGCGAGGCGAATTCGGTTCGTCATAGGGCCGGCTCGAGTGGTGCGTCGTTGGATCGATCGTCGACCGACCACGCTTGGCGCTGACGGTAGTACTCGAGCAGATCATCCTCGTAGGTCTGGGTGATCGGGTAGCCGGGCGACCAGGTCGGGCTGTGCTTGATCACGTCCCGCGTCACCGCCAGGTCGACCATCCGCTCGGGCCATCGCACCGCGCGAATCCAGCGCGGCGAGATCAGGACGTGGCCACCGAACCACCAGTTGGAGGTCTCCACGGCGAGGTATCGAACCGTCCAGGCATCCTCGTCGATGATGAAGTCCTCGACATGGCCAAGCGTGTCGTCGGTGGCATGGAGGTGATAGCCGATCACTTCGCGGCTGCTTCGCAGATGGGGGTCACCGTCGTCGTCGCTTGGTGGCGCGGTCGCGGGCATCGGCTGCATCGTCATCGAGGGAACGCGGCTCTCCCACAGGCCCATCTTCTGATACGCGGGCCAGCCGTAGTAGGCGTTGACCGCCGACTCCTGTTGCCGCGAGACCGGCTTCTCGAGATCGATCGAGGGACTGTCCTCGACTTGCTGTTTGGTCAGTCGCGCCGCCAGCGTGCGCGTCTGTCCATCAGCCGTACCGAGGGCAGTCGGCGAGATCAGGACCTCGCGTGCGTCGAGCCAGGTGCCGGTGTCGACGACCAAGTACCTCACGGTCCATCCCGCGTCGTCGAAGTAGACGCCGACGACACGGCCGATCGGACCGTCGGTCGCCTCGATGTGAAACCCTCGGAGCTCCTTCAGGGCGCGCAACATCAGCGTGCTCCGATCCGCGGTTGGTTCTTTGTTGTGTTCATGATGGTAGCGAGCTCGTGCATCGGCCGCGCCACAAGAAGCGGGCTCCCTCGCTCTGCGTAGTCTTGCGTACGCGACGCGCCGAGCCGGCACCTGGTCTCACACGTGCACCTGCGTGATGTCATGAGGCTCAGGTGAACTACGTCGATCGCTTTCGTGTGATGCCCGGTAGCAAGGTCGACCTCGCGAAGATCGACCCGAGATTCAAGGGTCATCACGACAGCCACAAGAAGGCTGCTGACGAGATCGCACATCACGAGAAGAAGCTACGCAGACTGCAGGACCTCTTTCACGCGGACGGACGGCGCTCGCTGCTGATCTGCCTGCAGGGGATGGATACCGGTGGCAAGGATGGAACGATCCACCACATCTTGGGAGCGATGGATCCGCAAGGCTGTCGCGTGCAGGCGTTCCGCCAGCCTTCGACCGAGGAGCTCGCGCACGACTTCTTGTGGCGAATTCATAAGGTGGTCCCAGCCAGAGGTAGCGTCGCGATCTTCAACCGCTCTCACTACGAAGATGTCCTCGTCGCGCGGGTTCATAACTTGGTCCCGCAAGCTGTCTGGTCACTTCGCTACGATCAGATCAACGCGTTCGAACAGAACCTCGTCGATAGCGATACCCACATCCTCAAATTCTACCTACACATCTCGAAGGAGGAGCAACTGACTCGCTTCGAGGAACGTCTCGAGGATGCGACCAAGCAATGGAAGATCAGCGAGGCCGACTACACGGAGCGAGCGTTCTGGGGTGACTACATGACGGCGTACGAGGAGGCGCTGTCTCGCTGCAGCACGGCGAAGGCGCCCTGGTTCGTCATCCCGTCCGATCACAAGTGGTTTCGGAATCTCGCGATCGCACGAATCGTCGTCGAATACCTCGAATCGCTGGACATGAAGTATCCCGAACCCTCGGTCGATCTCGCTCACATTCGCCGGAAGTTTCACGCGGCGGAGAAAGACCGTGGACGTTCATGATCGCTCGGGCTCATGCGCTGCACCAGCGAGGACGGCTCGCGAGCTTCTTGCTGAGCGCCCCGAAATTCCATCTCGCGCTGATCGCCGTGTTGCTGGTGACCACGATCGGGTTCGCCATTGGCGCTCGATCTCGATGGACCACCTCGAGCACGAGGCCGCCACGAACGATCAACACGCGCGAGAGGCGATGGTGACCCAGGCCGAAGAGCTGCTCCAGCTCGCCTCGCTGCCCCTCGCGTGGTCCATTCGCAATGACGTGTTGACGAACAACACGAGCAACATCGATGCGTACATGACCAAGCTCGTGCAGGAGAAGTATGTCAGGCGCATCGTATTTGCGGATGTCCGGGGCGTCGTCGTCGCATCCACCAACGTGAAGCTCGATGGTGAGAGCGCAACCATCGCGCTACCGGGCGTCGACCTCGTCGCGACTCGGCCTCGTGTCGATCGAGCCGGTAGCGACCTTCGACTCGTCGTTCCGGTGACGGCGTTCGAGCGCCAGATCGGTACTCTGGTCCTCGACTACTCGACCGGACGGTCGATCGACACGAAGCTCGGGAAGTAGTGAGGGCATCGATGCCTGACGCTTCCAAGGCCGCAAAGTACGTCTGTCCGATGCACGCGCAGATCGTGCGCGATGCGCCCGGCACGTGTCCGATCTGCGGGATGGCGCTCGAGGCGCGTGCCGTCACCGCCGAGCAGGCGCCCAACGCCGAATTGATTGCGATGCGGCGCAGGTTCTTCGCGACGATCGGTCCCGCGAGCCTCGTGTTCCTGATCGGGATGTCCGACCTCCTGCCGGGCATGCCACTCCATCACGCCCTCGGCGCACGTGCGATCGCGTGGATCGAGTTCGGTCTCGCGACGCCCGTGGTGCTGTGGGGCGCGTGGCCGTTCTTCGTGCGCGCCTGGCAGTCGCTGGTCAACCGACACCTGAACATGTTCACGCTTTTCGGACTCGGCATCGGCGTCGCCTATGTGTACAGCGTCGTCGCACTACTCGCGCCGTCGATCTTTCCCCCGGCTTTCCGCGATGGCGATGGCGTGGTCGCGGTCTACTTCGAGGCCTCGGCGGTCATCGTCGCCTTGGTCTTGCTCGGTCAGATCCTCGAGCTCGGCGCACGGAGCGAGACCAACGCCGCGATCCGGGCGCTCCTACACCTCGCGCCGAAGACCGCACGCCGCATCGAGGGTGGCGTGGAGAAGGACGTCCCGGTCGAGACGATCGCGGTCGGCGATCACCTTCGTGTTCGTCCCGGCGAAAAGGTACCGATCGACGGTGTCGTGACCGAGGGCACGAGCTCGGTCGACGAATCGATGGTCACAGGAGAGTCGATACCCGTCGAGAAGCAAGTCGGTGATCGCCTCATCGGTGCGACGCTCAACGGTACGGGCTCCGTCGTCATGCGCGCGGATCGCGTCGGCACCGGGACCCTGCTCGCGCGGATCGTCCAGATGGTCGGCGATGCGCAGCGAAGCCGTGCGCCGATCCAGAAGCTCGCGGATGTGGTCGCCAGCTATTTCGTGCCGGCGGTGATCGGCGCGGCGGTGGTCACGTTCGTGATCTGGAGCCTCGTGGGCCCGGAGCCGCGGATGGCTCACGCCACGGTCTCGGCCGTCGCGGTGTTGATCGTGGCGTGTCCGTGCGCTCTCGGGCTCGCGACGCCGATGTCGATCATGGTGGCGACCGGCAAGGGCGCGGCCTCGGGCGTCTTGTTCAAGAACGCGGAGGCCATCGAGGTGATGCGCGAGGTCGACACGCTCGTCGTCGACAAGACCGGTACGCTCACGCTCGGCAAGCCGGAGTTGGTCGCGGTCGTGACCGATGCCGACGAGGCGATGGTCCTCCATCTCGCGGCTAGCCTCGAGCAAGGGAGCGAGCATCCACTCGCGGCGGCGATCGTCGAGGGTGCGAAGAAGCGAGCGGTCGCGATCGCCAGCGCGACCGAATTCGCATCGAAGACCGGAAAGGGCGTCACGGGAACGGTCGACGGGCACCGCGTCGCACTCGGCAATGCTCAGCTCCTCGAAGATCTCCACATCGCGCTCGATGCGTTCGCGGCGCGAGCCGAGGCGATGCGCGTCGATGGCCAGACCGTGATGTTCGTGGTGATCGACGACAAGCTCGCGGGCTTGATCGGGGTCGCCGATCCACTCAAGCCAACCGCTGCCGCCGCGATCCGATCACTTCGCGACGCCGGGATCCACGTCGTGATGTTGACCGGCGATGCCAAGACCACGGCCGATGCGGTCGCAAAGAAGCTCGGCATCGACGAGGTCATCGCCGGCGTGTTGCCGGATCAGAAGGCCGCCAACGTCAAACGCCTGCAAGCGGGAGGGCGGGTCGTTGCCATGGCGGGAGATGGCGTCAACGATGCTCCCGCTCTCGCCCAGGCGGAGGTCGGCATCGCCATGGGAACCGGCACCGATGTGGCGATGAAGAGCGCCGGCATCACCCTCGTCAAAGGAGACCTCACCGGCATCGCGCGCGCGCGTACGCTCAGCGAGGCGACGATCCGCAACGTCAAGCGCGGACTGTTCTTCGCGTTCATCTACAACATCGTCGGCGTGCCCGTCGCCGCCGGCGCGCTCTATCCGGTGTTCGGGATCGTGATGAGCCCGATGCTGGCGGCCGCGGCGATGAGCCTGAGCTCGGTGTCCGTGATCGTCAACGCGCTGCAATTGCGCCGTCTGAAACTCTGAGGAGAACACTCTATGGATGCGGTCGTCTGGAGTCGATTCCAGTTCGGGTTCACGGTCACGTATCACTATCTGTTTCCCCAGCTGACGATGGGCCTCGCGTTGCTCATCCTCGTCAGCAAGATCCTCGCGATCAAGGGCAAGGATCCGAGGTGGGATGACGTGGCCAGGTTCTGGGCACGCATCTTCGCCATCAACTTCGCAGTCGGGGTCGTGACCGGCATTCCTCTCGAGTTTCAGTTCGGCACCAACTGGGCGCGGTTCTCGAGCTACTCCGGTGGCGTGATCGGGATGACGCTCGCGATGGAGGGGATGTTCGCGTTCATCGCCGAGTCGGCCTTCCTCGGCGTCTTCTTGTATTCGCGCTGTGGCGCAAAACCCTCTACCGATCACGACCGATGCGCTGGACTCTAATGCTCGCCTTTCCCTTTCCCTATATCGCGACGGCCTTCGGCTGGATGACCGCGGAGCTCGGCCGCCAGCCGTGGGTGGTGTACGGGATGCAACGAACCTCGCAAGCAACCTCGCCACGCGTCGGTGCCGGCGACGTAGCGTTCTCGACGCTCGGCTTCCTCGGCCTCTACCTGGTGATCGGCCTCTTGTTCATCTATCTCGTGGGTCGATAGATCGCGCGCGGTCCGACTCCCGGAAAGGAGCACTGATCCTATGGCGACCGCTTGGTTCGTCCTGCTCGGCTTCATGCTGCTCGTGTACGTCGTCCTCGATGGCTTCGATCTCGGCGCCGGGACGCTCCATCTCTTCGTGGCACGCTCCGACGAAGATCGTCGCACCACGCTGGCCGCGATCGGGCCCGTGTGGAATGGCAACGAGGTCTGGCTGATCGCGGCCGGCGGCCTGCTCGTGTTCGCGTTCCCGCGGGTCTACGCGGTCGCGTTCAGCGGCTTCTACCTTCCGCTGATGCTCGTCTTGTGGCTGCTCATCTTGCGCGGGATCGCGATCGAGCTCCGCTCGCAGCAGGCGAATCCACTGTGGCGGCAGTTCTTCGATCTGACCTTTGCGCTCTCGTCCGCGGTGCTCGCGCTCGTGCTCGGCGTCGCTCTCGGAAATATTCTCCGCGGCGTGCCGATCGATGCCACCGGCTACTTCGCAGCACCGTTGATGGCCGCTTGAGTTCGTAGCGAACTGACCCTGAGGCCGGTCGGCCAGATAGTCGCGGCGCCGAGGATCGTGCCGTTACAATCTTTCCCAGCGGGACGCCGAAAAAGGTCAAGGGCCTCGGATTGCCGTCCGAGACCCTCAGCCGATGGACGCCGGCTTTGAGCACACGATGCTCGACGCCGACGTCTTGAGCAAGTTTTCCGTCCTCGCACCAGGAAGCGATGGACGACGACGAACTGCGCTTCGAGCGATGTGCGCTGTGCCAGTTCGTGTTCTGCGTCTGCCGCCCCTGCTATCGCGGTCAAGGGTGTGCGGCCTGACGCGCAGCCGCGGCGATGGTTGACGGTCGCGAGCGTCGGCTGGTGCGGCAGATCTGGTGGATCACATCCTGCCGGTGGTCGCCGACTACCGGCAGTGGACGTTGTCGTTCCCGCGATGGTTGCGCTTCCGATTGCTCGGCGACAAGGCGCTGGTCTCGGAGGTGCTGCTCGTGTTCGTGCGCGTCGTGTCTGCGTATCATCGCCGCCGCGCGCGTCAACGCGGCATCGCGGGCGGCCAGACCGGCGCCGTCACCGCGATCCAACGGGTGGGCTCGTTCGCCAACGCCAATCTACATTTTCATACTCTGATCCCCGAGGGGGTCTAGCACGAGCGGCCCGATGGCTCCCTTGGCTTTCACCCACTGCCGCCGCCCACCGACGAGGACGTCCAGGAGATCAACGCGCGCATCGTGGCTAAGATCCGCGGCCTGCTCGCGCGTCGCGACCTCGACACCGTTGCCACGGTGCTCACCGCGAGCCTGCGCCGCGCGCTCAGTTCCGAGCCTCCCAACGGTGTCGAGGACGATAGTGGGCACGCTCGCCCACCCTGGTCTCGTCATCGAGGCGTGGAAGCGCGCCAGCGATGTCGTGCTTTCGAGGGCGCGCGACCAACGAGGGTCGCCTAACCACTCCGAATCGCGTACCTGGGCAGGGCGTGATCATTGCGATGG
>JAYWCI010000308.1:0-8273 GCA_043780895.1 Kofleriaceae bacterium | reverse complement strand
TCCCGGCCGACAACGATCCGAAGAATGATCCGCCGCTCAACGACGGCAACCGCGTCGGCCTCTACCTCGGTGGTGGTGTCCACGTGTTCCTCTCGGACTTCCTCGCACTCGACCTCACGGTCCGCGACTACGCGTTCTCCGACAACCCGTCGGGCGCCGATTACAATGCGGATGGCTTCGTTGGAACCAGCGCGACGCTTGGCGACGACAACCGGTTCATCCATCACCTGTTCTTCGGTGCCGGTCTCTCGATCTTCCTGCCGACGACCGTCAAGCGGACGCCCTAGGTAGCCAACTGCCAACTGTGTCCACGCCCTGCCAACTGCGTTGGCGGGGCGTTTTTGTAAGTACCTGAGATTGATTGCCGAGCTCGCGACGGTCCAATGGATCGGGCTTTGCTGAAGCACTCACTGGATCCATGCGCCTGACCGCTCTCATCGCCACGATGATCGGGGCCCTTGGCCTCGGCGCATGCGTCACGCCCTCCATCCCGATTCCGCCGCCGGACCCGACCGAGATGACGTTCGACATCACGTCGACGCCGGGCAGCGGCTCGTACGCCGTGTTCTCGTATCCGCCGAATCAGAATTATAAGCACGCGACCATCTACGTGTTCGACGTGAACAACGGCGGTGGGGTGTTTCACCTCGCGAATGCGGACGACTCGTTCGGTCCACTCCAGCCGCTACCGGCCGTCGCAGGTGATCAAGTCAACGTCGCCATCGAGAGCGCCGACCAAACGATCTCGCGTTGCATCATCCTGCGTCAGGGCACGCAGGATCCGAACGCGTACTGTCCCGGTATCTAGCTAGTACTGGGCGACCGGCCACGCGACGAGCGTCGGGCGAACCGTGGCCTGAACGCCATGTCGTTCGAACACGATCGTCGGCGAGTAACCCGGACGCGACCCGAAGATGTGCGCCTGGAAATCATCCGGGCCATGGATCGCCGCCCCGTCGATCGAGAGCACGCGGTCGCCCGGGTGAAGATCGACCGACTGCGCCGGTGTCCCCGGCAACACGCCGAGAATATCGGCACCGTTGTCGTGGAATTTGTAGTGAACTCCCAGGAACCCGTGATCGGCGCGAACGTCGATCGGCTGCGTGTCTTGGACGATGCGATACGGGCAATTCCGTACCGACATCGAATCCGCGACTTGCATTGCCATCAGTGTCGTCGCGAGCGCGAGGCCCGAGGCAACACCTGCCATCGTGCAGACGACAGCAACGGTTCCGAGGCCGCGGCCTCGTTCATTGGGAAGTAGCGCCTCTCTCCGAAGAGGTGCCATTGCGACTGATTCCTGCTTCTCCGATTCCGTCTCGGCAGAACTCACGGTGCCTCGCTTTCGGTCCTTCTCCCAGTTTACTCAGCGGGACTCCAAAGACCATCACGAAGTGACAAATCTCTTCGAAGATCTTTTCCGCCTCGTCGGTGAATATCGTGCGTCATGTTACGGTCCGGATCCAGCTTGAGACGGTCTCCTCGACGTCGGCGCCGATGGCTGCTCGTCATCGGGATCGCGGTGGTGTTGCTCTCCAGCACTGCCTTCGCGTTCCTGCGCATCAAGCTCGAAGGTCCTGACCTCGCGGATAAGATCGCGTCGGTCCTCAACAAGCGGATGCGCGGCCGGATCGAGGTCGAGTCGGTCGAGTGGCCGACCGGCGCGCTCAAGATGGTCGCGACGGGCGGCTGGGTACCGGTGACCGTGCGTGGCGTCAAGGTGTGGGATGACTGCGTACTCTCCGCCGAGATCAAGCCGGGCGATCCCGAGGAACATCGGGTCGGCGATCCGAACGAGGACTGCACACCGGACGATCGCCCCGATCCGGACCCGAGCTCGAAGCGAAAGCCGCGCAAGCTCCTGATCGCCGCGCCCCTGATCACCGCGGAGGTCGACATCCACGCGCTGATGTTCGGCCACCACGATTTCGTGTTCCGGAACCTGTGGCTGCACGGAGGCGAAGCGTTGCTCGAGCAGACGCGCGAGCCGTATCCGCTCCACGCCTACGACCGCACGATCGTCAGCATCGTCACCGCGTTCTATCCGCGCATGAAGGCCGGCTTTCGCGCCGGCATCTACGCCGATGCGCCGCCGCCGATCTTCGATCTGCGCGACATCCATATCGAGCATCTCAACCTGACCGTCCACATGGCGCCGTACACGCTCAAGTCGGGCGACATCGGGTTTCGCATGACGGCGCGGCTCGAGGATGTCAACGCGGATGCCGCCTCGACCGGCCTCGAAGGGTTGTCGGCTGCGCTCGATCAGGTGGCGCATGGCCGCGACCCGGTGCTCGCGATGGCGCCGCTGTTCAAGGCGCACGACGACAACTATCTCCACATGGATGCGACCGATCCACTGGTCGCGAAGTTCTACGTGCGGCTCGCGCTGCGCGGCGGGCATAGTCGCGTGCGCGTCTTCGATGAAGGCCCGCGCGCGGCGTTCCAGCTGCCGATCGCGCACGGCATGAACAACCAGTGGACCCGCGGTCGCAAGGCCATGTACGACATCGAGTTGTCCGAGATAGTGTTGCATCGCCTCGCGCAGATGCCGACCGATTGGTCGCACAAGGACTACATCGCGAACACGCTCGAGCTCGATCTGACCGCGAAGACCCTGCCCTGCACGGCGAACCTCGGCGCACCTTCACCCAAGGACGGCGCAGACATCCACATCTCCGGCGAGCTCGAAAACTACTGGGACCGCCCGTACGACGGTGCGTGGAACCTCGCGGTCCAGATCGCGAACCTCGGACCGACGCTTCACACGTGTATCAAGTCGAAGATGGGCGGCGATGACCTCGGCGGCCGGATCACCTTGACCGGTCCGTTCATCGCGCTGCCGAAGGTCACACTCGACCTGCACGGTCTCGACTACGACCTGCCGCTGACCTCGACGGCGGAGCCCCTGCACCTCACGCTCGCCGAGGTCCACGGCGAGATCGATCTCGTCAACGATCAAGGCTCCATCGAAAAGACCAAGGCGCAGATTCGCGGCGGCAAGGAGCCCGGCGAGATCATGGTCAGCTCGACGTTCGGGCTCACGCCGTACTACGCGAAGGCGAGCATCGATATCGTCAAGCCGATCGACATCGGGCGGTTTTTGCCGAAGAGTGCGGCGCCGGTCGGCAAGTATCTCGGCGGCAAGCTCACTGCGGTCGGCGATGTCGATAGCGGCTTCGCGCTCGAGGACTTCGATCTCACGCTCGGCCCGACCACGACCGACACGCTGATCCGCGCGCATCGCGGCCGGCTGTTCACCGGCAACGATTTCGACACGATCGGGATCCAGAAGGTCGCGATCGAAGCGCGCCGTAGCCACGCGGTGTTCGATGGCTCGGTCGACACGCTGAACCAGACCATCAACGTGCGGATCGATGGCGACTTCCCCGATCTCGGCTACTGGCTCGAGCTGTTCGGCTTCCCGCAGTTCGCGACCAGCGCGGGCGATGGATCGATCGTGATCAGCGGCCCACTCAAGTCACCGACCGTCGGCGTCCGGCTCACACTCGGCGGCGTGCCGTGCATGGACTCGCTCACGCTCGATGCTGAGGTCCGAGGCCAGCTCGCGACGATCCATCACGTCAGCTCGCAAGGCCTCGGCGGTGCCCTCGATGGCAACGGCGTGGTCTCGCTCGCCACCCCGAAGGTGATCGAGAAGTTCCACCTCGAGGGCCGCAACATCGACGCGTCGCGGTTGTGCGGCCTCGCCGGCATCGTCAAAGGCACGGTCAACGAGATCGATCTCGACATCAAACACGCGATCGTCGTGCAAAACCGCCCGCCGATCGATTGGTTGAGCTCGCTGACCGCGAAGATCAAAGCGGATCACCTCTCGCTGATGAGCGATCCGATCTCGAACCTCTCGCTGTGCATCAACCCTGGGAGCGATAACACGTGCGGTGCCGAGCGAGCGCACCTCGCACCGGAGGATCCGAAGCAGTGCAACGATGCAAAGGCGCGTGGTGGCGCGTGCGTGGTGACGGCGGCGACGCGCGACCGCGGTGGTCAGTTCGCCGCGATGATCATCGACGTCCCGGCGCTGCGCAGCGGCCGAACCCAGATCCCACGCCATCTCGGCGGCACGGTTCAGATCGAAGACGTCCCGCTCACCGTGATCGAGCAGTTCGTCGGTCAGGGCGTGCTCGGCGGGTTGTTCTCCGCAACGCTCCACCTCCAGGGCTCCTCCACCGCGCCGCAAGCCGAGGGCACGCTGTGGTTGATCCGCAGCTGGATCAAGAACGCGTTCGTCGGGGACAGCCAGATCCAGATCGCGCCGATCATGGTCGGCAAGATGCCGAGCCTGTTCGTGCGCGGCACGATGCTCGCGGGCCAGCTCGCGATCACGGGCACCATCGGCACGACCGCTCCCTACCCGGTCGACATCGCGCTGACCGCACGTCGCGTCGAGATCGATCCGTTCATCGACTTCGTGAGGATCCTGAAGTTGCCGATGCCGGTCCAGGCTTGGGCCTCGGGCACGGTCACGGTCCATACCGAGCTCGCTCCCCCCAATGGCAAGCCCGCGCAACCCGAGGCATGGGTCGAACTGACCGAGTTCGAGGCGATCGTCGACCAGCGCTCGCGCGATGGCCGGCTCATCCCGCTGCGGTTCGCGCTGCGGTCGAACGGCAGCGATGCGTACGCGATGTCGCTGCGCGTGACCCCGCAGACGATCGAGCTCGCGTGTCGCGATGTGAGCGTCAAGGGCGGCCAGAAGCCGTGCAGCGCCGCCCTCGACACGCCGGCCGGGGTGATCACGCTCGAGGGCGCCGCCTCGCAGTCGCAGATGAGCCTGCACGCGACCGGCACGCTCGTGCTCGCGAAGCTCGAGGGCTTGCTCGAGTCGCAGGTCGACGCCATCTCGGGCAGGCTCGGCCTCGATGCGCGGGTCGCCGGCACGTTCACCAAGCCGACCTACAAGGTCGAGCTCGCGGTCACCACCGAGATCCACGTTCGCCCGAGCGGCGTGGATACGGTGCTGACCGTCGCGAAGGATGGCCAGATCTTATTGTCCGACGGCACGCTGGGCTTTAACCAGCTCGTGCTCTCGGTCCAGGACGATCGCGCCACCCAGCGCGGCGAGCTCAACGTCCGCGGCACGATCGCGCTCGACGGGTTCACGCCTGCGTCGTGGGGCATCCTGATCGACGGCAAGATCGCCGGCAAGATGTTGCTCGCGCTCGCACCCAAGTCGGTCTCGCAAGCGAGTGGCCTCGCGCGCATCGATGGCGCGCTCACGCTGTTCGGGCACGGCAAGCTGCCGCAGATCGGCGGCACGCTGACGTTCGATCCCGATCCAGGCGAGAAGAGCGCGAACCCGTTCTCTCTATCGCCGCGTGGCGTGTCGCGCGAGGTCAACATCCTCGGCGGCAGCATCGATCTCGCGACACGCGTCGATGGCGATCACCGCACGTACTCGCTCGAGATCGCGGACAACCCGCTGATCATGTCGATCGATGGCGAAGGCAAGATCGAGAACGTGCGCGGGTCGGTCAACCTGCGCGATGGCGAGCTCCAATCGGCGCGCCTCGATCTCGATGCGGAGAACCTGCCCTTCAAGAAGGCCGATACGTTCGACCTCTTGTTCTCGGCGAAGGATGTCTCGCTCGAGCTGCCCTCGAGTGACTCCGCATGGATCGCGCGGGGCAACGTCTCGATCGTCAGTGGCGAGTACACCCGCAACTTCGATCTCACCGAAGCGATCCGCCCGGTCGCCGCGACGGTCGCACCTGCCCGCGCGTTCTGGGACGAGTATCCTTCCATCGGCAACGCCGACCTCTCGCTCACGCTCGATGTGCGGCGGTTCGCGGTGCACAACAACCTCACGCCGAATCCGATCGAGCTCCAAGGGCCACGCATCTACATCACGGGCTCGCCGCGCGATCCGCGGCTTTCGGGCTCGATCCGCGTCCAGCGTGGCGACTTCAAGATTCCGGGCACGCGCGCGGCGTTCACGAGCACGACCGGCTCGATCGATTTTGCCGAGAACGAGAAGGCCTCGAACCCCCACCTCGACATCACGAGCACCGCGCTCTACCAGGATCTATCGAGCCAGCAGCACATCATCACGCTGACGATCAACGGCACGCTCGAGCAGCCGCTGTGGGATCTCAAGACCTCGACCGGCTACAACAAGTCGCAGACGCTGTCGCTCTTGTTCCTCGGCCGCAACCCGGAACAACTCCGCCGCTCGCTCGGCGATCAATCGGTCGGCAGCAACCCGCAGAACATCGAGACCTCGACGAACCCGTCCTCGGGCTTCGCCGATCAGATCGTCAAGGACCTCGCCGCGCAGTGGGTCGCGGACCTCGTGGGCGACTCGCTGCGCGATATCGTCAAGCTCGACGTGCTGCGCTTCGAGGTCGGCTTCGGCTCGATCGCGATTCGCGCGAAGAAAAACGTGTTCGAGAACGTTGTAATCGGCGCCGAAGCCGAGACCACGGTTCGCGGCTCGTCGTACGATCTCACGGTCGATCTCAAGACGCCGTTCCACCCGGCCAAGAAGTTCACGAGCGACCGCGTGACGCTGCAAGGCGTGCTCCTGCGCAAGAACTTCATCGACCCGGCCGAAGTCGACATCACCGACATCAAGGGCCAGTTCGTCTACCACCTGATCATTCCCTGACCCGGCCCCTCCGTGAACCGATCGTGAAGCTCCTCGCCCGTCTTGCTTGTCTGTGGTTGCTCGGCAGCGCGGTGGCGCATGCCCAAGCTCCCGCCGCGGTCGGTGACGATCCAGCGCATCCGATTCCACTGGCCACGCCGGCAACTCCGGTTCCGCCGCCCGCGCGAGAGCCGGCTCCGGCGCCGACCGAGCCCCCGGTCATCGACGACGGCACGCTCAATCCGATCCTCGCCGATCACGCGACGTGCCTGCTCCTCGATACGACGCCCGGCGCGCTGGCCGAACCGAACACCGCCGCGACCGGGCTCGACACGCCCATTCCGTGGAACGACTTCGCGGTCGAGGGCACGTTCATCTACGGGGACTCCCCGGAGATGCTCCATGCGATCTTCGAGCCGACGTTCACCGAGCATCGCACCAACTTCACGGCCTCGACCTGGCGCGAGATCGCGGCACTGTCCGCGAAGTTCGGCTATCAACTCGTCGGTCATCTCGTCAGCGAGCAACCGGGCGGCGCGCGGCTGCTCGTGCACCTCGCGCCGCTGTACTTGGTGCGGCGCGTTGTCACGGATGTCGAAAACCAGGGCCGCCTGTTCGGCCTGTTCGACAAGCTACTCGACGAGGAGGTCGGGCGACGCCTGCGTGTACGTCCCGGTGCCTACCTGCCGTGGGAGCAAATCCGCCGCCAGTGCGCACTCGCCGACGAGCGCGAGCGGGTCGAGGCCTACCTCCACGACGAGGGCTACGCGGACGCGACCGCCGAACTCGGGACGGCGATCGAGGATGACTTTAGCGTGCGGATCAAGGTCAAGGTCGATCTCGGCAAGAAGTACATCGTCGGCAAGGTCACGCCGATTCACGCGACGCCCGGCGAAGTGTTCGCGATCAGCGACAAGGAGATCACCGACACGTTCATTCACTCCGATAACTGCATCGCCGTCTTCTGTATCAGCGACGCGCGGTTCACGCGCACACGCTTGCAGGAGGACCTCCAGAAGCTGCGCGACAAGTTCCACGACCGGGGCTACCCGACGGTCCGAATCACGTCGAACTTCGATCCGACGATCTCGTTCGACCGGCGCACCCACACCGTCAACTTCTCGGTCACGGTCGACCCGCGACGCCCGCTCGATGTTCGCTTCGAGGGCAGACCCGACGACATCTTCGACGAGGATCTGAAGAAGGAGCTCACGTTCAACTCCGCGGGCAGTTCCGACGATGTCGAAGCGACCGCCTCCGATCGTGCACTCGCGGCATATCTCCAGAACCGGGGATACTTCGACGCGCGCGTCACCTACGACCGCGTGCGCAAGGACTTCGCCGACATCGTGACGTTTCACATCGAGTCGGGCCCCATCCGCGAGGTCGCACAGGTGACGTTCACCGGCGCGAGCGTGATGCCGCTGGCGACGCTGTATTCGACGATCGAGACCAAGGAAGCCGGGGTGCGTGGCTCCGTGCTCGGCACGAACACTGCGGCGACGTCCGCGCGGTTGCGCGAGGACGAGGACCGCATCACCGAGCTCTACCGCCGCGCCGGCTATCGCGAGGCCAAGGTCGTCGCGACCGCGAGCCCGACACGCGATGGCGTCGCGAGCGCGGCGCTCACGGCCGCGATGGTGCTCGCCGACCGCGGCCGCGATCT
>JAYWCI010000307.1:0-4854 GCA_043780895.1 Kofleriaceae bacterium | reverse complement strand
TGGACACGGCATCGTTGCCACCACGCGCACAGACCATCGCGAGCTGTGCGGCTCCGGTCTTGAAGCCAAGGCTCGGCGACAGCGGATCGCTCAGCGTGTTGAGCGCATCTCCGGATCCCGCGGCATCGACACCCGGGTCGAAGCCACTGCCCGAATCGACGCCCGCTTGTGGGCCGCTGTTCGAGACCGTGCCGACACAACCGGCAGCGAGCAGCAGGACAGCGATTCGAGGAACCATGTATCGCGGTAATACAAGGCTGGTGCCAGTTGTCCCCAGCGCCGTGGAGCAACAAATCTACACAGTTGCTGCGTCGGGACGATCTACTCGTCTGGGACTGCAGGCACCAAGCGCAGTGCCTTGCACACCAGGCAACGTTCGACAGAACCAGTCAGTGAGCTCTCATGAGAGCTCACTGACTCCTGGTCGGGGCGAAGCTACGCGACCATCGCGACGAGCGCCGACGTCACGACCCGTCACATCGGGGCTCTCGGAGGTCGCCGCCGAGACCATCCGCCGCGCCGCGAAGGTCCTCGACCAGATCCTGCGCTAGGGGTCAGGGGATGCTCGATGCCGAAGACGCGGCGACGGGCACCGCACGCCACGCTCGCAACTGGACGCCCGCGGCGACTTAGCGATGAAGGAAGATCGCTCGCTCGAGCTCGGACCGCGTCGGCACGCCGTGCGTCGACATCACGAGTGCGCCGGTCTTGCGATCGAGCACGACGGTCGAGGGTAGCGGCGGTGCGCCGGCGAACACGGCGCTGATCGCACTCGCGATCGCCTCGTCGTAGCGCACGAGTGGATGGGTCCACGGATGGGCGGCCTTGAACTTCGCGAGCGCGGCGTCATCGTCGGTCGGTTCGATGCTCACGCTCTCGACATCCAGCTGGTCGCTCAGCGCCGCGGTCAGCGCATCGAGGCGCGGCGCGGTTCGCACGCACGCTTCGCACCAGCTCGCGAACACGTCGATCAACACGAGCGGCGCCTTGCCGGGTGCGCTCGCGGCTAGCTTGGCGAACGGACTCGCTGGCGAGGGTATCGCCGGGAGCGCGGCGCTCGCGTGACCATAGACATTCGCGACTGCCTGGAGGCCTTTGCCTTCGACCACGCGATAGAAGGCATCGGCGACGACGTTCTTGAACGTGCGGTGCTCTCCGCCCGGAAACTTCACGGTCAGCTCGTCGAGCTTCGTGCACGTCCCGAGGCCGAGCGTCACGGTCAGTGCATCGACCGTGGCAAAGCCCATGCCTGCCGCGAGCTCGCGCGTCTGCGTGACGCCACAGCCCTTCGCTGTGAGCCGCGCGCCGATCGCCTCGTGCTGTCGCAGCCCCTCGAGGCGAACGCCGAGAAAGTGGTTCTTCGTCGCGGGCCCGAGCTGGTTGCGATACACGCGCAGGATCGGCGCGTTGCGATTGACCACGATCAGGTCTTCGAAGCCATCGCGATCGAGATCCGCCTTCGCGAAGGTGCGCGCATCCTCGACGCCATCGGCGCCCGAGAGATACGAGATATCGACGACGCTCTTGCCCTCGCGCGACAAGAACAGTTTGTCGCGCTCGTGGCCCGAGAGATCCATGTGGCCCGCCGCTCGGGGCCCAGCCCCGAGCGCATTCTTCGTGGCGCTTTGCGAGGACACGCCCCGCCAGTAGTCACTTCAAAGGTCGCGGACGAACGGATCGTCCGGAGACAGGCTCGAGGTGAAGAACCCGTTGGGTGAGAAGACGTCGAGGAAACCGTCGCCATCGACGTCGATGAACTGTGCGCTGTAAGCCCAGCTGCCGTTGCGCGCGGCGACGAACTCCGGCGTCGCGGTCAGGTCGGTGAACCGGCCACCGCCGTCATTGCGCAGGAGCGTATTGCCGCGCGCGGCCTGCTTGCGTGCATCGCGCGCCGCGTCGTCGTGCTCCGCCGAGAAGTTCTTCGTATCGGCCATGATCCGATTGCCCGCCGTCGACTGCATCCCGGTCGCGAACAGATCGAGATCACCATCGTTGTCGAAATCGGCGAGTGACGCGCCCATGCCGAAGAAGATCTGATCGGCGCCCGACGCCGCGCTGACATCGACATATTTGCCCGCGCGCCACATGTAGAGGTTCGCGGGTGCGAAGTCATTTGCGACATAGAGATCGGGATGCCCGTCGCCATCGAGGTCGCCGAACGCGGCCTGCAGCGAGTTACGGAACAGCGTGAGCCCGAGTTGCTCGGTGCCGTCGACGAACAAGCCGTCACCGCGATTGAGCATCACCACGTTCGGCGGACCCATCTGGAAGATGTTCGCGTCGAACCTGCCCTGCGCCAGCGCCGCCTTCGCGACCGGCAGCGCGCGATCGAGCAGCTTGCGCTCACCCGGATCCAGCCGCGCGACGACGGCGGTGTTGCCGTTCATGAGCGCGGTCAGGTGCTCCTGGAAATCGTGGGCCGAGGTCGCGAAGTAGATATCGAGCCGGCCATCGCCGTCGAGATCCGCGAGTGACACCGAGGCGACCTGCGATGGGAGCGCGAACCGGCCCGCCGCGCCCGGCCAGAACCTGCCGCTGCTCCCGAACAGGATCTCGGCGTGGCCAAACCAGTGCCCGACGACGACGTCGAGCGCGCCATCGCCATCGAGGTCCGCGAATGCCGCCGAGCTCACGCCCGTGAGCGCGAGCCCGTATTGATCCGTGCGGTCGGAGAACCCGTGCCCAGCATCATTGTGGAGCAGCACGCTCGGGCCCTGGACGTCCCACACGAACAGATCGTCGTAGCCGTCGTTGTCGACATCGACGACGACCACGCCGGGGTGAGCATCCATCGCGAGCGGCAACAGATGATCGAGCGCGGGTGGCGGCGTGTGCTTGTCGTCGAGCAACATGCGGTGCAGCTCGTCGGAGCCCGAGCGCGTGCGCAGCATCGCCTTGGTCGCGGGCGCCACGCCTGCGAGCCACGCCTCGGTCACGTCGCTGAACGCGAGCTCGGCCGAGCGCTGGGTCTCGTACTTGGTGACGATGAACTTCGTGATCTGCCAGTGATTGGCCTGCTTGCGCACCACGACCTCGGCGACACCACCGTCGTGCCGCCAGGTCCCCGTCCGTTCGCGTCCGGACAGATCGATCGCGATGGTGACGGCGAGGTCGCCGTTGTTGATCTCGTGCGCGCCCTTCGGCTTGAACACGGCGCGGTCTAGAAACTGGAACGCCGAGAGTAAGTTGCGAAACTGATCGCGAACCTGCGTCGGTGTCTCGACCTGCGAGGTTGCCAACGAATACGGCGTGAGCTTGAGGCCATCGATCAGCGGCGCCTCGGTCCCGGCGGTCGGCCACACCACCTCGATGTGGTCGGAGAAGTACGGCGCCCCCATCTGCTCGCCGAGATCGAGCGCCGCGGTCGCGAGATCCTGGAATAACCCCTCGACGACGCGGACCTTGAACTCGACCGGCCAGCGCGTCTCGTAGTCGGGCTCGTCCTTGTAGAGCTTGCGGACGAGACCTTCGTAGTCGCGCGCTTCCGGGGCGGGTAACTCCAGCGCCACGCGGGGGCCGACCGTCGGCGATTCGGTCTTGGTAGGCTCGCGATCCGCATGCGACGAGCACGCGACCACGAGTGACACGAGTGACACGAGTGAGACCCGCAGCGACACCACGGTCACGCTATCACGGCCGAACCAGCGCCGTGCCCGCGAAGTACGCCTGGTACTTAGGCCACTCGAGCTCCGCGACATCGCGGCCGAGCTTCAGGCCCGCGACGTTGTCGGCCGCGATGTGATACCCGCCCATCACGCGCGAGAGCCCCGCGATCTCCGCGGTCTGCGTGAAGGTCGGGAGCGCGAGCGTGACAGCCTTGTCGGCCGGGAGCCCGGTCGCGAGCACACCGTTCACCGCTTGCATCTGTTCGACCTTCGCATCGGGCTCGGTGTTCATCCCCGCGATGTGGTGATGAAAGACGCCGAACTGATCACTGCCGGTGAACCGCTCGAGCAGCCTCGCGCACGCGCCACTGACGGTGCTGTGCCCCGAGACGTAACCGGGGAACGGCGGCGTGACGAACGTGCCCGGCGAATACGGTTTCCACTCCGAGGCATTGATCGTCCCGAAGCCCCTTCCCGGTCCGAGATAGCCGCGGATCTTCTGGCCGGCGAACAGTTGCTGGACCACGCGCACGAGCGCGAAGGGACGCGCGGTGTCGTAGAACCGCTTGGCATCCCACGCCGCGATGAACGCCTCGAACGCGGTGTTCGAGACCGCAAAGAACAGCTTCACGTCGCGATCGAGATCGTGGTGGTCGCGCCGCGAGACATCGCGGGCGAACTCCATCCAATGGCCGGACTGCCCCGTCGAGCGCGGCCCGTCGCGCATGAACTCGACGATCGCTTTCTGCTCGAGCGAGAGCCCGCCATTGAACGCGATGCACTCCTCGACCTCGCGGCGCAGCTGCGGCGAGCCGACCTTCGGTTGCGGACCAGGCCGAAACTGATCGCTGCGATCGAGCACGAACGGCTTCACGCGAGACCAGTGCGCGGTCAAAAATCCCGGCGCGACCTTCGGGCCGCCGTCGAGCGCGTCGAACTCGATCGGCTGCCAGCGATCCGGATCGTTCGTGGTGCCGACCGGATTGCGCGGCTGGTAGAACGTGTAGTCGGAGTACGGCCCGTCGCCGCCGACCTCATCACCGAGCTGGTTCGCGCCGTCATGATGGCGGTAGTCGATCAATGCGGCGGCAGCGAGGTTCCCGATCCCCTGAGGCGTGGCGGGATCGATCGACGTATCGGCAGGATCGAAGCCGCGTGCCTCGATCTGCGCGGCGAGCCACGCGCGATCGTCCGGAAACAGATCGAGCAGCGCGCGATAGGTGCCGTAGGCGATCGCCTTGACCTTGTT
>JAYWCI010000306.1:0-48579 GCA_043780895.1 Kofleriaceae bacterium | reverse complement strand
ACCTCGATCACGTCGCCGGTGCGGCGGAGCTTCGCGTGCATGCGCGAGACTTTCTCGCTATCGACGTGGACCGTGGCACTCCGCGAGCGGCCGAACGTGACATCGACACCCTCTGGGAGATCGACCACGCGCGATCCGCCGTCCTCGACGTGAATGACCACGAACGCGTGGGTCCCGTTGCGCGAGGCCAGGAACGTCCCCGCTTCTTGAGTCAGTGGCTCGGTCACCATGGGATTGTACGGATCGTGCACAGTAGCCGATCCGTGCGCACGCATCGTAGCGCTCGGCGGCGGGATTTCACGATCTTCGAGGTGGTTCTGGATGGTCCCCTCATTGCACTCTGAGTCTGCATGCAGGGTGCGGTCCGCGTGAGTCATTTCCTCGTCAGAGGGTGGCTCGCGTGCATTGTCGCAACGGGCTGCGGAAGTGGCCCGAGCTCTGCGGGCGCCGACTCGGCGGTCGCGACTGGCGATGGTTCGAACACGATAACGCCCGCGCTGTCGGTGCGCTGGGCGACGGAGCCGGTCGCGATTCCAGGCGACGCTGGTAGCAACGTCACGATCTCGCGGCTGTTGTTTCGCGTCGCGAACCTCCGCGTGATCGGCGATGCCGGTCCGGGTGATACGCGCACCTCGGTCGATGCGATCCAGCTCGGATGGTCGCAAGGAGTGACTCCCGAGTCGGTGGGCTTTGCCCATGCGCCGACGGGCTTGTACTCGCGCATCATCCTGCTCGCCGATGGCAACCTCGCCGATTACTCCTACGAGATCGGCGGCTCGGTGAATCTCGACAACGTCGCGACGCCGTTCGTGATCCACGATCGCTCGCCGCTCGCGATTAGCCTCGACACGAGCGCGACGCTCGATCCGGGCCAGGCCACCGCGCTCACGATCACCGTCCGGATCGATCAGGCGCTGCAGGCGCTCGATTTCCACCAGCTCGCGCACACCAGTGACGGCGGACTGGCGCTCGATACGTTCGACGACGCGATGAGGGACTTCCGCGAGAAGATGATGACGAACGTCTTCGAGTCCGACGACACCGGCGGCCACCAGTAGCTCCCCGCAGCTACGCGAGCGCGACGAGGTCTTCGAACGCGCTCTAGCCGCGCCGGAACGCCGCGAGCGTCGCGGTGCCCCCACTCGCGAGCCGAGCGGCGCGCGTCGGTGCTTCGAGGGCGGCGATCGCGAGGATGCCTACCGCATCGCCAGGTGAAGCCGCCCCAGCCTCGAGCTTCGATCGCCGCATGCGCGCGCTGTCATCACCCAGGCTCCGACGATATCATCGCGATGGTGCGCTTCACGCTTCCGATCCAGGTCACCGCGGCGGACATCGACGAGCTCGAGCACGTCTCGAATCAGGTCTACTTGCGATGGGTCCTCGACGTCGCGACCGGACACTCCGCGCACCTCGGCTGGGATACGCCGAAGTACCTCGAGCTCGGCGCCGCGTTCGTGGTGCGTCGCCACGAGCTCGACTACCTCGCGCCCGTGAAGTTCGGCGACGAGATCCGTGCCGAGACCTGGGTTCCGACCTGGCGCGCGGCCTCGTGCACGCGCATGACCGAGGTGTTTCGTGCCGATCAGCTCGTGTTGCGCGCGCAGACCACGTGGGCGTTCATAGATCTCGTCTCGCAGCGCCCGATCCGGATCCCCGAGCAGCTGCGCGTGTTGTTCAACTTCGCAGCGTGACGACCGCGCGCGCGATCGCCGCCGCGAGCCGGGCCGGTTGCTCGAGCGTCGGATCGTGACCCGAGCCCGGCACGGTCTCGAACACCCGCGCGGGTAGGCCCTGCGAGATCGCGATGTACTTCGCATCGTCAGCGCCCGCGATCAGGGCGATGCGATCGCGATGCACCGTGATCGCGGGGCCGTAGTCCGGCATCGCGCCAAGGCCCATCTGCTCGAGGCTCCGCGCGAGCTGTTCGGCATCGAGCCGCAGGCGCCGCGCGCGCCGCTCGGCGCGCAAGAGCGCCGCGACGCGTTGCTGGGTCGCGAACAGGGGCTGCTGCTCCCACGCGTCGAAGAAGTGAAGGGGCCCTTCCGTGCGGAGCATCCGCGCCCACGCCCTATCGAAGCGCAGGCGCTCGATCCGCTGAGCCTCCGCGATGCCCGGGTTGACGCCGATCAACACGCCGAACGCGGCATGGCCGTTCGCGATCAAGCCGAGCGCGACGCGTGCGCCGAGCGAATAGCCGACGACCACATCGCACCCCGCGATCGCACGCGCGATCGTCGCGAGGTTCGCGTCCCAGCCCGCGAGCACCGGCCCACCGCCATGACCGGGCAGGGCGATCGCGAGCGGCTCCTCGGGGAGCTGCCAATGATCCACCACCTCACCCCAGTTCGCCGGATCACCCGCGAACCCATGAATCAGCGCGCAGCGCACTTACACCACGGTGATCTGCGGCGCGACGACGAGCTTGATGAATTCCTGGCGGGTCGTGGCTTGATCGAGGAACACGCCGCGCACGCCGCTCGTGATCAGCCGCGCTTCGTGCGCGCCGACACCGCGGGCCGCCATGCACATGTGCAGGCCCTCGATGTAGACCGCCGAGCCGTGGCTACCGAGCCGGGTGTGCAGGATCTCGGCGAGGTCGTGCGTGAGATCTTCTTGTAGCTTCGGACCGCGCGCGATCATCCGTGCGAGGCGCGAGAGCTTCGAGAGGCCGAGCACCTTGTCGTGCGGGATGTACGCGAGCGAGATCCGGTAGATCACCGGCAGCAGGTGATGCGGGCAGATCCCGAAACACGTGTTGTGCTTCGAGATCACCATCTCGCTGTACTTCGCCGGGAAGGTCTTCGCGAGCAGCGCGTCGACCTCGGCACCTACTTGGTTCTGGTCGTGGACGAGCTCGTGGAAGCCTTTGGCCGCGCGCTTCGCCGTGTCTTTGAAGTTGTCGTCATCGGTGGTGTAGCCGAGGCGCGCGAGGCCTTGGAGGATCTTGTCGTAGCCCTCGGTGAAGAGCGAGAGAGCTTGGGGATCGAGCTCGATGGCCATGGGGTGTCCTCGTAGCGGGTCAGGATCGCGTTCGTCGCGGCCGCGATGCCGAGCTTCAAGACACTCGACAGCGCAACGCGGCTCACGGCGTCGTAGCCCGGAATCCTACGGCCGACAAGGTTTGCGGGCATCGCGCCGCGGAACACCCGGATGCGCAAGCGACGATGACTCAAGGTTTGATCGTGATATGCGACAGGTTCGTCATCGACGCGCGTCACACCGAGTGCGCGAGCGACATCGAGGATCGCATCGCCTTGCGGGAGCTCCCAGAGCCCACCGAACAACCCGCCCGGTGACCGCCGCGCGAGCACGAGCTCGCCCTCGCTCGAGAGCCACAGCGCCTCGCGCGCGAGGATCGGCAGCTCGCTCTCTTTCTTGCGGGCAGCGACGACGGGCAACTCGGTCTGCCGCCCTTCGCGTGCGGCCATGCAGTCCTTCGCGAGCGGGCAGAGCAGGCACTTCGGCGAGGTCGGCGAGCACAGCGTGGCGCCGAGCTCCATCAAGCCTTGATTGAGATCGCCGGGAGCCAGCGTCGCGGGCAACGCGGTGACCAGCTCGCCGGCGCGCTGCCAGAGCGCGCGCTGGCCCGCGGTCGATTTGATGTCGTCGGTGATGCCGTAGACCCGCGCGAGCACGCGCGCCACGTTGCCGTCGACGAGTGGCGTGCGCTCGGCGTACGCGATCGAGGCGATCGCACCAGCGGTGTACGGCCCGATGCCGGGTACGCGGCGCAGCTCGCTCGCGGTGCGCGGCAGCTCGCCACCAAAGCTCTCCGTGATCGTCTCGGCGCCCTTCTTGAGGTTGCGCGCGCGCGAGTAGTAGCCGAGGCCGGCCCACGCTGCGAGCACGTCGTCGAGTGGTGCCGTTGCGAGCGCGCGCACGGTCGGGAACTTGGCCATCCAGCGCTCCCAGTACGGGATCACGGTCTGGACGCGCGTTTGCTGCAGCATGATCTCGCTGACCCAGATCGCATACGGATCACGCGACCTCCGCCACGGCAGGTCGCGCTTGACCGTCGTGTAGTGCACCACGATCTTGGCGCCCAAGGCTACGGCAGCTGCGGGATCCACCTTTCGCTTCTACCTCAGTTGTAGAGGTGAAGCATGACCGTCATGGTCGGACTGAACTGGAGCGCGAAGTTCGTGACCGAGTCCTTCGTGCTCGTCGTCGCGCTCGTGTCTTGCTTCGTACTCGTGATGTCGAGGATCGAGTTCGTCGCGGACATGCTGAGCTGGAAGTGCGGGCTCAGCCAGTAGCCGATCCCGATGCCCCAGCCGATGCCGACGCTGGTCGTGGTCTTCGTGTTGTTGTCGCCGCTCGGATCATCCTTGACGACATCGAGGCCGATCGATCCGAGGATCTCGAAATCGACGCGACCATGACGGATCACGGGAAACCGGATCAACGTCGCGAGATCGAGCCTGGTCACGGTCTCGGTCGTGTCGGTCACGCCGGTGTTGGTCTCCGTCGAGGAGTTGCCGATGATCGCGGTGGGCTCGAACGTGATGCCCGAAGGCAGCCGCAGCCGGACGCTCGCGATGTTCGGCATCTGCAGATCGACGGTGCCTCCCGGTGCGCGCGCGTAGCCGAGGCCGATCGCGAAGGCGAGCTCGCGCGGCCGGATGTCGCGCATCTCGGGCTCGCGCTCCTCGGGCATCACCGGCACCGTGGTCGGATCGGCGCGCGGCGGTGGTGGTGGCGGTTGCGGCGGCAGTTGCGGGGGGGATAGCGGTTGCGGCGAGACATCGGTCGTGCCTCCGGGCCCCGGTTCCGTCGGTTGTGCCGTGGCAACTCCGCCGAGCAGCCCACCAAGAAGTCCAACGCTTACCAAACTCGTCAGTCTCATAAAAAAATGGTCGACTGTGGCGAGAAGGGTCGCAACTTTATTCCGTGGCGAGCGGCCAGACCTGCCACGTGGTCCCGCCGTCGCCATCGCGGACCACCACGACGAGCTCGCCGGTGCACGCCGCATCGAGGCGCAGGATCGCTTCGGGCTCCTGGCTATCGCGCAGCGTGCCGCACGAGGTCAACCAGCTCACCTTGGTGGTGGTCGCGACCAGCAAGAGATCGCGATCGCGCGGCAGGACCAGCGACGCACCCGGCGGGGCACCACCGATCGTGATCGGTGGCAGGGTCGGGTTCGCGGCGCTGGCACCGAACCACATCTCCTTCTGCGTGATGATCGGATGCGCGACCGTGCCGAAGTACACGCTGATCTCGAAGGGCACCGGATCGCCCGTCGCGAGGCCGAGCTCGGTGCGCGCCGCGGCGAGCTCCGCCTCGTCGGGCGCGATCACTTCGTAGTGATCGAAGATGAAGTTGACCGCGAGCGCGAACGGGGAGGTCGCGGGTGAGGCGACCACCACCCCCGGCGCGTCGACCGTCGTCGGCCCCTCGCCATGCGCGAGCAGACCGTCGACGAGCGCGTGCTCGCCGGCCAGGATACGCGGGGGGGTCGCGCGCACGGCGACGGCGCGGTCCTGATCGAGCTGCCACCTTTCGGGCTCGATCGGATCCTGGCACGCGACCAGGGATGCGAGACCTGCGAGCGCGAGCCACTTCACAGCTGACCTCGAAGGCCGAGCGTCGGCAGGATCGATGGGCCTTCGATCGCGCGGCGCTGGGTGTAGTCGAAGTTGTACGCCCAGCCGATCGCGCCGCGATGATCGTAGACGTTCGCGACGTCGAGATACGCGGACAACTTCACGCGTCCGCTGGTGAGCATGCAATCGATGCGGAGATCGAGCTGGTGGTGCCACGGTAAGCGCTCCGTGTAGAGGCTGCCGAGTTGCGGCAGGTAGACATCGCGATCGCTGTCGTAGATCGCGCTGGTGACCGGCGTCGAGGGCAGTCCCTCGCGCAGCGAGAAGTGCGCGCCGAACAGCCACGCACCCTGGCGACGCTGCAGGCGCGCATCGAGCCGTACCGGTTGATCGTATTCGTACGGGCGAACGCGGGTGCGGAAGCGATCCTGGCGTTCGGAGGACTCCAGCGCGATCGAGACCTCGCCGAGCCAGTGGCCGAGGTGCTCGCTCGCGAGGGCGAACACGCCGTAGGTCGTGCCGGTGCCGGTGTTCGCGAGGTTGCCGAGACCATCGTCCTCGATCAGGCGCGTGCGATCGTCGTAGTAGACCCGCGCGTAGCCCTCGAAGCCGCGCTCGCCGCCGGCGCGGCCCTGACCGACCTGAAACGCGATCCGGCTCGTGCGCTCGGGATGCAGATCGTGCTCGAGCTCTTCGCCTTGCTCGGGCGCGCGGCGATACGCACCCGCGAGCAGCTGCGCGCTGCGCAGGTGGCCGAGGTCGAACAGCAACACGCCGCGTGGCTCGAGCGTGAGATCGGTGCCGAACGCGTCTAGGCGCAGCCCCAGGTAGCTCGTGATCTTCGAGGACAGATGCGCCACGATGGCGGTCGAGCCCGCGAAGTCGGGTGTCCACACGATGCCTTCGAACGCGTGCGAGGCATCGTCGAACGGCGTCTCGACGACGCGCGGGACATTCTCGCGATCCTCGGGCGCGCCCACGATGTCGAGGTCGTAGCGGCGAAGATGGGCTTCGCCGCCGAGCGACCACGTGACCTCGGTCAGCCCGGCGACGCTGCCCAGATCGCGACGGAGCTCGTCGCGCGTCTCGAATGCGAGGATGCCCCGATCGTCGTGCTGGACGACCCCGCGATCGTGCTCCAACCGGCTCTGACCGAATGCTTGCGAGAGATCCGCGTGCCACGGTCCGCGGTGGTAGTGCTCCTCGAGCGAGGTCGAGTTTTCGTAGACCTTCACGTGGACGCGCTGATCCGCATGGTCGGTGCGATCGGTAAAGTACGTGACGCCGCCGAGCGTGGCCATCGCACTCACCGCGAGCCACAGCTCGGGCGATGTGCGGTACGCGCCATGAACTTGCAGCCCGACCGAGGTCGGCGCGCTCTCGAACGCGAGCTCGCGATCGGCCGGAATGAAGTGGGGGATCGCGAGGCCGAGCGTGTCGAGCCGCAGCGTGACCGAGCCGAGGTAGAGTGCGACTTCGCGGGTCGAGAGCTCCGCGCCGCGCGGGCTGCGGCCGCTCGACAGATCGAGCGTGCCGTTGTCGCCGTACATCACATCGCCATCGGTCTCGAGCCACAGCTGCCGGATCGCGGGCGCGGTCACGATCGGCGTGCCGTCACCCTGGCGGGTGAGGATCCGGTAGCCGTCGAGGAACAGCGGTGCCTCGCCACCTTCGATCGCGAAGCCATCGCGCGTGCGGACCGCGAGGTAACGATCGAGATACGGCGTGATCGGATCGTTCGGCGAGCCCGCCGAGTGGGCGAGCATGTCCCAGCGCTCGGCTTTGGGTTCCGGGGGTTCCGGGGGTTCCGGGGGTGCCGCGACATCGTCGGCTGCCGCGATGCGCGCGGTCGCCGCGACATATAAGAGCACCCTCCGCAGGGGCCGAGCGTACGCTACGGAGCCGGCGCCGGAGTCGCGCTGATCGGCCAGATTTCCCAGCTCACGCCGCCGACCAGGTCGCGCACGGTGAGCACGAGCTCGCCGCTCTGCGGATCACCGGGTTGCACGTGGATGTACGCAGTGTGCAGATCGAAGTCGTGCATCGTGCCGCACGAGCTCAACCAGTTGACGATCATCGTGGCATCGCTCGCGTCGACGGACATGTGGACATCGGTACCCGCGGGCACCGTCAGCACGTCACCATCCGCGGGCTGCATGCCGTCGAACGTAACGTTCACGAGGGCCGGGTTGTCCGCCGAGTCCCCCAGGTACACGGTCTTCACCGCGGTGAGCGTGCCCGAGGCAATGCCGAGCTGGAGCGGCACCGGCTCCGTCGCCGCGAGGCCGAGCTCGGCGCGTGCGGCCGCGAGGCGATCTTCGCTCGGTGCGGTCACCGTATTGCCCGAGAGCGCATCGGCGAGCGACATCGGCGAGACCACGATCGCTTGATCGGGGACCGCGGAGCTCGTGCCGGCGCTCTTCATCGCCAGTAACAGATCGAGCTGCGAGGTCGCGCCCGAGGAAATGTGCGGCGGTGTCGCTCGGACCGCGACGATCCGATCGTGATCGAGCTGCCACTTCGGATCGACATCGCCCGTGCACGCGGCGAGGAGCATGGCAAATAATGCGAGCTTCACAGCACACCTCGCAAGCCGATCGAGGGAATGATCGGGAGCGACTTGAACGCGGCCTTCTGCGAATAGTCGTAGCTGTAGAAGTACGTCACGACGCTCTCGTTGAGATAGACGTTCTGGACATCGAGGAACGCGGTCATCGCGACCGGGCCGCTGTGCCAGGAGTAGTCGACTCGCAGATCGAGCTGGTGATGGATCGGGGCGCGTGCGGAGTTCGTTGCATCGTAGATCGGGATGTAGAGGTTGCGATCGTTGTCGAACACCGCGCTCTTGACCGGCGTATACGGCAGGCCCGAGTAGAGCTGGAACCGGCCGCCGAGCTGCCAGCGGCCTTTCTGCCACGAGGCGGCGGCATTGAGGCTGTGAGGCTGATCGTACGAGAACAACCGCTCGGCCGCCCCCGGTTGATCGATCCGCGTCGAGTGCGAGTACGAATACGACAGCCAGCCGAACCACGGCCCGCTGCGATACGTGGCGAGCAGCTCTGCACCGTAGGTCTTGCCGCGACCATTGTTGCCGATCGAGCCGTCGGAGTTCGTGGTGATGAGGTTCGAGCGATCGGTGTAGTAGAGCGAGCCCTGCACGCGCGTGCCTTCGCGGGGCTCGTAGCCGAGTCCGATGATGCTCTGGGTCGAACGCTCGGAGTTGAGGTTCGAGGTCAGGACCTCGCTCTGGAACTCCGGCGGGCGGCGATACGCGCCCTCCGAGAGCCGCGCGGTGAGCGTCGGCGTGAGCTTGACCTCGAGCTTGCCGCGCGGCTGGATGGCGACCTCGCCGGTGCGCCCGATCTCGTCGAGCCGCATGCCACCGGTGAAGCGAATCTTCGGATCGAGGTTCGCCGCGATCGAGGCCCACTGCGCGAAGTCGGGCAGCCAGATCTTGCCGCTGAAGGTCCTGGTGAGGTCGCGCGGATCGCGCGCCTGCTGCGTATCGCCTTCGCGACGCTCCTGCGGAAGCGCGAGGTCGATGTACGAGCGCCCGATCTGCGAATCGCCGCCGAGCCGCCACTCGACATTCTTGAGGCCGAGTGCCTCCTTGTCGGTGTGGATGAGCTCCGCGCGCGGTGTGATCGTCGGTTGCGTGATGTGGATCTTCTGGTACTCGCCGAACTCGAACACGAACTGCGACACCAGGCCCGAGAGTGCGAGGTTCGCACTCCACGGACCCTCGTGATACTTCGCCGCGCCGGTGACGCGCGCGAACGCGGTGCGGTTGAAGAAGCGCTTGCTCTTCGCTTCGGTGTCCTTCGTCGCATAGAGTTCGAACGTATCGATCGTGCCGACGCTCGAGAGCGTGAGCTTCCAGCGATCGTTGAGGACGTGATCGATGCGGAACTGCTCGTCGTAGTAGCTCGGCACGGTCGTGAGCGAGAGATCCAACGAGGCCGGAATGATCTGCGGAAGGATGAGATCGATCAGCGAGCGACGGAACCCGAACATGTAGCGGGTCTTCTTGCCGATGCTGCCTTGCACGAGCAGCCCACCATCGATCACCGAGATCTCGGCTTGCTCCGAAGCCTTCTCGTCGCCAGCGCGCGTGGTCAGCTCGACGATGCCAGAGCTTGCCCGCCCGAAGCTGACATCGAAGCCGCCCGGAATGTACTCGAGCGACGCGATCGATTCAGCCGGCAACACGGCGCGAAAGCCGATGTTGTGGAACAACACGGGGATCTCGAAATCGTCGACGAGGATCTTGGAATCCTGCGGCGAGCTGCCGCGGATCACGACACCGGAGTAGCCGAGCGGAATCTGCAAATTCACGACGCCCGGCATGATCGTCAGCGCCTTGACGATGTCGCCACCGGTGCCTGGAATGCGCTGGAGCTCCTTGCGATCGACGATCGCCGCGCCGGGCGCAGCGATCGGTGCCTCGCCCTGAACCTCGATCTGCTCGCCGACCGTATCGAGATCGAGCAGGACCGTATCGTCGAGCACGGCGCCCGAGACCAGCGCGAGTCCCACCTCGAGCCCGTCCTTCTCGATCACGAGCGTGGCGCCAGCGGGCGCCTTGACCTTGAACCGGCCGCCACCGTCGGTGTTGGTCTGCTGCTCAGAACCTTCGAGGCCGACCTTCGCGTTGCGAATCGGATGGCCGAATCTGTCGATCACACGACCGACGACCTCGATCCCAGCTCCAGCCGGCCCTTCACCGGTTGCAGGCGTGGGCGCCGCCGCGGGGACAGGATCCGGCGTCGGTGCCGGCGGGTCCGCAGGTGGTCCGGGGGCTGGCTGCGGAGCCGGCGTTGGTTCGACCGGTTGCGCGTGCGCGTCCGCCGAGGCAAGCAAAATGGCGGCTGCTAGATACGTGCGCAAAGCGGGAGCCTCTACAGCAACTTGTATGCCCGTGCGCGGAGCCGCTACAGCCGGAAACGCGGCTGGACTCTATACAGACTTCCGACACGTGTCGTTCATTCGTACGCCGAAGCGTAGCGATCCTCTGGACCGCCTTCATCCGCGCGCTGCTCACCAAACTCGAAGTCGAGCTTCGCGCGCGTCAGGGCGCCTTGCCCTCGCTACCGATGTAGTTGTCAGCGACGTTCAGCTTCAGGTGCGCAAACGCACGCTGGAGCGCAAACATCCGGGCGATCGATTCGTCGCCGAGGAGCGTATCAAAAAAAGCAAAAGGGCCGGCTCTACAGCCGACCCTTCTACGTCACGCGAGTAACTGCTTACTCGAAGTCGTGGCCGTGACCTTCGTGGCCACCGCCGCCGCCCGCTTCTTTCTTGGGCTTCTCGGCGATCAGCGTCTCGGTGGTGAGCATGAGGCCCGACACCGACGCTGCGTTCTGAAGCGCCGTGCGAACGACCTTGGTCGGGTCGATCACGCCAGCCTTGACGAGGTCTTCGTACTCGAGCTTCGCTGCATTGAAGCCGAAGCCGTCCTTGCCCTCTTTGACCTTCGCCGCGACGATCGAACCGTCGACGCCTGCATTGCCGGCGATCTGGCGAAGCGGCTCCTCGAGCGCGCGGCGGACGATGTTGACGCCGTAGCGGCGGTCATCATCGAACGTCAGCTTGTCGAGCGCCTTGATGCCACGGATGAGTGCAACGCCGCCGCCGGGGACAATGCCCTCTTCGACAGCCGCGCGCGTCGCGTACATCGCGTCCTCGACGCGAGCCTTCTTCTCCTTCATCTCGACTTCGGTCGCCGCGCCGACGCGGATGACCGCGACGCCGCCGACGAGCTTCGCGAGGCGCTCCTGGAGCTTCTCGCGGTCGTAGTCCGACGTGGTGTCTTCGACTTCGCGACGGATCGTCTTGACGCGCGCTTCGATGACTTCCTTCTTACCGGCGCCTTCGACGATCGTCGTGTTGTCCTTGCTGATCTGGATCTTGCGAGCCGTGCCGAGGTGCTTGAGCTCGAGGTTCTCGAGACGGATGCCGAGATCCTCGGTGACCGCTTCGCCACCCGTGAGGGCCGCGATGTCCTGCAGCATCGCCTTGCGACGATCGCCGAAGCCCGGCGCCTTGACGGCGCAGACCTGCAGCATGCCGCGCAGCTTGTTGACGACGAGCGTCGCCAGAGCATCGCCATCGACATCTTCCGCGATGATCACGAGCGGCTTGCCGGACTTGGCAACCTGCTCGAGCACCGGGAGGAGCTCCTTCATGTTCGAGATCTTCTTCTCGTGGATGAGGATGTACGGGTCGTTCATCACGCACTCCATACGCTCGCTATCCGTGACGAAGTACGCCGACAGATAACCGCGATCGAACTGCATGCCCTCGACGACGTCGAGCTCGGAGGTCATCGTCTTCGCCTCTTCGACGGTGATGACGCCTTCCTTGCCGACCTTGTTCATCGCTTCGGCGATCATCTCGCCGATTTCGGTGTCGCCGTTCGCGCTGATCGTGCCGACCTGCGCGATGTCAGCCTTGCCCTTGGTCGGGGTCGAGAGCGACTTGATGTGCTCGATCACCGCGACGACCGACGCGTCGATGCCGCGCTTGAGGTCCATCGGGTTGATGCCGGCGGCGACAAGCTTCGCGCCCTCGTTGTAGATCGCCTGCGCGAGCACGGTCGCGGTGGTGGTGCCGTCGCCGGCCACATCGGAAGTCTTCGACGCGACTTCCTTCACCATCTGCGCGCCCATGTTCTGGAACTTGTTCTCGATCTCGACTTCCTTGGCGACGGTGACGCCGTCCTTGGTCACCGTGGGCGAGCCCCAGCTCTTCTCGATGACGACGTTGCGGCCTCGGGGTCCGAGGGTCACCTTGACGGCGTTGGCGAGGAGGTTGAGACCCTTAGCGATTTCGCTACGAGCGCTCGACGAAAAAATGATTTCTTTGGCGGCCATGTTCGTATGTGTCCTTTTCGCGAAACGCTGAGATCAGTCGAGAATGGCGAGGAGGTCTTCCTCGCGCATGATGAGGTGCTCTTCGCCGTCGATCTTCACTTCCGTGCCGCTGTACTTCGAGAACAGCACCTTGTCGCCGGCCTTGACGTCGAGCGCGATGACCTTGCCGTCCTTGTCGCGCTTACCAGCGCCGACAGCGACGACCTTGGCCTGGATCGGCTTCTCTTTGGCGGAGTCCGGGATGAACAGGCCACCAGAGGTCTTGGTCTCTTCTTCGAGACGCTTGACGAGAATGCGGTCGTGGAGAGGACGAATCTTCATGGCGGTACCAGTAACAACCCGGGGAGACGTTGGCAACCCCCGATCGTGAGTGCTAATAAATCTTATTTTCGCCCTGTAATTACAGATACTTAAAAACGCAGGATTGAGCTGTGGTACATCGCTATTCGCATGGCGCTGACGGACTACGAAAAGTACATCCGAACCGAAGAGCTGCTCGGCCTCCAGAAGGCTCCCGAAACGCTCACGTGTCACGACGAGATGCAGTTCCAGATCGTGCACCAGGCGCACGAGCTCTACATGAAGCTGATCGAGCACGAGCTGCGCAACATGGCGACGATGCTCTCTGCCGATGAAGTCGCGCGCGCAGTGACCGCGCTCAAGCGCGTCTCGATGATCCAGCGCTTGCTGCTCCAGTCGATCGACCTCCTCGATACGATGGCGCCGACCGATTACATGACGATCCGCACCGGACTCGGCCGCGGTTCGGGACAGGAGTCGCCGGGCTTCCGCACGATGCTGAAGCTGCCGCAAGAGGTGGTCTGGCCAGCGTTCGCGAGCTTCCTCGAGCGCGAGGGCGTCACGCTGCGCGAGCTCTACGATCATCCGCACGATCATCACGCGATCTTCCAGCTCGCCGAAGGCCTCACCGACTACGACCAGCTGCTCCAGACCTGGCGCTCGCGTCACTTGATGCTCGTGTACCGGATCATCGGCACCGGCACGCCGTCGCTCAAGGGCAAGCACTCCGACCTGCTCGCGCACGGCATGAAGACCCGGTTCTTCCCGGCGCTGTGGGATGTCCGTGACGACATCTTCGGCGACTGGACCAACGCGCAAGCAGCCGCGGGCAACGAGCCCGGTTACCACGGATGAAGAAGGTCGTCCTCGGCGTGGCGCTGGCTGCGCAACTAGCGTGCGTGAATCACCCGGCGCTCACCGTCGGCGTGGGCGCCGGCTCGATCGGCCTCTTGTCGTGCGAGGTCCAGGGCGCCTCGCAAGGCACGTGCGGAATTATCACGGGCATCGCGGCGGTCGGTCTCGGTGGCCTCGCCTGGCTGGTCACCCACTTCGCGGACACCAGCGCGCACCAACTTCCCGACGACGACGAAACGCTGTCGGACGGCATGGTTCGCTTGCACACGCGCACGGCGCTGCCGCCGGTGCCGATCGACGCTGGCGTGATCGACGCTACTTCGCCGGTGCCGGTGGCGCCGGGCTCGGGTTCGCCGGCGGAACAAAGCCCTGGTGGCTCGGCGGCATCTTCTTCTTGAACACCCCGATCCGATCCATCGCATCGCGGAACTTCGGCTCGGCGGCGCACTCGGTCTTGATCTGCATCTCGTTGTCCTCGAGATCCTTCATCGTCTTGCCGGACTTCGCGAGCTCGGCCTCGATGCCTTTTTGAACCTCGTCCTTGTGCGGCATCATCCGCGCGCGGAGGGCCTGCTCGTCGACGTTCTCGATGTTCGTGCGGATCTTCTTCACGAGCGGCTCGAGCGTGAGCAGCCGATCGACCTGCGTGTCACAGTTGCCGTCCCACGCGAGGTAGACGGGCACCATCTGCATCGTGTAGTCGCGCATCTCGTCGAACACCTCGTCGAGCGCGGCCGAGCCCGAGCCGTGCGCACCGGCTGGCGTCGCGCCAGCGGGATCGGTGTCGAGCTTCGACGGGTTATTCGTACAAGCAGCCAGGAGGACAGCGAGCAGCAACGCGATACGCATCCTCGCTCTCTAACATGATAAGCCAGGCGCATGGCCGACCCTGTCGCCGATAGCCTGCTCGAGTACCGCTCGAAGTTCTCCGCGCTTGAGGACTGCGTGCATTTCATCTCGCACTCGCTCGGGTGCGTGCCGGACCAAGCGAAGGAAGACCTCGGCCAGTTCTTCGAGATCTGGCGCACCAAATCGATCACCGCCTGGAGCGAGTGGCTCCCCGAGGTCGATCGCGCGGCGGAGCGGATCGGCAAGATCATCGGCGCGCCCGCCGGCACCGTGATCATGAATCAGAACGTCTCGACGATCATGGCAGTGCTCGCCTCGTGCTTCGATTACACGCCCCAGAGGAACAAGATCGTCTACGAGTCGCTGATGTTCCCGACGGTGTCGTACGTCTGGCAGGCCGAGGAGCGGCGCGGCGCGAAGTGCGTCCTGGTACCTCCCGCCCCGAGAGTGGAAGGGCCGGGATTTACTCCCGGCCCTGGGGATGTCGGGATCACGATCGACACCCAGGCGGTCTGTGACGCGATCGACGAGCACACGCTCGTGGTGCCCCTGCAGCACGTCGTGTTCTCCTCGGCCTACATCCAGGATGCAAAGAAGATCATCGCGAAGGCCCAGTCGGTCGGAGCGCACGTGATCCTCGATTGCTATCAATCGATCGGTACGCTGCCGGTCGATGTCATCGACCTCGGCGTGTCGTTCGCATGCGGCGGCTCGGTGAAGTATCTGTGCGGCGGCGCCGGCGCGGCGTGGCTGTACGTGAAGAAGGAGCTGATCGAGCAGTTCGCCCCGCGGGTCACGGGTTGGTTCGGCAACGAATCACCGTTCGCGTTCACGATGCCCGAGCAGTCGTACGCCGACACCGTGTGGCGCTACATGGGCGGCACGCCGGCCGTGGCAGCGCTCTACCAATCGCGCGCGGGTCAGCAGATCGTCGGCGAGATCGGTGCGCGCAAGATTCGCGACAAGAGCCTCGTGATGACCCAGAAGATCATCGATCGGGTCGACGAGCTCGGCATGAGGCTCAACTCGCCGCGCCCCGACGCACAGCGCGGTGGTTCGGTCGTGTTCGATTTCGTCGGCTCCGCCGATGTCTGCCGCGAGCTCAACCGGCGCAGGTTCTTCTGCGATCATCGCCCAGGGGTCGGGATCCGGATCGCGCCGCACTTCTATACGAAGAGCGAAGAGATCGAGCTGTTCTTCGGCGAGCTCAAGAAGATCCGCCACGGCGGCGGAAGATAAGCCCGACGGCCAAGAGGATCGGGACCACCCCGCCAGGGTTGTTCGAGTTGCAGCTGCACGCGTAGAACGTCCTCGACCCGGGGTCCGCGGAGCCGCTGCCGGCGTCGGTGCCGGGCAGGGTCTCGGTCACGCCGTGGCCGACGATGATCACCTGGAGCGGCGCCCCGGAGAGCTGCGGCGAGCTGACCGCGAGCGTGTCGGAGTAGTCGCCAACTCGTGTCGGATGGAATCCGACCGAGAATGTCGCGGTCTCGTTCGGCTCGAGCGTGGTTGGAAAGTTCGGGCTGTCGATCGAGAACGGCGTCTTGATCGTCGGTGGATCGAGCTCGAGCTGCGAGCCATTGCAGTTCTGGATGATCACGCGCTGGCCGTTGTCGATGTAGAGGTGGACCGGCGCGTCGCCGAAATCGAGGATCGGTGGCGCGATCGCACCACCGGTGTTGATGAAGCGCGCGACGATCGAGGTCAAAGCGGTTTGCTTGGTCGCGACATCGGTCTGCCACGTCACCGTCGTCATCAAGGTCGTCGCCGCGTTCTGGCGCTGCGGCGTGACCGAGATCGTGGCGGTACGTGCCGGAGGCAGGAGCGCGGGATACAGGGTCGGCGAGGTGAACCCGACGTCGAAGCCGGAGGTCGCCGGCACGGTCGGTTCGGCCACCCCGATCGTCGCCGTGCCATCGGAGGTTAACGCCACGTTCGACGAGGCGGTCGGCTGGCCGACGCAGAACGTGCCGACATCGAGCGTCGTCGGCACGTTGTACGACGCGGTCACGATGCGGCCCGAGATCGGGACGAGCAGCGAATCGCCTGCCGAGTCCTCGATCACGACGTGGGTCTTGAGATCGCCCTCGCTCTGCGGCGTGACCGAAATGTCGACCGAGGCCGGCGTCATCGTCATCGTCGGCGTACCGACGGTGAGGTTCGCGTTCGTGCTCTCGAGATGCGGTGCCCCCGCGATCGTGAGCGGCGCGTTGTTAGATTGCAGCATCACGGTCTGGGTCACCGGCGCGCCGTCGAGCCGGACCTCCCCGAAAGAGATCGAGCTCGGCGTGGTGTAGAGCGGCGTCGTCGTCGCGACGCAGGTCGTCGCGATCGCGAGCGAGGTCGCGGTCAACGTATCGGTCGTCACCGCGGTGATCGTCGTCGAAGCCGTGCCGGGGCTCGTCGGTGTGCACGTCGCGGTGAGCTGGGCGATCGCGGTCGGCGTGACCGCGAGCATGGGTGAGGGCATCAGCGAGAACGGGCCCACCGGTGACACCGCGACCGAGGCATTGGTGCTGCGATTGCCGGTGTTCGAGAAGAGCAGCATCGCGCTCGTCGATTTGCCGACCGGCACGCTGCCGAGATCGACCAGCGCCGACGAAGCGAATGGTTGGAACGTCGCTCCGGCACCGACCCCGCTGAGCGGGAGCGAGCGCGTGCGATCGATCGTGTCGTGGAACGAGATCAACAGCGAGGCGTGACGCTGCGCGATCCGGCTCGGATCGAAGGCGAGCGCGATCGCGACCTGCTGACCGGCGGAGATGCTGCAAGGCACGCTCGTGCACGTGCCACCGAGCGCGAACGCCCAATCGATCGCCGCGCCCGGATCGACATCGACCGGGCGAAGGTCGGTGATGCTCAGCGTGCCGGTGCCGAGGTTCGAGATGTACGCGGTCGTATGAACGGCGCCCCCCAGGACCTCGGTGGGCTCTGCGATCATGACGACGGGTGGCTCGACCCCCAACACCGGAATCGCCGAGGCCGTCCCGATGCAGTTCAGCGTGAGCTTCGTCGCCGTGTGTTGGCCCTGATCGCTCGCGATCTCGAGATGGGCGGTGTGCATGCCCGCCGAGTGAGGTGCGCATTTGACGATCGCTTGCTTGGCGGCGCCGCCAGCGAGTGCGGCCATCGTGCCGTCACACGCCGGCGCATCGGGATTGCACGGCAGCGCGATCTCGAAGTTGTCGTCGAGCGAATCGGTCTGGAAGAACAACTTCGTGATCGGCGTGGCGCCGTTGTTCGTGATCGCGAGGGGGAGCGACGCGCTCTCGCCGACGACGACGCTGCCGAAATCGAGCGTGGTCACCGCGGGCGTCAGCGTGGTCGAGCTCGTGCGCTCGCACACGGCCTGGAGATCCGCGAGCGGCGCGAGCGTGTTCGCATCGATCGCGTGGACGAGGCAGCGCTCGATGCCGAGCTTGGTGGCCGTGCAGCTCAGCGTGATCGTCATCGACGAGGTCGCTGGTAGCGAGAACGGGTTGCCTCCACTGATCGAAAAATCGACCTCGGGATCGCACGACGCATCGCGCACGAGCTGGACGTTGAAGCCACCCGCACTCGTGTTCTGCAGCGACGCATTCGCGCTCGCCGTGCCGGTCACCGAGTTGATGAACGTGACCGGTGGATGCGCCACGACGTTGCTGGCGTGCGCGGCGCCCGCGATCAGCAACACCACGACGAGCGCGCGCACTACAGCCGACCGATGACGCCGATCGTAGGCGCGAACGTGGTCGCCTCGAACGTCTGCGAGTTGTAGATGATGCCGTCGACGTTGAAGAAGTGCTCGATACCGAGGTCGGCGTTGACGCTGAGGTGGCCATTGATCCGGAGCTCGAGCCCGGCGGCGAGCCGGCCGCCGATGCTGATCTGATTCCTGGTGTCGTCGTCCGTGAAGAAGAACAGCGGAATGCCGGCGCCGAGGTACGGACGCAACAGGCCCGTCGAGAAGATGTAGCGCCCGCCGAGGTAGAGGCCGTAGACCTCCGACTTCAAGCCCGCGATCTCGACCTCGAACGTATCGGACGGCGCGTACTCGATGCCGAGCCCACCTGCGAAGCCCTTGCCGTGATTGCCATCGATCCGCGCGATCGCGAGCACGCCGGAGGTCAGGTGCTCCGGTGGGTCGGAGAAATCGGGCGGCGCCGCATGGTCGAGCTCGCCATTCGAGACGTACGGTTTGACGTCCTGATTCGTCGCGACGTCGTGGACGCGGCGCTGGCGGCTGTTGCCATCGCTCGTGCCATAGGTGCGGCCCGCGACGAGCCAGCCCTGCACTTGATCGGGCGGGCGCACGGCGGGCGGTGGTGCCGCGACCGGTTCGGCGACGGCGAGCTGGATGTCGCGGGTCTCGCCCTCGAAGCTGTTCAGATCGGTCTCGGCGGTCGCGGCGCCATGGCGAAGCCGGACCGTGTGGGTGCCCGGGCGAACTCGCAGTTGCAGCGAGCTGCCGATCGGCACGAATGGACCGGCATCGACCGAGACGTCCGATCCGTGCGGCGTGACGTGAACGGTGAGGATCGTGAGCTCGCTATCGAGCTTGATCAGCAGCTCTTTGACCTCGCCGACGCGCGCGGATCCCGTCGCGGGATCCGCGAGGTAGCGCTGGTAGGTGTTCGCGGCGTCCGCCTTGCGACCCATGTCATGCAGCGTCGACGCGATGTTCAACAGGATCTTCGGGCTCGGGAATCGGTTGTACGCCTCGAGAAAGTTCGCGAGCGCCTGGTCGTATGCCTGCACGGACAACCGGTGCACGCCCTCGGTCATCAGCGCGGTCGCGACCCCGCGCGCCTTGTCGTCATCGACCTTGATCGCGGGGTCTTGCGTGATCGCGGTGATCATCTCGGTCAGCTGTTGATCGTCCTGGAGCGGCGCGAGCGGCGCGTCTTGTGCGGACGCGGTCGCGGCGAGCAAGAGAAGGAGTGCGAGCGGCTTCTTCACGGTGCGGTTTCGATCGGCGCACACGACGCGGTGTGCGGCCCTGCATGATCACACGGCGGCGGCTTCTGCGGAACTTTCGGCGACGTGTGCGGGGTCACGGTGTGACGGGTAGGCGGGTCGACGACGATCGCCCGGGCATCGCGTACGGGCGGCGCCTCTGGCGGTGGCTCTGGCGGCGCTGGAGGAGGTGCGGTCGTGTGCATCTCGACGGGGGTGGGGGGCGTGGGCAGCGCGGGCGGAGGTGTGGGTGGGGTGCGCGTGACCGCGAACGTGATCCCGCCCGCGATCGCGAGCGCGCCGATCGCGGCAGCGAGGCCAATCGGAAGCTTGCGATCGCGCACCTTGCGATCGCCTTCGAACGGAAGTGGTTCGACGAGGTGTGTGCTCGGCGGACCGAGCGAGGGCGGCAGGGGCGTCCGCCGCGCGTCCGCCAGCGCGACCGGGACCGCACCCGCGGGGCCCGCGAGTGCTTGGGCGAGCTCCGCGGCATGCGCATAGCGATCGCCGGGTTCTTTCTGGAGTAACCGCATCACGATGACTTCGAGCGCGACCGCGAGCCCGGGCAGGCGCCGGGAGGGCGGCTCGACCTCGCCGAACAAGTGCATCGCGATCACCTCGCCGCTGCCGCCGTTCGGAAACGGCGCCTCTCCGACGAGCATCTCGTACAGGATGCACCCGAGCGAGTACTGATCTGCGCGCTGATCGATCGTGCTCGCCGAGCGCGCTTGCTCGGGCGCCATGTAGCGCGGCGTGCCGATCAACGTGCCGGTCATCGTGTGCTTGCGCCCCAGCGGTGCACCGCTCGGATCGACGAGCTTCGCGATTCCAAAATCGAGGATCTTCACGCGTACAGCGAAGGGTTGCTCGATGTCGGGAACCAGAAAAATGTTAGCCGGCTTGAGGTCGCGATGCACGATCCCCTTCGCGTGCGCCGCGACGAGCGCCAGGGCGAGCGAGCGAGCGAGGTATGCGGCCTCGTGCGGGGGCACCCCGGCCGGCTTCGCGCGCTTCAACCGCGCGTGAAGGGTTTCGCCCTCGAGAAACTCCATCACGAGGTACGCCTCACCCGCGGGCGTGTAGCCGAAGTCGAACACCTCCGTGATGCTCGCGTGCCGCACCGCCGAGGCCGCGCGCGCCTCGGTAAAGAACCGATCGACGAGCTCGTCGTCCTCCGTGAGCTCGGCGCGCAGCACCTTCACCGCCGCGATCCGCCCGAGCAACTCGTGGCGCGCACGGTAGATCGTGCCCATACCACCGCTCGAGAGCTCGTCGGTGATCCGGTAGCCGCCGAGCAGCGCGCCGAGCAAGCTCATCCCACCTGAAGGATGCCACGGCGTGTACTCTTGTGGGAGGTGGTGAAGACCCTCGCACTCGCGGTCCTGCTCGCACGCACCGCCCACGCCGATCCGCACGAGCGTGCCGAGGAAGCGGGCGGCGAAGCGAACCTCGAGTCGAATGCACCGCGCTCCGGCCTCACGTTCTCGGGCGCGGTCGGCGCCGGCGTGACGATGGGGGATGGCGCAGGTCGCGGTCCGGCGGTCTCCTTCCGGCTCGGTCACGTCGCGACCTCGTCGACGATCCTCACGTTCGAGATCACGGGCGGCTCGTTGCTGCACCAGCGCACCGGCGATAGCGCGCTCCTGCACAACGATTTCTTCGGCGTGATGGCGGGTGGCCTGCACTACGTGAGCGGCTCGATGTGGCTGCGCGGCGCGGGCGGCCTCGTCGCGTACACGATCGATACGGGCGGCACGGGCAATACGATGTCGGGCAGCGTGCACGGCGGGCTCGGTGGCCTCGGTGGGATCGGCGTCGATCTCGTGCGCTGGCACTACCTCGTACTCGGGCTCGAGACGTTCGGACAACTCGCCGTGGTGTCGACGCGCGGCGTGGTGTTCAACAGCGGCCTCTGCGTCGGCCTCACCTATTACTAAGGTCAGGCGAGTACTTCAGCGACGACAGCCGTGATGTTGTCTTTGCCACCGCGCTGGTTCGCGAGCGCGATCGCCGCCTCGGCGCACTCTTCGAGCTCGCCATCGCCACACAGCTCGGCGACTTCGTTGTCGTCGTTGAAGTAGCCGTGCAGGCCATCGCTGCACAGCAGGAACCGATCGCCGATCGCGGTATCGATATCGGCGGTGTCGACCTGGACGTAGTCCTTGTGACCGACGGCGCGGGTGATGACGTTCTTGCCCGACGCCTTCTCGGCCTCGGCCTTGGTCATCATGCCGTGCTTGACCTTGTAGTTGATCAGTGTGTGGTCCTCGGTGAGCTGGAGGACCGTGTTCTTGCGCACGCGATAGACGCGCGAATCACCGACGTGCGCGGCGAACGCGAGGTTCGCGCGGATGAGCAGCGCCGACAGCGTGGTCGACATGCCCTTCTTTTCGGGATCGAGCTCGGCCATGCCGTAGACCATGTAGCAGGCGTTCTTCACGCCACTCTCGAGCAGGCGGCGGATCTCCCACACGCACTCGGAGTCGCCAAACATGACCCGCTCGACGAGGCGATCGAGGTCGCGGGCGGCGCCAGAGACCCACGAGGTCAGCGCTTCGACGGCTTCGCGACTCGCGATCTCACCTTTGTTGTGGCCACCGACACCGTCGGCGACGACGTAAAAGCCACGTGCGTCATCTCGGAAGAAGGCATCTTCGTTGCCTTGTCGCTTCCGACCCACATCCGTCCTTGCCACCGACAGCAGCTTCACGCGGGTGCGATCGTAACATGGCGCCGCTCGAAGCGGCTTGCTACGGTGATCTGTGGTCGAGGAGAAGAAGGGTGAGCTTGCCACCGAGCTTCGCGCGCGTGCCGGCGAGATCGTCGCGGCCTGGGTCGTTCGATTCGAGCGCTCGCCATTGCGTTTTCGCCGCTCCGAGAAGGCCGAGACCCACACCGCACAGGTCCTTAACCTGGTCGAGACCTTGACCGAGGCTGCCTACGGTGGCGGCGAGGCCCTGGTGCCCGGCTCCGATGCGACCCGGGAGCTCGAACGGAGCGCCGCCTTTCTCGGTGCTCAGTTCGCGAGTGAAGGTGCTACGGGCTTCGATATCGCCGCCGTCTTGCTCGAGCTGCGCGACGTGGTCGCGGGCATCGCGCCGAAGGACGCTTCCGCGCTGACCCGCGTGTTCGAGTGGCTCACGGTCGTGGCGCTCGACGGGTTCGCGACCGCGGGCCTGCAATCATTGCGCGAACAGACTGCCGAGCAGCTCGAGGCTGGCACCCCGATCGTCGAGCTTCTCCCCAAGGTCCCGGCGGTGCTCCTCGTCGGCGCGCCGACCGCCTCGGTGCTCGACAACGTGCTCGCGCGAGCTTGGATGCTGGCTGTCGGCACCGGCGCGCCGTGCCTGATCATCGACTGCAGTGGTCTGGCCGGTGTTGGTGAACGCAACTTCGAGCGCGGTTATCGTGGGTTTCTCGCACAGGCGGAGGGCTCGGCGTTACAAGTCCTGCTCGCAGGGGCGCGTCGAAATGTCTCGGAGCTTGCAATCCGGCTCACCAGCGAAGCGGGCCTCACCATCCAGAACTTCGAACATCTAGACAGTGCCGTGGCCCACTCTCTCGAACGCGCGGGTCACTTATTGATGCGACGTAGCGAAAGATGACCATCTGCGTCGTCGTGATACGCTGAGGCCCTAGTGGCGGAGTTCCCCGTCAGTTTCGGGCGCTACACGCTCGTCGAGCGTCTCGCCATGGGCGGGATGGCCGAGCTGTTCATCGCAACAGCGCCGGGTGAGCACGGCTTTCAAAAACGCGTCGTGATCAAGCGCCTGTTGCCGCACCTCGGTGGCGACGACACGTACAAGAACATGTTCATCGACGAAGCGAAGCTCACCGCTCGCCTCGTCCATCCGAAGATCGCGCAGACGTTCGAGCTCGGCCGGGTCGAGAATGATCTGTTCATCGCGATGGAGCTGGTGGATGGCATCGACGTGCTCGCGCTCCTTCGCGAGTTCGCGCAGCGCCGGCGTCGGGTCGAGCCCCACCTCGCGGCGTGGATCGCGCATGAGGTGCTCGATGCCCTCGACTACGCTCACAACGCGAGCGACGAGCACGGTGGCACGCTCGGTGTCGTGCATCGCGATATCTCGCCGTCGAACATCCTCTTGTCGACGCGTGGCGATGTGAAGCTCGTCGATTTCGGCATCGCGCGCGCGACCGCTCCGGATCGCGCGCACAAGAGCAAGACCGGCACGCTCAAGGGCAAGTACGGCTACATGTCGCCCGAGCAGGTGATCGAGCTCCCGCTCGATGGCCGGAGCGACGTGTTCTCCGTCGGGGTCGTGCTCGCAGAGCTGCTCACCGGTCGGCGCTTGTTTGCCGCTGCGAACGAGCTCGACGTGCTGTTGATGGTGCGCGATGCGCGGCTCGCGCGGTTCGACAAGTATGGCGCCGATATCGAGCACGGCTTGCAAGGCATCGTTCGCAAGGCGCTGAAAAAATCACTCGACGAGCGCTACGCGAGCGCCGCGGCGTTCCGCGATGCGATCTCGGAGTGGTTGTTCGAGAACCGCCATCGGATGACGAACAAGGCGGTCGCCGATGTCGTCGCCGAGCTGTCGGCAGCGGTGCTCACACGCCGCCACAGTGGCGTCGAGCCCGACCCGTCCGCCGAACCGATCACGTCGGTCGGAGATGATCTGGGGCTCCCGCGCCCGCCGAGATCCGGCGAGAGTGACGGTGCGCCGCAGATCATGATCGAACCCGGTGAGGAGCTCTCGATGCCGATGATCTCGGTGTCGTACGAAGAGGAGGGCAAGCAGCCGCTGCGCTCCACCGTCGGCTCGTCGCCACCGCCCGCTGGGCCGCCGATGATGCCGCCGCCGATGATGCCGCCGCCGATGACACCGGCGGAGCTCGCCGCGCTCAATCCGCCGGCCCAATCGCGTTCGTCGTCGCGCGCCGAGACCGTGCCGGGTCGGTCGCCTCAGGTGATCCAGATTCCGCCGGCGAAGCAGAAGATCCCGACCATCCAGAACATCAGCGAGCGCGTCACGAACGTGTCGTCGCGCGCAGAGGTCGTGAAGCGGTCGATCGGCAGCTCGCGGCTGCCGCAAAGCGCCGTTCCGTATCCGATCACGAATGCCGCGGATCGCTCGGGCGTGATCGAGCTTCCGATTGCCGATACGATCAGCGGCGCGGTCGAAGCCGCGATGATTCCGGGCAGCAAGCTGCCGCCACGGCCGCCACTGCCGACGCGGCCGCCACTGCCGCCGGATCGCGACGAAGACTCGCAGATGCGAGCGTTCGACGACCTCACCGAGGAGCCGCCGCACCCGCGCTCGCGCGATGTCGATCTGCCGTCGCCCGAGGAGCTCGCGCGCAAGAAGCGGCCGACGCCTCCCGCCCTCAGCGATATCGCCGAGGAGCCTGACGATGCGGGCGACTTCGCGAACACCTCACCGCTGCGCGTGCTGTTCCGGTTGATGACCGCGCGCGCGACCGGCCTCTTGCTCGTCGCCGTCGGCGGCATCAAGAAGGAGATCTACGTTCGCGATGGTCAGCCGGAGTACGTCTCCTCGAACGTCGCGAGCGAGCTCTTCGGCAACTACCTCGTCACGAAGGGCGTGCTCTCCGATGGCGAGCTCGCGATGGCGCTCGCGATGATGCCGCACTACGGTGGCAAGCTCGGTGACACGCTCGTCGGCCTCGGCTTGTTGAAGCCGCTCGAAGTGTTCCGCCACCTCACGCGTCAGGTCCGCACCAAGATCATCGACGTGTGCACGTGGAACAAGGGTGGCTTTGCCTGGTACGCCGGTCGCGAAAACCCGCGCGAAGCGTTCCCTCTCGATTTCAACGCGTTCGAGATCCTCGGCGCCGGCGCGATGGGGCTGTCCGACGAAGTTACCGACACGTGGGTGGCCAAGCACGGCAGCCTGCGGTTGCGCGCATCGCGGACTCGCCGGGTCGGTCCGGAACGTTTCGAGGTCAAAGGGTTGGTCGAGTTGTTCGACATCCTCGACGGCAAATGCTCGGTCGGCGACCTCGTCGAGGCCCAGAGCGATCGCGATGATCAGCTGCGGCTGGGTCGCATGCTCTGCCTCCTCGAAGCCTGCGATCTCGCACGTCCCGCGTGATGCAGCTGTCGCCGGGTGCAGCTGACCCGGGGTGTCTGATTCGAGCGTGCAGCCGCGCTACCAGGGGCGAGCTACTGGGCGCTTGGCGAGATCGACATCGCAATTGCGCAGCGGGGGCTTGGCGGAGCCGTGTCGGTGACACCAACGATGGATCGCGAACGCGATCGCGGCTGACACGATGCCGCTGGCGAACGCAGGGACGGGATGCGCACCCGTACGCCACGCGAAGGTGGCACTGGCGACCGCGACCGCGATCGCGAGATCTCGACGACTCGCGCGGAGCTGGATCACCAGCCCGTCATCTGGCGCGCGCCGGTCCAGGCGCTCTGGGCCTGGTTGCCGACCCATTGAGCGCCTTGTACCGCACCGCGACCGGCCGCGCGGCCAACCGTACCGCCGAGGTCGTAGCCCGCCGCGCCGCCGATGCCCGCGCCAGCGGTGACGCCGACTGGCACGCCTGCGACGGTGGGCGTGGTGACGAGGCCGCCGAGCGCGCCGCCACCGACGGCTCCCGCCCCCGCGCCTGCGTACTTGCCGACGAATTCGCCGACCTGGCCGCCGGTATCGACAGCGTCTCCGCCGATAATCGAGTCGAGCTGGGCGAGGTCGAGGGTTTCGAACGCGGACGGCGTATCGAGGGTAAGCGTATGCATCGTGAGTATCTCCGTGGGCTTGTTGTTGCGCTTCGTGAGGTCCCTAGTGCACTCGCGAGGCCAGCTGCATGACCCCGTGAATTCACGAACATGCCAGTCGCGGCCGGTTTCAGACCGAGCCCCGCGGTCGACGACAGCGCCTCCTCGTGGTTCCAGCTCGTGGAACTTCTTCTTCGTTGTGGTCTTTTGAGCTCTGCCTGCTTCGGTACGCAGGGGACATCGGCCCGCGCGCGAGGGCGGCGAATCCACCAGACCACCGTCGGCGAACACTGCATCGACTGCATCGACAGCATCGATCACATCCGTGCAAAGGCCCGCGTCTGAGCGCAGCCGCCGAAACGTTCTGCGATCCGGCCTCTCGTTGCTCCCCCGCGAGCGAGCGCTAACTCATGCCGCACGCGGCGAGCGCGGCGGTGAACCGCGCGGGCAGCGGCGCCACGAGCTCGAGCGTGGTGCCATCGCCGAGCGGGAGCTGCATCTTGTGCGCGTGCAGGAAGAACCCGGGATGGCCTTCGAGCGGCTTGCCCTTGTAGAGCGAGTCGCCGGTGAGCGGCGCATTCGCGAACGCGAGGTGGGCGCGGACCTGATGCATCCGGCCGGTCGTCGCGATGCAGCGGATCAGCGCGAACTCGCCGTTCGCCTTCTGCGGCTGGAACAGCGTGTGTGCCTCGAGCCCATCGGTGTGATCGATCGCGACGTGCGTGCCGCGCTGCGCGAGCGGCGCATCCATCTCGCGTGAGACCGGCGCACCGTCGGTGATCGCGAGGTACTCCTTCGAGATGCCGCCCTTGCCGAACGCCTCGCGCAACGTGCGATACGCCTCGGGCGTGCGGGCCGCGACGAGCAGGCCCGACGTGCCGATGTCGAGCCGATGGACCAGGCCGCCATCGCGCGGATCCGCGCCGATCGTGGCGCACTCGGGGAACTTCGCGGCGAGCGCATTCGCGATCGTGCCGAGCTCGCCGGCCTTGAGGGGTTGAGTCGGCACGCCGGAGGGCTTGTTGATCACCACGAAGTCGGGCCGCTCGACGAGGATCTCGAGCGTGATGCTCGGATCGGGGAGGGGCCGTAGGGCTTCACCGGAGACCGGCTCGCGCGCGAGCTCGAGCTCGTCGCCGATCGCGCACATGTCTCCCTTCTTGGCCTTCTTGCCGCGCAGCTTCACTTCACCGGCATCGAACAGCTCGCCGAGCTGTTTGCGACCCGCTTCGGGATAATGCTTCGCCAACACTTTATCCGCGCGACCGGCTTCGTTTTCCGCAACGCTGAACTTCACATCGCCTCCAGAAGGATCGCTTGCATGTGGCTGTTCGGAGAAATCTCGCTCGCCTCGGCAGGCAGCTCGACGAGCGCGTTCGTGCCGACGAGCGAGCTCAAGATCGCCGAGCCCTGCTTCGGATGCGGGTGCGCGACGAGGTGCTCGCCGTGGCGCTCGACGCGCGCGCGAATGAAGTGCGTGCGGCCTACGCTCTTGCGATAGCCGCGCACGAGGCTGACCGGCGCGCGCGGGCGCTGGGTCTTGGTCGCGCCTTGCATCGTGAGCAGGGCGGGGCGCACGAACAGCTCGAACGCGACGAACGCGGAGACCGGATTGCCGGGCAAGCCGAACAGCGGCACGCGGCCGTTCATGCCGAACGAGAACGGCTTGCCGGGCTTCATCGCGACCTTCCACAGCTCGAGCTCGACACCGGCCGAGGCCAGCGCCGCGCGCACGTGGTCGCGGTCACCGACGGAGACACCGCCGGTCGTGATCACGCAATCGTGATCGAGCGCGCTCGCGATCAGCGCCGCCATCGTGATCGGATCATCCTTCGCGATGCCGACATAGGTCGGGATGCCACCGAGCTCTCGGATCAAGGCGGGGAGCATGTGCGCCGAGGAATCGACGATCTGGCTCGGCCCGAGCGGCATCGAGACATCGACCAGCTCGTCGCCGGTCGCGATGATCGCGACGCGCGGTGCGCGTGCGCACGGCACCTCGGAGATGCCGAGCGCCGCGAGCAGGCCGAGCTCGCCGGGACCGAGGCGCGAGCCCGCGGCTACCGCGATCTCGCCTTCCGCGATGTCTTCACCGACCCTGCGCGTGTTCTCGCCTTGCTTCTCCTCGGGGAGCTTGACGTGATCGCCTTCGATTTCGGCGTCCTCCTGGATCACGACGGTGTCGAGCTCGGCCGGCATCGGCGCACCGGTGAGGATACGAACGACGGCGCGCGGCGGCACCGGCACCGTCATGATCTGCCCCGCACCGACGGTCGCGACGACCTGGAACGTGCCGGGGAGGTCTGCCCAGCGCACTGCATAGCCATCCATCGCGGAGTTATCGAAGCTCGGCACCGAGCGAGGCGCTGTCACATCGACCGCAGTGAAGCGCCCGTGCGCATCGCGGAGTGGCACATTTTCGGTCGCGAGCTTCGCCATGCGCGAGGCAACGGCTGAGGCGGCGTCTTCGACGGAATGCATGAGCATCTTGGTATCACAGCTAGGCCGATCGGCTACGCTCGCGGCCATGGTGCGCCGTCTGTTGCTGATCTGGGTGTGCGCGAGCTGCTGTCCGACGGAGCCCGCAAAAACGGCGACCACGGCGGTCGCGAAACTGAATGCCGAAGCGAAGAACATGGCGACGCCCGAGGAGCGCCACTTCAAGAACCTCGAGCAGATCACGTTCGGCGGCGACAACGCCGAGGCGTACTGGTCCTTCGGCGGCGATCGCCTGATCTTCCAGACCAACCACAAGCCGTACAAGTGCGACCAGATCGAGATGATGCCGGCGAACGGCGGGCAATCTAAGCTGATCTCGACGGGCAAGGGCCGCACGACCTGCTCGTACTTCTTGAAGGGTGATCAAGAGGTTATCTGGGCCTCGACCGAAGCGTTCTCCGCGGAGTGCCCCACGCCGCCCGACATGTCGAAGGGCTACAACTGGGGCCTCTTCGAGTACGACATCTACAAGGCGAACGCCGACGGGACCAATCGTCGCAAGCTCACGAACACGCCGGGCTATGACGCCGAGGCAACCGTGTGCGGCGTCGACGGTTCGATCATCTTCACCTCGATGCGCAGCGGCGATCTCGAGCTATGGCGGATGGATGCCGATGGCGGCAACCTGCGCCAGCTCACGAACCTCCCCGGCTACGACGGCGGCGCATTCTTCTCGCAGGATTGCTCGAAGATCGTGTGGCGCTCGTCACGGCCGCAGGGCGCGGAGCTCGAGAAGTACAAGGAGCTGCTCAAGCAGAACCTCGTGCAACCGACCAAGATGGATATCTGGGTCGCGAACTCCGACGGCACCGAGGCCCACCAGGTCACGTACCTGCCGGGCGCTTCGTTCGCACCGTACTTCTACCCGAGCGGCAAGCGCGTGATCTTCGCGTCGAACTATCTCCAGCCGCGCGGTCCCGAGTTCGATCTGTTCGCGATCGATATCGATGGCACGCACCTCGAACGGATCTCGACCGCCGATGGCTTCGATGGCTTCCCGGTGTTCTCTCCCGATGGCAAGACGCTGTCGATGTCGTCGAACCGCCGCGACGTGATCAAGACCAATGCGGGTGATGTCTATCGCGTCACCGGTGGTCCTGCCGGCGAGCACGACACGAACGTGTTCGTCACGCCGTGGGACGACAACCCGCCCGGCACCACCACGTACCAGCCCGAGACCGCTCTCGCCGACGACTACGGCGCGCTCGTGAAGTGGCTCGCCGACGACGCGCGCGAAGGCCGCGGCATCGGCACGAAGGGCCTCGCCGATGCGACCGAGTACGTCGAGCAACAATTGACCGCTGCTGGCGTCGAGCCCGGCAATGACGGCAAGTGGCGCCAGCAGTTCGAGGTCACGACCGAGATCAAGCGCGGCGTGAAGACCTCGCTCTCGATCGATGGCACCGCGATCGCGGCGACCGAGTTTGCACCGATGCCATTCTCCGGTCAGAAGCCGATCACCGGCACGATCGTCAATGGTGACTGGGGCATCGTCGATGCCGAGGCCAAGCGCGACGACTACAAGGGCAAGGATGTGAAGGGCAAGATCGTGCTCGTCCATCGCTTCGCGCCGGCCGTCGATGCGAAGCTCGATCCGAAAGCCGATCCGCTCGTCGCGGCGGGCCTCGGCGACCTCCGCAAGAAGGCGTTCAGCGCGAAGCAAAAGGGCGCGCTCGCCGTGATCGTCGTCGATGATGGCGATCTCGAGCAGGACGAAGCCGCGCTCCCCGAGCTCGTGCCCGGTGGCGTGGGTGAGGTCAACGGTGCGGCGAGCGATGCCGGCATCCCGATCCTCGTCGTCAAGCGCAGCGTTGCCGCGCAACTCGCGAAGGGCTCCCACAAGGCCGCGATCGCGGTCGAGCTCTTAGCCGTGAAGTCGCCGACCTCGAACGTGATCGGTGTCATCCACGCCGGGGCCGCGAACAAGCAACCGGGCGTGATCGTCCTCGGCGCGCACCTCGATCACCTCGGTATGGGTGGCGGCTCGAACGCGCTCGATCCCAAGGTCCACGCGGTCCACAACGGCGCCGATGACAATGCCTCGGGCGTCGCGGCGCTCCTGCAGGCCGCGAAGCTGCTCGCCGCGAAGAAGGGCGAGCTCCAGCGCGATGTCTACGTGATCGCGTTCTCCGGTGAAGAAGAAGGCGACCTCGGTTCGGACTTCTACGTGAAGCACGGCAAGGAGCCGAAGAGCATCACCGCGATGATCAATATGGACATGGTCGGGCGCATGCGCGCGAACCACCTCAGCATCAATGGCGGCGATTCGGCCAAAGAGTGGAAAGAGCTCGCCGAGCCCGCGTGCGCTGCGGCAAAGGTCGATTGCACGATCGGCGGCTCCGGTTACGGCCCATCCGATCACATGTCGTTCTACGTCGCGGGCATCCCGGTCGTGTTCATGTTCACCGGCAACCACCTCGACTATCACACCGCCACCGACGACGCCGACAAGATCAACGCGGCCGGCGGCTCGCGCGTCTCGATGATCGCGGCGGACCTCGCGATGCGTGTCGCGAACCGCGCGGGTGCGCTGACCTACGTGAAGGCTCCGCCGGAGCACACGTTCGGTGACGTGCGCCACGTCGGTGCATCGCTCGGCACCGTGCCTTCGTACTCCGAAGATCCGAACCAGCTCCCCGGCGTGACTCTCTCCGATGTCGTACCCGAGGGGGCGGCGGCCAAGGCCGGCCTCAAGGGCGGCGATCGCATCATCAAGGTCGGCGAGGTCGAGATCCGTGGCATCGAGGATCTCATGTTCGTCCTGCAAGGCGCGAAGCCCGGTGCGGCGACGAAGATCACGTTCGTGCGCTCGAACAAGCAAGAGACCGTCGACGCCACGTTCGGCGTCCCGCGCGGCAAGCGCTGACGCATTAGCCGAAGCCGGGCGCGTCGTGATCGGTGGTCATCTCGCCGGGCTCGTCGGGGAAGAAGTCGCCGCGCGCACTGATCGCGGCGAGGTTAGTCGCGACCTTGTGAAGTGTGGCGGGTATCGCGCTGTGACCGGCATCGGTGATCATCGCGCTCGCCCGCTGGCGTAGCGAGCTCGTCGCTTCGCGATGCGCGGTGGTCGCTGACAGATCGCCTTGGCGCAGCGTGGTCGCGGCGGCGAGCATCGCGTCGAACGCGTCGCGCGCGTGCCAGTAGAGCTGGTTCGTGACCCACGCCGAGACCGAAGGCCGCGGCTGCTGGCGGAGCTTCGCCCCGGCCTTCGCCTCGCCCGCCGCGCGCAGCTCGTTCGCGAGGCGCGTTCGCTCTTTCACGAACTCCGCGAGCGGAGCTTGGTACAGCGCTCGGCGCGCTTCCTCGAACGTCATCCACGCGATGCTACCCTCGCGCGATGTCGCGCGCGTGGATCCTGATCGTTCTGGCGGGCTGCTGGTCTGATGCCTCGGTCGCCGCTGGTACGCCGCCACCGCCGCCCGTGCAACATGACGAGCCGGAGATCACGCACGACGCGCTGTCCGAGACGATGCAGGTCTTGCTCGATCATCAAGCAGCTCTCGATGCGTGCGTGCCCGGCGCAAAAATTCTGCTGAAGGTCACGGTCTCCGCGATGGGCGGTACGACGCGCTCGATCCCGAGTGATTCACGTGCCGACCTCCAGCACTGCGTCGACCAGGCACTCGAAGGCGTGGTGTTCGCGCGAAGCATGAGCACGTATACGGCGACCGTTCAGCTCGGACATTGATCGCGTTCGGGCATCACCGTGAAGTGATTGCGGGAGTGGGTGAGGGATCGGTGTTGTCGTGCGGTTGTCAGAGTTGCCTGGTACTGAACAGATGTACATGGGCTCGGATCTCGAACGCTTCCTCGCAACGGCTCGCGGCTCCGTGGGCTCCGCGGCAGCGGCGAAGGTCGGGTATCTCGATCGCCTGGCCGGCGGGGCCGATCGGCTGATCCAGCAAGCGTCGTCGGCGACGTGGGAGCTGAACACGTTGCGCGGTCGGCTCGTCGAGCTCTCGGCGCGTGGCGCGACCGCCACGTTGACCGCCGCGATCGAGCTCGTCGCCGAAGCGCAAACCCAGGGCGAGCCCGTCGCGTGGATCGCGCCGTTTGCGGGCACGTTCTATCCACCAGATGTCGCCGATTCCGGCGTCGATCTCGCGGCCCTCGTCGTCGTGCGCGTGCGAGATGCGATCGCCGCGGCGCGGGTGGCCGAGCGCTTGGTGCGCTCGAGCGCGTTCGGCCTGGTCGTGCTCGATCTGTGCTCGCCGTCGGGTGGAGCGGTCGAGCTCGCCACCGCGAATCAAGGTCGGCTCGTCACGCTCGCGCAGACTCACGATGCCGCGATCGTGTGCATCACCGATAAGACTCCCGATACGGCATCGCTCGGGTCACTCGTTTCGTTGCGTGCCGAAGCACTGCGCTTGCGCGATCGCGACGACATCTCGATCACCGTACGCGCACTCAAAGACAAGCGCCGCGGGCCGGGCTGGGAGCACACGGTTCGTCGTCGCGCGCCTGCAGGCTTTTAGCGGCCATATTGGAGCGTGACTGATGCCAATCGGAACGAGCGAGCCACGCGGTCGCTACAAGCTCACAGCCGCGGCGCTGAAGAGGCAGCCGCGCTGATTATTTGGCAGGCGACGCGAAGAACGGCGGCGCGCTCTCCATCTCGGTCACGTCATCTGAAGAGTAATAGGCCTTCTGGAGCTCGAGCATCTGCGGACGCGTGAAGGTCTCGGCGACCGGCTTGTCGATCGCATCGGCGATCACGACGCCGACCTCTTCGACGGGCTGCGCCCCCGGCAGCTGCCGGCTGTCGTAGCCGCCGTAGAGCGCGTTGTTCCCGAAATCGGTCGCGACGACGCCCGGCATCACGGTCGTGCAGTGAATGTCGGGATACGCGGCGCGCAGCTCCATGCGCAGCGTGCCCATCAACAAGTTCACCGCTGCCTTCGAAGCGGCGTAGATGCTGCGCGGCGCCGCGAGCGGGAACCGCGCGAGACCCGACGAAATCGTGATGATCTGGCCGCGCTTGCGCTCCTTCATGTGCGGCAGCACGGCCTGGATGCCGTAGACCACCGACTTGATGTTGATCGAGACCATGCTGTCGATGTCTTCATCCGTGAGCTCGGAGACCATGCGCGTGATGCCGCGCCCCGCGTTGTTGACGAGCACGTCGATCTGACCGAAGCGCGCGAGCGCGCGATCGCGCAGCTGATCGATGTCGGCGCGCTTGGTGACGTCGCAGACCACGGCCAGCGCGGTGGGGCCGAGCTCCTTCGCGAGGGCCGCGAGCTCCGCTTCACGGCGCGCCGCGATCACGACGCCCTTCGCGCCGCGCTTGGTGACCTCTCGCGCGAGCGTCGCGCCGATGCCAACCGACGCTCCGGTGATGACGATGACCTTGTCCTTCATCCCCGAACGGTAGGGGATCTATCCGGATTCACTCATTATATTGACACGCTTAAATAGATAGCTGAACATTAGTACAGTGCCAGCGATCGCGTGCCTCGATCTCCCCGCGTTACCGCTCCAGCTGGCATGGCGAGACGAGCCGGAGCTGCGCACGCATCCGGTCGTGGTGATCGATGAGGATCGGCCGCAAGGCATCGTGTTGTGGGCGTGCGAACGCGCGCGCGCCGCGGCGGTGTTACCGGGGCAGCGCTACGCGCATGCGCTCGGCTTACTTCGCGGGCTGCGCGCGCGCGTGATTCCGCCTGCGCGGATCGAAGCGGCACTCACCGAGCTGCGCGAAGCGCTGCATGCACTCTCGCCGCGCGTCGAGCCGAGCGACGAGCCGGGGACCTTCTGGTTGGATGGTGACGGGCTCGAGCGGATCGCCTTCGAACCTTCCAAGCGCGGTCGCGCGATCGCCGCGCTACCGATCGCCACCGATCGCCTGGCGTCCCACGCCGCTGCAGGCTCGGCCTGGGGCCTCGCGATCCAGCGCACGGTCGCGTCGCTCGGCTACACCGGCGCAGTCGTGGTCGGCTTCTCGCGGTTCGCGACGTACGCGATCGCGCGCGCCACCCGCACCGGCATCACGATCCTGCGCAACGATGCCGACGAACGCGCGGCCGCAGCGGCCGTGCCCCTCGCGCGGCTCGATCTCGATTCGAAGCTGCGTGATTCCCTCGCGCGTCTCGGCGTCACCAAGCTCGGCGAGATGGTGCGGTTGCCGGGCGGTGGCATCCTCGAGCGGTTCGGCAAGGAGGCGCATCGCATGTACCAGCTAGCGGCCGGCGAGCGCTGGGATCCGATCGTACCGCTCGCGCCACCGGAAGCGCCCGATGAACGGATCCTCCTCGACGACGATGTCGAGGATTCCGAGCAGCTCGTGTTCGTGTTGCGCCCCGCGATCGATCGCTTGCTCGATCGGCTCGCCTCGCGCGGGCGTGCGGTCACCGCGCTCCACGTCGAGCTCGTGTTGCGGTTTGCGGTCGGCGAGACCGAGCTGCGCGCCGAATGCATCAAGCCTGCCCAGCCCACGCTCGATGGCCGCGCGCTGTTGCGGCTCGTCCACCTCCGGATCACGGGCACGCCACCCGCTGCACCGATCCATGCCGCGCGGATCTGGGCCGACGATGTCGCGGCAACCCACGAGCAACTCGCGATGTTCGTGCAACACCCGCGTCGCGATCTGCGGCTCGCGAACGAAGCGATCGCGAGCGTGCGTGCCGAGCTCGGGGATGAAGCCGTGGTGCGCGCGGTGCTGCGCGAAGGCCACTTGCCCGAGGCCACGTTCGGCTGGGAGCCGCTCTCGGTCGTGGTGCCTGCGGTGCCGCACCCGAAGCTCGTGCGGCCGCTCGTGCGGCGCATGCACACCAAGCCGCAGCTGCTGCCGCCGCAAGCGCGCCAGGTGCGCGATGATGGTTGGTTACTCTCGGGGCTCGAGCACGGGGCGGTGGTGCGCATCCTCGGGCCGTACGTGATCTCCGGCGGCTGGTGGGCGCACGAGCAGCACCGCGAGTATCACTTCGCCGAGCTGCGTCGCGGCGATTGCTTGTGGGTCTACTACGATCGCAATCGCCGGCGCTGGTTCAGCCAAGGCGCGGTCGAGTAGCGCTAGCCGATGCGCTGGTCCTCCGGCACGCACCGAACATCCGCGATGTGCTCAGTTCTTGTTCCACGTACCGCCGCCCGGACCATCGGTCCAGTCGTAGCGGATCGTCGAATCGGACGTCGAGATCGTGATGCACCCACTCGTGCAGATCGTGTAGTCGCCGACCGGCAGCGTGATCTGATAGACGCCTTGATCGTCGCTCCTGCTCGTCGCGTAGGCGCCGCTCGAGATCGCGGCATACACCGAAACTCGCTGGTTCGCGGCACCTACCCCGCCGGAGCTGAGCAGCCCGTAGACGCCGTGATCGATCGTGACTTTCCCGGCAATATCGTCATTCAGTCCGCAGCCAGCTCCGAGTGCGAGGACCACCAGGTACTTCATTCTGGTGATTTGTCGAGCAACACGCGTGCCCGCGCAAATGACGGACATCACTCGGCCAGGGTGTGAAAGCACCGGAACTTTCAGACAAAATTGTCAGAGTTCGGGCGAGAGTCACACGGTGGCGAACAACCAATACGGCACGACCGCGCTCGACGCTCCGGTGCCACGCGCCGACTTCGAGCGTGCGCTCCGCCACCTCAACATGAGCGATCACGAGCTTCGCGATGCGGTGCTCCAGCTCGCGGCGCGCGTCGTCGCGTTGACCGACGAGCTCACGCGCAGGCTCGATGGTGTCGAGCCCGAGCCGGCACCCCCGAACACCCCGGCGCCACCGCCAAGCACCACACTCGAGACCGCGGTCGGTGCGCAGCTCGGCGAGGCGCTGCGCAATGTCCGGATCGACTACGAGAAGCGCATTCCGCAACCGATCGATGCACCGGTCGAGCACGAGGCGGGCTTCGATCTCGTCGAGCGAGCTCGGTTGCGCGCGCGTGCCGCGGGGGTCGAGAAGAAAGCTGTCGCCGACAGCTTCGCGGACCATGGTCCGACGAGGGCCTTCTAGTGCCGCGGTTCACGTCCGGCGCAGACGAGTGGCTGATCGAGCAAGATGGCGCGCGCTTGCTGCTCACCGCAGACGGCAAGGAGAGCGTGCGCAAGTTCGTCTCGGCCGATCACGCGGCCGTCCAGTACGGAAAGCTGATCGCGGCGAAGCAAGCCGAAGGGTGGGAGCTCGCCGCGGCTGCCGCGCTGAAGAAGGCGGTCACCCTCGAGATCGAACCGATCGAGCTCGAGCTCGAGGCGGCGATCGTCGCCAATCCATACGATCGCGATGCGTATGCGGCGTACGGCGATTGGTATCGAGCGCAAAACCATCCGCGCGGAGAGCTGATCGCGCTCCAGCTCGCCGCCGACGACGATCGCAAGATCGCCGAGGCGACCAAGCGCCACCTCGCGCGTCACAAGGCGCAGCTTCTCGGTCCGCTCGAGAAGTACGAGGGCCTCGGCACCGAATCGCCGCTGCGATGGAGCTTCGGCTTCATCCACGCGATCGATCTGAACATCGAGGGCGATAGCGTCGATCTCGGTGAGCTCGTACGAGAGGTGGTCGCGCATCCATCGGGCCGGTTCCTCGCGGACGTCACGATCCGGGATGTCCGCCAGGAAGCGATCGAGGCTGCGCTCGCGGCGCTGCGCCCCGAGACGTTGTGTTCGCTGAAGCTCGTGACGACGGCGCGGCTCGAGCGGATCGACGTGATCGCGAAAGCGCCACTGCGTCGGCTCGTGCTGAAGTTGCACGACGGCCCGAGCAACGAGGTCCTCGAGACGCTCGCGCGGATCCGACCCACGATCGAAGATGTGCATCTCCGCCTGGCGGCCACTCGCGATCAGTGGCCGGCGCTCGCGCCCCTGTTCGCGCGTGCGGATCTCGAGATCAAGAAGCTCGCGATCCGCGCGCCCGACCTGGTCGACCGGATCCTCGCGGAGCTCGGCGAGCAGCCGATGGCGCGGGGGCTCGAGCGGCTCGACTTCGCGCTCACCGATCCCGAGACCGGCGTGCGCGATCTGATCGCGCAGCGAGCGAGCTATCCGAAGCTGACCGAGCTCGTGCTGGGCGGGGATCGCGTGATCGCGCGTGCAGTGTCCGAGCTCAAGAAGCTCGTGAAGAAGGTCACCGATGTCCGCCAGGATTCCGACGACCGCATCCTGATGCTCGATGACGATCAGGACTAGGACGACATCCAAGACTAGCCGAGCGTCTCGGCTCGCTCCGTGATGGCTCGCTCACCTGGGCGAGCGGAGATGCGACATTCGAGGCGCGACGGGGGATCAAACGCGCTACCAGCGCTGGCACGGTCGATGCTGTACATCGAGTCATGTACACCATCCTCATCGTACTCCTCGTGCTGTTCCTGCTCGGCGGCGGTGGTTTCTACTTCCGCGGCCGCTGAGAGTTAGCCCGACGCGTCATCGGTAACGCCGATGCCGTCGTTGCGCGCGCGACGAAGCTTGTCGAGATCGGTCGGCGCCGGTTGAACCAACACCGTGCCGGACGTTGCATCGAGCGCGAGCAAGTCACCGGGGCGAGCCCAGCCGAACAGGCCCGGGACCTGGGTCACGATCGGCAGGGCGGCCGCTGCAAGGATCGCGAGCGCCGCGGGAGTCGCACCCGAGCTCGTGACGATCGCACCTGCGCCGCGTGCGACCGCACCGATCGCGATCACCGCACCGATGCGATCGGCGATCCAGATCGAGCCGGGGCGAACCGAGGCGCGCGTGTCGGCCGTGATCCCGACGAGCACGCACAGCTCTTCGATCTCGGCCCCGCGATCCTCTTCGCTGGGCTCTGTGCCGAGCCGGTGCTGGGCGCGCGCGTACTCCTTCGCGACCGAACGCAACCCGTTCGGCCCCATCGCGCCTTCGATCAACTTCTCGCGCAGACGTTCATCGATCAGTCCGAGCGCGACACGATCGAGCGCGGCACCGACGCGCGGATCCTCGGCATGCTTCAAGCGCTTGACGGCGCGGCCCATGTCCTCGCGAATGCGGCCCAGCGCGCGATCGATATCGGTCGGTGAGGCCGCCTGCCACGTGAGGGCGGTCGTGGTCGGCACGACGCCCGCGCGCCCGAGCACCACGCCACCGCCGTGACCTTGGCCGTGCAACCGCGCCGAGCGCAGCGCCGACATCCGGCGGCGTTCGATCGCCAGCGTGATCGGTGCGCCGAGCGCGGTCGCGAGTGTGACTTCCTTGACCGCGAAGGGCTCGGCCTCGCGCTGCAGCACGAGCACGCCGACCGCGCTGCCCCCGCTGATCAGCGGCACGCCGACGAATACCGGGTAGCGATCTTCATCGAGCCCGGGCACCGCTTTGTACGAAGCCTCGGTCGCGGCGTTCGATGCCGAGATCGGGCGCATGCATTCGGCGACCAGGCCGGTGATGCCTTCCCCGACGGCGAGTGTGGTGCCGAGTGCACTCGGCTCGAAGCCGTAGTTGCCGCGCATCACGAGTGCTTCATCTTCCGCGACGTACACGCTCGCGATCGCTGTGCCGGTGATCGCGGCGACCTGATCACACATCGCGTTCAACATCGTCTCGATCTCGCCATCGTGGCTCGCGAGCTCGATCAGGCGAAGGATGCCGTCGACCCCGGAGCCGATCTCACCTTTGTGGTGGACCTGGATGACCCGATCAATCGGTGGCCTCTCGCGCACGGCTAACCGTGCCACATCTCCGACGGCCGTGTTTCGAAGGGATTTCGTATGACCAACTCTATGGATTGACAAAGCTTTACCGAGAGCTGAACATCTGAACAGTATGTATGCGCCGTTGTGGTGCAAGTCGAACTTCTCGTTCCTCGAAGGCGCCAGCCACGCGGAAGAGCTGATCGAAGAAGCGCATCGTCTCGGCCTGCGATCGATCGCGATCACCGATCGCGATGGTGTGTACGGCCTCGTCCGCGCGCACAAGAAAGCCAAGGAGCTCGGCATCCAGCTGATCTGCGGCGTGCAAGTCACGGTCGCGCCTTCCACCGCACAGCTCGCGTTCTCTTCGGTCACCAAGCCACGCGTTGGCTTGCACGGAGAGATCGGCAAGATCGGGCGCGGTCCGGGGTGGGGCGTCGATACCGATGATCTGCCGCCCGCGATTCCCACGACCGGTCGGCGCGGTCGCACGAAGCGCTCGCAACCGCGGCAAGCCGTGCTCGGCTATCGCGAGGGCGCGGCGGCCAATGTCGAGATCGCGGGCCAACCGAATCCCTCGCGCATCGTGTTGCTCGCGATGGATCGCACGGGTTGGACGAACCTCACGCGGCTCACGACGCTCGGTCGGCGCCGCTGCGACAAGGGCGACTCGCTCGTGTCGTGGCCCGAGGTCTGCGAGCACGCGCAAGGCACGATCGCGTTGTGGTGTGACCTGCTCGGCGACGAGCTCGATCCGTCGCCCGATCTGATCGGATCCCTCAAGACCGCGTTCGGCGATCGCCTCTATATCCCACTGTCGCGCCATCGCCGCGCCGACGACGTGCCGCGCGAAGTCCGGATCCGCGCGCGCGCCCACGCGTTCAACATCCCGCTCGTCGCCACGAACGAAGTGCTCTACCACTCGCGTTCGCGACGCCCGCTGCAAGACGTGCTCACGTGCATCCGCAACGAGGTCACGCTCGCCACGGCAGGCCGGATGATCCGCGGCAACGACGAATACGATCTTCGCCCACCGCACGCGTTCTCGCGCCTGTTCTCCGACGAGCCGGCCGCGCTCGCACGCTCGCTCGCGATCGCGGAGCGCTGCACGTTCGGGCTCGAAGAGCTGCGCTATCGCTATCCCTCCGAGCGGCTCCCCGATGGTTCGACGAGCGCGGCCTACCTGCGCCGCCTCGTCGCCGATGGGGCCGCGTGGCGCTACGCCGGTGGGCTGCCACCGAACCCGCAAGAGTGGCGCGATGGCGTCGGCGCGGGCGACGTGCCGGCCGATGTCCGCACGCAGCTCGATGCCGAGCTCGCGGTGATCGAAGAGCTCGACTACCCCGGCTACTTCCTCACGATGTTCGAGATCGTCTCGTACTGCCGCCGTCGCGACATCATGTGCCAGGGCCGCGGCTCGGCCGCGAACTCCGCGGTGTGCTTCTGCCTCGGCGTCACCGCGGTCGATCCGGTGCGCATGGGCCTGTTGTTCGAGCGGTTCCTGTCGCGCGAACGCGCCGAGCCTCCCGATATCGATCTCGATATCGAGCACGAGCGGCGCGAGGAGGTGATCCAGCACGTCTACAACGTGTACGGCCGAGATCACTCCGCGATGGTCTGCAACATCATCCGCTACCGGCCGCGCTCGGCCGTGCGCGATGTCGGCAAGGTGCTCGGCATTCCGGAGACCGCGCTCGATCGCGCCTCGAAGCTGCTCTCGAAGTACGGCCTCGTCGAGCAAGAAGCGCTCGCGCGCTCCGGCCTCGCCGAAGGCGGCCACGCGAACGCCCTCGAACATCTCGCGCGCCTGTCCGACGAGATCCTCGAATTCCCGCGCCACCTCTCGGTCCATCCCGGTGGCTTTCTCCTCGGTCACGAGCCGGTGCACGACATCGTCCCGATCGAGAACGCGGCGATGCCGGGGCGCACCGTGATCCAGTGGGATAAAGACGACCTCGATGATCTCGCGCTGTTCAAGGTCGATCTGCTCGGCCTCGGCGCACTGCACCAGCTCCACCTCGGACTCGACCTCTTGCGCACGCATCGCAACCTCGATCTCACGATGGCGACCATTCCCGCCGAGGACGCCGCCACCTACGACATGATCTGCACCGCCGACACGGTCGGCACGTTCCAGATCGAATCGCGCGCGCAGATGTCGATGCTGCCGCGCTTGAAGCCGCGCACGTTCTACGATCTCGTCGTCGAGGTGTCGCTCGTGCGGCCGGGCCCGATCTCCGGCGGCATGGTCCATCCCTACCTGCGCCGGCGCAGTGGGCTCGAGCCCGTCGAATATCCGCACCCGTGCCTCGAGCCCGTGCTCGCGAAGACTCTCGGCGTGCCACTGTTTCAGGAACAAGTCATGCGGCTCGCGGTCGTCGCTGCCGACTACACGCCCGGCGAGGCCGATCAACTCCGGCGCGACATGGCGGCGTGGCGGCGCTCCGGTCGGATCGAGAAGCATCGCGAGCGCCTGATCGGTGCGATGGAGAAAAAAGGCATCGCGCGGGAATTCGGCGAGCGCGTGTTCGAGCAGATCCGCGGCTTCGGCGAGTATGGCTTTCCCGAATCGCATGCCGCGAGCTTCGCGCTGATCGCGTACGCGACGTGCTGGATGCGCAAGCACTACCTGCCAGAGTTCACGGCGTCACTCTTGAATGCTCAACCGATGGGGTTCTACTCGGCCGCGACGATCATCGGCGACTCGCGCCGGCACGCCCTCGAGGTCCGCCCGATCGACGTGCAGGAGAGCGCGTGGGATTGCACGCTCGAGGAGACTGAAGATGCCCACGGCTTTGCGGTCCGCATGGGGCTGCGCTGGGTCAAGGGCCTGCAGCTCGCCGAAGGCCAGCAGATCATCAGCGCCCGCGCGGCGCGCCGGTTCGAATCGATCGAAGACTTCGTGCGGCGCAGTCGCGTGCCTTCGCGGATCCACACCGCACTCGCCGAGACCGGCGCGCTCGGCGCCTTGCTCGAGAGTGGGCACGGCAGGCGCGATGCGCTGTGGCAGACCGCGGGCTGGGTGCGTCGACAAGACGAGCCGCTCGATCTCGGCGGCGACGTGCACGGCGATGTCGGGTTCACGAAGCTGACCCAGCTCGACGAGATCTTCTGGGACTACGCGTCGAGCGATCACTCGACGCGCGGTCACCCCTTACAACCCCTGCGCGGCGAGCTGCGCGCGAAGGGCTGGCCCGATGCGAAGAGTGTCTCGTGCGGGCGTGATGGTCAGCGGCTGGAATACGTCGGTATCGTGATCTGCCGGCAGCAGCCTGGCACCGCGAGCGGCGTGGTGTTCATGACGCTCGAGGACGAGACCGGGTTCGTGAACCTCGTCGTGTGGGCGCAGGTGTTCGCGGACTACGCGACGATCATCAAGACCACGTCGCTGCTCGGGATCACCGGCCGGTTGCAGGTCCAGGAGGGCATCGTCCACTTGATCTGCGAGGAGGTCTGGCATCCCGAGCTGTCGCGCCCGGTGATCGACGTGGAGAGCCGCGACTTTCATTGAGGTCCCGGCTCTCGTGCGCGCCATGAAGTGGATGCCGACGGTGCTGGTGCTCTCCGCCTGTTCGAACATCGCCGATGGTGGCACCTGAAATTGTCGACGAGGAGAGAGACCGGCGGTCACGCGCAGTCGCTGAAACTCTCGATCTCCGTTCGTCTGATCCCAGTGTATGGACGCACCGCGACATGCCGATGATCCTTCGGCAACGTCGCTGTGACGAAGCCGTGAACCGGACGGTGACAGTCGTGTCACCGTCCGGTTGCAAGGCCGAAGTCGTCCCTTCACCCCAGTTGCGTAGGGTTCCTCGTGCACGTGACCGAGGAAGCGCTCTCCGGCAACGCCGTTGTCGACCCCCAGCAGCCGATGGTGACGATCGTCGCCGCGGTCATCGCGCCGCCGACCCACGATCTGGCGGCCGAGCTCCGTCGCGATTCACTTCGCGTCGACGTCGCGAACGCCGATGTCCTGCGCCAGGATCCGCTTCCGGCGGTCTACGTGTTCTGGTTCGATGCCGCGCTCGGCGTCGTGCTCGCCGAACGGATCTGCGAGTGGGCCGCGACCGGCGAGATCCGCGCGGGCCTGATCGGCGTGATCGAGGACGGCGGTGGTTACGAGCGCGAGGCGCTGCTCGCCGCAGGCTTCGATGACGTCGTCGCCGGCAAGCTCGGCGCCCGCGAGCTCTCCGCGCGCGTGCGAGCGGTCCATCGCCGGATGAACTGGAATGCGTCGCGCCACGGTCGGCTGCGGTTCGCGGGCTTCACGCTCGATCTCCACAACCACGCACTGTGGATCGATGGCGCCACGATCTCTCTGACCTCGATCGAGCTCGCCGTGATGCGCGAGCTCGTCAAGGCGCGTGGCAAGCCGCTGTCGCGCGCGGCGCTGCTCGATGCAGCGTGGGGCGACGCGGATCTCGAGATCTCCGAGCGCGCCGTCGATAACGTGATCCTCCGCTTGCGCCGCAAGCTGCCCAAGCCGGATGCGATCGAGACCGTCCGCTCGGTCGGCTTCCGGATCGCCGGCTGATCTACTTCTTACTTCTTCTTGGGCGGAGCGCCCATCGTACGTGCCGATTCGAGCACCGCATCGATGTGGCCCTTGACCGCAACTTTGGGCCACGTCGCGACGACCTTGCCGTTGCCATCGATCAAGACGGTCGAGCGGATGATGCCCTTGGTCTTCTTGCCGTACATGTTCTTCTCGCCCCACGCCCCGTAATCCTCGATCACCTTGCCGTCCGGATCGCTGAGCAGCGCGAAGTTGAGCTTGAACTTCTCGCTGAACTTCTTGTGCGACTCGATCGAGTCCTTGCTCACGCCGAGCACCGTGACGCCGAGCTTGGTGAATTTCGGCATCGCCGTGCGAAAGTCTTCTGCCTCGGTCGTGCAGCCCGGCGTGTTGTCGCGCGGGTAGAAGTAGACGACGACGAGCTTGCCGGCGAGATCCTTGAGGCTGACCGTGCCGCCTTCGGACGATTCGAGGCTGAATGCGGGGGCTTTCTTACCAACTTCGAGCATGGCAGCGTTGATACCCCGGTCTGCTACAATTTGGGCGTGCGCTTCGCGTTACTTGCCGTGCTGCTGGGCGCCTGCGCGGGCTCCTCGCACGAGGCGGCCTGGCCGAAGGGCCACACGAGCGAGACCGACGGCGGCGAGAGCCTCGCACCGCACGAGGCGAAGGTTTTCGTCGCGGCAACCAAAGCCGACGACGACAAACCGGCGACGCCTGCGGCAGTGACTGCGGCTCCTACATCTGCCGCCTCCGATGGAGCGCCCGCTGCGGCGACCGCGCCTGCAGCTGCGACCGCAGAGACAATTCAAGCCGAAGAGATTATCATCGAGATCGACGACTAGATTAAGTCGTACCCGCTGCACGAGCCCCGTTCTGGCGTGAGCGATCCGCGAGGTACAGGGGCGAGCGGGAAGACGGCGGCGGCATTCAGCGCGACTAGGCTCCACCAGGAAACGAAGTCGCCGCGTAGAGATACGCGGTGATTTTGTTTTCGGGCGACCGGTGAATCGTTCCCGATGATCTAGAGGTCGCAAGCGATCCCGCGAGGTTGCTCGGGTGAATCGTTCCCCGGCGGCGTGCCGCTGATCGCTCAGGACTTCACCCGCCGAACCCGCGGGTCACCCCTCCGGCGGCATCGTGATCGGCGCAAGAAGGTCGGCGAATGCCCGATAGCGCGCCTTGGCCGCATCGCCCGTCGACTCCGACACCCGCTCGGACAGCTGGATGTACAAGAGCTCGCCGATGTCGCGAACCACCGGCGGCTTCACTACGTCGAGGATTCTGTCGCGGCCACCGATCGCAGCCACATGCGCTGGTTTTAGATACGTGCCCCAGCGGGGCCGACGCACGTACTTGTCGCCGAGCAGGTGAGACCTGGCAGCATAGGACGAGATCTCGTCGGGTCTCGGATGCATGACCGTGCCGTCGAGCGACGTAAGGCCGAGCCAGATCTCAGCGTTCAACACGTACTCGTTCGTCGCGGTCACGATCACGGCGTGCGTGACGCCCGAGCGTCTCGATGATCGCGTGCTGGAGCTCCACCCACAATGCGCCGGCGGCATCGACATCCGCATCTTCCGGAACACGCCAGCGCGCGTTCGACCGAATGCTGAGGCTCGGTGAGAAATCACGCCCCGTCCGGACGTCGAAATGAGCCTGATCGAGCGAGTCCTTCTTGCTGACGCTGAACAGAGCGCTCGTCACCGACTCAGACGAGATCGCTTCTAACGCGGCAGCACGCATCCGAGCGGCCGCGACCACACCCGGGAACTGTGGCTGGGCCGGCAGCCCGGGCACGTACGTCGTCGTGACGAGCTTGAACTGATAGCTCCATCGCGGATCGACGACGAGGTCCGCCAGTCGCGCCTGGCGCACGGCGTCGCGCAGAAGTGAGTCGTCCTGGACGCATTGCATTCCGAGAATGACGCCCACTATTCGGACTCCGAGAGGTCGGACGAGATACCGCTGAGGTCCTCGCCGAACTGCTTCGCGTCCGACTCCGAGGGACAGAAGCTGTACGTCTCCAGTCGACTCTTCGTCGATATTTGTCCATCGCGCACGCAGTCACTGACCTTCGGATACCTCTTGAAGAGCTCGTCCTTGTTCTTGTCGAACCAGGTGCGGAGGCCGGCCTCGTACGCAGATTTCTGCTTGTCACCCATCGCCTTCGCCTCGTCGTTGTCAGGCTTGAGCTCGACGATCTCACAGGTAGAGCCCCGGACGAGACAGTCCGCGGCGCAGCCCGAGCCCGATCGGATGGGGTTGCTGCAGTAGGAGCTGCTGATCTCGAACTCCTTGTAGCCGCTGCACGACCAGCTCGCGTGGTAGTTCGTGCCGTACTGCATCTTCACCTTGATCTTCGGATTGTTCGAACCCTGCAGATCAGAGTTCTTGATCTTCTCCAGCGTCGCGCGGTTCGCGCGCAATCCGTCGAGCACTTCTCGCGACCCTTTGTACTTCTTGAGCTTGTCAGACGCGGCTCGCTCACCGAGACGATCGGATTGGCCGAGGAGCGTGCCGCAGTCACTGTTGATCTGGCTCGCCCAGCGGTCGGCCACGGAGCCTTCAGGTAGCGAATGCCATCGCGAAACGATTCGAGGTATCCAGGGTAGTTCGAGACGATCGTGTTCGCGTCCGAGTCGCTCTCCTTCACGTCACGCAGCTTGCTCACCAGGTCGGACACCTCACGCGCGTACGACAACGCCTCGTCTGCATAGCTGGCATCGCGCCTCGAGTCGAAGCCCGAGAGCTTGTCTGCGATGCGCCGCACCTTGTCGTTGATCTCTCGCTTCAGAGAAGCGCGGTCAGACTCGGCGTCCCCGAGTGCTAACCGACCAGAGAGAAACACCGCCAACACCAGAGCCACCGCCGCCACCCATTTCAGCATCGACAACACGTAACACGGCACGCCCCCATCCGCCCCCCCCTGCAGCCGATTGCGGCAGGCCGTGATGATCTCTCACTCGTCCATCATGACCTCCTGTTCTTGGTCTCCTCGTGCGGAGACACCTGGTCATCGTGCGCAGCTGGATTGACCACACCACTGCGGTTCGCCGCACTCGCGTGTGCGGAGCGCGTTGCCCGCGTTCGACTGCCCGGTTGGGTGATATGCAGACCGTCGGCGCTCGGGTTCAGATCGGAGCTGCGCGCGCGAGCCGGTTCGTACGAGTGCAGCAGCTGTCGGGTTCGGATGTCCAGCTCGGAAGGCGGAGGCAGAGCTGATCGGAAGAGCGTCGCAAGCGAGCAACGATCGGCGACTTCCCACGGGGGCGTTGACGTTCTTCGATTGCATGTGCTGCGCGGAACTCGGACGGTCGGTCGACCGATGTGCGTGAGCCTCGCAGCAATCGGCGATGTTCGCTGCTATCGCTGTTGCCGTCCGAGTACGCGGCGCGCGCATCACTCAACAATCCACGTGACAGCTTCGACCTCAGGCCCTTGCGAACGATTGTCTCGGTTCGTCGTGCTTCGCGTGAGGCATTTGATAACTTCGTCGGCGACGCAACGTGCAGGACGTCTGCGTCGCTCCCACGGGGGTGTTGCCGTTCTTCGATCGCATAGGCTGCGCCGCGCGACATCACTCGAACCGGCGACCAACTGATGTGCGCAGGGTCGCCGAACCCGCCATCGCGGCTGAACCCGTGGGCTCTGCCGAACCCTTGGGCGGCGAGCCCGTGTCCGAACCGGTCATGGTGCCGCCCAGCACCATGATGCCTGAGCCTCGCAGCAACCGGCGGGTCGATGCTCGCGGCTACGGATCGTTCGAGGTGCCAGGGGCGCTTCATCGTCCTGCAGATCGTTTGTCGGTGACGCCATGCCAGATCGAAAGAGCGCCGCCATCGGCTCAGCGACGTGGTCGCGCCCCACGTGGGGCACTCTCGCGAATGCGATCGAGTACGGATGGTGTCCGGGATACGGACAGTGTGCGACTCGGGAGGATCTCCACCAGACGATTCCCTTCGCCGCATGCGGTTTGTTGTTGACGCGATTTGTCGGGTCGCAACGCGCGTCACCCCGAACTCGACCTCCTTGCACACGAGACGCGCTGACTTCACGTCTCGCGCCGCCTTCGCCAAGTAGGTCGAAACGATCACCTGCACCATCGAATCGTCGTCGAGAGCGCACGCCCTCGAACCGAAATACCCGGTGCTACTGTGACCTCGTCAACGCAACCAGGAGTGGGTGATGTTTCAAACGGGTCAGGCGTCTGCGGAGTCGAACCACATCAATGGAGTCATCGCGAACCTGGCGATGGGCCCGGAGGCCGTCGATCGAGAGTTGCGTCGGATCGCGAACGCGGAGCGCCGGCTCGAGCACGACAAGGCGCACCTGCTGACGCAAGCCGTGCGACTTCGGATCTGGACTCACTTCGGTCGCGGTTCGTTGTCGGAGTATCTCGAGGAGGTCTTCGGCTACACGCCGAAGGTCGCGCGCGAGCACGTGCGCGTGGCGTTCGCGATCGAGGAGCTTCCAATACTCGGCGAGATGCTGGCGTCGGGTGAGCAGAGCTACACCGCGTTGCGCGAGCTCTCCCGGGTGACCACCGCCGAGACCGTGGGCGAATGGCGCGAGGCGGCGCGAGACATGAACGTTCGGCAGGTCGAGGAGCTCGTCGCTGGGCACGAGAAGGGCGATCGACCGAGCGCCCCAAAAGATCCGGATCTCGCGATCAAGAAGATCACGCTCGAGCTGCGTGCTGGAGCGACCGCGCAGCTGCGACAAGCGAGGCAAGTGATCTCTGCTGACACCGGCGGATTCGTCGACGACAGCGATCTAATCGAGGCATTGTGCGCTGCGTACTTCGCCGGCGGCGAGGCGGATCAGGGTCGCGCGCGGCACCAGCTGATGATCACGGTCTGCCAGCGTTGTAACCAGGGCTGGCAAGACGCCGCAGGCCGGGTGATCGCGATCGATGCGGTCGATGTC
>JAYWCI010000305.1:0-11188 GCA_043780895.1 Kofleriaceae bacterium | reverse complement strand
CTCACCGAGCGCCTTGGTGTGGCAGTCGTAACACTTGATCTTACGGTGAGCGGGACCGAGATCGAACTTGGTCTTCTCGGTGTGGTCGAAGTTCTGCTGCTTGAGCGTCTTGAACGTCGGCGAGTGGCACCACTCGCAATCGCGCTTGCCGAACAAGTGACCGTCGTGCGGACTGTTGTGACAGCCCGCATTGCCGCAGCTATCGGCCTTCGGGAACGGCAGGTTGAACACGCTCTTGGGATGGCACTTGCTGCACGCGACATCCTTGTGCGAGCCGAGCAGCGGCATCAGCGCGTCCTTGCGATCGTCGTGATCGAACTTCTGTTGCGAGAGCGGCTTCGCCGGCTTCCACACCGACTCGCCGTGGCAGCGCTCGCACGCGAGCTTGTCCTTCTCGGACGCCTCGAACTTGTGCGGCTGCTCCTTGAGGTGGCACGTGCCGCACAGGCGATCGGTGCCCATGTACGTCTTCAAGCCCTGCTTGTCGTGGTTCTTGTGGCAGTCGTCGCAATCGGTGGTTGCGTGCTTGCCGTTCAAGCGCCAGCCGGTGAGCTGGTGATCGAAGGTCTTCTGCCCACCGGGGATGTTCTTCCATCCCATGATGTCGAACGAGCGACCCTTGTGCTCGATGTGGCAGGTCATGCACTGCTTGTCCTTGACCAGCGTCGAGGAGTGGAAGCCTTTACCCGCGGCGATCCGAGCCTTGAGGTTGTTGTGGTCGTGACAGTCCAGGCACTTCTGGGTCGACACGTCCTTGGTGCCGTTGACGTGACAGTCGTTGCAGTGCTGCGGATCGTCGAGCGCGCCGTGGCTCGAGGTCAGGTCGCCCGGCTTGGAGCTGAAGAAATCGTCTGCGATCGCGCGCGACGCGAAGCACGTGATCAGCAGCGTGATCACGAATGCGGCAATGCGATGCGCCGACTTCCCCATCGTCAGGAGAAGTTTACCAGGCACGCGCCCATGCTTCGTAGATGTGAAACACCGCAAATCCCGTGAGGATCACCGTGAACGGTACGTGGACCTTCTTCCACGAGTGCAGGAGCAGCTGCGCCTTCGGTGCGACAACTTGCCGCCGGGCGATCACGATCATGCGACCGGCGCGACGCGCGAGGTCTGCCCTCGCCTTGCGGTCGACGCCCATCTGCTTGAGCCGAGTGCGACGCTGGAGCGTGCGCGGAATCTTGCCGATGTCCTGGAAGATCAACCACCACATCGCGACCAGGAGGCTCGGCGACTGGGCGACTGCCTGCGCCTTCGCGCGTTGCTCGCCGAGCTCGCGATCGATCTCCGACATCGGCGCGGGATAGTGGGGGCGCGCCGCCTGGAACGCGCGCTCGTGATCGAGCTCCTCGAGCTCGACGCCGGACGAGAGCGCCGGGACGAGCGTGTAGAGGTAACGGCCGAGCACGCCCGAGATGACGACGATGATCATCGACCAGAACGCCGCCGACACCCAGGTGTCGAGCTTGATCGCGGAGTGCAGGATCACGAACATCGGGCCGACCGTGCCGGCCATCATGTGGAAGTCGAACCACATCGTGTTCGACGCGATCCACCGGAACATCTTGACGCGCCGGAACACCGGATAGATCGCCGCGATCACCATCAGGCCGGTGCCGACGAGGCCGCAGTAGACCGACAGCCCGGGCCCCGGGCGATAAACGACCTTCTCGATGATGCCGGCCTGATCGAGCCCGGCAAACTCGGGGAGGTTCTTGAGCTGGCTGTACTGATACGACATCGCCGGCGCCTTCCAGCGCAGCAGCGCCTCGCCGAGCGCGAGCACGAACGTGAGCAGGCCGATCAGCCACATCACGAGCGGCGCATAGCGGCCGCGCTTGACCTTCGCGAGCCCGCCCGAGTGGACATCGAGGCCCTCGGTGAACGGCAGCACCGGCAGGACCTCTTTGCGATCCTTCTTGGTCAAATCGGTGTCGAAGCCGGTGCGCCCGAGCAGCGCCATCGCCGGCGAGCGCTCGCGAAACAGGTCGTAGGTATTGATCTCGATCAGCGACCCGGTCGGGCACGCCGAGACGCACGCTTGATCGCCGTACGCGATGCAGTGATCGCACTTGTTCGCGATCCGGCGGGTCCGCGCGATCCGACCGGTGCCGGGCCCGAACTTGAGCGAATCCTTCTTCTCGAGCCGCTGCTTGAAGCCCTTCTTGAACAGCGGCGCATCGGGCTCGACGTCGACCATGTCGATCGCGCCGTACGGGCACGACTGAGCGCACGCGGTGCACCCGGTGCACGTCGACTCGTTGATGACGACTTCCTTCTTGACCTCGTCGAACTTGATCGAGTCGTAGGCGCACGGATCGATGCACCGCTGATCGGTGCACGTGCGGCACGTATAGATGAAGTCCAGCATGCCGAGCTGGTAGCCGCCGAGCGTGAGCCGCCGAGCGCCGTAGCGCTCCTCGCACGCCTCCTCGCACAGCTTGCAATCGATGCAGAGCTCGAGCTGGCGAACGCGCACCATCTCGCCCGCGACGCTGATGCCCTGGCGGATGAAGAAATCGAGTAGCTCCTGCTTCACGCCCGAGACCCACGCGAGGCGTTCGCGCGAGACCGAGAGAGCGCGGCGCAACCGCGCTTCGAACGGCGGATGGCGAACTGCGAGCTCGGCGATCCAGCGCTGATCGAGCGAGATCAGGACCGACGGTGCCGCGGTGTAGAACGCGATCGGCTGGCTCGTCGGTGCCGAGAGCGCACCGGAGTTGAACAGATCGCCCTCGATGAACAAGGCGACGTTCTTGAGCGCGACCCGCGCGAGCGGCGCCGGCTTGATCAAGGACTCTTCTTCGAGCTCTTCGGTCGACGCGTGCTCGTGCGCGACCTGGGCGGCGCGGCGCTCCGACAGCACGTCTTGATTGAAGACCGCCGCCGAGACCTGACCACGCGCGATGTAGATCACGGGCGCCGGCTGACCGTTCGCGAGCCCGATCGGATCGAGCACGAACATGTCGCGCTCGAGATGCCGGGGCACGAGGCCACCCTGCTGCATCGCCGCGATCAGATCGTGATTCGGCACCCCCTCGAAGATCGGCAGGTTGCGGATCAGCCCGAAGTCGTTCTCCAGCCCCGGTGGTATGATCGGAGCCTGTCCGCCGGGACCGATGCCGTCGGGGGCGTTCTGCTGGATGGCCAAATTTGACATCACGCGCCGAGAGGAGCCGAGAACCGTGTCGATAGAACAAACTACAAGCCCGACCAGTCCCCGCTCGGTTTACCGGCAAATATTACCAGCATGAGAGAGCCGCGTGTTGCGATAGGAACACCGGTCCAGGGTTTCTTGTCGCAGGCTGCGCAGATCATGATCTGCGTGTGCGTGTCAGCGCATTCCAGCGAGGGAACGCCGCTGGACTTCGTTCCGACGGAGACCACGCCCGACGTGCCGCCGCGGACGAATGCGCCGAACCTGGTGTTCCGCGAATCGTCCAATCTCGATGGTACCTACTTGTGGTTGGGCCCGAGCGGCGCGGTCGGCTACGTCGATTCGCAATGGGATTCGGCGTTCGGGGTCGATGTGTCGCTCGTTCGGGTTCGCGAGCGCGAGGTGCTCTCGGCGCTAGGCTTCAGCGTCGGTGCGAGCCGGTGGAGCGCGCATAGCGGTGGACGTTTTTGGGTCGATGCGATGATCGGCACGCCCCTCCTCGACCACACGATCGGGCTCTCGGTCGGCCCCCTCATGGAGGTTGCCGATCTCTCCCATCCCCTGATCGGCGGGTCGGTCGGAATCTGGGCGTTCCTCGGCGTGACCCCCTTTGCAAGGGTCGGAGCGCTCCAAACGCTGGGGGCGTTTGCCGAGTTCGGCATCCATATCGCGCTCCCCGCGCTCCGCCGTTGACAGCCGAATTGCGACAAGGTAACTAACCGCTGCCTTGTCGGGGCGTAGCGCAGCCTGGTAGCGCACTTGGTTCGGGACCAAGGGGTCGCAGGTTCAAATCCTGTCGCCCCGACCACACTTTCTGCGATAGATTCTCCCGGTGGTAGCTGGGGCGGTTCTTCGTACATCGGCAAAGTTATCGGTGCTTGTCATCGATGACGATCCCGACATCTTGGAATACCTCCAAGATTTTCTCGGAGCCGAGGGCTTCGAGGTCACAACACTCGCGGATCCGAGTCTCGCGGTCGATCGCATTCGCGACGAGGTGTTTCATCTCGTCGTGCTCGACCTGATGATGCCGAAGGTCTCCGGGCTCGATCTGCTCGCACACATTCGCGCCGTCGATGACGACATCGCGGTGATCATCCTCACCGGCTATCCCACGCTCGATACGGCGACCGCGTCGATCCAGCACGAGGTCTCGGCCTACATCCACAAGCCATTCACGCCGGCGGAGTTCCGCGACGTGATCGCTCGGATCGCGAAGAAGAAGGGCCTCGTCCTGCGCCGCGAAGACGAGCTCCACGCCGCGATCGGTCGCCAGATTCGTGATCTTCGCAAGACGCGGGGGCTCACGCTCAAGCAGATGGCGCGACGCACGAACCTCTCGGTCTCGCTGCTCTCGCAGATCGAACGCGCCGAATCGAGCGCCTCGGTCTCCAGCCTCTTCAAAGTTGCGACCGCGCTCGACGTTCCGCTGACCGATCTTTTCGGCGGATACTGAGCAGGCCACATGGCCATTCGGTCTCCTCCCCGCCTCGACTGGGCGCCGGGTGATAGCGGGCTCGTCAGCTACCGCGATCGCCTGGTCCAGCTGCATGACGCCGGGGGTCGCGCGCGCCGCGAGCTCGCGTCGGAGCGGATCTACGACGTGCGGTTTCGCGAGGACGGCCGGATCATCGTGCTCGATGATCGCGGCTCGATCACGTTCAAGCGCGACGGCGAGCTCGTCGAGCAAACGCACTTCCGGATCGACGCGAATCGGCTGCCACTCGCGGCGAGCATGTCCGGCGATGGGGATCGCTACGTCGCGCTCTCCGGAGACGAAGTGTTCGCGGTCCAGCTCGGGGGAAAACGGCCCGAGCGGATCTGGACCCTCCACGCGCAGAGCTTTGGCGTCTTGCTCGGCGAGCGCACCCAATCGGCGAAGGTCGGCATCGAGATGTCGCCCGATGGCCGGCTCGTCGCGATCGGTTACATGCAGAGCACGCGCGCCTGGATCGTGATCGAGCTCGCGACCGATCAGTTCTTGCAACGCTCGACCGTGAGGCTCGAAGAGAAACGCCCGATCGTGATGCCGTACGGCATGCGCCCGATGCCGAATCAACCAGGTCGTGCGAACGCGCCGCAGCTGTTCGCGTTCGACCAGACCGGCACCCGGATCGCACACGCGGTGCCAGATGCGGTGCCGAGCTGGGGCGTCACGCGCCTCGATGTCGAGGATCGCGACCTCGTGAAGTCTGTACCCGGTGGGGCGAATGCGGTCGCGCTCGATCGCGGTGGTCAGCTCGCGGCGTACGCGTACGCGAAGCCACCCGAGGGTGCACGCGGCCGGCTGCGGATCGACTACCTCTCGCCGGAGCCGACCGGCAACGCGACTGTCGACATCCTCGATAGCCTCTCGATCGAGCCCGCGCTGCCCGACATCGTCGCCCTCGCCTTCTCGCGCGATAGCCGCCAGCTCGCGTGCCTGGCCTCGAGCGGCGCGATGGAGATCGTGCCGACGCCGTGAGGCCGACGCCACGATCAAGATTTTGGGCGATGGCGCGCGACCGACGACGCTTGGAGTGCCGCGCCTCGAACGGCGACATCGAAGTCGTGCCAGTGCCGTGATAGCTTCGCCGCGTGCACCCCGTTCGCATCGCACCGTCGATCCTGTCCGCTGATTTCGGCAAGCTCGCCGAGGAGATCCAGGCGATCTCGACCGCGGACTACATCCACGTCGACGTGATGGATGGCCACTTCGTGCCGAACATGACGATCGGGCCGATCGTCGTCGAGGCCGTGCGCCGCGCCACGAAGCTACCGCTCGACGTGCACCTGATGATCGAAGACGCGGAGCGCTGGGTCGCCGCCTACGCGAAGGCGGGCGCCGACATCATCGGCGTCCACGTCGAAGCATGCCCGCACCTGCATCGTACCGTTCATCAGATCCGCGAGCTCGGCAAGAAGCCGTGCGTGGTCCTCAACCCGCACACGCCGATCCAAGCGATCGAATGGGTGCTGCGCGATGTCGCGCAGGTTTTGATCATGTCGGTCAACCCCGGCTTCGGCGGTCAGAGCTTCATCCCGAGCGCGCTCGAGAAGATCGCAGAGCTCCGCGCGATGATCGATCGCAAAGGCTACGAGGTCGAAATCGAGGTCGACGGTGGCATCAAGATCGACAACATCGCGGAGGTCATCGCGGCCGGTGCGAACGTCGTCGTCAGTGGCTCGGGCGTGTTCGGTACCAAGGACTACGCGGCGACGATCGCCGAGCTCCGCAAGCGCGGCCAGGCTGCGCAACAGGGACGGTAACGCTTTCTTCACTTTATGCCTCGCAAGCACCTGACTTCCCTGGCACGACGAGAGACGGTTACTCACTCACGCTGAAACTTCGCGAAGTAGAACGCGTCGGCACCCGGCGGCCACGTGCGGTGCTCTTCGACGAGCCGCAGACCGCTGCGCTCCGCGAACGCGCGCGCTTGATCGGATCCTTCGGCGCGCGTGAACGTACACACCGAGTAGATCAACGTGCCGGTCGGCGCGAGGCGCGAGACGACGGCATCGAGCAATTCGGCCTGGACGAGCGCGAGGCGCGGCACATCCGCCGGGATCAAGCGCCACTTCGCATCAGGATGGCGACGCAGCACGCCGAGACCAGAGCACGGTGCATCGAGGACGACGAGATCGTAGTCGTGCGCGAGCGGGGCTTTCGGATCGGTGAGATCGCAGACGTGCGAGTGGAGGCTCGTGAGCCCGAGCCGCTTCGCGGTCTCACCCGCGAGCCCGAGTTTGGTGTCGGAGCGATCGGCCGCATCGATGTGAGCGGCGTCGCCCGAGAGCTCTGCGAGGTGCGTCGATTTACCGCCGACCCCGGCACACGCGTCGAGGATCTTCATGCCGGCGCGCGGCGCGGCGAGGTGCGAGACGAGCTGCGCACCCGGATCCTGCACGGTCCACTCGCCGGCGACGAACGACGCGTTGCGCGCCGGATCACCCAGGTTGTCGATCGCGAACGCTTGCGGCGTGCCCGGTGCGACATCGACCGGGCCAGCGGTGATCCCCGCCTCTTCGAGCGCGGCGATCAGCTGCTCGCGTGTGGTGCGACGAGCGTTCGCGCGTGCGACCAGTGGCGCCGACGTGGCGAACGCCGCAGCGTGAGCAGCGACATTGTCAGGATCCGCGGCAACGAGCTCGTCGAGGATCCATTTCGGCAGCGAGAACTCGATCGCGAGGCGCGAGAGCAACTCGCCGGGCAGCGTTGGCTCTTTGCCCGGTCCCAGCTTCCGCAGCACCGCATTCGCGAACCCGGCCATCTTCGGGCCACCGGAGGCCCGCGCCGCGGCGACCGCATCGTCGACGGCGGCGTACGCGGGGACGCGATCCAGGAACAGCAGCTGATAGGCGGCAACGCGCAGCGCGATCACGACGCGAAGCGGTGTCTGCTTGAGATCCGCGAACGCTGCGAACGAGCGATCGAGGCGCGTGCGATGGCGCAACACGCCGTACACAAGCTCCGAGGCGAGCCTGCGATCGCGATCCTCGAGGTTCGCGCGTGCGAGCTCGCCGTCGAGCGCGGGCGTGGCCCACGCTCGATCACGCTCGATGCGCTCGAGGACGCGGCGCGCGAGCTCGCGGGCATTCATGGGTTCGGCGCTTCGGGCTTCTCGAGCTTGTCGCCGATCGCGATGCCACGACCTGCGGCGAACTCGTGCGCGGCCATCCGCTTGCGCCCCGCCGCTTGAACCTCGCGAATCGCGACGACGCCGCCGTGCCCCGAGACGTGGAGCCCCTGCTTGTCGATGTCGATCACCGTACCGACGCCACGACCGGCGGTGGCGTCGGTGACCCGCGCGCGGAACAACTTGATCGGTTGGCCGCGCAGCATCGCGTAGGCACCCGGCCACGGATCGACCCCGCGGATCCGCGCGGCGACGAGACTGACCTCGTGCGTGAAGTCGATCGCACCATCGGTCTTCGCGAGCATCGGCGCGTGGCTCGCGTGCGCATGGTCTTGAGCGATCCCCTTCGCGGTGCCATCGGCGATCGCTGTGATCGCTTCGAGCAAGGCTTCGGCGCCGATCGGTGCGAGGCGCACGAGCAGCTCGCCCGAGGTCTCGTCGGCGGTCAGCGCGACGCGCCGCTCGAGGATCACCGGCCCCGTGTCCATCCCCTCGTCGAGCTGCATGATCGAGACACCGGTGACTTCCTCGGCGTTGATCACGGCCCACTGCACCGGCGCGGCGCCGCGATACTTCGGCAGCAACGAGGCGTGGACGTTGATGCAGCCGCGCGCCACCGCCTCGAGCACGGCCTTCGGTAAGATCTTGCCGTACGCGACGACGATCGCGAGCTCCGCGCCACAGTCTTTCAAGGCTTGCTCGAGCTCGCCCGTGCGCGCGGATTTCGGTTGGATCACCGGCAAGCCCAGGTTCTCCGCCGCGACCTTCACCGCGGGAGCGCGGAGCTCGCCGCCCCGCCCCGCTGGCTTGTCGGGCTGCGAGACGACCAGCGCGACATCGTGAACCTTCGCGACGGCGCGGAGGCACACGGCAGCGATGTCGGGAGAGCCCAGGAAAGCGACGCGCATATCATTCCACCAGGTTCGAGAGGTACGTCACGCGCAGGCGATCGTCGCGCAGCACGCGAAAGGCTTCATCGAGGACCGTCGAGATGTCGTCGAGCTCGCGCGCGAGCTCGCGGCGCAGGTCCGTTGGAAAACAATCGGAAGCGAAATCGCGGCACGCCGATTGGTACGCGCGGCGAATCTCGAACGCGGTCGCATCACGACGCACGCCGAGCAACGCGAAGTAATCGGCCTCGGTAACGAGCTCCCAGCGCGCACGCACGCGCTCGCGATCGATCGCGAGATCGGTTTCACCGACGAGCACGGTCGATTCCTCGAGCCCCGCATCGGCGCGGCGTGCGAGCGCGAGGCCGAGCACGACCAGGCCCCAGGCGAGCGGCAAGATATCGACGGCATCGACGCCACCTGCACGCGCGACCTGCGCGAGATCCGCCTGACCGTCGAAGGCAGCGAGCGCGGCGCGCTCCTCGGGCGCGAGGTCCGCGACGTTGATGATGCCGCCGAGCCGCTCGCGATCGCGCACCTCGATCACCGTCGATGCCGGACCAACGAGACGCTCGAGCGTCGCACGATCGAGCTTGCGCCGGATGCCCTCGAGGATCAGCGCCGCAGGATGCCGCGACAGCCGGATCCGCTCGCCCGAAGGCGCGGGATCGATCGTGATCAGGTAGTGGCCGCGATCCCAACCGAACAGCGAGTACACGATGTCCTCGACGTGGCGGCGCACGGCCGGCAGCAGCTCGCGACGCTTGAGATAGCCGAAGTCGACGAGGATCTCGCCCATGCGCCGACCCGATTGCGCGACCTGGGTCTGGCAGCGCTCGTACTGCGCGAGCGTGATCTTGCCTTCGCGCACGAGCAATTCGCCCATCCGATCGCCGGGCTCGTTCGACGACGCGAACACCGGGCGGCCCGCATCGAAGAACACGATCTTCTCGACTTCATCGGGCGAGCGACGAAATCCGATCCGCCCTGTCGCGCTCGACGCGAATAACTTCGCGAGCAGCAGCGCGACATCCGAGACGCCACGGACGATCTCGCCGGAGTCCGGCAAGCCGCGCTCGCGGACCTGCGTATCCCACGAACCCGGTGACGTGGTCAGCTCGCGCGCATCCGCGAACACCATGCCGCGCTCGATCTCGGTCACGCCGCGCGACGTGAGCGGCGTCTCTTCGCCGAGCTCCGTGAGATCGATCTCGGTCTTGTGATCGTGACGCGGCCGCAAGTCGACGCCCTGCGAAGACTGGCTATCACCCGCGAACAGCCGCTGCGCCATCATCGACATCTTCGCGCGCAGCTGCCGCGCGAAATCGCGACCGCCACCCCCGCGCACCTCGTCGGGCACCTCCGGAGGCGCGGGCAAGCGCGACGGTACGCGGATCTCCGGATCGTCGAAATCGACAAGATCGTCGTCGTCGGTCGAGGGTGGCGGCGTCTGCATGCCACTGCGAACCATCAGCTCGTCGGCGAAGTCGTCGAGCCCGAGCGGGCTGTCGTCGATATCTGCAGGCGAGATGCGAGCGATCCGGTCGCTGCGATCCGAACGATCGATGAGTTCGGCGAGTGGAATCGGCGCGGACCACGGGTCATCCTCGCCACGCTCGGTGAGATCGACGTTCTGCGGCGGCTGCTCGCTCCTCGTTCGCGAGCGCGCGATCGTCTCGGTCGAAACTCGAGGTCGCGTCGGTTCGACATCTGGCGACGTCATCTCCGGCAGCTCCGGGCTCGGAACTTGATCCGGACCACGAATGATCAGCGTGGGCTCGCGCTCCGGCACCGCGGTCGAGCCCGGTCGCCACGCGTGCGCCGGTACGATCGGTTCGTAGTCGCCACGTGGAAAGATCTGGATCGGCGGCGGCAGTGGAGCCGCTTCGCCACCGGGGCGCTCCTCGATGATCTCGTCTTCTTCGCCGACCGCGGCATCGCCACTGATCGAATCGGCGAGCGCTTCCCACCGCGCACGCAACACTGCGCGCTGCGCCGAAGCGGTCGGATCGTCGTCGACGTTCGCGGGCACGGCCATGCCGATGCCCGTGCCGTGCGTGGTCTCGGTGCGCGCGATAGCAGGGCGCGTGGTGCGCAAGGCCACGGCTTCGAGCGCGCCGCGCACGGCGAACCGCACGGCCTTCTCGTTCATCGGTCGCGTGATGAACCGGTCAGGCTGCATCTCCATCGCATCGAGCGCGGTGCGGATCGGTCCGGTATCGTCACCGATCACGACGAACGCGACGTTCGCGCGCGGCACCATACCGCGCAGCGTGTCGATCAGCGAGGTCGCGTCGCCCGTCTCGAGGCTCGCGGTGATCAGGACGACGGGCGGCGTGCGCGCGTGGAAGATGTCGATCGTGTCGTCGCCACCGTGACTTAGCAGCACCTCGACCGGGCCGGACTCGAGCGGCTCGGCGAGCGCAGCCGCGAGCTCGCTGATCCGCTCCGGATCGGCGACGATCAACACGCTCGAGACAGCTGCACCCACGGGAAACCGCCGCAGTATCGCACGGCTAGACCCT
>JAYWCI010000304.1:0-18473 GCA_043780895.1 Kofleriaceae bacterium | reverse complement strand
TGATCATGATGTCGCTGTGGACCAGCGTCGCTAAGGATGGCGCGTACGAAGGCTACACGCCGAGCAAGTTCGTCGCCTACTACCTCGCGACCCTGCTCGTTCGCCAGCTCACCGGCAACTGGGTCGCGTGGCAGATGATGGAGGAGATCCGGCTCGGCACGATGGCGATGCGCCTGTTGCGGCCGATCCATCCGTTCGTCACATACACCGCGAGCCACCTCGCGGCGCTGCCATTTCGCTCGGTCGTCGCGCTGCCGCTCGTCGTGATCTTGCTCGTGACCTCGGGCGGAGCTTCGCTCACGCACGATCCGCTGCAGCTCGCAGTCATGCCGCTCACGATCGCGATGGCGTGGCTGATCACCTTCGCGATCCTGTTCGCGATCGGCTCGCTCGCGTTCTTCATGACGCAGACGATGGCGATCTCGACGGTGTACTTCGGGTTGTTCTCGCTGTTCTCGGGGTACTTGTTACCGCTCGACCTACTGCCCGCGCCAATCGCGCACGTCGCCGCGTGGCTGCCGTTCCGGTTCACGCTGAGCGTCCCGGTCGAGCTCCTCACGCACGATCTCGACCACGCGCAGGTCGCACACGTGCTCGGCTCGCAGGCCTCTTGGACCATCGCGCTCGTCGCGTTCGCGCTGTGGTCGTGGCGGGCGGGCGTACGCCGGTTCGAATCGGTGGGAGGTTGAGGTGAAGCGCTACGTCCGGCTGTTGACGATGCAGCTCCGGATCAGCCTCGCCTCGGCGATGGCGTATCGCGCGAACTTCTTGATCGAAGGCGTGATGTCTGCGGCGTGGTTCGCGCTGACGCTGTTGCCGCTCTACGTGCTCTACAGCCATCGCAACAGCGTGAACGGCTGGGACATGCCCGCGGCCGTGATCGTGATGGCGTACTTCACCGCGCTCCGCGCGGTGCTCGAGGGCATCATCAGCCCGTCTCTCGTCGATCTCGTCGAGCGGATCCGCAGCGGCTCGTTCGACTATATTTTATTGAAGCCGATCGACGCGCAGATCATGGTCTCGGCCTCGCGCTACGAACCGTGGAAAGTGTTCGACCTGATCGGTTCGGTGCTGATGGTGATCTACGCGTTTCGCCAGCGCGGCACCGTCCCGTCGGCGTCGGAGATCGCGCTCGGGATCGGCCTGTTCGTCGCGGGCGCGATCGCGATGTACGCGCTGTGGATCGTGTGCGCGGCCGCTTCGTTCTGGGTCGGCCGGCTAGATAATTTGATGTACCTGCTCGGTGCGATCTTCGACACTGGACGCTGGCCGGTCTACGTGCTCCCGGGCACGTGGCGGCTGGTGTTCACGTTCGTGATCCCGATCGCCGTGATGACCACGTTTCCCGCGATGGCGCTACTCGGCACGCTCGGTATGGAGCGCGCGGTCGGTTCGATCGTCGGCGCTTTCGCGCTGCTCTTGGTGAGCCGCGTGGTCTGGCGCCAGGCGATTCGCAGCTACACGAGTGCGAGTAGTTAGTCAGAGCGTCTCGAGGAACGCGATCAGATCGGTGATGTTCTGTTCGCTCAGCTTCGCGGTCTCGGTCATGCCATGGACCGCGCCGCGGTCGCGCAACAACGCTTCGAGCGTCGCCGCGCTGCCATCGTGATAGTACGGCGCGCTCGCCGCGAGGCCGATGAGGCTCGGCGTGTCCGCGTTCGCCAATGTCGAGGTCTGGAACTTGTGTGTGGCCTGATCGGAGTACCTCGCGCCATCGTGGCAGCTCCGGCAGCCGACCTCGGCCGAATCGAACAGCTTCTTGCCGCGTGCGACCATCTGCACGTCGCGCGTCGGTGCGTGGGGCGCCGGCAGGACTTCGAGGTACGCCGCGAGGTTCGAGGTCTGCGCCTTGTCGAGCCCGAATCCACCGAGGCGCTTCATCGTGGTCGCGAGACTGGTGGTCAGATCCTTGTCGCCGCCGTCCCACTTGTAGGGATGGGTGCCGACGATGCGACCCGCGAGCAGCGGCGTCTGCAACGTGTTGGTCTCGATCTTCCACGACAGCCCGTCTTCGCGACCATCGGGATGGCAGCTCGCGCACGCGAGCGCGCCACCCTGCGAGATCGCCGGCTCGGCGCTGTGGAACAGCACGAACCCTTCGTGCTGCTTGTCCCCGAGCGCCGAAGCAACGAGCATCGGGCCCGGATCGAGATTCGCGCTCGTGGTGAGCTCGCCCTTGGCATCGACCACTTCGATCCTCTCGACATTGCGCGTGAACGAGCACCACACGAGCACGTTGCCATCGGCGGTGACCGCGAGGCCATCGGCACCACACTTGTGGTTACCCGCGCTGAGGTTCGTCGTGATGCCTTCGGTGATGCCGACCTGCGAGGCGTTCCTGACTTGCAGCAGCGTGTCGGTGCCGAGCCCCGCGACGTACAGCGCGTCGTGATGCGAGTCCCACGCGAGGGCGCGCGGCTGATGCTGCGCGATCGTCGCAGTCGCTTGCGTGGTGCGCTGGCGCTCGAGGCCGAGGAACGCGAGCTGGTGCGTGATCGGTGGCTCGAAGCCACCGCCGTAGCTGCCGGCGTTGCCGCCATTCGCGATCTGGACCGGCGTCTCGCGCTGGAACGGCACGACCGCTTCGTGATCGCCCATGAACGTCACCGCGAAGGCGGCGCGCGCGAAGCTCTCGCCATCGGTGCCACCGCAGTGGCGGCAGCGAGGCGGTGCGACCGCGGTCGAGAGCGCGACGTGTTCGGCGCTGTGGGTCTCCAGGAGGTCGATCTGATCGACCGTGCCGGTCTGGAGATACGCCACGAGCGCACGCGTACCATCCGGAGATACCGCGAGGCCACGCGGTTCGCGACCGAGCGCCGTGCGCCACCGCTCCTTGCCGGAAGCAGCGTCGAAGGCGACGAGTGCGCGATCCGCGATGGTCGTGACCATCACGGTCTTGGTATCGGGAGAGAGTGCGATGCCGTATGGCTCGACCGGCGTGGCGATCCACTGGCCGAGCTCGAGCGTGGTCGCGCTGACCTTCACGACGGCGATGCGATTCGAGAACCGCGCCGCAACGTACGCGAGCTTCGCGCTCGGATCGTAGACCATCATGCCGGGGTTCTCGCCGATCGCGAGCGTGGTGATCGGCTTGCCGTGCTTGTCGGTCTTGATGAGGTTGCCGCTGTCGGCATCGATCACGAGCGCGCCATCCTCGCTCGCGGCGATGCGCGATCCGGTGAGAAAGGCGGCGGTCGCTGTCGCGGCCTTCGCGCCACCGACCGGGCGGCCACTCAGCTGGAAGGCGGGCGCGCGCGCCTCGAAGTCGCCGACCATCCGCCTCGCCATGACCGGATGGGCGAAGGCGACGAGACTCAGTGCAGCAACTCCGACCGGGCCGAGGGACAAGATCGAGCGGCGCATCTGCATGGGTGAACGAACGACACGAGCTATCGATCTTATTTGCGCGATTCCTTCAGCTCGACGGTCGCCTTGATGATCTTGTCGCCAATCAGCAATGAATCCGCGGCGATCTGACCACTGACGATCTGCCCGATGTAGGTGTAGCGACCATCGAGGTGGGGCGCGCGGGAGTGCATCGCGAACCACTGAGACCCGCCAGAATCGCGGCCCGCATCGGCGATCCCGATGCCGCCTTCCGAGAAGCCGGCTCCATCCAGGGACGTCGCGGGCTCGGCCGGGGTGGTGAAGCCCGGGCCACCCACGCCCGACATCGTGGGGTCGCCACCCTGGACGACGAAGTTCGGCACGACGCGATGAAACTCCAGGCCGTCGTAGAAGCCGCGCTTGGTGAGCGCGACGATCGTCGCGACATTCCATGGCGCGATGTCGGGGCGCAGCTCGATCACGAGCTCGCCCGCGGTCGTCACGACGTGCCAGGTAACGTGCTTGTTGATCACCGCTTCGAAGTCGACCGGTGGTGGCGTGGCGATGCCGATCAGTGGCGTGGGCACGACCTGACCGAGCGCTTTCAAACACCCGGCAGCAGCGCGTGCACGCACGGGATGCCCCGCGAGCCCGGCGCGACATGCCTCGGCGCCCGCGATCACGACGTGCTTGCCGATCAGCTCGTAGAGGCCGGAGGCGAGCTCGGGATCCTGTTCCTTGGCCGCGCGCGCGACGAGGGCGGTGTCGAGCTGCACGCGCAACGGATCGGCGCCGAGCGCGTCGTACAACGTGCCCGCGGCATCGACGGCCGTTCCCGCGATCACGACATCGTTGCTACCGAGAGCCGCGGCGATAGCGGTGACCGCGGTCGCGCGATCGATCGCGCGTGGGTTCGCGGTGGCCAGCATTCCGAGCCCGGCCGCGCGCACGCGCGGATCTTCGTGCTCGAGCATGTAGCGCATCACGGAGCGCTCGAACGTGTCGTCGCCACGAGCGAACACGTCGGCGAGTGCGATCACGCGCAGGTGATCGGGAAGCGCACCCTGCGTGAAGGTCGTCGCTTGCAGCGCACTGCGACCGATCGCGCCGAGATGATCGAGCCAGTGCATCGCGAGCGGCGCGAACTTGTCGCCGCCCTCGAACGTCGCGAGCGCGATCGGTCGCGCCGGCGGATGTGCGAGTAGCGTGCGCAGCGACTCGGTGATGACCTGGATCTCCGTCGGCGTACCAGCCGCGAGCTCCTTCCAGCGCACCGCCAGGTTTGCCGCGACGAGAGCACGACCCGCGTCATCACCGTGCTCGCCCGCGAGTGCGCGCGCGGCTTCGACGGCAACCCGCCAATCCCGATCGCGCAGCGATTCTTCGAGCGCCGGGATGGCGTGAAGATCGACACCGCGCTTGGTCACACCCGCGATCGCGGTCGCGCGGATCTCCGGATCGGCGTCGACGATCCGGGCCGTCAAGGCGGCTTCGACGTCGGCGTCCTTCGCCGGTTGGTGCTCGCGCGACAGCGCGTACGTCGCGGCATAGCGAACGTCGCGATCCGCATGCTTCGTCATCGCGACGAGCCACACCCGCGCCGGTTGCGAGATCACGAGCTTGCGCCGCCCCATCCGTCCGAGCGCGAGCGCGACGGCTTCGGGTTCTTGCGTGCTCTGCGCGAGTAACGCGGCCTGGTCGGTAGCCGCGCGGCCGACCGCCTCGATCACCGCGACGTGCTGCGCGTGATCGAGGTTCGCGGGCCACGTCACCCTACCCTCGAGGGGCGAGCTGTCATCGAGCGACGCTGCCACGCCGAGCGCGGCGAACGCCGCCGTCGCGATCCTCGGCTCCGGATCGGCGGTCGCCGCGAGGACGACGTCGAGACCCTTGTGGTCTCCGATCCGACCGAGCCCACGCAGGGCGAGCTCTCTTGCGTGGACCTCGCCCTTCCGGGCGAGGTCCACGAGATCATCGACGCCTGCGGCACGCGTTGCTTCGTCGCGCGCGACCCGGATCCGCAGCGCCGTGTCGTCGGGCACGACCGGCTTGACAGGGGTCGGTGTGCTGCTTGGACAACCGGCAGCGAAAACAGTTCCAGCGATCAGCAGCGCTCGCAGCATCGACCTGCATCGTACGCGTCAGCATCGACGCGGCCGAGGACTCGTGACATCGTTCTCGGCATGCGCCTGTCGGTCCTTGCGTTGCTCCTCGCATGTGGTTGTTCGCCAACCAAAAAAGCAGAGCCTCCGGCCAAGGGCTCCGGCGCGGCTCCCGTCGAGAACACGGCACCGCCGCAGGTCAAGCAACCGGTCTCGAAGGAGCCGCTGCCCGCCCTCGCGACCGATACCGGCGGTGCGACCGGCAAGCCGCTCTGGCAGTACGGCTTCGGCGGCTTCGGCATCGACGTGCCACGCAGCGTGACCACCGATTCCAACAACGACATCTACGTCGTCGGCTACTTCGATGCGGAGATCGATTTCGGGCCGCCCGTCGGCGTCAAGAAGCCAGCCGGCGGCTCGGACGGCTACATCACGAAGCTGACCTCGGACGGCAAGCTCGCGTGGGCGCAGACCTTCGGTGCAAAGCGCGATGATGATGCGAAGGGCGTCGCGGCGCGTGGCGATCGGATCGTCGTCGTCGGCAACTTTCTCGACGAGATCCAGATCGGAGAGTTCTCGCATAAGGCGGTCGGCTCGGACGATCTGTTCGCGTTCGCGCTCGACAAGTCGGGTCAGCCCCAGTGGCTGTGGACGCTCGGCGGGATCGATAGCGATGGAGCGAACACGGTGGCCGCGTCGCCGGACGGCGGCTGGATCATCGGCGGCTCGTACACCCAGACCATCACGATCGGGACGAACGTGTTGAAGTCCAAGGGCAAGACCGATGCGCTCCTGATCAAGATCGCCGCTTCGGGCGATCTCCAGTGGATCAAGAGCTTCGGCGGCGCATACGACGACACGATCCTCCACGTCGCGGTCGACGCGAACAACAACATCTACGTCGCCGGTCATTTCGCCGATACCTCGGACTGGGGTGGCAAGCCGCTCAAAGCGCACGGTGGCTCGGACAACGACATCGTGCTGGCGAAGTACGACACCAATGGCGATCACGTGTGGTCGAAGAACTTCGGCAACATGTTCAACGACGTCGCCGGCGGCCTCGCGGTCGATCCGGCCGGCAACATCACGCTCGTCGGCTCGTTCGAGAACAAGGGCCCGATCTCGTTCGGCGAAGGCGACGAGCACAACTCGCTCGGCGAAGCGGATGCGTACGTCGCGCGGTTCACCACCGACGGCAAGCTCGAGTGGGCGCACACGTTCGGTGCCGAGCGTCCCGACGTCGCGTGGGGCGTCGCGACGGATGCCGCGGGTAACTCGGTCACGACCGGCTGGTTCGAGAAGACCGTCGATTTCGGCAAGGGCCCGATCGAGAGCAAAGGCAACAAGGACATCTTCGCGTTGAAGCTCGATGCAAAGGGCAACGTCGTGTGGGTCAACACGTTCGGCGATCACGATCACGATCAAGGCCGGGGCGTCGCGCTCGACGACAAAGGCAACGCGATCGTCGTCGGTGCGTATCGCTTCAAGCTCGATCTCGTGAAGCCCGTGATCGAATCGAAACGCCCCGAGAATGACCCGGTGCTCTCGAAGGCGCCGCGCCCGGATGTCGCCGTGGTCAAATTTGCTCGGTGAGCGATCCTGCGTAGATCGGCAGGAAACCGTCCTAGCTGGCCTTTTTTAAGCCCCTACCCCGTTGCGTCGTCGAAGAGCGGTGTAAAAGGGGAGCGCTTCCAACAACAGGAGATTTGATATGGCCAAAGCAAAAAAGTCGAAGGGCGCCGCCGCCGGTCCCAAGGAAATGCTGCTCGTCGCCTCGAAGGTGAAGACGCTGATCAAGGATGCCGGCTGCAACACCGCTGGTGATGCGCTCGACGGCCTCAACAACTACGTCTACGCCCTGGTTCAGACGGCCGCGAAGCGCGCCGCAGAGAACGGCCGCAAGACCGTCCGCGCGCACGACTTCCATATCTAAGCGCTCGGACCACGTGGTCTGGACGGACGGCAGGGCAACCGCCTGATTGTCGCGAATGGGCACCTTTCGAGGTGCCCGCTTTCGTTTCGGACAGGCAGCTTTTGCCCTACACTTGGCGGAGGTGACGACTGGGGCTTCGCTCTACCTGGTCTCCGCGTGTCAAACCGCCGAGGAGTTTGTTGCGGCGTTCCGGCGCTACGCAGATCGGACGGGTCTATTCGTCCCGATCGCCAAGCCATTTCCGCAAGGCGGCCGCGGCCACATCGCGATCGCGCTGAACGACGGACGGATCGTGCTCGAGGGCAACGTCGAGGTCGTGCAGTCCTCGCCCCGCCCGTCCCCGCTGTATGGCCGGATCGGCATGACGCTGCGCTTCGTCGAGCCCGACCCGGCGACCAAGACCACCCTGACCGAGCTCGAGAAAGCGCGACTCGCGATGAAGCCGGCGCCGCTCACCGCGGTCCCACGCGATGCCGATGTCCCGGCGACACCGCGCCCGACGCCACCGCCGATCGGGGGCCGGATCGATGCGTCGAACGCGCTCGCCGAGTGCGTCGTGATCGGCGATCCGATCGGGTTCCGCGATGCCACGCCCAAGCCGACCAGCGATTCGCTGTCGAGCAAGTTCATCATCCCGACGATCCCGCAGATGGGTGCACCGCAGCCCAAGACCGCGAGTGTGCCGCCGGCGTTGCAGCCGACCCCGCGCAAGCTCAGCGGCACCACGCCACCGCCGCTGCCCGGCACGACGCCCGTCGCGCTTCTCTCGAAGGTCACGCCACCCGCTGGCGTCTCGACGAAGGCCGAGCAAAAGGCCACCACGATGGGCATGCCGATGATCGGTCGGATCCCGACGGCGCTAGGCCCGGAGCTCGACGATCAACGAGCGACGACGCTCGACATGCCCAAGCTCGAGCGGCCCCCGTCCGAGCCGCCCCGGTACGAGCCGGTGATCGTCACAAAGATCACGAAACACGGGGTCGAGCCGGCCGCCGACGAGGCTGCGCGCCGCGATCCCACACCGATTCCTCGTCGCGATCCGACGCCGCTGCCACGTCCGCCGCGCGTCGCGCCCGAGCCGATCATGATTCCGAAGAAGCAATCTTCGGTCGGTCGCCAGACCACACTCGGGATGCCGCTCGTGCGCCCGCCCGCCGACGAGCCGAATGCACCGAGCCCCGCCACAGCGGTCTCCACCGGCGCCGCCTCGGCACCGCGCCGTGCGAACACGCCTTCGACGCCGCCGATGCCGCGGAATCCGACGCCGTATACGCCGCTGCCGATCGTCCGCATGCCGGCAGCGGATCTCACCGCACACCTCGAGGAATCGACCGAGCGCAATCAGATTCCCGAGCCGCCGCTCGTCGGTGAAGAGCAGCGCAAGAACTCGCTCGGTGTCGCGATGCTGCACGCGACCCGACCCGACAGCGACGCGGAGACCGCGGTCGAGACCGAGACCGACGCGAACGCGAAGCCGACCGTGCAACAAGCCGCGATCGAGGTCGCGAGTGAAGCGACCGATGTCGGTGAGGCGCCCGCGCCGACCGCAGGCCGCTCCGGGAGTCTGCGCGCGTCCGAGATCATGGCGGCGATGAAGGGCGATGACTGGACGATGGTGCCCGATGCGGCGCAGCCGACCCTCCTTGCCAAGGACGACGCCAGCATCAAGGCCGCCGACGAGAAATCGGGACCGCACGAAGACTTCGTGATCAGCCTCGATCCGCAAGCGCCTGGCGGCTGGAGCGCGCCGGCCAAGGTCGAGAAGCTGCCGGAGGTGAAGCAGAACCCAGCGCTCGGCAATCGCAACATCGCGATCTCGAGCAGCAAGGCGATCGAAGCCGTCGAGTGGGAAGAAAAGCCGACCGGTATCGGTGAAGCGCTCGTTCAGATCGATCCCACCCTGATGGAACCGCATGTGCGGATGCCGTCGGTGTCGGACGACGAAGAACCGATCAGCATCGTGTCGAGCCCGCTGATCGATGTCGAGCTGCCGGCTCGACCGATCCCACCACCGCTCGGATCGCTCCCGCCGCCACCGCGACATGCCGCCGTACCGTCCACGAGCTCGGTCGCGCAGCTGTTCGCAACGCCGCCGTCGTCGATGCCGCGGCCGCCCGCGACGCCGCCGCTCGCCTCGGGTCCGCAGGCCCAACCCGGGTTTTCCACCCAGGCCTCGGGCTCGCGCTACGACCCGACCGAGATCGCGCGCTTCGAGGTGGGTCCGAATGATGCGATCGGTGCGGCCCAGCCGAAGCGCAGCATCGTGCCGATCGTCCTCGTCGCTGGCGTCGCCGTGCTCGTCACGGTGATCGTGATCATGTTGACCGGTGGCAAGAAGTTGAAACCCGTCGGTGGTTCGACGCCGAGCACCGGGTCGGCGCAGATCGCGATGCCCGCGACCGGTAGCGACCACGTGATCGCGCCGATCGTCGTCGTCGATGCGGGCGTCGCCGCCATCCAGCCCACGCCGGTCCAAACGCCTACTCCAACTCCGACAGTCGCCACGACGTGCAACGTCGACGTCACCACCGTGCCTGCAGGCGCGGACATCATGCTCGACAACGCGACGGTGCTCGGGACCTCGCCCGCCACGATCCCGATGCCGTGCGGCGTCGCGCAAAAAGTGTCGGTCAAGAAGGCGAAGTACGGCTCGGCGGTCAAGGCGTTCACCGCGAGCGCCACCGCGACGAAGCTGACGATCAGGATTCCTCCGCCGATGTTCAGCCTCAAGGTGACCTCGCTGCCCCCAGGCGCGACGATCACCGTCGGTGGCAAGGTCGTCGGCATCACGCCGACGACGGTGCGCGTGCTCGCGGGTGGGACGACCTCGATCACGCTCTCGAAGGACGGCTATACGGCGGATACGCAGAAGATCGCGCCCCGCCAGAACAACGGCACGCATCACGTCATCCTGAAGCGCACTTCGATCTTCAAGAAGCACTAGCGTCGGGCCCCTGAATTCCGGCGAGCGGTAGATCCGCGACGCGTTCCCGCAACGCCGTCATGAAGGCTGCGTCCGGATCTGGCTTGTCGTTCGAGTAGGTCGCATCGCGCTCGACGAACATCGGGTTCGCGCGGAACTGCATTACCTCGTAGTGACCGAGCAGGTACTTGATCGGGAACTGGGCGACGAGCTCGCGGACGAGCGCCGCATCGGCGGCGAGCTGCGCCCGGGTGAGGGGTGCCGCGGTCTCGTCACCGACGTTCTCGATGCCGATCGCTGTGTGGTTGAGCCCGATGCAGTGCCGCGCGTAACGGGTCGCAAGTTGCAACCGATAGATCGTGCCATTGCGATCGACGAGGAAGTGCGCCGAGACGTTGACTGCGCCACCGCGGGCGAGCGTGGTGCGCGCCGCCTCGATCCGCGGGTTGTCGAAGTACGCACGCGTCGCTCTCGCGGAGTCACCGCCGGTCGAGTGGATCACGATGATCCGAGGCGCGATCACGACATCCGACGCTGCGGGATCGCTGTGCTGACGGCGATACGCGAGCGTGAGTGTTTCGCGCTCCTTGCCGAAGGCCATCGGCGCATCGATGCTTGCGAGGATGGCCGCATCCCGGAGTGCCGCGTCAGCACGCGCATCGACGACGACGAGGGCGGGAGTGACCGCTGCGACGGTCGCGACGGTCGGTGCGGCGCGGGGATGCGCATCGCACGCGATCAGCGCGAGCGCGACAAGGCCGAGCCTTCTCACTTACAGAACGCGCGTCCGGGAGGCTTTGGAGGATCTTCGCGAGCGCCTCGACCGCGCGGAACCGTTCGCGATCGGTAGCGAGCGCGAGCCCTCGCGGCGCGATCCGCGTCGCGATCGAAGATCTGGGCCTGCGCGAGCTCGCGTCCAGCCTGCACGCCGTGACCACGACCTCGGCGGATGCCCAGGTGATCGAGCTCGCGCGGGGTGCCCGGCTCGATCGCGACTTCATCCTGCGCTGGCGCAACGACGGTGAGACGCTCGCCTCGAGCCTCGTCTGCAGCGACGCCGCCGATGGACCGCCATGCGGTCCGGCAGCGGGACGATGTACGTCGCTTCGATCGCACCACCGGTCGTGTTGACGAAGGTCTGCGCCAGATCGATCGCCGCCATCACTCCGCGCACGCGCGCATCGAGCTGCATCGCGGTCAGGGGCAGCAGGCCGCGCGCACACTCGAGCGCCCCGAAGCCGTTCTGCGTCGCGTCGACACGGCGACCGAAAGCGGCCACCTCCTCGTCCGTCATCAGTGCAGCGATCGGCGTGATCATGGAGTCTCCTGGGTTTGCGCGGTGAGGCCGCGACGTGCAAGCTCGGCGACGAGCGGGGCTGCCGCCGCGCGAAGTGCGCGGAGATCAGCGGCTGAAAGTGCGAGATCGCCGGTGAGCGCGATCGAGAGCGTGACGTTCGGGGCGAGGTCGATCCGCAGCTCCGCATCGCCTCCGAGCGGTCGTGGTGCCGGGCGGGGCGCCGGCGTCTGCTTCCAGAATTCGGTGCGCGGGCCCCTGCCCTTGCCCTCGATCTCGATGCCCGCCATCCGCGACAGGCTCTGATCATCGAGCGTCGGCCACAGCGACTGGATCTGTAACCAATTGAAACAACTGGAAGTAACATCTCGTTACTATCGTGACCTGCAGTTTTCGCGATCTCGATTAGTTGGGCTGGCACGAGGCGTGGAACTCTCGCGCAGGTGGCTCGCATCCTGATCGTCGACGACGACCGATCCATCCGGCGGACGCTCGAGAAGTTCCTGATCGGCGAGGGCTACGAGGTCACGACCGCCCAGGATGCATCCGGCGCGATCGAGGCTGCGGCCGGTCCCGATCTCATGCTGCTCGATCTCGGACTCCCGGGCGGCTCGGGCTTCGACGTGCTCGCTGCGCTCACCGACCACCCTCTCCGTCCGACCGTCGTGGTCGTGACCGCGCGCGACGACATGCAATCGACCGTCAAGGCGATCCAGCTCGGCGCGTACGAGTACCTCGTCAAGCCGATCGATATCGATCGCTTGCGCGCCGTGGTCCGAGCCGCGCTCGCGAGCCGGGAATCACGCGCGCAGCTGGTCGAGCTCGCGGCGCGCGACACGAACGCGGGCGAGATCCTCGGCAAGAGCCGGGAGATCCGCGAAATCTGGAAGCAGATCGGTTCGGTCTCGACCACGCGAGCACCGGTGTTGATCTCGGGCGAGTCGGGCACAGGCAAGGAGCTGGTCGCTCGCGCCGTTCACAATGCATCGTTCCAGGAGGATCGTCCGTTCGTCGCGGTGAGCTGCACGGCGCTCGCGCCCGGCGTGCTCGAGAGCGAGCTGTTCGGTCACGTCAAAGGTGCGTTCACGGGCGCGATCGCGGATCGCCCGGGCCGGTTCGAGATGGCGGGCAAGGGCACGCTGTTTCTCGACGAGATCGCAGAGATTCCACTCGAGCTCCAGGCCAAGCTGCTGCGCGTGCTGCAGGAGCGCACGTTCGAGCGCGTCGGCGATGCCCGGTCGCACTCGCTCGAGGCGCGCGTGATCGCCGCGAGCCACCGCGACCTCGGTCAGATGGTCGCGAAGGGCACGTTTCGCGAGGACCTCTACTACCGGCTGCGCGTGGTCGAGATCCACGTCCCGCCGCTCCGCGATCGAGCGGGCGATATCGGCGTGCTCGTCGAGGGCCTGCTCGCGAAGATCGCGACCGACCTCGCGAAGCCGATCCGCTACGTCACGCCGGCGGCGCTCGCACGGCTCTCCGCCTACGCGTGGCCCGGCAACGTGCGCGAGCTCGAGAACACGCTCACCCGCGCGGTGGTGCTCGCGAAGACCGATGTCCTCGACGAGACGTTGCTCCACCTCGGTCAGGTCAATCCTTCGACCGCTGCGCCGAACGAGTCCAACGAGGCCAACGAGGCCAACCACGCCAACCAGCTGGGCACCCTGCGAGAGCTCGAGCGGCGCCACATCATCCGCGTGCTCGCGAGCACCGATTGGAACAAGCGTCGCGCCTGCGCGGTCCTCGATATCAGCCGACCTACGCTCGATCGCAAGATCGAGGAGTACGGGCTGCGCCCTGACAAGATGGCCGACAAGATGGCCGACAAGAAGGACGAAGCGTGATCGGCGGCGCGATCGCGCTGATGATCGCGGCGATCGGTGCGGCGTACGCCGCACTCGTGATCCGTGCTGTGCCGAAGCGCCGCGACAATCTCTTGTTCGGTGCGCTCGCCGCAACCGATGCGAGCATGACCGCGTGGCGCGGCCTGGCCGTCCTCGCGGGCGAAAGGATCGTCGATCCGACCACGACGTTCCCGTGCGCGATCGGCACGATCGTCATGGCGCTGATCTCGGTCGACTTCATGGCGAGCTTCCCGCGTCAGCCCGCGATGGCGTGGAAGTGGCGCATCCCGCTGTGGCTGTGGGGTGCCGTCGCGATGGTCAGCGTGGTCCACCATCCCGGCACCGACCGGACGTACTACTTCGACGCCGAGTACATCTTCTTCGTGCCGTGCACGGTCCTCGTGCTCTGGCTCGGTAGCCGGGCCATGACGCGCGTCCACGAGGTGGCCGGTCGCGTCGTGATCATGGCGCTCGGCTTTCGCTGGGTGTTCGGCGTGTCGGCCTACATCTTCGGGCCGATGTTCCACATCTTCGAGGCCGCGATCTGGGCGGAGACCACGTTCGCCGCGCTCGGCAGCTTCGTCGTGATCGGGACCGCCGTACTGCGCAGCGAGCTGTTCTCGCTGCGCAGCACGGCCGCCGAGGTCGTGACGCTCGCGACGATCGCTTTCGGCATCGCACTCGGCGGCGCCTTCACCATCGTCGGCGTGTTGCGGTGGACCGAGCCCGGTACTCTCCAGGAGGCGCTGCTCGTGGGCTCGACGTTCGTGCCGCTCTTGTTGTTCGGCCTCGGCCGCGCGATGTATCCGCGGCTCGAGAAGTCCGTGATCTCGAACATCGACGAGCGCCGCGCGCGCCGGCTCGCCGTCCAGGACGAACCACTCGCCGCGGAGCCGACCGCCGCGATCGCCGAAGCGATTCGTCGAATCAGCGCGATCAGCGATGGCGCGGTGGTGCGCTGGGAACCGTTCGCACAACTCGCCCCCGAGCTCGCGGAACAGCTGCGCTCGGGGGAGCCGATCGAGCCCGCACCACCTGCCGAGGTCTGCTTCGTCGTGCCCGCGATCGGTGGCGATGGCGCCCTCGTCGGTGCGTTCACGATCGCGAAATTCAACGGCGCGGCGACCATCGATCGAGATACCTATGTCGTCACGCGCGACCTCGCGGCGCGCGTCGCGATCGCGGTCGAGCGTCATGCCGCAGTCAGCGAGCTCGAAGATGCGCGCCGGCTCGCGGCGCTCGGTCAGTTCGCGGCCGCGATCGCGCACGATATCCGCACGCCGCTCACGAGCATCTCGCTCAACGTCCAGATCCTGCGCCAGAAACTCACGCTCCCCGACGACGATCGCGAGCATCTCGACATCGCGCTCGAGGAGCTCGGCCGGCTCGACAGATCGGTCGCCGAGATCCTCGATTTCGCCAAGCCGGTGAAGCTCGTCGCGCAAACGATCGATGTCGGCGAGCTGCTCGAGACCACGACCCGTGGCTTGTCTCAGGTGTTCAGCGAGAAGGGCCTCGCGCTCCACTACGAGCCGAGCGCGGCGCTACCTACCGTGCAAGGAGATCCACAACGCTTGCGCCAGGTGCTGATGAACCTCGTCGACAATGCGGCGGATGCATCGAGCCGCGGCGCCCGGGTCACCGTGCGCGCGAAGACCGCCGATGAGCGCATCGCGATCGAGGTCGAGGATCACGGTCGCGGCATTGGCGCCGACGATCTGCCTCGCATCTTCGAGCCGTTCTTCACGACCCGGCCCGATGGCACGGGCCTCGGCCTCGCGATCTGTCACAAGGTCGTGCGCGCCCATGGTGGCGATATTCAGGTCCGCTCGACCCACGGTGGTGGATCGACCTTCACGGTGCTGTTGCCTCAGTCGTCGCCGCTGACCGTCACGGCCTGACACGCCTTCTCGAACGCCGGCGCGGCGCCCTTCACGACTTCTTCGAGCGTCGCTGTGCACGAGTGGTAGCGCTTCGCGCCGTTCTCCCACCACGCGTAGATCACGAACGTCGATTTGGCGCGCTCGCTGATCAGCAGGCGGCTGTTCGGCTTCTTCTCGTCCTTGATCACCTTGTCCTTCGCGAATTGCGAGAACAGCGCCTTGTCGGAGGTCGAGGCCCAGTCCTTGGGCTCGCACGTGCCATCGCAGTTGCTGCCGAGATCGAGCGACGTAGAGAAGCCCAGGTCGTCGCCACCCTTGAGGCTCGCGAAGCCCTTCATCCTCGAGGTCCAGCCCTTCGGCGCGGCGAGCGTATAGGTCCGGATGTGACGACCCATCTCCGCGACGACGTCGGTCTTGTCGAACACGAGCTTCGCCTTGAGATCCGCGGGCACGAGCGCATTCACGCCGGCCACATCGATCGCGGCCGCCGCAGGCGCTGCGCCCTTGTCCCCCGCTTTATCGCCCGCTTTGTCGCCACCTTTGCCGCACGCGAGAACAGAAACAGCGAGCACCAGCAAAGTCCTCATCATCATGTGGGGCCCATATATCAAACGCCATGCCCGCGTAACAGGGTGTGTGGCGGTCGGACTTGCTGGGTGGCTGCCACGGTGGCAACGCTGCCAGCCCTGGCAGCAAGTAACGTCCCTTGCCGCGCGTAACGAGTCGTTACCGCGCCGGCCCGCGACGGACCACGCAAGTGCCCACAACCAGCCAGATAGCAGCTGGTACGCGCCGTGCTGTAGAGCCCTTCCATGTGGACTCTCGCGCGCAAGCTGCTCTTGCACGATCGGCTGCGCTTCGCGGTGGCGATCGCAGGTGTGTCGGTCTCCGTGATGTTGGTGCTGGTCCAGGTCGGCTTGTACTTCGGCTTCATGGACACCGCGTCGGCCGTGATCGATGCGAGCAGCGCCGATATCTGGGTCGGCAAGGCAGGTAGCGAGTCGTTCGAGTTCGCCTCGCCGTTCGACGAGCGCGCGTACTACAAGATCGCTTCGGTGCCCGGCGTGGAGCGCGCCGAGCGGGTGCTGATCAACTTCGCGCAGGCCAAGCTTCCGACCGGTGGCGACCTCGGCGTGCAGATCGTCGGCATCGAGAACGTTCGTGGCAGTGGCCCTGGGCCCCAGCCCCTGCTCGCGCCGTGGAACGTGGTCGCGGGTGATGCGCAGCGCTTGACCGAGGCCGGCGCGATCGTAATCGACAAGACCGAGTACGCGAAGCTCGAGATCGATCGGGTCGGCACGCAGACCGAGATCAGCGGCGTACACGCGCAGGTGGTCGCGATGACGAGCGGCATCCGGTCGTTCACCACCTCGCCGATCGTGTTCACCGATCTGCGTTCGGCGCGCAGCTACCTGCGTGGGCTCGGCGAAGACGCGGTGACGTACGTGCTCGTCAAGACCGCGCCCGGCATGGTCGAGCAGGTGAAGCGGAACATCAACGAGCTCCCCCATCTCGCCGCGTTCACCACGAGCGAGATGTCGCAACGTACCCGCACGTACTGGTCGACGCGTACGGGTGTCGGCGCCGGGTTCTTCACGACCGCGGTGCTCGGCATCATCGTCGGCTTCGTCGTCGTCGGTCAGATCCTCTACAGCGGCACGCTCCAGTACATCCGCGAGTACGGCACGCTCAAAGCGATGGGCGCGAAGAACTCGATGGTGGTTCGCGTGATCCTCTCGCAAGCCATGATCTCGGCCGGGCTCGGCTTCGTGATCGGCAGCGGTCTCGCGGTGGTGATGCAATGGGCGATGGCGCACGCGAACCTCTCGGTCGCGCTGTTCCCCGGGCTCTACGTCGCGACGCTGATCATCACGATCCTGATGTGCTCGCTCGCTTCGCTGCTCTCGATCGTCAAGGTCCTCCGGCTCGATCCCGCGTCGGTCTTCAAAGGTTAATCATCATGGACACCGCCCTCGCATTCTCCGACAACGTCGCCCTCGGTGCCGCACCCGCCTCGAACTTGCTCGCTCGCCTGGTCGGTATTGGTAAGATCTACGGCAGCGGCGAGACCGCCGTCACCGCGCTCGCCAACGCCTCGCTCGATATTCGCGCCGGCGAGGTCACGCTGATCGAAGGGCCCTCCGGTTCCGGCAAGACCACGCTGATCTCGATCCTCGGTCTGCTCCTGAAGCCGACCTCGGGCGAGGTCTGGCTCGAAGGCAAGAACGTCGCCGGCTTCGGCGAGCGCGACCTCCCGCCGCTGCGCGCACGCAACTTCGGGTTCGTCTTCCAGGGCTTCAATCTGTTCCCCGCGCTGACCGCTCTCGAGAACGTGGCGATCGCGATCCAGATGAAGGATCCGGGCCGCAAGGATCCGCGTGGTGAAGCAAAGCGCTTGCTCGAGCTCGTCGATCTCGGACCGCGCATCCATCATCTCCCAGCGGATCTGTCGGGCGGCCAGAAGCAACGTGTCGCGATCGCGAGGGCGCTCGGCGGCAATCCACCGATCATCATCGGTGACGAGCCCACCGCGGCCCTCGATACCAAGACCGCCCTGTCCGTGATGGACCTTTTGCGCGAACTCGCGAGCGTGCACGGCCGCGCGGTGGTCGTGGTCACGCACGATCCACGCCTCGAGCGCTTTGCCGACCGCGTCGTCCGCGTCGAGGACGGTCTGATTTCTGACATCGATTCGAAGGAGCACGTATGAACACCAAGAAGATCCTCGTCCTCGCGCTGCCCGTCGCGATCGCTGGTGGTTGGATCGCGATCGGTCACCAGCCCACGATGGCGTCCGCGAACACCGAGCCAGGCAAACCCGCCGTGATCGTCGCGCCCGCGCGCGTCGAGCCGCTCCGCGATCCTGTCGCGCTTGCCTTCGAGACGAATGGCCGGATCATCGCGATCGATGTCGATGAAGGCGACATGGTGAAGACCGGCCAGGTCGTCGCGCACCTCGACGATCGGCTCGCGAAGACCCGCGTTGCCGGCGCCGAAGCGGCGCTCGCGCAAGCAAAGGCTCGCTACGATCTGGCGCGCCGCGGTCCACGCCGTGAGGACCTCGACGCGGCGCGCGCAGAGGCACTGGCTGCCTCTGCCGAAGCCGACCATCGTAGCGCCGAGCAGGTCCGCAGCGAGAAGCTCGGCCAGGTCGGTGCGATCGCGAG
>JAYWCI010000303.1:0-15042 GCA_043780895.1 Kofleriaceae bacterium | reverse complement strand
GCTCGACCCTGCGAATGCCGACGGCTGGTTCGACCTCGGCTACATGTACAAGGAGAACCACGACAACGACAAATCGGCCGATGCGTTCGCGCACTACTTGAAGCTCAAGAAAGGCGACTCGTCGGCGGCCGATGGCGTGAAGCGCGTCACCGACGAGTGCGCGGCGATGGGCAATGCGAACTGCGGTGGCGCGGACAGCAAGAAGTCGCCCGCCAAGACTCCGCCGAAGAAGAAGTAGCGCTGCGTGGTACGCTGTTCTCCATGAGGATCAGCTGGCTCTCCCCGGAGGAGATCGCCGCGGCTCGCGCGGCACTCACTGCAAACGGGGCGACGTACGAGAGCCACTTCACCCCGGCGTTCGTAGCGCCGGCCGCGCCCGCCGCGCCCCAGCTGCTCGATTGGCCCGGGATCACGGAGCATGTCGCACGTGCCGAGCGCGTCTCGGAGGTCGTGCGCGAGCACGGGCTGGTCGCGGCGCGCGAGCGCTTCGGTGGCTCGGGCAACGCGATCGAAGCCGCGACCATCGCGGCAGCGGCGCACGATGGTGAGGCACTCGGGCGCGAAGAAGTGATCGGCGTGCTGCGCTGTCCGATCGACAACTACGTGTTCTACGCGCCGTTCCTCGAGCTCCTGGTCTCGCTGTCGCCGGGCGCGCCCGAGACCACGATCAAGATCTACGAGGAATTCACCGATGCGTACACCGCCTCGCTCGCGACGATGCCGCATGGCGCGCCCCGCATCGGTGCGATGCGCGACGGCCTCGCGGACATGTACGTGAGCGCCGGGTTGCTCGATCGTGCCGAGGCGATGTTCGAGCGCCGCCACGAAGAGGATCACGGCGATGTCGCGGTCGCGCTCTCGGCTAGCCGCGCCTTTCTCGCCGCCGGCAGCGTGAGCCGCGCACTCAAGTGGCTCGGGATCGGCGCGGTCCGCGCGCAGGAGCTCGGTAAGACCGACCTCGCCGAGAAGCTGCATCAGAAGCAAGAGTCGCTGCGCAAGCGCCTGAGCTGAACGTCAGATCAGGCTGGTATGAACCAGCCATGGCCAAGATCCGGGCGGTGAAGGCGCCGAAGAGCGTCCACGTCTGCCAGCAGTGCGGCCATGAAGAGACCAAGTGGCTCGGTCGCTGTCCGGCCTGCCAGGAATGGAATTCGCTCGTCGAGCAGTTCGCCGAGGTCGCGATGCCGCGGCCGAGCTCGAGCGGCGTCGCCCTCGGCGAGGGTCCGCAGTCGATCACGAGCGTCGTCGAGATCCATGGCACGCGCCTGGTCGCGGGCATCGGCGAGCTCGATCGCGTGCTCGGTGGAGGCCTCGTCGCCGGTTCCGCGGTGTTGCTCGGTGGTGATCCGGGCGTCGGCAAATCGACGCTGTTGATCCAGGCGCTCGCCGGGCTGTGCGCCTCGGGCACCGTGCTCTACGCGACCGGCGAGGAATCCGTCGCGCAGACCGCGATGCGCGCGCGGCGAGTCGGCGCCGCGCGCGATGCGATCTCGATCGTCGCCGAGACCGATGTCGAAAAGATCCTCGCGCATGCGATCGCCGCGCGTCCCGCCGTGCTCGCGGTCGATTCGATCCAGACCGTCTACACGCCGGCACTCGATTCGATCCCGGGCTCGCTCGCGCAGGTGCGCGAGTGCGCGAGCCGGCTCGTCCAGTTCGCGAAGACCACCGGCACCCCGGTCGTGATCGTGGGTCACGTGACGAAGGATGGCGGGCTCGCGGGACCCAAAACCCTCGAGCACCTCGTCGATGCGGTGCTCCAGCTCGAAGGCGATGGCGGGCCATATCGGATCCTGCGCGCGCACAAGAATCGGTTCGGGTCGACCCAGGAGATCGGGGTGTTCGAGATGGTCGGCGCCGGGATGGCCGAGGTCGCGAACCCGTCTGCTCACTTGCTCGCCGAGCGTCCGATCGGTGCACCGGGGTCGGTCGTCGTCGCGTCGGCGGATGGCGCGCGGCCGCTGCTCGTCGAGATCCAGGCGCTCGTTGCGCCCGCCGTGGCCACGTTCGGCCGGCGCACCGCGGCGGGCGTCGATAGCAATCGCGTCGCTCTGCTCCTCGCCGTGCTCGCGCAGCGCGCGGCATGCGACGTGCTCGATCGCGACGTGTTCGTGAACGTCGCCGGTGGCATCCGGCTCGCCGAGCCGGCGATCGATCTGGGTATCGCCTGCGCGATCGCGTCCTCGGCCCGCGGGCGCGCGATCGATGCGCGCACCGTGATGTTCGGCGAGGTCGGGCTCGCCGGCGAGATCCGCGCGGTCACGCTGTGCGAGCAGCGCCTCGCCGAGGCCGCGCGGCTCGGCTTCGAGCGCGCGATCTTGCCGGCGCAGAATGCCAAGCGCATCAGCGATCGCTCGGGGCTCGAGCTGATCCCGGTCGATCGCCTGCAGACCGCGATCGGCTACCTCTAGATCATCTCCGGGGCGTGTGAGTCACGGTGAACGTGATCGCATCGGCGAGCGCCGCCGGCAGGCCGGCGTTGTCGACCTCGGGCACGCAGTTCGCGTTGCGATCGGCGCTCTCGGGACCGAGCGCGCCTTCGTCGGTCTGACGCCCGATCTCGCCGGTCAGCGCGCGCTCGGCCATCTGCAGGCCGCCGAGGCCGTTCGAGCTATGCGGGTCGTAGCGCACGCACTCGACCGTATCGACGTGCTGGTTGCGAGCGCGATCGTCCCAGCCATTCAGGACGAGCTTGTTCAGCCGCCCGACGCGCTCTTCGAGCGTGGGTACCAGTGCTTCGCCACCGGGCTCGTTCGCGACGAGCTCGTACATGTCGCGTAGCGTGCTCTGCAACAGCGCGAATCGGACCGGCGTGTAGGTCACCGTGTAGACCAGCGCGCTATCGCTCGGGTCGGTGCGATAGACCCGTGCGGCCGCGTCGTAGAATGTGGCCTCCATCCGCTCGTAGACCGCTCGTGCGCGGGTCCGATACTTCGTGTCGCCGGTCGCGAGGAACGCCGCGAACAGGCCGCGGATCGCCGCGGTGTGGCTATCGAGCGTGTCGGACGGATCGATGACCGCCTGCGTCGACGTCCTCCAGCCGGCGTAGGCGCGACCGGTGGCGTCGGCGAGGTGGTCGTAGAGCAAGTCACCCTCGGCATGGATCAGCGCGCTGACTCGCGCGCTGAACGCGAGCGAGGCATTGCCCGGATAGCTCAACGCGATCGAGTCGAGCACCCGGCGGTGGGCGAGTCCGGCGTGTTGTTCGAGTAGAGCTCGAGCTGCGAGCCGAGCGAGCGGTTGACCGTGCGCAGCGCGAGCAGCGTGTACGCGGTCGCGATCGTCGAGGCCTATCGCCCGGGCCCCCGGCCGTCGCGTGATCGACGAGCACCCCACCTGTAGAGCGCATGCGATCCATGTCGATCACCGCGACGCGATTCGACCGCGGTCGAGAACCCCGCGAGATCGATCCACGCGAAGCCGAGGGCGAGATCCGTATAGAGATCGGTCGGCAAGAGGTCGCGGCTGTAGCCGTGGAGGTCGCGCCCCATCGCTTCGGCGAAAGGCTCGCCGCTGATCTGCATCTCGCCGACGGCGAGCATGTGCTCGCGCACCACGAACCGCGTGCTGGTCACGACCGCGGTCACCGCGACATCGTCGGCGGCATTCGATCCCGTCGCCGCGTCTGGTGCCGTGCCCGTATCGCTCGCACCAAACGAAGGCAGCTGTGGACCCGTGCACGCGGCGAGCACGATCAAGCCGGACGCGCGCATCAGAACGTGAGCTCGACGTGCTCGGTCAACGGATCTCCGCAATCCACGCGAGCGCGAAGCTGCCGTGCGGCACGACCGCATCGCCGGCATCGAGCACGCACTGATCATGATCGATCATCCGCGTCGCCCTCACGCTCCAGCCCGTCGCGGTCTGCGAGGTCGCCGTATCGCCCGTGACCGGAATCGCCACGACGAGACCGGCGGTCAGGCTCGGGGCCACCAGGGTCAGCGCGAACGTGCCAGTCGCATCGAGCGTGGCGCACGCCGCGAGCGTGGTCGCGGTCTCGGCGAAGTTGCCAGTGAACACCGCGGCACACGCACTCGCCGCATCGCTCGGCCCGGCGCCATCGATCGCGGCGGCGGCGCGCTGGTCTCCGCATGCACAGGCGAGCATGCAGAGGAGGAGCTTCACAGCGACCTCAGGTACTCGACGAGCGCGTCCTCGTCCGCCGGCGACAACATCGTGATGTCGCCCATCACGCCACGGGTCATCTCGAGGGCATCGTGGAGCGACGCCGCGCGCCCGTCGTGAAAGTACGGTGGTGACGAGGCGATGCCGTCGAGCGACGGCGTGTCGAATAAGCAGGCCGCTCGTGCGTGACCGGCGAGATCTTGGTGCGCGACATCGCCCGGGTTGCACGTCCCGACATCGTGCAGCGTGATCGTGCCGCCGAGATCGAGGGCGGGATTCCCCGCGCCCGAATCGGTGAACCGCGGACCGTTGTGGCAGGTCGCGCAGCCGACATCCGCGCGCGCGAACAGCTCGGCGCCTCGCGCGACCTTCGTCGCATCGGTCGCGGGCGGCACCGGCAGGGGCAGCGCGTGATCGACATACGCCTGGATCGCCGCGAGCAACGTGGCCTGCGCGGTCGGATCGAAGCTGCCACCTTGTTCGGTGTTGATGGTGTGCCAGTAGTCCGCGACCTGGGTGCGATCGGCGGTGCGGAACAGAAAGCCCGTACCGAGCATGCCGCCCGCGTTCGACGGGGTATCGCGTGGTCCTTGCGCGAACAGCCAGGTCACCTGATCGCTGCGGCCTTCCATGTGACAGGTCGCGCACGCGATCCAGTGGTTCTTCGTGATCGGGTACTCGTCACTGTTCGCCGAATAAAATAGATGCTGACCGAGCCGCATCTGTGCGGGCATCGGATCCGAGGTCACGCGCGCGATCGGCGGGCCCTCGACGGCGAGGCTGATGCCATTTCCGTTTCGCGCGAGCTTCACGACGGCGACATCGCCCGTGTTGCGTTCGTCGAGGTACGCGACGCTGTCATCCGGCGCGATCGCGATGCCCTCGGGCATGTGGCCGGGCAGGGGCCGCGCGAGCGCCGCTTCGACGCGCGCACTCGAGACTGCGAGGAGATCTTCGCTGTTGGTATCGACGACCAGCGCGAACGCGCCATCGTGGGTGAACTCGATCGCGTGCGGGCCCGAGACCACGTCGCCGATCGAGCCATCGATCCCGGGCACATCTTGCGCGTCGGTCGACAGCGTCGTGGTGAACGCACCACCGGACACGATCGAGATCGCGGGGAACGCGGTGCGTTCGAAATCCAGGGTGGGTTGCGCCTTGTCGGTACCGAGCAACTCGTGGACGAGCCACATGTCGTGCGTGCCGGGACGCGCCGCGAGATCGTAGAACCCGCGCGGTTGGCCGTGTGCGAGCCGCGCGTCGCTACGCGGTGCGACGACCGGCACCGTCCATTGCGCAGTGATCGCGAGCGTCGCCGGATCGAGGACGGTCGCACCGGGGCCAAAGAACAGCGACGCTACAATCGACCCGTCCGCCGACCAGGCGAGCCCCCACGGTGTGCTCGCGAGCTGGGTGCGGGCGAGTGGCGCGAGGGTGTGCGCATCGAGCTTCACGATCGCCGCATCCTGCGTGCACGCGACGTAGATCGCATCGCGCGCCGCGACGACGCCGATCGGCTCGCTGCAGATCACCGATGCGGTCACCGACATGGTGGTCGCGTCGATCGCGTAGACCTTGCCATCCCGCTCGCCGGTGACGAAGAGCGTTGCACCATCCGGCGACAGGGCGAGCGCACGTGGCATCACGTTCGGCGTGAACGAGCCATCGCCCGCGATGGTGGGCGCGAGACCAAGATGGAGCTCGGTCACGAGCGCGCGCGTGGCCGTATCGAGCACCGAGACCGAATCGGCATCGGGGTTGACGACATAGAGGGTCTTGCCGTTCGCGCTGACCGCGATCGACGAGCTGTGGCCGGTCGGCAGCACCGCGACCGGTGCATCGCCGGTGCCCACCGCATCGGCCGTGCTCGCAGGATCGTGGCCGCACGCGGCGACGCAGCCGACGAAGCCCGACCCGATCAAAAACGACAGGGCGCGCAGCCTCGGCACGCCGTCGTTTTATCAGAACGTCAGAACAAGCCGAGACTGAATCGTGTGTGCCGTGCCGGCATCACCGATGTTGCCCTGACCATAGCCCAGACCCGGGCCACCGAGGGCGGTGCTGTCGGGGTGGCTGAGCGCGCTGAACGCGAACAGCACGCCGTACGAGATACCGGCGAAGATGTGGTTGCCGTTGTAACCAATGTCACCGTCGAACTCGGTGCCGTACACCGTACCGTTACCGGGCGTCGCGACCGGCTTGAGTGCGAACGAGGTCACGTTCGAGAACTTCAGCATGATCGACTTGGTGATGTCGTACTGGAGGAACGGCTTGGCGTACGCGGCGTTCGTGACCGCGCCGTAGAGCTCGTGCCAGAGGATCAAGTCGACCTGGTAGTCGCGGTTGAACATGAACTGCGTGAGCGTGCAGCCGTGGTTCGCCGTGCAGACCGACGGATCTCCGAGGAGGTTGGCGTACGCGACGTTCGTCTTGCCCGCGACCGTGTTGTCCCACTGATCACCGGTGGCGAAGCCGCCTTCGATCCCCATGCGGAGCTTGCCTTCGAGACCTTTGAACGTGTAGCGACCGACGCCACCGAACTTGCGGATCGTCGAGGAGCCCGTGATGCCCTGATCGGTGAGCGTTGCGAGCGTGCCGAACTGGCCCGCGAACTCGCCCTCGACGGTATGCGCGCCGCTCGCGAGCTTGCCCCACAGGTCGGGGCTGTATGTCTTGAGACCGCGCGGCACGTAGGCCGCCGGATCGAACGCGCCACCGAACTTGAAGTTCGTGAGGTCGTAGTCCCATGCCTGGGTCTTGTATTCGAAGTACGCGCCGTAGTTCGCGATGGTCTCGCCACGGTCGACGGCGTCCTTGAACTTCTGCGGCTCGTCCATCTTCGAGATCACGCCGACCCAGCTATTCATGTCGTCGTTGTTGTCGAGGTTGAAGGCGTGACCTTCATGCCCCGTGTTGGCATCGGTCTGGCTCGAGATCAGGCGCGAGATATCCCAGTCCGAGGCGATCATCGCGCGCAGGCCCGTGCCCGGAATCTCGGCCGAGAAGCTCACGCGATCGACGGTGTCGCCGTAGTCGGCGTTGTAGTTGTACTCGCCGCTGATCGGATCCTTGCCGCCGCCGTTGTAGAGCATGCCCATACCCCAGTGGTTGGGCTGGCGACCGGCCTTGATGACACCGAGCGGAACGCCGACCTCGGCCCACGCGCGCTTGACGGTGAACGCCGAGCTGGTGTTGTTGACGCCGGCGATCGACGGGGCCTGGGTGTTGCCGAACGCGCCGACCGGCGGGCGGTTCGTCGTCGAGTAGACGCCCGAGAGGTTCTCGCCGTACGGCGTCGAGCCGAGCACGAGGTTGTCGTAGACGTCGGCCTGCATGTGGACCGAGGTGTCTTCGTCGATGTTGAACACCGGCTCGAGCCGGAGCCGCATGTTCGTGCTCGACAAGGTGTCGTCGCACGGGTGGTTCAACGCCGTCGAGTTGCACGCCTGGGCGCGCGGAAACGGCGCGCCACCGAGGGCATCTTGGTCGAGGAAGCCGAGGTTGAAGTTCTTGAACCAATCGGTTCGCATCCGGTAGTAACCACCGAGCTCGAACAGCTGGAAGCGCTTGTGGCGACCTTTCGGTGCCGGCAGATCCGGTGCGGTGGGGAGGAGAGCGGGAGTCTTCGGGGCCGCTTCGGCCACGCCTTCCTTCTTCTCTTCACCGGAGGGCGTCATGCCGCCTTGTGGGCCGCCGCCCATCGGCATGCCGCCGCCCATCTGGGCGGAAGCGACGTCGCCGATGACGGCGAGGAACACGATGCTCGCGAGGAAGGTCTTTGCTAAGTAACGCATGGATATGGCGAGGTTTTTGGGAGCATCGCGAACTTGCGGCGGACTATAGGCATCCGGTTGGAACGGGGTCAATCGCGGGCATCCTTAATTGGCGGGTCCGCGATCTGACCGTTATGGTGCTCGAAATGCCGCCTGCTAAAGACCGTGGCCCGCTGCCTCGCGTTGCCTGGCCCGTGCTGATCTCTGCGGTCATTTCGTGTGTACCCACGCTGAAGGTCCCACCGGGGCCTGGCGGCGAGCCGAACGGCAACGTGAACCGGATGCATGCGGCGCCCTCCGGGATCCGTGGTGGTGGTCGACAGGTATTGATCGGCGAGATGTGCCCGCAAGGTGCCGGCGGCCGACCGGCCATCGCGCCGATCGCGCTGCGTTCGGTGACGTGGACCGATAACCCGGCCGACATGACCGCGGCGGTCGAGCGCGGAAGCGTCCCTCGGTTCGTGGTGCTCGGCGTCGACGGCAAGCTCGCCGGGGTGTTCGACACCATGGGCATCGTCGATGTCGGCTTGCCGCAAGCGGTGGCCGCGGGCGCGTATGCCGGCGCGTCACCGTGCACGTTCGCCTCGTCGGTGATCGCGCAGCCCAAGCCGGGCGACATCTCGACGCGGTCCGAAGATCTGAAGTGCGGACAAGCCACGAACAGCTGCGGCATCGCGATCGGTGATGTCGTGCATCCCGATGATCCACCCGCGACGCCCACGTACGTCACCGGTGGCGCCTGCATCTCTGGCGATCAGCTGGCGGTCGATATCGATGGCGATGGCCGGATCGAATCGTTCCCGCTCGCCGGTGTGCTCGACGGATCGCGCTCGCCGGCCACCGAGTGGACCTCGTCGCCGACCTCGACCGCCGCGTGCGAACCGAAGTACGAGCTGTATGGCGTCAAGCTCGACGCCGAGGCCGATCCGGGCAAGGCGGTCGATCCGAAATCGCGGGTCACGATGGACGTGCTCGGCGTCGTCGATGTCGATGGCGATGGTCGACGCGAGCTCGTGCTCGCCCTGCAGTTCGCGACGGTTCGAACCATCCTCGTGTACACCGCGACGGCACAGGCGCAACGGCTCGAGCTCGCCGGCGAAGCGACCTCGTTTCCGCGCTGACGCCGCAGTGCTACTGTCGCCGCGTGAGCGATGACGTCGGTCAGCTGCTGTGGGTCGGCTTTCAAGGAACCACGGTACCGAGGGAGCTCGCCAAGCAGCTCTCGGCGGGAACCTACGGCGCCTCGATCCTGTTCAAGCGCAACCTCGCGATCTCGACGGTCGGTGGTGGCGGCGCGGTCACCCAAGAGATCGGTGATCTCGACGCGCTCGTCGCCCTGAATCGCGGCCTGCACCTCGCGGCACCCGACGGCACACCGGCCTTGATCGCGATCGATCAAGAAGGTGGCCTCGTCCAGCGCGTGCGCGCACCCGCCACGATGTGGCCGCCGATGATGGCGCACGACGGGCTCGCCGCGCCGCTCGATACCGAGCTCGCCGAACAGGTCGGCCGCGCGATCGGCGACGAGCTCCGCGCGCTCGGGCTCGATCTCGATTTCGCACCGATCCTCGACGTCCACACGAACCCCGCAAATCCGATCATCGGCGACCGCGCGTTCGGTCACGACGCCGCCACGGTCACCCGCCGCGCGCTCGCGTTCGCGCGCGGTCTCGCCGCCGCCGGCATCCTCGCGTGCGGCAAGCACTTCCCGGGGCACGGCGATACCGATATCGATTCGCACCTCGCGCTGCCGTGCATCGATCACGACTGGGCACGGCTCGAGGCGGTCGAGCTCGCGCCGTTCCAAGCGGCCGCCGCGGCAAACCTGCCGATGATCATGACGGCACACGTCGTGTTCGCGGCGCTCGATGCGCAGCGCCCGGCGACGTTATCCGAGCAGGTCATCACGGGCCTGTTGCGCCAGCGGCTCGGCTATCGCGGCGTGATCGTCTCGGACGATCTCGACATGAAGGCGATCGCCGCGCACATGGGTGTCGACGAGGCCGCGGTCGGTGCGATCCGCGCCGGTTGCGACGTGATCCTGCTGTGCTGCAATGAAGACAACCAGCGCCTCGCCGTCGAGGGGCTGACGAAGGCCGCGGAGCGCGACTCCGAGCTGCGCCGGAGGATCGGCGAGAGCGCGGCGCGGGTGCGCGCGATGAAGGCCGCGCATGCAGCGAACCAGGCGAAGCATCCGGTGCCCTCGCGAGAGGTCGTCGGGAGCTACGAGCATCGCCGGCTCGCGGATCGTCTCGCGGGTCGCGCATAACACTGGCGTCGACTGCGCCGGGCTCTCTTCGCTCACGTCGCTTCGTGACCGTCCGGGCACACCGCGCAATCGAAACGAAGATCACGGGCGAGGATCGAACATGACCGCAGGTCTCGCGCATCTTGGCCTTCGCGGTGAGCGAGGCTGGGCGATCAGCTGAAGGCTGTGGCGTCGACTGCTTCGCGGGTGCGTCGGGATTCCGCGGCGGGGGCGGCGAGACAACGTCTCGGTGGAATGATGCAGGTCTTGCCCTCCGCAACCGGAGGCACCCTCGCTTTGTCGACGACGATTATATACGCCGAATCAAATTGACGAAGTCACGACGACAGACCAGCTTTGCAGGATGGGGCGACCTCGCAAACGCCACGTTCAGGTCGAGCTTCAACTGCCGAAGCTCGACAAGAACAAGCAGCGCCGCGGCGGCTACCGACCGGGTGCGGGGCGCAAGCCGAACGGCGAGCGTGCCGGCGCTTCGCACGCGACGCGCGCGCCGATCAAGCAGCGAAACCCACAGCACGTCACCCTGCGCGTGGCGAACGACCTGGGTTGGTTGCGTCGGCTCGACATGTATGCGGCCGTTCGGCGCGCACTCCGTACGGTGCTCGCTCGGCACGAAGCGTTCCGCGTCGTGCACCTGAGCCTGCAGAACACGCATCTTCATCTGATCGTCGAGGCGAATGACCAGACGGCTCTTGCCAACGGCCTTCGCGCCTTCCAGATCTCGGCGGCGAAGCGGCTCAATGCGGCGTACTCGCGCCGGCGTCGGGTTCAGCGATCGGGCCGCGTGTTCACCGACCGCTATCACTGCGAGAACCTCGATTCGGTGCGCCAGGTGCGCAACGCGCTCGCGTACGTGATCAACAACTGGCGTCGCCATCGCGATGACGATGGTGCGTACACGCTGCTCGAAGGGCGCTTGGATCCCTATGCGAGTGGCCTGGCCTTTCGTGGGTGGCGCGAGGCCATTCCTCCTGACGTGCCACTTCCCGAAGGTTACGAAGTGCCGCCGGTCAGCCCAGCGACGACGTGGTTGCTGAACCAAGGTCTTCAGAAGACGACGACGATCAGCATGTTCGAGGTGCCCGGCCCTCGAAAGATCGCGGTCGTCGATCACTGAGCGGTGAGGGCTTCCGTGCCGGTGACCTCGACCTCGTAGATACGTACGCCGAGCTTGCGGTCGCCGAACGCTCCGTAAGATCCCACGCAGCAGGATCGTGCAGATCGCTAGCGGTGCTGCGGGACCGACCACGGCTCGCGACGGATGACGTCTGCTTCCGCCCTGATCCCAACGTTCACCATGTACGCATGCCCGTCGAAGATCACGGTCGTCGATAGCTGAGCGGTGCGCGCGCATCCTGGTCGTGGGTCGCGCCGGTCTGATCGGTGCCAATCACGGCCACACGGGATTCAACCTGAGCTGGGGCTACCGGTTCAACTCCAGCAAGTGGCCGACTGTCGAAGCGATGACCCTTGATCTGGACGGCGACGGATTGCCAGACCGGCTTACGGTCGATCCGTTGCGTATCAGTGCAACTGACAATCGCATCACGACGTGCGGCGCGCAGTGGGAGAAGAACCTCGGCCCGCACGGATTTGCGCCGCCGGAACACATCAAGATGCCGACGCTGAAGTGGGCAACGACGGCACGGGTCAGCTCGAACCGGCGCCGGCCTACCAGCGCTCGGACTTCGAGTTTGTTTTCGGCGAGCCCTACACGATGTTCGGGCCCGCGGAGGCGCAGTTCACCGCGCTCGATACGATCCAGCTGGGGCTCTCCAACGTGGTCAGCGTGCAGGGACTCTTCGATCTGTCGGGCGATGGACTCATGGACCACTGGTCTGGCACGTCGGGCACGGGATCAGGCGCGCAGTTCGACATCAACGACGGCCAGGATCTCGGGCTGTACGTGAGTACGCAAGTGTCGACGGCGCTCCGTCCCGGCACGGACGGAACTCCGACGTCGAGCGTCACCGTCGGCTCGCAGATCGGCGGCTTCTCGAGGTTCATCGCGGAGGGCACGCGGGTGGATTCGAGCCGCACCCTCGACCTCGACGGTGATGGCCGCGTCGATGTCGTTCAGTTCTCTCCAGGCACCACGTTGCCGAACGCCTACTTCAATCAGGGCGGCCAGTTCGGCGGGTCGGCCGGTGTCGTCGGTGATCGCGCGGCCCTCGTCCACACGGTCGTGGTCACCGACCAGATTCCGTACTCCTGGATGGCGAGCGCGCCCGAGACCTTCGCGTGGGAGCAGCGCGCCGACATGATCGATCTCGACGGCGACGGCATCGCCGAAGGCGTCAACTTCGACGGTGCCATCCAACCCGACGCGGCCGGCGGTACGCTGTACCTGTCGAAAGTCACGACGCCCACGCAACCTCCGCGCTTGCTCGTCGGTGTCCACAACCATCGCGGCGCAGATACGTCGATCTCCTACGCCGCGATGGCGAACGGATCCGTGGTCGAGCAGCATCCGGAGCTCCACAAAGCGATGCCTGTCACGCAGTGGGTCGTGCAGAGCGTGACGACCGAAGATCATCTCGCTCACACGGTCGCGACCTCGAGCTACCAGTACAAGAATCCGCAGTTCAGCCCCGACGACCGCGGCATGTTCCTTACGCTCACCGGTCTGCAGCCCTAGGCGGCGGCGGAGCGAACGCGTACTGCGCCACGTGATCGAGCGAGCCGAGATCGCGGTCGTGCCAGCGGAGCTGGAGCTTGTCGCCGTTCTGCGCCAGCACGAGGACATCGTGCGGCCCGCCCAGTGCCACGGTGCCGCCGTAGGTCTCGGACTTCTTGCAGCCCTCGAAGATCACCGACTCGGTCTCGAGACAGCCGACCCGCCGCGTGACGGACAACAGCGGCGGCTTGGTGGAGAGCCACGTGAGTTCGCTGACGCCGTCTCCGTCGTTGTCGCGCATGTCGCGATCGTCGTCGGTCGGATACTGGATCGTCGCGCCGGCCTCGGTGCACCGCAGCACCGCCCGACCCGTCGGGCCATCGGGGACCACGACGTGCGCGATCTCCGCGTGGATGCCCGGCGCCGGCGTGGCGGGCGGCGGCGAGGGTCTCTGGGTCACGTCCGAGTCGAACGCCGCCGCGGGCGCCTTCAGCGACACCGTCGTCGGGCCCGGCCACACCCGCGCGAAGACCCACGCATCGCAGCGGCCCCCTTCCGGCACGCAGTGGTGCGCGATGCCGTGCGGGAGATCCCAGCCCCAGTCGCACCGCGCCTGCCAGACGGCGCCGGCGGCGTCGGCCATCACGCGCCAGCGCGGTGCGTCGAAGCGGTCGGTCGGCGCGGACGAGTCGCCTGTGCCCTTGGGTTTCGGCGTCTTCCACAGCGGTGCGGGGACCGGCGGCAGCGGCGCGAAGCCGGCAGCGGGGATCCGCCCGACGGCGCCGTCGTCGAGCATGACGACAGGGTCGGGCCCGACCCACGCGAGCGTCGTCACGATACCTGGCACCGACACCGTGCGCGTCACGACCACGCCGGCCGGCGTCGTCTTCGCGAACCGCACGCGTGTGTGCGGCGACTCGGCCGCGTCGTCGAGGTCCGCGACGACGAACTCGACCGCAGGCACCGACTCCGGCGACGGTGCGGGCGGCGACGGCGGCGACGGTGCGGGCGGCGACGGCGGCGATGGCGCGACGCTCGGGCTCGGTGGCTCCGCCCGGCTGCACGCCGCCATCGCGATCGCTAGCAGTGCCGCGCGCTGAGTTCGTCCCATCACCGGACGATAGCGCTCACGCGGTCCGAAAACAGGACTTCGACGACGAGAACTGCGACGTCGAAGACAGCGGTTCGAAGCTATTCCACAAACATCTGAAGGCGAGCAAGGACGGCATCGTGCGCGTGGCCTGCGCAACCGATACGTGCGAGATCGTGCTCCACGAAAGCGGCGCGACGATTCGCGATTCGAAGCGCGGCACGACGATGTTCGGAATGTTTCACGACCACGGCCTTGTCGTCTCGCTGCTGCAATTCGAGGACTGCAAGCTCGAACGCGACGGCTAGAAAACGCTGAGCCGGCTGCCCGACGGGCGGCAGCCGCAACGTGATCACGGTCCCGCCACCTTGCCGCGGCACTCGATCTCACCGCCGAGCGTCGACGTGGAAACGAGCATCGAAAAGCGCGCGCGCGCGATAGCGGCGAACCGAGTGAAGGCGCGAAACAGTCGCGGCGACCGATGTGTGTTGACGGCCCAAGGTTTCCATCGGCTTCGGCGGCAGGCGATACAAGGTGCGGCCGCACTGGGGCCACTCGCGCCCCGGCGACGCGATCGAGATCGCGCGCGAAGCTCGCGTCAAGCAGCTGTGCTGGTTCCATCACGCGCCGATGCGCAGCGATGACGACAACGATCGGATCCTCGAGATGGCGCGCGCGAGTGCGGGCACGTCAGTGATCTGTCGAGCTTGTCGCCATCGACGGCCTTGAGCTCGTCGCCATCGACGGCGGCGAGGTTCTGGAACGTGAGCTCGCCCGCACCAGCTTCATCGCCGAGCTGCGCGCCGAGAGTGATCGAAGAAATTTGCTCGATCCGAATATCCTGCGCTACGCAGTTGTTGCCGACCGTCACGCCTTTCGCATAGAGCGGCGCGGTGAAGCGGCCATCCGGTGCGACGGTCAACGCGCCCGAGTAACGCGCGACGAACTGCTGCTCGCATCGTGGGCAAGATCCGCGCATAGCGACGGCGCACATCGTCGAACGTCACGCGACCGACACGGGCCAAACCCGTGGCAGCGTTCGCGAGTACGACGCGACATATAGCGCGTAGCAGGTCTCGCACGCGCTGGTCGGCTTGCCCTCACCGAGCGCCTTGGTGTGGCAGTCGTAACACTTGATCTTACGGTGAGCGGGACCGAGATCGAACTT